>NZ_JBSFNE010000010.1:0-233114 GCF_053586935.1 Nonomuraea sp. NPDC003727
GCCCTCCAGGCACCACCTGGAGGGCCGCGGGCGTCGCCGCGCCCCGGGTGGCCACCGGGTGATACGGGCGCGCATGCGGGTGAGAGTCTCAGCGATGGAGAGACGGACGGGCGGCCCGCTTGAATACCGGCATGCGAATCGTCCTGGGTCTCTCCGCGCTGGCGACCGGCCTGGTCGCCGGCACGTACTACGGTTTCTCGATCGCGGTCATGCCCGGCCTCGCGGCCGCCGGCGACCGTACCTTCGTCGCCGTCATGAACCACATCAACGCCGCCATCATCAACCCCGCCTTCCTCGTGCCCTTCCTGGCCAGCCTGGTCCTGCCCATCTGGGCACTGATCCGTCACCGCCGCGCCAGACCTGCCGCGCTCTGGATACTGGCGGGGCTGGTCCTCTACCTGGTCGGTTTCGTGACGACCTCGGCCGTCAACGTCCCGCTCAACGACGGCCTCGCCGCCGGAACCCTCACGAGAGCGCAGTTCGAGGGCCCGTGGGTGGCGTGGAACCTGGTCAGGGCCGTCCTGTCGACCGCCGCGACGGCCTGCCTCGTGCGCGCGATGCTGGAGCCCCAACTCACGAAAACGGCTTGATCCCGGGGCTTAACCTAGAGGAGATGCCTCCCGATACGAAGATTCCCAGCCGTCCCCTGCTCTCTTCCAACTCCCTGTGGCGCATGCGGTCCTACCTGCGCCCCTACGTCGGCAAGCTGGTCTTCATCTGGCTCGTCGCCATCCTCGGCATAGCCGCCAGCATCACCTTCCCCCTGGTGGGCAAGGAGGTGATCGACGCCGGGCAGACCGCGGACCTGCTCCCGCTGGGCCTGCTGGCGGTCGGCGTCGGCGTCGCCGAGGCTCTGATGATCTTCCTGCGCCGCTGGACGCAGACCGGTCCCGTGCTCGGCCTCGAGACCAGGATCCGCGACGACCTCTACCAGCATCTGCAGCGCCTGCCGATGGCCTTCCACAACGAGTGGCAGTCGGGCCAGCTGCTCTCGCGCGCTACGACGGACCTGTCGACCATCCGCCGCTTCCTCGGCTTCGGCATGCTCTTCCTGGTCATGAACGTCATCCAGCTCACCACGGTGACGATCGTGCTGCTGAACATGTACTGGCCGCTCGGGCTGCTGGTGGCCGCCTCGGCCGTGCCCATCGTCTGGGTGTCGCTGCGCTTCGAGAAGAAGTACATCACGATCTCCCGCCAGGTCCAGGACGAGCAGGGCGACCTCGCCACGCTCGTCGAGGAGTCGGCGATCGGAATCCGCACGATCAAGGCATTCGGCCGCCGCCACCACGTCTTCGACACCTTCGACGAGTCCGCGCGCAAGGTCCACGCGACCTCGCTCGAGAAGGTCGGCCTGTCGGCGCGCTTCTTCACCTTCCTCGAGGTGATCCCCAACCTCACGCTGGCCCTGGTCCTGTTATTGGGCGCGCTCGCGGTGGGGTCCGGCTCGCTCTCGCAGGGCTCGCTGGTGGCGTTCACCACGCTGGTGCTGCAGCTGGTCTGGCCGATCGCGAGCCTCGGCTACATCCTGGCGATGGCGCAGGAGTCGATGACCTCGGCCGACCGCGTCCTTGAGGTCATGGACACCGTCCCCGCGATCCAGGACGGCACCGAGACGATCGAGCACCCGCGCGGCCACCTGCGGCTGGAGGGCGTCGGCTTCCGCTTCCCCGGCGCCGACCGCCCGGTGCTCCACGACGTCCGGCTCGACGTACGGCCGGGCGAGACGGTGGCAGTCGTGGGCGCCACGGGTTCGGGCAAGACGACGCTCACCGCGCTGGTCCCCCGGCTGATCGACGTCACCTCGGGACGGGTCACCATCGACGGCCACGACGTGCGCGACCTGAAGCTGAGCTCGCTGAGGGAGGTGGTGGCCACCGCGTTCGAGGAGCCCACGCTGTTCTCGATGAGCGTGCGCGAGAACCTCACGCTCGGCAACCGCGACGCCTCCGACGAGGAGGTGCGCGAGGCGCTCGAGGTGGCGCAGGCGACGTTCGTCCACGACCTGCCGTGGGGCCTCGACACCCGTATCGGCGAGCAGGGCATGTCGCTGTCGGGCGGGCAGCGGCAGCGCCTGGCCCTGGCCAGAGCCGTGCTGTCCAAGCCGAAGATCCTCGTCCTCGACGACACGCTGTCGGCGCTCGACGTGGAGACCGAGGCGCTGGTGGAGGAGGCGCTGCGTCACGTGCTGCGCGAGGCGACCGGCATCGTGATCGCGCACCGCGCCTCGACGGTGCTGCTGGCCGACAAGGTGGCGCTGCTGCGTGACGGCACGATCACCCACGTCGGCAGGCACCAGGACCTGCTGGCCGAGGTGCCCGAGTACCGCTCGCTGCTGGCCCAGGACGCCGACCTGTCCGAGGAAGGAGCCCTGCGTTGACGGCCACCACCGACTGGCGGGGCGTCGCCTCGGAGAACAAGGACGACCTGCCGGAGAAGGTCTCCCTGCTGCTGCGCACCCGCTCGCGCGCCCTGCTGGGCGACCTGCTGAGGCCGCACCGCAGGGCGATCGCGCTGCTGACCGCGATCATCATCTGCTCCAGCGGCGCGGGCCTGGCCATCCCCTACCTGGTGAAGGTCGGCATCGACTCGGGCATCCCGCCGATGCTGCGCGGAGAGGGTCCGGTCACGCTGCTGACGGTGGTCGGGGTCATCCTGGCCGCCGCCGTCACCCAGGCGCTGACCAGGCAGGTCTTCCTCAACCTGTCCGGCCGGATCGGCCAGGACATCCTGCTGGAGCTGCGCCGCAGGGTCTTCGACCACTTCCAGCGGCTGTCGCTCTCCTTCCACGAGAAGTACACCTCCGGCCGAGTCATCTCCCGGCTCACCTCCGACATCGAGGCGATCGCCGAGCTGCTGCAGTCCGGCTTCGACGGCCTGGTCACCGCGGTGCTGACGATGTTCGGCACGGCGGCGCTGCTGCTGATCCTCGACGTGCACCTGGGCCTGGTGGCGCTGGTGCCGCTGCCGCTCCTGCTGCTGTTCACCCGGTGGTTCCGCCGCCAGTCGGCGATCACCTACCGGCGCACCAGGGAGACGGTGGCGCTGGTCATCGTGCACTTCGTGGAGTCGATGACCGGCATCAAGGCCGTCCAGGCCTTCCGCCGCGAGCCGCGCAACCAGGAGATCTTCGGCCGGCTCAACGCCGACTACCGTGACGCCAACGCCCGTGCGATGCAGCTGATCGCGGTGTTCATGCCGGGCATCAAGCTCATCGGCAACCTCACGATCGCCGGTGTGCTGATCTACGGCGGCTGGCTGGCGTTCCACGAGGAGGTCACCGTCGGCGTGCTGGCCGCCTTCCTGCTCTACCTGCGCCAGTTCTACGAGCCCATGCAGGAGATCAGCCAGTTCTACAACACCCTGCAGTCGGCGGGCGCGGCGCTGGAGAAGCTGTCGGGCGTGCTGGAGGAGGAACCGTCGGTTCCCGAGCCGCCGAAGGGCGCACCGCTGGCGGCGGCGCGCGGGCAGGTCCGCTTCGAGGCCGCCGCGTTCTCGTACGTGCCGGAGATGCCCGTCATGCCGTCCCTCGATCTGACGGTTTCCGCCGGTCAGACCGTGGCGCTGGTCGGCGCGACGGGCGCGGGCAAGACGACCCTGGCCAAGCTGATCTCCCGCTTCTACGACCCGACGGCGGGGCGGGTGCTGCTGGACGGGGTCGACCTGCGCGAGCTGGACGAGACCACCCTGCGCAAGGCCGTGGTGATGGTGACGCAGGAGAACTTCCTGTTCTCCGGCACGGTCGCGGACAACATCCGGTTCGGCCGGCCCGAGGCCTCCATCAAGGAGGTCGTCGACGCGGCCAAGGCCATCGGCGCGCACGAGTTCGTCTCGGGGCTGCCCGACGGCTACGACACCGAGGTCGGCAAGCGCGGCGGCCGGATGTCGGCGGGCCAGCGCCAGCTGGTGGCCTTCGCCCGTGCCTTCCTCGCCGACCCGGCGGTGCTCATCCTCGACGAGGCCACCTCGTCGCTGGACGTGCCCAGCGAGCGGATGGTGCAGCGGGCCCTGCGCACCATCCTGGCCGACCGGACCGCGCTCATCATCGCGCACCGCCTGTCGACGGTGGAGATCGCCGACAGGGTGCTGGTGATGGAGCGCGGCAGGATCGTCGAGGACGGCCCGCCCGAGGCGCTCATCGCCTCCGCGGGCCGTTTCGCCGGCCTGCACCAGGCCTGGCTCGACAGCCTGGCCTGAGACCTCCCCGGGCGCGGCGCCCGCCGGCGCCGCGCCCGGGGAGCGGGTCCTACATGATCGCCGCGCGCCAGGTGAACTTCAGCGGCGTCTCCGCGGCGCCCTCACGCGGGGTGGGCACCGGCGCTTCCGGGTGTCTGGCCAGGTACCCGGCGGGGAAGGTCGTGATCTGCACCGCCCCGCACTTGGGGCAGCTCTTGTCGGAGTTGGCGGGCTGGACGGGCACGCCCGCTCGCAGCCACACCTCGACTTCGTTGCCGTGGTCGTCGGTGACGTGTCTGACGGTGTACTCCTCCTGCCAGACATGCCAGCAGCACTGGCACTCGAACGGCCACGTCTCCCGCGCGTCATAGTCTTCGCGCACGCGGATCACCTCCGAGCTGGTCTTCTTCGAGTGTCCGCCTCCTCCTGCCGTCCTCGCAACCCGTTGACGAGGCCGGCAGGGCCCCGAAGGGTTCCGAGGCGAGGAGGACGTCGACGAGCCGGCCGTGCCCGCCTACGCCGCGCTGGGCGATCTAGAGGTGGGCCATGCCCATGGTGACGACGAAGCACACCGAGCCGGCCACCACGCAGAGGGTGCCGATCCAGGCGACCAGCGCGTCGGCGCGGCCGTCGAGCGGGTCGCCGTTGTGCAGGGCGCGCTGGACCTGGCGGAAGCGGGCGCCGGTGCGCGCCAGCAGGATGCCGCCGCACAGCGCGGCCAGCGCGAAGCCCGCCACGAACAGCGGCCCGAGCCCGACGCGGGCGGCCAGGCCAGCCGCGCCGAGACCTCCCGTGGACAGGGCGACGGCGGTGCGCACCCAGGCCAGGCGGGTCCGCTCGCTCTGCAGCCCGGGATCCCAGATCTCGGCCGACATGCTCAGGCCATCAGGATGAGGACGAGCGCGACGACGGCGACCGCGGCCACGCCGTACCCGAAGACGGCGGCCAGGGCGGGCGGCGGCAGCGGCGACTGGTTGCGCAGCGCGCGCTGGATGTTGCGCCAGCGCGGGTAGGCCATGCCGGCGGCCAGCGCCGCCAGCAGGACCAGCAGGACGGACAGCGCGGTACGCGCCCACGGCACGAAGACGTCGTCGGAGACCGCGGCCATCGCCACGCCGCCCGCGCACAGCGCGAGCGACGTGCTCAGCCAGGTCAGGAAGGTCCTCTCGTTGGCGAGGGTGAAGCGGGGGTCGGGCTCGGTGCCGTTCATGGGACCACGCTAAATCGGCCCCATTTCCCCTCGACAAGCCGGGATAGGCGATCCTGTTGTCATGCTCATGGCGGAGATCGCGACCCGGTTCCTCGGCTGCCTCACCACCGAGCAGTGGCAGGCGGCCACCTACGCGTTCGGCGACCCGCTACGCCTGCGCTGGACCTACGTGCCCGCGCCCAGGCCAGGGGTCTCGCTGCTCGGGTTGAACGGCGAGGCGCGCAAGGCGGCGCACCGGCTGCTGGCCACGGCGCTGTCGCGGCACGCCTTCGCGCAGGCCGTGACGATCATGGCGCTGGAGGAGGTGCTCGACCTCGACGAGCAGGGACGGCGGGGCCGCCACAGCGACGACTACCATCTGGCCGTCTTCGGCAGCCCCGGCGCCGACCACTGGGGCTGGCGCTTCGAGGGGCACCACGTGTCGGTCACGGCGACGGTCGCGGGCTGCCGGGTGGAGGTCGCGCCGCTGTTCCTCGGCGCCAACCCCCATGCCGTCCGGTACGGCGACGCGGCCGTGCTCCGGCCGCTGCCGCTGGAGGAGGACCTGGCCAGGGCGTTGGTGACGGCGCTGCCCGCCGCGTTGCGCGAGCAGGCGGTCGTCGCGGACGTCGCGCCGTCCGACATCCTGACCGGCACGTCGGCGGTGACCTCGGCGCTGGAGCCGCTGGGCGTGCCGGGCGGCGCGCTCGCCACCGCCCCCCGCGACCTGCTGGCCCGCCTGCTCGACGTCTACCTGGACCGCCTGGCGCCCTCGCTGCGCGGCACGCACGATCCGGCCGCCTTCTCCTTCGCCTGGGCGGGACCGCTGTCGCCGGGTGGCGGCCACTACTACCGGCTGCAGGGTCCTGGCCTGCTGATCGAGTACGACAACACGCAGAACGCCGCCAACCACGCGCACACCGTCATCCGGCGGCCCGGCGCCGACTTCGGCGCCGAACTGCTGGCCGCCCACCTGGCCGGCGAGCACTAACTGCAGGCTTCCTTCAGCTTGGTGAGGTAGGCGGCGGTGTCGTTGCCGACCTTCTGGACGGCGTCGACCGCCTCGTTGACGTTGTTGACGTCGAGCCGGCGCAGGGAGGCGGCCAGGTCGTCGGTGGCCTGCTTGAGGGTGGTGTTGGCGGCCTTGTCGGCCACGTCGCCGAGCTTCTGCGCGGCGTTGTCGAGCTCCTTCTCCATCGCGGCGGGATCGTTGACCAGGCCGCTGATCTTGGCGACGGTCTCGGAGACGATCTTGGGGGCCTCCAGGCAGGCCTGGGCCTTGTCGACCGTCGCGTTGATCTCGCTGCACCCGCTGGCGAAGACGACCGCGGCGAAAGCGGCAAGGGGCAGGAACCTGCTGGACACGAGTCGCATACCTCGACCCTAGCCAACGGTCGTGCCCCTTGCGGTGATCACGACAGTGTCGAAGCAGAGGCCGTCCGTCACGTGGTCCGGCAGCGCGTCCCGCATGGCCTGGCCACCGGGGTGTCGGCGCCGAACGGCCTGCCCGGCGACGACCGCCACCCGCGATCAACAGGTGCGGCCGAATTGGCCGCATGCACTGGTCATAAGCTTCTTGCCATGGCAACTTGCGACCATCTTCTCAGCGCCGACGACCCGCAGCCGCGCACCCCGGAGGGCTGCGAGGAGTGCCTGACCATCGGATCACCGTGGGTGCACCTGCGGCGCTGCCTGGAGTGCGGCCACATCGGCTGCTGCGACTCCTCGCCCAACAAGCACGCCAGCGCCCACTTCCGGCAGTCCGGTCACCCGGTGATGCAGTCCTTCGAGCCGGGCGAGGACTGGCGGTGGTGCTTCCTCGACAACAAGATGGGCTAGCGCTCCAGAATCGCCTCTTCGAAGTCGAGCTCGGCCGTCACGCGCCGGAGCACCTCGTCGTCGAGCCGCCGCTCGTCGCGGAGCCGTACGAACACCTCTCGCTCCGCGGCGAGCATCTCCCTGCGCAGCCGCCGGTAGAGGCGGCTCGGCGTCTCGCTGCCGCCGTAGCCGGTGCCGCCGCCCAGCCGCTCCCACGCGTTGAGCGCCCGGCGCTCGGACTTGGCGCGCAACATGTCGATGACCTCGGTGTGGATCTCGTTGGTCTCCTCCTCCTCGAGGATCTCCTCCAGCCTGGCCAGGCCCGCCTCGACCGCAGCCTGCTGGGCCGCGGCCTCCGACAGGTTGTCCTCGTACGCCTCGCGCTCGCTGGAGACGCGCAGCTTCTTGATCAGCGCGGGGAAGGTCAGCCCCTGCACGAGCAGGGTGAGGATCACCGTGCTGAAAGTGAGGAACAGCAGCAGGTCGCGCTCGGGGAAGTCGGCGGGTATGGCGAAGGCCGCGGCCAGCGACACCACGCCGCGCATGCCCGCCCAGCCGACCACCGTGAGGTTCTGCCACGGCGGTTTGGGCGTGCTCCTGCTCCGCAGCAACGGCAGATAGGTGGCCGGGAACACCCAGACGAACCTGGCCAGCACGGTCACCGCGAAGACGGCCACGACGTAGCCGGCGACCTCCCAGACTCCGCGTCCGGCCAGACCGCTCAGCACCGGCACCAGCTGCAGGCCGATCAGCGCGAAGACGATCGACTCCAGCATGAAGTCGACGACCTTCCACACCGCGTCGAGCACCAGGCGGGTACCCGCGCCCGTGCGGTGCATCCGGTGGCCGAGGTAGAGGCCGACGATCACCACCGCGATCACGCCCGACGTGTGCACCGACTCCGCGCCCAGGTAGATGCCGAACGGGATCAGCAGCATCACCGTGTTCTCGACCAGCGGGTCGCGCGCCCGTTCCAGGAACCATCCGGACACCACGGCGACGGCCAGACCGATCAGCACGCCGCCGACCGCCGTGTAGAGGAACTCGCCGAAGCCCTCCAGCAGGCTGAGGCCGTGACCCACCGCGGCGCCGATCGCCACCCGGTAGACCGTCAGCGCGGTGGCGTCGTTGAACAGGCTCTCGCCGATGAGGATCGTCAGGGCCCGGCGCGGCAGGCCGAGCCGCCGTCCCACCGCGACCGCGGCGACGGCGTCGGGCGGCGCCACGATCGCCCCCAGCGCGAAGGCGGCGGCCAGCGGCAGGTCGGGCAGCATCAGATGGACGACACCGCCGACGGCCAGCGTGGTGAACAGCACCAGGCCGACCGACAGCAGGCCGATCGCCCGCGTGTTCTCGCGCAGGCTGAGATACGAGCTGTCCAGCGCGGCCGAGTAGAGCAGCGGCGGCAGGAACACGTAGAGGATGAGATTGGCGTCCAGCCCGTAGGAGGGCACCAGCGGGGAGACCGCCAGGCCCACCAGCACCAGTAGCAGCGGCGCCGGCCAGCCGCGCCGCCTGGCCACCCACGCGACCATGATCGAGCCGCTGGCCAACAGCAGCCAGTACAGACCCGTTGACGCGTCCACGAGCCCCCCTGTTGCCGAGAAACGGGCGTATCAGACCGGGTCTGACCCGCCCGCTAGTTTCTCACACGTCCGGAGCCCGGGGACATCGGGAGCCGCCGGTCACCACTCCCTGTGATCGGTCCTGTCGTCGCGGTACTGCTGCTCGGGGCGGAGCCGTTCGCCCGTGACGTACATCGGGTCGTTCACGTACGGGCGGTGGATGGCCGGGTCGGGCTGCTGGTTCTGGTAGGCGTCGGGGCCGAGGCCCAGCGGGTCGGCGGGGTCCATCGGGCCCTGCTGGTAGGTCGGCTGGCCGTACTGGTCGGGCTGGCCGTACTGGTCCTGCTGGCCGTACTGGTCCTGCTGGCCGTACTGCTGCTCGGGCTGCGGGTAGGGCTCGGGGGCGGGGGCGGGCCGGCTGCGGCCCGCGCCGGGGATGCCGTGCATGGGCGTGCCGAGGCCGACCGCGCCCGGCGTGTTCTGCGTCCGCCGCGGCGGCGGCGCGAAGGGGTCGGTGTAGGACGGCTGGGCGGGCTGGCGCGCGGCCTGCGCGTACGGGTCCGGCGCGTAGGGGTCGGACGCGTACGCCTGGCCGCCCTGCGCCGCCGGGGCGCCGAACGGGTCCTGCTGGGAGCCCGGCCCCGCACCCTGCGCACCGTACGGGTCCGGCTGCGGCGCCGCTCCCTGGGAACCGTACGGGTCCGGCTGCGGCGCCGCCGCCTGGGCACCGTACGGGTCCTGCTGGGTGCTGTGCGCCGCTCCGCGGGCGCCGAAGGGGTCCGGCTGCGTGGTCTGCGCCGCGAACGGCTCGGAGTGCGTGGAGTACGGCGAGCCCTGCTGCCTCGGGAAACCCAGCGGGTCGGTGGAGTGCGGACTCCTGGCGCCTTCGCGCTCGGCGGGCATCTGGTAGTCGGGCAGCGGGTAGCCGCCCTGCGCGGCCATCGGTTCGGCGCTCACCGGGGGCTGCTCGGCCAGGCGGGGCCTGCCGTCGGAGGGGAGGGGGGTCTGGGAGGGCTCGCGGTGGTCGGCGTAGGAGGCGACGAGCTTGTCCGGCTGGGCGGGCGCGCCGCGGGCCACGAGGACGTCGTTGGGCGACAGGGTCGCCGTCGGCCGGTCGTCGTGGGGGCGCTGCGGCTCGTGCTCGAACGGCGGCGGGCGGTGGTACTGGCCCGTCCCCGGGTACTCGGCGGGCTCGTCGACGGGCTGGGCGACCGCGGCGGGCTGCTCGCCCGTGGCCTCGGCGTAGCCGTCGTCGAGGGTGTCGAGCAGCCGCCCGACGTCGTCCATCGGCATCCGGAAACTGCCGGTGCACATCTCTCCTCGCCACAGGCTGAGCACCAGGGTGCCCTCGTGCCACGTGACCCGGAGACACCGCTCCTGACCTCGGGCATCGAAGAAGACTTCACCGAATGACGGCAACGGGACAACTTCCGACATGGCAGACATACTGCTTTAACCAGCCTTTATTCGTCCACTCAACCTTGCGAAACCCTAGCGAACCGGGCTTTCCACAGCCCGCCGTGAAGCCCGGGCGCCACAGCGAGAAGATCTTCTTTGACCTGGCGGGTTACGCCCGCAAGTGTGCCACGCCCGAAGGGGACGGGCGTCTGGAACGCCGGGATGTGTTCACCTCCGTACGGAGAGGTGACCATCCTTTTGCCGCGGATCAGGTGGCGCTTGAGCGGATCATCAGACGATCTCCGGCGGGGCCGTGCGCCTGGCCGTGATCCCCGGAACGGCCCGGCGGCACGGCCTGCCGACGCGGCTGCGAGACGGGACTTCGGGCGGCGTGGCGACGGGTCGGGCAGCGGCGCGACGGGCGGGCGGTACGGGCGCGCGAGCGGCACCGAGCGGGCCGGCGGGACCGGCTTCGGGCGGCGTGGCGACGGGTCGGGCAACGGCGCGACGGGCGGGCAGTACGAGCGCGCGAGCGGCACCGAGCGGCACCGAGCGGGCCGGCGGGACCGGCTTCGGGCGGCGCGGCCCCGGGGCGCGGCTTCGGGGTGGCGCGGCGTGCCCCCGCCGGAAGGCTGCCATTTCTGTCGCCGCGACCAGGTACGGTTTCTGCCGTGCCGGACTCCACACTCCCACCCGTCGAAGAGCTGCTCTCGATCGCCGTAGGCGCCCTGGGAGGGAGCGACAGGCCAGGGCAGATCACCATGGTCAAGGCCGTGCAGCAGGCCGTCGACAACGAGGAGCACCTCGCCGTCCAGGCCGGCACGGGCACCGGCAAGTCCCTGGCCTACCTGGTGCCGTCGATCAGGCACGCCATGGAGTCCGACTCCCCCGTCGTCGTCTCCACCGCCACGATCGCCCTCCAGCGGCAGCTGGTCGACCGCGACCTGCCCCGCCTGGCCGAGACGCTCGGCAAGGAGCTGCCGCACGAGCCGACGTTCGCCATCCTCAAGGGCCGGCGCAACTACCTGTGCCGCTACAAGGCGACGGCGGGCTGGCCGGAGGAGGAGCAGGACCAGCTGTTCGACCCGCGCGAGGTGAGCGCGACGGGGCGCATGGTCCAGCGCATCCAGGAGTGGGCCGAGGAGACCACGACCGGCGACCGCGACGAGCTGGTGCCCGGCGTGAACGAGCAGGCGTGGCGGCAGTTCTCGGTCAGCGCCAAGGAGTGCCTGGGCGCACAGCGCTGCCCGAGCGGCGCCGAGTGCTTCGCCGAGCTGGCCAAGGCGCGCGCCGGCGAGGTCGACGTGGTCGTGACCAACCACGCGCTGCTGGCCATCGACGCGATGGAGAGCATGTCGATCCTGCCCGAGCACGAGGTCGTCGTCGTCGACGAGGCGCACGAGCTGGTCGACAGGGTGACGTCGGTGGTGACCGACGAGCTGTCGGAGGCCTCGGTGTCGCTGGCCGTACGACGGGTGGGGCGGCTCATCGAGCAGCCGATCGCCGACCAGCTGATGGAGGCGGGCGAGGACCTCAAGGCGCTGCTGGAGGCCGCGCCGCCGGGCCGTGTCGACGACCTGCCCGAGGTGCTGGGGCTGACGCTCGCGCTGGTGCGCGACAGCGCGGCCAGGTGCATCACGGCGTTGGGGCCGCGCGGGGCCGACAAGGACGACCCGGACAAGGCGGGCCAGCGCAAGGCCGCCTTCACCGCGCTCGACGAGGTGCACGACACCGCCGTGCGCATGCTGGAGGCCTACGGGCACGCCTCGGAGGTCGACAGGGCCGAGGTGGTGTGGCTCGACGGCGCCACCGACCGGCGTCCGGCGACCCTGCGCGTGGCGCCGCTGAGCGTGGGCGGGATGCTGCGCGAGAAACTGTTCGGCGAGCGGACGGTGGTGCTGACCTCGGCCACGCTGGCGCTCGGCGGCACCTTCGACGGGCTGGCCGCGCAGTGGGGGCTCGGCGACAAGGGGTGGACGGGCATCGACGTCGGCTCGCCGTTCGACCATCCGCGTTCCGGCATCCTCTACGTCGCCAAGCACCTGCCCCAGCCGGGGCGTGACGGGCTGCCCCAGGCCTACGTCGACGAGATCGCCGAGCTGATCGAGGCGGCGGGTGGGCGCACGCTCGGGCTGTTCTCCTCGATGCGGGCGGCGAAGGCGGCGACCGAGGCGCTGCGCGACCGGCTCGACGTGCCGCTGCTGTGCCAGGGTGACGACTCGACGATGCTGCTGGTCAAGCAGTTCGCCGAGGACGAGGCGACGTGCCTGTTCGGCACGCTGTCGCTGTGGCAGGGCGTCGACGTGCCCGGCCCCTCGCTGCGGCTGGTGATCATCGACAGGGTGCCGTTCCCCCGGCCCGACGATCCGCTGACGTCGGCGCGGCAGCGGCACGTGATGGCCAAGGGCGGCAACGGGTTCATGGCGGTGGCGGCCACCCACGCGGCGCTGCTGCTGGCGCAGGGGGCGGGGCGGTTGCTGCGGGCGCAGGACGACAAGGGCGTGGTGGCGGTCCTCGACCCGCGGCTGGCGACGGCGCGCTACAGCGGGTTCCTGCTCAACTCGCTGCCGCCGTTCTGGCGGACCAGCGACCCGGCGGTGGTGCGGACCGCCCTCAAGCGGCTGACCGGCTGAGGCCCGCCCCCCGGAGTTCCGGCGCGCGGGGCGCCGATTCGGTCGCTACGTGGCGACGTACGGCCTCGGTCCAGGTATGCCTGGACCGAGGCAGGTCACCGGGATGTCGACCCCCTGGACGGCACGTGAGCTCCCGGGGCCCGGGCCGCCGTCACGTGGCTCCGGCGCGGGTCGCCGTCACCGGGTCGCCGACGTGGATCTCGCCCCTGGTGCGCGGGACCAGGCGGATGCCGAACCAGGTCTTGCCGTCCCACCGGCGGTGCCGGGCGAGCGTCCGCAGCGGCTCCTTGCCCTTGACGCGGGTGACCGGATCGATGACCGTCACCGCGCACCGGTCGCACAGCTCCGATACCCGGAAGTCGACCGCGCCGATCCGCACCTCGCGCCAGCCGCCCTCCTCGAACGGCTCCCCGCCGTCGATGATCACACTCGGCCTGAAGCGCAGCGGCGACAGCGGGCCCGGTGGCGGCTCGCCCCGCACGCGCGCGCCGTCCTCGATCCATTCGTCCAGCCTGCGCGCGGAGGCGGCGGACGTGAGCAGGAGCGGCGCGTCCCACGCGAAGCTCACCACCTCGCCGGGCAGCCCGCCGTGGGCGGGGTCGACGGAACGGCGGGCGGGGTCGTCGAGCCACACCAGCCTGGCGGGCACGCCGAGCAGATCGGTGAGCCAGGAGTGGGCGGCGTCGGCGGCGAGCACGGCGCTGTCGAGCCCCGAGAAGCCCACGCGGACACTCGGCCCGGACGCGGGCGGTACCGCCAGGTCGGGCATGCCGTCCGCGGACAGCAGCAGGCCGCCGCCGGGTCGCTCCTGCGCGGTGACGGCCAGCATGCGCGGGTACTCGCCGAGCCACAGGTTGTCGCCCTGGTGGTCGACCACAGCCCATCGGCGATCGCCGTCCAGTCCCCACGGGTGGACATACGCCGCGTCAACCGCCCGCCCCGTGATGGATTTGACGGGATATACACAGATCTGCGTGATCAGCACCACCTCACCGTAGCTCGCGAGAGAGCGCTCTCTCAGCTGGCGCTCCGCCGGTCCGCGACGCGGTTTTGTCGGCACCAACCGCTACCGTCTGAACACCATGCGAACGCACGACGCCCAGGCACTCATCGGCAGGGAGCACCCTGCCGCGTTGCTGCGTGCCGAGATCAGCAGGACGACCGCCAGCCACGGCGGGCTCGTGCTGGTGACGGGCGAGGCGGGCATCGGCAAGACCACGCTGGTGACCAGCGCGGCCGAGCGCGCCAGGCATGATGGCGCGCTGGTGCTGAGCGGTTCCTGCTGGGACTCCGAGGCCGCGCCCGGCTACTGGCCGTGGGTGCAGGTCATCCGCGGGCTGCGCCGTACCACGGAATGGCCCGTCGTCGAGGAGGCGGCGGACGGGAGCCTGGCGGCGCTGCTCGGCGACGGCGGCGCGAGCGACGGCGGCGCGAGCGAGGGCGGCGACGCGTTCCGGGTCTACGACGCGGTGACCACCGCGCTGGTCGCGGTGTCGCAGACGCGTCCCGTCGTGGTCGTGCTCGACGATCTCCACTGGGCCGACGGGGCGTCGTTGCGGCTGCTGGAGTTCGCCGCGCAGCACACCTGGTTCGAACGGCTCCTGCTGGTCGGCACCTATCGCGACGTCGAGGTCGAGCAGGGTGAGCACCCACTGCGGCCGCAGCTGAGCTCGCTGTCGTCACGCGCCACGGTGATCACGCTCACCGGCCTCGACCGGGCGCAGGTGGCCGCGCTCGTCGCCCGCACGATCGGCAGCGCGCCCGGCGCCGACGTGGTGGAGGAGATCCACCTGCGCACGGGCGGCAATCCGTTCTTCGTCGAGCAGACCGCCCGGCTGTGGCGCACCAACGGCTCGGTGACGGCGATCCCGCCGGGCGTGCGCGACACGCTGTGGCGCCGCCTGTCGTTGCTACCCGCCACCGTGGTCAGGTTGCTGACCGACGCGGCGGTGCTCGGGCGGGCGTTCCACCGGCGGGTGCTCGCGGCCGTCGCCGCCGAGCCCGTCGCCCACGTCGACCGGCTGCTCACCCAGGCCGCCGCCGCCCGGCTGGTGGTCTCGCAGGGGGGCGGCATGTTCGCCTTCGCCCACGACCTGGTCAGGGAGACGCTCTACGACTCGCTCGACGAGGCGGACCTGCGGGCCAGGCATGCCGCCACCGTCCACGCGCTGCGCGACGCGCACGAGGCACTGCCGGGCGACCTGGCCCGCCACGCCTACCTCGCGGGCGACGCCCTCGACCCGGTGGCGGCGTGCGAGCTGCTGGTGTCCGCGGCCAGGCAGGCGCTGCACCGCCTGGCCAGGGACGAGTCGATGACCCACTGGCGCAGGGCCATGGAGCGGGCCGAGGCGGGGCCGCCCGAGTCGCTGATCAAGACAGGGCTGGAGTACGGCCGCCACCTTCACCACAACGGCGAGCAGGAGGAGGCCGCGAGGGTCTTCGACCGGACGATCACCGCCGCCCGCCGGCTCGACGATCCCGGCCTGCTGGCCCGCACCGCGCTGGCCTACCACGGCACCTGCGGTCCCCACGACCTCCGCACGAGCGTGGAACTGCTGCGCGACGCCCACCGCAAACTCATGCCCGACGCCGCCGCGCCCACCACCACCGACCCCGCTTTCGTCGCCGCCGACGCCGCCGCCGGGCTGTCCTCGGCAGCCGAGCCCTCCTCGGATCGGTTCTCGGCAACCCGACCCTCCGCAGGAGGGCCCGCTGCCGGCCGGCCCGTCTCCCGTCCGCCGTCAGCCGATGCGCCGTCCCGTGATCTGTCCGCTCCAGAGCTGCCCTCCCCCCTTCTGCCGTCCGCCGCGCCGTCGAGCGGCGACGCGTCCTGGCCGGAACCGCCCTCGCCGCCATCCGGTGCCGCGCCGTCGGGCGGTCCGCTCCCCGTGGATCCGCGCTCGGCCGATCGGCTCGCGCAGGATCTGGCGGTGCGCATCACCTTCCTGGCGAGAAACAGCGACGACGACGAGGCGCTGACGTTCGGTCTGTGGGCGCTGCACGACACGATCTGGGGCCCTGGCACCGCCGGCCAGCGGGTGGAGCTGACCGCCGAGCTGCGCGAGCTCGCCCGCCGCGGCGGCGACGCCGACATGGAGCACTTCACCTCCTCCCTCCACTGGGTGGCGCTGCTGGAGCTCGGCGATCCCCGCTTCCTCGACGAGTTCGATCGCTACGTCACGATGGGCAGACGTAGCCAGCACGCCCACGTCGACCTGTCCACATCGATCGACATGAGCATCATCAAGCTCCTCTTCGGCGACTTCGCCGAGGCCGAGTCGCTGCTGGAGGAAGTCGTCGCGATAGGCGACGACCACGGTCACACCCACTACGGCTACATGATCGACCACCATCGCTGGGCGTTGCTGCTGGCCCAGGGCCGGTTCGAGGAACTGGCGCCCGTGCTCGAACGGCTGCGCTCCGGCCACCATCACCACCACGCGGCCATGCTGGAGACGCTCACCGACCTGCGGCGCGGGCGAGCCCATACGCCGTCGCCACAGGTTGGCGACGAGCCTGCCGACGGGTTCATCCGCCCGCTGTGGCTGCGCCACCTGGCAGAGGTGGCGGCTGCCTCCCGTGATCCCTACCTGTGCGCCAGGGCCAGGCGACTCCTGCGGCCGCATCTGGGCGAGTGGGCGGTCTCCCTCTACGGCTGGGACGTCAGCGGGCCCATGACCCTGTGGCACGGCCTGGTGGAGGCGGCCGAACAGCGCTGGGACGAGGCGATCGCCGCCTTCACCGCCGCCCGGAGCGCGGCCGAGCTGCTGCGCGCACGCCCCTGGTCGGTGGAGGCCGGCCTGCGGCTCGGCGCCGCACTGCTCGGCCGCGCCGGCCCCGGCGACGCGGAGACCGCCGAGCGGCTGCTCGGCGAGGTGACAGCCGAGGCGGCCACGCTGGGCATGCGCCACATCCCGGCCGAGGTCGAACGCATACGGCAGGCGCACAACACGCGCGCCCCCGCCCCAGCCGCCGGGGTGGCACAGGTGGCCGAGACGCGGGTGGCTCGGCCAGGCGACCCGCAGGCTTCCCGGCCGATCGGGCCGGATGGCGACGAGGCATCCAGAATGCCGTCACGGGCGGCGGCTCCCTCGGCGGACGGGCCAGGGGTGTCCGCGAGGGCGGGTCAGGCCGATTCCGGGTACGAGTTCCGGAGGCAGGGGTCGGTGTGGTCCCTGTCGTTCGGCGGGCGCAGGGTGCACGTTCCTGACGCGAAGGGCCTTCGGGATCTCCACCACCTGCTGAGCCGACCGGGCACGGACCTGCCCGCCGTACAGCTGCTCGCCCCTGAGGCCGGCGAGGCGGTGGTGGCCGCGCGCCGGATGGGCGGCGACGCGATCCTCGACGAGGAAGCCAAGGCTCGCTACCGACGCCATCTGTCCAGGCTCGACGAGGAGACCGAGCGTGCCCTGCGGATGGGCGACGACGCGCGGGCGGCGGACCTCGACAGGGAACGCGAGGGGCTGCTGGCCGAGCTACGGGCCGCGGTGGGGCTCGGCGGGCGTTCGCGCAGGCTCGGGGACGAGGCGGAACGGGCGCGCAAGACCGTCAGCGCCAGGATCCGCGACGTGCTGCGGAAGCTCGACACGCTCCATCCGGAGCTCGCCGCCCACCTGCGCGCCGCCGTCTCCACGGGAACCCTCTGCCGTTACGATCCGAGCGGCGACATCCCCTGGCGGCTGTGAAGTGTCGCGGTCGCCTGGCGGTTGTGAGGTGTGGCGGTTGTGAGGTGTCGCGGTCGCCCGACGGTCGTCAAGGGTCGCAGAGAATCCCGGTATGAGGATCAGCATCCATCACGTCCGGCTGGGAGCCGCGGAGTTCCGGATCGTCCGCGCGGCCGATCCGCTCACCCGCGCACTGCTGGTCGACCAGGACCACTATCTGCAGATGAACATGGACGCGGGCGCCGCCCGGTACGTCGGCATGCTGTGGCTGCTGGCCGCGCGCTCGCGACGTTCGATCGTCTACCTGCCACTCCGCGGCGGCGCGATTCCTTCGGGCGGGCCGTTGACCGGGGAGGGCCCACTGGACCTGGTGCTGCTCCACCATTCGCTGCGGTTCAAGCCGCACCTTTGGAAACGGCTGCGCGCACGTCTCGGGCGAGGCGCGGTCGGCAGGGTGGGCGTCCTCCCGCCGGACCCGGCGGACGACGATGGGATCGATGCCGCCGCCCGGCGTCACCGGGAGTACCGCGATGTGTTCCACCAGCGTGTGCAGGCCGAAACGCTGTTCATGGTCGGCAGCGCGAAGGCGTTCCGTGGGACCGCGGACCTCTTCTTCGACCTCGTCCGCCACGGCCCGGGACATCGCAGTGCGGCGCCGTGGGACGCGCATTACTGCACCGAGCTCATAGGGGACGGCGTGCTGGGCAGAGCGCGTGAGCTCCACGTCGAGTACACCCCACGGTGGATCGGGTGACCCGGCACGCGCACGCAGCCGGCCGTGCGCGGCTTCGTCAGGCCTTGCCCCCACGCGGCGGAACGGCGGGGAAGACGGCGGCGAGCTTCATCGCGAACGATGCACCCACGCCGACCAGCGGGAAAGGCGGCGGCGAGCTTCATCAGGAACGGTCCACCCACGCCGCCGACCAGCAGGAAAGACGGGTAGCCGGCTTCATCACGAACGGTCCACCCACGCCGCCGACCAGCAGGAAAGACGGGTAGCCGGCTTCATCACGAACGGTCCACCCACGCGGCGGACCGGCGGGGAAGACGGCGGCGAGCTTCATCGCGAACGGTGCAGGCAGTTACGGGCCGGGCACCGGCGGCGGTCGGCGCTGTCCGATCTCACGGGAACTTGCGCGGGCTTCAGGGAGGTCGTGACCTCCTACTCTTGTACGCGTGGAGATCCGCGACCGAACCGCCGCAGATATGGACGCCTGCATACAGACCCTCTCCGAGGTCCAGGCCGCAGATCGCTACCCGGTGGACTGGCCCACCGATCCTGGCGCCTGGTTGACGCCAGAACGCCTGCTCAGAGCATGGATAGCGGTCGAGGCGGAAGCGGTGCTCGGCCATGTCGCTCTCAGCAGGGACATGGAGGTCACCCGGCTGTTCGTCGCCCCGACCGCCCGCGGCCGTGGCGTGGCCGCCCAGCTGCTCGACTTCGTGCGCACCGCCGTCCGGGCTCCACTCACGCTGCAGGTTTCTTCCGAGGGCACAGCCGCCATCAGGTTCTACGAACGGTCGGGTTGGCGCAGGGTGGGCAGCACCCGTGCCGCCTGGCTCAACGCGGCCGGTGAGCCGGCCCTGCTTCACCACTACGTGAGCCCGCCGGTCGGCTCCCCGCTCGATCCGCCGAGCAGCGGCCTGCCGTCCGAAACGGCATCCTCGAACGCGCCCACGAGCCGTCGTTGAGCGGGGCACTCATGCGTGGTCGCTGATGCTGACCCGCCAGATCAGCGCGATGGACCTCGCGTATGCGATCCGAGCCACCTGGCAGCAGGCATTCCACGATCATCGGCCGAGAGCTCTGTGAGACGGTTGGTTGCCGTCCACCTCGCCGCGCCAGACCGGATGGGATCGATGCCGTCGCACGTGTCGTTCGGGCCGGCGCGCCGTCAAGCTCACGGAGACAAGCGCCCCGCCGTGATCAACGAGACACAACGGGTCCACGTCGTGCACGCAGCACTCGAGTGGCGCGGAAGACCACGCGCTGACCGATCGCGAGGCGGGCCGGTGGACCGGGTGCGGTAGTGGGCCGGATGCGGGAGGGCGGCTGACCCGGCACGGAAGCGGACCGGATGCGAGAGGGCAGTGGGCGCCTTTGTCGCGGCCGGTGGCATGTGGGTGGACCGGGCGGGGGAAGGCGGTCGCTGCCTTCCCCCGTCCGATCCGCGTGCGGGACAGGGTTGCGCCGTGATGGAAGGTCCGCTACTTGCGGTTGTACAGGCGCATGGTGAGCGTGCCGAACACGGCGACGAGCAGGATGCTCGCCACCAGCACCCAGCCCAGCTCGGAGACGTTCGCCGAGCCGTCCATCAGGGAGCGGACCGCCGCCACCAGGTGGCTGATCGGGTTGATGTGGACGACGAACACCTGCAGCCAGCCCGGCATCGTGGCAGGGTCGACGAAGACGTTGCTGAGGAAGGTGAGCGGGAACAGGACCAGCATGCTCCACCCCATCACCGACTTCTCGCTGCGTAGGAGCAGGCCGAGCATCGTCCACAACCACGAGAACGCGAACGAGAAACCGACCAGCACCGCTATCGCCGCGACGGTGCCGGCCACGCCGCCATCCGGCCGGAACCCGAGGATCAGGCCGACGACGAGGATGACGGTCGAGGCCAGTACGTAGCGGAGCATGTCGCCCATGAGGTAGCCGACCATGGGGGCGGGCCGCCACATGGGCAGAGTTCTGAAGCGGTCGAAAACGCCTCGCTCGATGTCCTTGTTGACCTCGACGCCGGTGTACATCGTGATCATCACCACGCTCTGCACCATGATGCCGGGCAGCAGGAACTGCAGGTACTCCCCTGGCGAGCCGGCGAGCGCGCCACCGAACAGGAACGTGAACATCAACGTCATCATGATCGGGAACGCGGTGACGTCGAAGAGCTGCTCGGGCACGTGCTTGATCTTCAGCAGCGACCGCCAGCCGAACGTCATCGACGCCGACAGCGCGCTCGGCCGGTCGGGGCGGGCGGCCGGGGCGAGCACGGCCCTGAGCGTCTCGGCCACGGGGACGTAGGTGGTGCTGGTGGAGGTGTCGGTGGTCACGCTGCGATCTCCTTGTCGGTGATGGAGGTGTCGGTGGTCACGCCGCAGTCCCCTTGCCGGTGACAGGGGGTGTCGGTGGTCACGCGGCGGTCTCCTTCTCGGTGGCGGGGCGGTCGGTGAGGGCGAGGAAGACCTCGTCCAGGCTGGGCTGGCCGAGGGAGAAGTCGTCGACGACGATGCCGGCGCGCGCCAGCTCGCCCAGCGCCAGCGAGGCCTGCTCGGCGGCCGCACGCTCGCTGTCGTCGCCGGCGACCCGCGCGGTCAGCGCCACGGGGTCGGCCTCGCGATAGACGTGCGTGGCGAGCGCCGCCGACAGCAGCCGCTCGGCCTCGGCGCGCTGGGCGGCGTCGCGCAGCCGTACGTGGATCGCGCCTGCGCCGACGGAGGACTTCAGCCGGCCGGGGGTGCCCTCGGCGATGACCTTGCCGTGGTCGATCACCGCGATGCGGCCGGCGAGCCTGTCGGCCTCCTCGAGGTACTGGGTGGTCAGCAGCACCGTGGTGCCGTGGGCGACGACGACGCGGATGATGTCCCAGACCTGGTTGCGGCTGCGCGGGTCGAGCCCGGTCGTGGGCTCGTCGAGGAAGAGCAGGTCGGGAGTGTTGAGGATGCTGGCGGCGATGTCGAGCCTGCGGCGCATGCCGCCCGAGTAGTTCTTGACCAGGCGGTCGGCGGCCTCGGTGAGGCCGAACGCCTCCAGCAGCTCGCGCGCCCGGTCGCCGGCGGCGGGCTTGCGGTGGCCGAGCAGCCGGGCGAGCAGGACGAGGTTCTCCATGCCGGTGAGGTCCTCGTCGACGGAGGCGTACTGGCCGGTCAGGCTCACCCTGGCGCGGACGGCGTCGGCCTCGCGCCTGACGTCGTGGCCGAAGACCCTGGCCTGGCCGCCGTCGGGACGCAGCAGCGTGGCGAGCATGCGAACGGCGGTGGTCTTGCCGGCTCCGTTGGGGCCGAGCACGCCGTACACGATGCCCGCGGGCACGGCCAGGTCGAGACCGTCGACGGCGCGGTTGTCGCCGAAGGTCTTGACCAGACCGGAGGTTTCGATGGCTAGCTGTGTCATGATGTGTCGCTTTCTGTCGGGAGTTCAGGAGGCGAAGGGCCGGATGGCGCGGGCCTCGCGCAACGCGAGCCCCCACCACAGGAGCTGGTCGAGCAAGGTGGCGACGGCCTGCTCGCGTGCGTCGCTGCCGTACGGCCTGCCGCGGTCGTCCACGCCGTCGCCGAGCAGGTCGATCCCCACGCCGTCACGCACGGTGACGGCGTGCAGGCCGATGAAGACGGTCCGGAGCTGCTCCATGGCGTACAGCCCGCAGGACCCCGAGCCGTAGGAGACGAACCCGACCGGTTTGGCCTGCCACTCGTCGTAGGCGAAGTCGATCGCCTGCTTGAGCGAGGCGGGGAAGCTGCGGTTGTACTCGGGCGTGACCACGGCGAACGCCTCCGCCGCAGCCACCGCGGCCGAGAAGGCCCGCATGGCGGGGGTCGGCACGGCGGGGAAGGCTGAGGGGAAGGCGTAGCCGGCCAGGTCGAGGAGCGAGACCTCGAGGTCGTCGCGGAGCGCGGCGCGGGCGGCGAACCAGCGGCCGATGCCGTCACCGACTCTGCCCTCGCGTGTGCTGCCGATGATCACTGCCAGCCGTAGCGGGTCCGTCGCCTTCATCCCGCACCTCCCTTCAGGAAGGAGGCGCTAGATCGTCGCTAGATGGGATCTAGCGGAGCCGCCTGGCCAGGCCGCGGGTCATCCCGCGGAGCAGGGCGGGCCGGGGCGCGGCGATGGCCGACCCGCTGGAGGGGGTGAACCAGGGCACGGGCGACGGCCGAACCGTTGGAGCAGGCCAACAGGGGCCGGGGCGCGGCGACGGCCGAACCGTTGGAGCGGGCGAACCAGGGCACGGGCGACGGCCGACCCGACGGAGCAGGCCGACCGGGGCGCCGGGTGATCGGGGCGACGGCAGGGCGAGGGAGGCATGCGACGCACGCGAGCGCGCGAGGCCGGCGGGGTATGCGGGGTCTGTCGGATCCGGGTTGCCAGCCGGGCGCATCGGGCGCGGGGTGAGGCGGTACGAGCGCGGCGGTAGGAGGTGCGTTGCCGCCGGTCGCGAGCTAGTGCCTTATCAGGCACCGATTGCCCGGTAGCTTGCGACGCGCCGGTCGGGATCCGTTCCCGGCTGGCGCGTTCTCCATCCCCCGCTCCTCACACCGCAACGCTCTCCCGCGTAGGTGGAGTGGCACCAGCGACCGCCCACGCCGCCTCGATCATGCGGAAGATCTCGTCCACCGCGGTTCGCGGGTCGTCCGTTTCGCGGGCGACCGAGAAGGCGTCGACCACGAAGCGTGCGATCGCGCTGCAGGTCGGCGTGGTCTGCGGCAAGTCCAGGTCGGCGGCGATGGCCGTCGCCAGCGACCGGGCGTGGCGCTGTCTCATCGACTCCTCGTACTGCCGCAGCGCCGGTGATTCCTCGATCATGCGCCACAGCGGGGCGGCGCCCTCCGCCGTGCAGTGCTGCACCATGGCGTGGATCTCGCGGCGCAGGGCGGGGATGAGCGCCTCGTGCGGCCGACGGTCGGTGACCGCCCGCACGAGACGCTGCTCGAATTCCTCGTCCTGCTCGAAGACCAGGGCTTCCTTCGAGCTGAAGTGGGAGAAGAGCGTGGTCACGGCCACGTCGGCCGCGGCGGCCACCTCGCGGATGCCCACCGCGTCGTAGCCGCGCTCGGCAAACAGGCGCAGGGCGGTGTCGGCGATCTTCTGGCGGGTCGCGGCCTTCTTTCGCTCGCGGCGTCCTGGCTGCTCGGTCATGCGGTAACACTACCAGATGCGAAAACACAACCGTTTCAAAAAGCTAACCGTTAGTGCTACGGTCTGCCGCATGAAGAAAGTGAACTTCACCGAGTTCGGCGGTCCGGACGTCCTGCACATCATTGAGGCTGAGGAACCCCACGCGGGCCCCGGCCAGGTACGCATAGCGGTGCGGGCAGCAGGCGTGAACCCCGTCGACTGGAGAATCCGTGAAGGCCAGATCCTGAAGGCCCATCCGATCCGGCTGCCCGCCGGAGTCGGACTGGACGCCTCAGGAGTGGTCGACGAGATCGGGGAGGGCGTCGAAGGGTTCGACATCGGCGACCGCGTGTTCGGCGAAGGCGCTGACACCTACGCCGAGTTCGCCGTGCTCTCGGCCTGGGCTCGGATGCCCGACGGCCTGTCCTTCGCGGAGGCGGCCGGGTATCCCTCCGTGGTCGAGACCGCGCTGCGCATCATCGGCCAGGTCGGCGTCCAGCCCGGGCAGACGCTCCTTGTCAGTGGCGCCTCCGGCGGAGTCGGGTCCGCGGTGCTGCAGATCGCCCGCGACCGTGGCATCACGGTGATCGGCACGGCCGGTGCGGCGAACCAGGACTATCTGCGCAACCTCGGTGCCCTCGCCACGACATACGGCCCCGGCTGGGTCGACAGAGTGCGCCGGCTCGGTCCCGTCGACGCAGCCCTCGATCTGGCCGGCTCCGGCGTGATTCCCGAACTCGTGGAGCTGGCCCGGGACCCGCGGAAGGTCGTCTCCATCGCCGACCTCAGCGCGCCGCAGTTCGGCGTCCGGTTCTCCGGCGAGGCCGGAAGCGTGCCGGAAGCACTCGCCGAGGCCACCGCGCTCATCGCGCGGGGGAAGCTCCACATCCCGGTCGACAAGACCTACACGTTGGCCGAAGCCGCAAAGGCGCACATCGACAGCCGCGCCGGCCACACACGCGGCCGCCGCGTCATCCTCGTCTAGTGCCGCCTCAGGCGACGTTCGCCCTGGTGACGATCTGACGGAGGCAGACGTGGTCTGCATGCCGGTTCCGCCAGGTGATGTGGCGGCGGATCATGCTGCCCTGCTCCTTATGGCTGGCATGGCCGGTCCCGTCCAGCGCGAAGTAGCGCAAGGCGGTGAACTGCGCCTGGATGCGGTTGAGCCACGAGGAGTCGGTCGGGGTGTAGGCGATCTCGACGTTGTCGGCCTCGGCCCAGTCCGCCACCCGGCGGCATCGCTTGATGGTCAGATGCGGGGAGTAGTCGTCGCAGACGATCGCGATCCGCACGTAGCGTGGTCACCCCGACCCCGTGCCCGCCGCACCATCCGCAGCAGCCGACGACCCTCGTCGTCATCGATCTGCCGAACCTGGACCCGTTCCGCCATCGCTCAAGTCTGATATATCCGCCCCGTCGGCGGGACCCACCACACCGACAACGGCACTAGGGGAGCTTCCACCGCTCCAGGGTGGGGCGCTTGGGGTCGAGGCCGTCGCCCGAGGAGGTGCCGCGCAGGCGCCGGCTCATCCACGGCACCAGGAACTCCCGCACCCAGCGGGCGTCCTCCCGCCGCTTGACCCTGGGGTCGACGGTGCGGGCCGGCCACTGCCTGAGCCAGGAGTCGTCGCACGGTACCTCGAGCACGTCGAGCACCCTGGCGGCGACCAGGCGGTGGCCCTCCTCGTTCATGTGGAGCCGGTCGTCGCTCCACGCCCGCCAGTCGCGGATCGACTGCAGGGACCACTGGTCGACGACGCGGCAGCCGTACCGGTCGGCGATGGAGCGCACGTGCAGGTAGAAGACGGCGAACTTGCCGCGCATGCGCCGCATGAGCGGCGTGTCGCGCGGGTCGACGCCGGTGAACAACAGCACCTCGGCGCCCGTCGCGCGCAGCTCGGCGACGGCGCCGGCGAGCTTCTTGGCCATCCTGTCGGGGTCGCTGCCGGGCCGGAGCAGGTCGTTGCCGCCCGCGCAGAAGCTGACCAGGTCGGGCCGCATCGCGACGGCCGCCGGGACCTGCTCGGCGACGATCTGGTCGAGGAGCTTGCCCCGCACGGCGAGGTTCGCGTAGTGGAAGTCGGGCTCGAGTTGTGCCAGCCGTTCGGCGACCCGGTCGGCCCAGCCGCGGAAGCGGCCGTTCGCGCCGGGGTCGTTCAGCCCCTCGGTGAAGCTGTCGCCCAGCGCGACGAAGGAGCGGTAGCGGGTCATCGCACCAGGTCCGCGATGGCCCGCAGGGCCAGCACGTAGGACTGGAGCCCGAAGCCGGCGATGGTGCCGGTGGCGACGGCCGCCACGACCGAGGTGTGGCGGAACTCCTCACGCGCGGCGGGGTTGGAGATGTGCACCTCGATCAGCGGCGCGGTGCGCTGGGCGATGGCGTCGCGCAGGGCGTAGGAGTAGTGGGTGAAGGCAGCGGGGTTGAGGACGACGGGGATCTTGCCGTCGGCCGCCTCGTGGATCCAGCCGATCAGCTCGGCCTCGTCGTCGGTCTGCCGCACCTCGACGTGGAGGCCGAGCTCGCGTCCGGTCGCGACGCACAGCGCGCGCAGGTCCTCGAAGGTGGCGGCGCCGTAGACGTCGGGCTCGCGGGTGCCGAGGCGCGACAGGTTGGGGCCGTTGAGCACGTAGATCATCGAGCCACCTCGCGGTAGGCGGCCTCCAGCAGCTCCTCCGGCGGGTCCTCGAGCCGGCCGGGCCTGGCCAGGCCGTCGAGGACGACGAAGCGCTGCTTGGCGCCGCGGTTCTTCTTGTCGAGCCGCATGTGGTCGCGCAGCTCGGGCCAGGCGTCCTTGCGGTAGGCGGTGGGCAGGCCCACCGAGGTGAGGATGGAGCGGGTGCGCTCCACCAGGTCGGCGCGGCCCGCCAGGCGGGACAGCTCGGCGGCGTAGACCATGCCGATCGCGACGGCCTCGCCGTGGCGGATCTGGTAGTGCTCGGCACGCTCGATGGCGTGGGCGAGGGTGTGGCCGTAGTTGAGGATCTCGCGCAGGCCTGCCTCGCGCAGGTCGGCGCCGACGACGTCGGCCTTGACCTGGATCTTGCGCTCGATGAGCTGGCGGGTGTGCTCGCCCTCCGGCTTGGTGGCCCCTTCGGGGTCGTCCTCGACCAGCATGAGGATCGTCGGGTCGGCGATGAAGCCGCCCTTGATGATCTCGGCGAGGCCGGCGACGTAGTCGGCGCGCGGCATCGAGGGCAGCGTCGCCAGGTCGCACAGCACGCCGGCCGGCGGCAGGAAGGTGCCGACCAGGTTCTTGCCCTCGGGGGTGTCGATGCCGTTCTTGCCGCCGACGGCGGCGTCGACCATGGCCAGGAGCGTGGTGGGGACCATGACGACCTTGACGCCGCGCAGCCAGGTGCCGGCGACGAAGCCCGCCAGGTCGGTGGTGGCGCCGCCGCCCACGCCGACGACGGCGTCGGAGCGGCTGATGCCGTAGCGGCCGAAAGCCGACCACAGCTGGGCGGCGACCTCGACGGTCTTGGCCGACTCGCCGTCGGGGACGGGCAGCGCGACCACGTCGTAGCCGGCCGCCTCCAGGGCCCCGCACACGGGACGGGAGATCTCGGGCAGCGTGGCGGGGTGGACGACGGCGACGGTGCGCACGCCCTCGCCGAGCAGGCCGGGCAGCTCGCCCAGCACGCCGGTGCCGACGACGACGTCGTAGGGGCTGTCGCCGCGCACGGTGATGCGCGTGGCGCTCATGCGGGCAGCCCCTTCACGATCTCCTCGACCAGGTCGCCCGGATCGCGCTTGTCGGTGGCCACGGTGAGCACGGCGAGCCGTTCGTAGACAGGACGGCGCTCGTCCATCAGCTTCTTCAGCTGGCTGCGCGGGTTGAGCACCAGCAGCGGACGGGCCGAGCCGAGGCCGACCCGCTGGACCGCGTCGGCGAGCCCCACCTGGAGGTAGACGACGGTGTGCCCGTCGAGCAACGCCTGGGTGCCTTCGTGCAGGATCGCGCCGCCGCCGAGGGCGAGGACGCCGTCGTGCTCGGCCAGGGCCGTGCGGACGGCCTCGTGCTCGAGCTCGCGGAAGCGCGCCTCGCCGTCCTCGATGAAGATGTCGCTGACGGGCTTGCCCGCGACCGACTCGACGTCGGCGTCGGTGTCACGGAAGGCGACGCCGAGCCGCTCCGCCAGCAGGCGGCCGACCGTCGTCTTGCCCGACCCGGGAGGGCCGATCAGCACGGCCTTGGTCATTTGATCACCATGGATGAGAGGTAGCCGGACAGGTTGCGGGCGACTTCCTCGACGGAGTCGCCGCCGAACTTCTCCAGGGCCGCGTCGGCCAGCACCAGCGCCACCATGGCCTCGGCCACGATGCCCGCGGCGGGCACCGCGCACACGTCGGAGCGTTCGTGGTGGGCCTTGGCCGCCTCGCCGGTCTTGACGTCGATGGTGGCCAGCGCCCTCGGGACGGTGGAGATCGGCTTCATCGCGGCGCTGACCCGCAGCACCTCGCCGTTGGTCATGCCGCCCTCGACGCCGCCGGCCCGGTTGGTGATGCGCCTGACGCCGTCGTCGGTGGTGTACTCGATCTCGTCGTGGGCCTGCGAGCCGGGACGCCTGGCGGTCTCGAAGCCGTCGCCGACCGCCACGCCCTTGATGGCCTGGATGCCCATGAGCGCGGCGGCCAGGCGGGAGTCGAGGCGGCGGTCCCAGTGGGTGTAGCTGCCGAGGCCCGGCGGCAGGCCGTAGGCGAGGACCTCGACGACGCCGCCTAGGGTGTCGCCGTCCTTGTGCGCCTTGTCGATCTCGGCGACCATGGCGGCGCTGCCCTCGGGGTCGATGCAGCGCACCGGGTCGCCGTCGATGGCCTCGAGGTCGCCGGGGACCGGGAAGATGTTGCCTGGCGACTGGGCGGCGCCGATCGAGACCACGTGGCTGAGGATCTCGACGCCGAGCGCCTGCTTGAGGAAGCGCCTGGCGACCTCGCCGAGCGCCACCCTGGCCGCGGTCTCGCGGGCGCTGGCCCTGTCGAGCACCGGGCGGGCGTCGTCGAAGCCGTACTTCTGCATGCCGGCCAGGTCGGCGTGGCCGGGCCTGGGGCGCGAGCGGGGCGCGTTGCGGGCCAGGCCCTCCAGCTCGGCGGGGTCGACGGGGTCGGCCGCCATGACCTTCTCCCACTTGGGCCACTCGGTGTTGCCGACGCGGACGGCGACGGGGCTGCCGAGCGTGCGACCGTGGCGCAGGCCGCCGACGATGGAGACCTTGTCCTCCTCGAACTTCATCCGCGCACCGCGGCCGTAGCCGAGACGGCGCCGGCGCAGCGCCTCGTCGATGGCGGCCGTGGTCACCTCCACGCCCGCGGGCAGGCCTTCGAGGATGGCGACGAGTTCGGGGCCGTGGGACTCTCCGGCGGTCAACCAGCGCAACATGCTGACAAGTCTTCCATGTACGGAGCGGTGGGATCGCCATGGCTCACCAGGCGAGACAGAGCGCCCCGACGATCATGAAGGGCCCGAATGGAAATTCGGTCGACTTATCCGCCTTTTTCGTGACAAGGAGGGTGAGGGCGTAGAGCGCGCCCAGCAACTGGCCCGCGAGCGCCGCGGCGACCCAGGCGTTCCAGCCCACCGCGCCGGCGGCCATGCCGATGAGGCCGGCCAGCTTCACGTCGCCGAGGCCCATGGCGGTGGGCCGGACGAACCACAGCACGCCGTACAGGACCAGCAGGGCGAGGCCGCCGAGCAGCGCCTCGGGGAGCCGCCCGGTGGGCAGCAGGAGGAGGGCGAGGATCGGGTAGGACGGCAGGGTGATCAGGTCGGGCAGCCGCTGGGTGCGCCAGTCGATCACGGCGAGCAGGACACCCGCCGCTGCCGCGTAGAGCAGCGCGGGCAGGTACGCCGCCGGCATCCGCCAGGTGAGCAGCGCGAACACCGCCGCCGTGGCCAGTTCGACGGTCGGGAACCGCAGGGACGGCCGGCGGCGCAGGCCGCGCAGCACCCGCCGCGCCTCGGCGCGGGTGTCCACGGGGTCGGCCTCGAAGCCCTCGGCCAGCGCGCGCACGACGTACCCCACGACGAAGCCGGCCACCGCCGCCCAGACCACCACCCGCTCATCCTCGCGGGTGCGGCGGCGGCTGTCAGGTCCTTCCGTCACGGCCGTCGCGCGGAACGCCCCCCGCTGTCACGATGGCGTTGGACTCGCCCGTCGCGGACGCCCGCGGTCACGGCCGTCGCGCGGAACGCCGGCCGCGGTCACCCCTGCTGTCCCCGCGCGTCCGGTCAGGACCGGCGGGACCAGGGAAAGCGGCGGCGCCTGGGAGCGGGCGCGGGGGCGAAGCGGGCCACCGTCACCGACGGGCCCACGTCGTCGAGCCTGCCGGACTCGACCGCGGCCATCGCCTCCAGCACGCCGCCCTCGATGACGAACGGCACCGGCCCCGCCACGTCGACCACCACGGCCGCCGCCCCCTCGTGGACGGCCGCCTGGCAGACCTGCGGCGTCGTGGCCTGGATGGGCCGCGCGTCGGGCCGCCACCTGGTGAGCGCCTCGACGCCGGTGAAGGCGAGCACCGCCTCCCTGCCGTCCTTGCCGATCAGCTTGGGGAGCGCCATCTCGCTCTCCTTCTCCTGCTTGAGCCCGTGCTCGCCGACCTCGGACGAGGTCAGCAGCGCCACGACGGGCACCAGCAGCCTGGTGCCGCTGAGGGCCGACAGGACGGCGGTGGCGTCGGCCGTGCCGGAGGAGAAGGCGGTCAGCGCGGCGGCGACGGAGGCGTCGGCGCCGCCGTCGTCGCTGGGCACCAGGGGTTGCGGAATGCTCGGCACAAACGACCAGACTACCGGCGCATCACGTGTGGTCGCGGTGGACGGTCACCGGGCGGCGCCGCGTACAGTGAAGCACATGGGCATGATCGGAACGGTTGGCCTGGTCCTGCACCCCAGGCGTGACTCCGAGACGGCGATCCAGACGATCATCTCGTGGGCGGTCTCCAGGGGCGTCACGGTGCTCGGCCTGCCCGACGAGGTGGACCGCATCCACTGCAGCGCGATCGCGGTCGAACCCGAGGAGCTGTGCAAGCGCGCCGACCTGCTGGTCAGCCTGGGCGGCGACGGCACGATGCTGCGCACGATGCGGCTGATCGCGGGCCTGGAGACGCCCGTCCTCGGCGTGAACCTCGGCAAGCTCGGCTTCCTCGCCGAGATCGACGTCGACGAGCTGCCCGAGGCGCTGTCGGCCATCGACGAGCACCGCTACACGGTGGAGCCGCGCATGGCGGTGCGGACGACGCTGACCGACGGGCACGAGGTCACCGCCTTCAACGACATCGCGCTGGTGCGGGTGCCTGGCGACGGGATCGCCGCGGTCGCCGTCGCCGTGCAGGGGCACCCGTTCGTGCGCTACGCGGCCGACGCGGTCATCCTCGCCACCTCGACCGGCTCGACCGCCTACAGCTTCTCGGCGGGAGGGCCGATCGTCTCGCCGCTGGTCGAAGGGTTCCTCGTGGTGCCCGCCGCGGCGCACTCGACGTTCAACAGGGCGGTGATGCTGTCGGCCAACGAGCGGGTCACCCTGGAGCTGCTGCCCTCCAGCGGCACGCTGGCCGTGGAGGTCGACGGCATGGTGATGGGCCGGCTGTCCCCCGGCGACCGCGTGACCGCGACCGCCGTCTCGGGCGCCGCCCGGGTGGTACGGCTGGGCACGACGACCTTCTACGAGCGCGCCCGCCGTAAGCTCCGGGTCAACGGCAGCGCGGAAGTGGACTGAGCCATGCGGATCGCGGTGGCGGCCGACAGCCTCGACGGAGTGGCCGCGAAGCTGGTGCGGGAGCTGCGCGAGCGGGGCCACGAGGTGATCGCCCACGGGGCGCTCGACCCCGCCGAGCGTGACGACTGGGCGTGGGCCAGCGAGGCGGCGGCGCGCGACGTGGCCGAGGGAAGGGCCGACCAGGCGGTGGTGTGCTGCTGGACGGGCACCGGCGCCTCGATCGCGGCCAACAAGGTGCGCGGGGTGCGGGCTGCGCTGTGCGCCGACGCCTACACCGCCGACGGCGCGCGCAGGTGGAACGACGCCAACGTGCTGGCGCTGAGCCTGCGCGCGGTCTCCGAGCCGCTGCTGGCGGAGATCCTCGACGCGTGGTTCGCGGGCGAGCCCAGCGCCGATCCCGCCGACAGGGCCAACGTCGAGCACCTCGAGGCGCGATAGCGGCGCGGCCACCGCGCCCTGCCGGTGGTGGAGGGCGTCGGCCGCCGCGCCGTACGGGGTCAGGACAGGTCGGCGATCGCGGCGACCGGGCCGCCGCCCGAGGGTCCCTGGTGGACGGCGGCGACGGAGACGAACACCGCCGGATCGCCGGTGACCGAGGCGGCGACGCCGCCGACCGTGGCCTTGATCTGGCGGTGCCAGTGCACGTCGGAGTCGTCGAGCATGATGTTGCGCCGCCCGCGCACCCGGCCCGACGGGTCGGCCTCGCACTTCATGAACACGTTGACGAGACGGCCGCCCAGGTCGGAGGGGTGCGGCCGCTCGGGCAGCGGGATGCCGGAGTCGCGGATGGCCGCCCAGATGCCGTCGGCGTCGAGGGCGTCCTTCATGACGCTGTGCCCGATGCGGTAGCGGCCGCCGATCCCGCGCACGTTGCCGACGACGACGATCTGCGCCCGGTCCAGCTCGACGCCGCTGGAGCAGGAGGCGACGCTGCTGTAGAGCGAAAGGTCGCGGTGGATCTGGTCGGCGCCGGGCATCTCGATCTCGCCGAGCGCGACGGCGATGCCGAGCGCGGTGGTGGAGTTCGACAGGTCCATGGACGGCCCCGTCTCCTCGATGGCGGTGTCCTTGCCGCGGTTCTTGGCGTCGGTGATGGTGGCCAGCGTGAGCAGCGGCGTCTTGGTCTGGACGTAGTGGACGTCGCGCGGGTCGTCGATGCCGGCCACCTTCATGGCCTCGCGCACGCCCGCGGCGACCTTCTCCACCATGGCCGGGCGGCCGATGTCCTCCGGCAGGATGACCTCGCTCATCGCGACGCCGACCGACACCCTGGGCTCGTCGGTGGCGGGCGCGTTCGCGGTGGTGGCGAAGATGGTGGCGTGCGGGCTCAGCACCCCGTCGGTGCCGCCCGACCAGACCAGCGGCACGCTCTCGGGCGCGGGATGCCCCTTCCTGGCCAGCACCTCGCGGAAGGCCGTGTCGGCCAGGATGCGGGTGTAGTCGTTCACGCCGCCGTTGCCCTCGGTCTTGCCGATCACCGCGAGCACCCTGTGCGCCTCGATGACCCCGTCGTCGATGAGCTTCTCCAGCCCTGAGGCGTCGGTCACGCTCTCGATGGCGACCTTGCGCACTTCGATCGGTTCCGGCATCTATCTCTCCACTCTCGTACCGACATCGGCGTTCGCGATGTGCTCCAAGGAGGTGATCACGGCCTGCCTGCCCCCGCCTGCGACGAAACGCAGGGCCGCCTCCACCTTCGGTCCCATGCTCCCTCCGGCGAAGTGCCCGGCGGCGTGCAGGACACGCAGCTCGCCGGCGGAGATCCGGCCGACGGGCCGCGGGTCAGGCCCGCCGTACCCGACGACGGCGTTCGGCACGTCGGTCGCGATGATCAGCACCTCGGCCTGTACGGCACGCGCCAGCAGCGCGGCCGCCAGATCCTTGTCGACGACGGCCTCCACGCCGGTCAGCCGCCCGTCGGCCTGCCGCACGACGGGCACTCCCCCGCCGCCGGCGGCCACGACGGTGAACCCCGCGGCGATCAGCGCGATCGCGGCGCCCGCGTCGAGGATCTCCAGCGGCTCGGGCGAGGCGACCACGCGCCGCCAGCCGCGCTCGAAGCGCCGCCAGCTCTGGCCGAGCTTCTCGAACCTGCGCGCCTCCGCCTCGCTGAAATAGCGCCCGATCGGTTTGACCGGCTCCTCGAAGGCGGGGTCGCGCGCGTCGACCAGGGTGCGGGTGACGACGGTGGCGCTGCGGCCGCCGAGCGCGTTCATGATGAGCGTGCCGATGGTGGCCTGGGTCTGGGCGCCGCACCAGTCGAGCGGCACGGGCGGCACGACGGAGGCGGCCAGCTGGTTCTTCAGCAGCAGGTTGCCGACCTGCGGGCCGTTGCCGTGGGTCAGCACCACCTGGTGTCCCGCGTCGATGAGCGCCCTGACCTGGAGCATGGCCGCCTCGACCGCGGCCCGCTGCTCGCCCGGCGCGGCGCTGCCGTCCGGGCCGGTCATGGCGTTGCCGCCGAGCGCGACGAGTACCCGTTCACCCACGGTCGCGACGCTACCCACGCCGGGGAGGGCGTTCATTGGCAACCTTTGCCCATGATGGGGCGGGTGGCATGGCGGACGCGCCCGGCAGGAGGACCGGAGGCGCCGCCTCACGGTCGTTTCTCACGAAGGTAGCCTCACGGACGTGATTCGCACCGCACACGTCAACGGCGTCGAGCTCGCCTACCGGGAGGAAGGCGATCCGGCCGCGCCCGCCCTGGTCCTGCTGCACGGCCGTACCGCCGACCACAACCACTGGAACCCGCACACCCGCCGCTTCGCCGAGCGCTTCCACGTGATCGCGCCCGACCTGCGCGGCCACGGCGCCAGCGAGCGGCCGGACGGCTACGCGCTGCCCGAGATGGCCGAGGACGTGGCGGCGCTGCTCAGGATGCTCGGCGTGGAGCGGGCGGCGCTGATCGGGCACTCGCTGGGCGGCGCGGTCGCCTACCACCTGGCCATGAGGTACCCCGACCTGGTCTCGGTCCTGGTGCTGGAGGACCCGCCGGCGCCGCTGCCGCTGGACCGGCCGCCGCTGGAGGACGACTCCCCCATGATGGTCGAGACCGAGCGCCAGTTCGTCTCGCCCGACCCGGCGTGGGCCGAGGGGCTGGCCCGCATCACCGCTCCCACGCTGGTGCTGTCGGGCGGGCCGTCCAGCCATGTCGACGCCACGCCGCTGGCCGGCCTCATCCCGGGCGCCAAGCTCGTCACCATCGACGTGGGGCACCTGATCCACTCGGCGGCGCCCGGGGAGTTCGCGGCGGCCGTGGAGGAGTTCCTGGACAGCTGACCGGCCTCAGGACAGCACGAAGGGCGCCCCCCGGAATGGGGGACGCCCTTCGTCCAGGCGGGTCAGACCGTCACGAGGGCGGCCTCGGCCTCCAGGGTCGCGGCCGTCGCGTTGACGACGGCGGCGATCCGCAGCGCCTCCTGGATCTGCTCGCGCGGCATGCCCGAGCCGCGCAGCACCTGCTCGTGCGACTCCAGGCAGCGCCCGCAGCCGTTGACCGCGGAGACCGCCAGGCACCACAGCTCGAAGTCGACCTTGTCGACGCCGGGGTTGCCGATGACGGTCATGCGCAGCTTGGCCGGCATGGTGCTGTACTGCTCGTCGCCGATCAGGTGGGTGGCGCGGTAGTAGACGTTGTTCATCGCCATGATCGAGGCGGCGGCCTTGGCCGCCTTGAACGCCTCGGCCGACAGGATGGCCGACGCCTCCTCGGCGACCTCGGCGATGACCCGCGCGGACCTGGTGGCCAGCGCGCACGCCAGGACCGCGCCCCACAGCTGCTGGTCGGTCAGCGACGACGTCGTCGTGACCGAGCCCAGGTTGAGCTTGGTGTCCTTGGCGTAGTCGGGCAGCGCCGACTTCAGGTTGTCGATACTCATGCGCCGAGCAGCGCCTTGGCGTCGAGGCCCTTGTCGCCCTTGTTCCAGTTACAGGGGCACAGCTCGTCGGACTGCAGGGCGTCGAGGACCCGCAGGACCTCCTTGACGTTGCGGCCGACCGAGCCCGCGGTCACCATCGAGAACTGGATCTCGTTGTTGGGGTCGACGATGAAGGTGGCGCGCTGGGCGACGCCGTCCTCGCCGAGGACGCCGAGCGCCGACGACAGCTCGCGCTTGATGTCGCTCAGCATCGGGAAGGGCAGGTCGCGCAGGTCCTCGTGGTCCTTGCGCCAGGCGTGGTGGACGAACTCCGAGTCGACGGAGACGCCGAGCACCTGGGCGTCGCGGTCGGCGAAGTCCTCGTTGAGCCGGCCGAACTCGGCGATCTCGGTGGGGCACACGAAGGTGAAGTCCTTGGGCCAGAAGAACACCACGCGCCACTTGCCCTCGTAGGTCTTGTGGTTGATCTCCGCGAACGCCTTCTCGGGGTCGAGGTCGACGCAGGCGGTGAGCTCGTACTCGGGGAACTTGTCACCAACGGTGAGCACGTCTATGTCTCCTTGCAGGACGTCGTTGTCAGTGCCTCCAGGTTGCCGCATCTAGCATTGATCCGAGAAATCGAGCAGTCGGACCAATCTGAGAGGTGATTCCTATCAGTGAGCCCATACCCACCCTCGCTCAGCTGCGGGCGTTCCTTGCCGTGGCCGACCATCTGCACTTCCGGGAGGCCGCCACCGCGCTCAGGATGAGCCAGCCCGCGCTGTCGGGGTCGGTGTCCGCGCTGGAGGAGATCCTCGACACCCAGCTGCTGGAGCGGACCACCCGCAAGGTGCTGCTGACCCCGGCCGGCGAGCGGGTGGCGGTGCACGCGACGCGGGTGCTGGCCGCGGTCGACGACCTGGTCGGGGAGGTGGCCAGGAACCGCGAGCCGTTCAGCGGTCCCGCGCACCTGGGCGTGATCCCGACGGTCGCACCGTACGTGCTGCCCGCCCTGCTGCCGATGTTCGCCAAGCGCTTCCCGCTGCTGAAGCTGACCGTCCACGAGGCCAAGACCGAGACGATCGTCGAGGAGGTCCGGGAGGGCAGGCTCGACCTGGTGCTGCTGGCGCTGCCGACCGAGACGAGCGGGCTGGTGGAGGAGCCGCTCTACGACGAGGACTTCCTGCTGGCCGTACCGGAGGGCCATCCGCTGGCCGCCGAGGAGGGGCCGCTGCGCAGGTCGGCGCTGAAGGGGCTCGACATCGTGCTGCTCAACCAGGGCCACTGCCTGCGCGAGCAGGCGATCGACGTGTGCAGGGAGGTAGGCGCGCGGGCCACCGCGACCACCTACGCCACCAGCCTGCCGACCCTGGTCCAGCTGGTGGCGGGCGGCCTCGGGGTGACCCTGCTGCCGGAGTCGGCGGTGCCGGTGGAGACCGGCAAGCGGGTACGGCTGGCGCTGCGCAGGTTCGCCCCTCCGGCGCCCGGCAGGACGATCGGCATGGCCTACCGGGCGAGCTCGGCCAGGGCCGCGGAGTACGCGCAGCTGGCCAAGGCGGTGCGCGGCGCGGTCAGGCAGCGCAAGCTGCCGGTGAAGGTGATCTCCTGACCGCCCCTACCCGCCGAGCCGCTTGAGCCTGGTCACCGCCTCGTCGATGACCTCGTCCTTCTTGCAGAAGGCGAACCTGACGAAGTGGCGGCCCCGGTCGGGGTGGTCGTAGAAGACCTGGGTGGGGATCGCCACCACCCCCGCCAGCTCGGGCAGCCGCCTGGTCAGCTCCAGGCCGTCGGTGAAGCCGAGCGGCCTGATGTCGGTCTGCACGAAGTAGGTGCCGGCCGGTCTGAGCACCTCGAACCCGGCCGCCGCCAGCCCGCTCAGCAGCCGGTCACGCTTGCCCTCCAGGCCGGCGCGCAGCCCGGCGACCCAGTCGAGCTCCTCGCGCAGGCCGTGGGCCACGGCGAGCTGCCAGGGCCCGTTGGCGGTGAAGGTCAGGAACTGCTTGACGGTCTGGACGGCCCGCACCAGCTCGGGCGGCGCGCACACCCAGCCGGTCTTCCACCCGGTCACCGAGAACGTCTTGCCCGCCGAGGAGATCATCACGGTGCGCTCGCGCATGCCGGGCAGCGTGGCCATGGGCACGTGCTCGACGCCGTCGAAGGTCAGGTGCTCGTACACCTCGTCGGTGATCGCCAGCAGGTCGCGTTCGGCGCACAGCTCGGCGATGACCGCCAGCTCCTCGCGATCGAACACGGTGCCCGTCGGATTGTGCGGTGAGTTGACCAGGATCGCCCTGGTGCGCGGCGTCACGGCGGCGCGCAGCTCGTCCGGGTCGAAGGTGAAGCGCCCCGCCACCGGGCGCAGGGTGACGGCGACCAGCCGGGCCCCGGCCAGCGCGATGGACGCGGCGTAGGAGTCGTAGTAGGGCTCGAAGGCGATGACCTCGTCGCCCGGCTCGCACAGCGCCAGCACGGCGGCGGCGATCGCCTCGGTGGCGCCCACGGTGACCAGCACCTCGCCGTCGGGATCGTAGGCCAGGTCGTAGTGCCGCCGCCGGTGCTCGGCCACCGCCTGCCGCAGCTCGGGCAGGCCCGGACCCGGCGGGTACTGGTTGGCACCCGACCTGATCGCCTCCACCGCGCGGTCGAGCATCGCGGGCGGGCCGTCGGTGTCGGGGAATCCCTGCCCCAGGTTGATCGCCCCGGTCCGTACGGCCAGCGCGCTCATCTCGGCGAAGATCGTGGTGCCGAACCGTCGCATGCGGGAAACAAGGGGATCGCTCACGAGACCACACTATTGGTCTCGAGGCGTGATCACCCGGGTCGCCCTCGATCGACCGCGCGTGTCCGCCCCGAGGCTCGTACACTTCCGAACATCCCGCCCCCGTGATCGCGGCCGGTTTCCCCGTATGGTGGTGGTCCTGGTTCCTGTGACGCGCATCAGAGAGCTCGACGCGCTCCGCGGCTTCGCGGTGTGCGGCATCATGCTGGTCAACACCTGGCAGCACGCCCAGGCGCCGGACAGCGAGTGGTGGGTCGAGACGTTCCTCCAGGGCCGCTTCTACCCGATCTTCTCGCTGCTGTTCGGCGTCAGCTTCGCGCTGGTGCTGCGCGGCGCCGGACGGTGGGTGCTGCTGCGCAGGCTGCTGTGGCTGCTGGTGTTCGGGCTGGTCCAGCACACCTGGTACGAGGGTGAGGTGCTGACCGACTACGCGCTGTTCGGCATCGGCGTGCTGCTGCCGGCCTCGTTCCTGTCGGGCGGCTGGCCCGTCCTGGTGCTCGGGGTGGCGGCCACCGCGTGGGGCGTGTGGGTGGGCGGCGGCATCCTGATCATCCCCGGGCTGTTCCTGATCGGCATGGCGCTGATGGACCTGCGGCCGGGCCGCGGATGGCTGCTGCCGGGGTTCGGCGTGTCGGCGGTCGTCTCGGCGGCGCTCGGCTCGCTCTACCTGCGGACCGACGAGTGGTGGGTCTACGTGACGGCGGCGCTCGCGGGCGCCGCCGCCTACTCCACGCTCGTGCTGTTCCTGCGGCCACGCTGGCTGGAGCCGATGGGCAGGATGGCGCTGACCAACTACGTCTCGGGCACTGTGGTCATCGTGCTGACCGCCCCGATGCGCTGGCCGGTGCTCGCCGTGGCGGGCGTGACGGTGCTCGCGCAGCTGCTGTTCAGCTGGTGGTGGCTGTCGGTGTTCAGATACGGTCCGCTCGAATGGATGTGGCGGATGCTCACCTGGTGGAAACCGGTGCCGAACCGGCTCATACTCCGTTCGTGACGCTGAGCGCTCTCCTTCGCCTGCTGGACGACGAGTTGCCTGACGCGATCCGCCTGCGTCACCGGCTGCATGCCGTACCCGAACCGGGGGGCGCGGAGGTGGAGACCTGCGGCGTCATCGCCGAGCACCTGCCGCTGCCCCACCGGGTCGTGGCGGGCACCGGGATGATCGTCAGGGTGGGGCCGGAGGGCGAGCCCGCGATCGGCGTCCGCGCCGAGCTCGACGGGCTGCCGCTGGCCGAGCTGACCGGCGCGGCCTTCGCCTCGGCCAACGGGCACATGCACGCCTGCGGCCACGACGTGCACCTGGCCGCGCTGGTCGCGCTGGTGCGGGCGGCGAGCAGGACGGAACTGCCCGCGCCGCTGGTGGCCGTCTTCCAGCCGTGCGAGGAGCGGCACCCGTCGGGCGCCGTGGCGCTGCTGCGCGAGGGCGAGCTGGCGGCGGAGAGGGTGGAGTCGGTGGTCGCCGTGCACGTCCACCCCGACCTGCCGTGGGGCACGATAGGCGCCGACCCCGGCACGGTCAACGCGGCGGCCGACGCGATCAGGATCGACGTCGAGGGGCTCGGCGGGCACGCCGCCTACCCGCACCGCACGAGAGACCCGGTGCTGGCGCTCTCGCACCTGGTGGTGGCGCTGCACGGGCTGGTGGGGCGGCGGATCGACCCGGTCCACGGCGCCACGCTCACCGTGGGGGCCGTCCACGCGGGCACCGCGGAGAACGTGATCCCCGGCGCCGGCCACGCGCTGGTCACGCTCCGCGCGCTGGACACCGCCGACCAGCGCGCGCTGCTGTCGGCCGTCAGGGAGTGCGCCGAGCACGTGGCCGCCGCCCACGGGTGCGCCGCGAGGCTGACCGTCACCAAGAGCGAGCCGCCGCTGGTCAACGACCCCGCGCTGGCCGAGGCGGCCAGGCGCGGGGCGGCGACGGCCGGGTTCGCGCCGGCCCCGGCCTGGCACTCGTGCGGCGGCGACGACTTCGCCCACTACGGCACCGCGTGGCCGACGCTGATGGCCTTCGTCGGGCTGGGCGGCGCGCCCGGGTTCGTCCACGCCGGCCTGCACGATCCGCGGTTCCTGCCGCCCGACGAGGCCGTGGGCGCCTGCGCGCGGGCGCAGGCGCTGGCCTACGCCGCGGCGCTCAGCGCGCGGAGCGGAACACCAGCAGGCGGAACATCTGCGTGGAGCCGACCAGCTTCTCCTTGACCAGGCGCAGGCCGTGACGCTCGGCGCCCGCCGCGACGCGGGGCACGGACACGGCGTTGACCATGTCCTGGTTGCCGGCCAGGTAGGCCTCCGCGTAGTCCTCCGAGAGACCGTTGTCGATCATCCAGGTCCGCCAGGCGGCCACCGCCGACGTGCGCTCGTGGTCGTCGTCGGGGGCGAAGCAGTCGGAGAAGACCAGGCTGCCGCCGGGTTCGAGGCGCCTGGCGCACTCGGCGAAGAAGGAGTCGATCGACTCGTCGGTGGGGTTCTGGCCGAACAGGAAGTGGGTGACGAGCGAGCCGAAGATGACGTTGTAGGTGATGTTGTCCTCGACGTCGTCCCACGCGGTCTTGTTGAGCAGGCGCACCCAGCGGTTCAGGTCGTCGCCGATCTTCTTGTGGGCGAGCTTGCGCATCTGCACTGCGCGGTCCATCGCGCGGTACCGGTCGACCGGGTAGAGCTGGCCGAGCTGCTCGAACGGCTCGCACAGGGTGCGGATCCACGGGACGATCGCGGAGGTGAGGCTGCCGGTGCCGTACCCGATCTCCAGGACCGAGACCGACATGTCGATCTCCTGGAAGATGCGCAGGATCTCGCTGGCGACGGTGGCCGAGCAGTCCTGGATCAGGTCGTCGTACATCGGGATCCAGGTGCGGATGTGCTGGTCGTAGCGGTCGAAGTAGGCCGGGGAGCGGTGCTCGGTGCGCAGCGTCCAGTGCTCGTCCCACCTGCCGATCTCCAGCTTGCGCAGCCACTCGCGCTTGAGGGTGTGGAAGTCGTGGTTGGGGTCGAACCGCACCGCCCGCGCCTTGACCGCGTCGTAGTAGCGGTTGGCCAGGTTGAAACGGTGGCGGTCGCGCTCGATGTGGAGCATGCGCCGCTCGCCGAAGTCGCTGTCGAGCCTGCTCCGGTAGCCGCCGATGCAGTCGGGGTTGAGCAGCAGCAGGTGGGCGCCGACGGCGGTGTCGCCGAAGGGGTGGCGCACGCCGAGCCCCACGTCGTCGACGGCGGCCACGTAGATCTCGTAGCTGCTGTCGGCCAGGCTGCCGATGTGGTCGCGCCACATGGACATGTGCCGTGAAAGCTCCGCCTCGCCCTGGAAGAACAGCTTCCAGTCGATGAGGAAGATCCGCTCGGTGACCTGGGAGCTCATCAGCTCGGGGTGCTCGAGGTCGGTCTGCCAGAAGGTCTCGGTGTTGTCGGTCAGGTCGGCGATGGCCCTGATCGGGCCGTCGTTCCAGTCGCGCAGCTCGGCGAAGCAGTGGGAGTAGTAGTCGGCGTCGGTGACGAGGTTGGACGGGCCGGAGTTGCGCACCTCGGAGGCGAGCGCCTCCAGCCAGCCGCTGCGCAGGTGCAGCTGCGGGTGGTCGCTGTCGTGGTTGCTGAGCACCGACTGCAGGCCGCCGTGCAGCTGGGTCAGCTTGCGGCGCAGCGCCCGGTGGCCGGGGCTGAGCGACTCCAGCTCCAGACGGTCGAGCAACCTGCCGAAATCGGTCTCGAATTTGCTGAACCCGGCGTCGTTGCTGGCACTCGGATAGTTGAGGTATCGCGGCGCGCCGAAGTCTTCGGGCAGCTCGCTGGTGCCCTCCTGCTTGATGACGACGACAGGCAAATCCAACGCTCGCGCAAAACCGACTTCAAATGCCAAATTGGGGCGAACCGTACTTCCTTCCAGGATGAGAATGTCCGACCTGCGGATCTGCTCCTGGATCTCGATGCCGATGTTGCGGCTATGGGGTTGCTCGCTCCAGTCGTAGACGTCGAAATGACGTTCGGCCAGCTGGCTCTTCACCGACTGGACCGCCCTGATGACCGACTCGGAGCCCTCAGCCTCGGTGGACCAGGCGAGAAACGCATTGACGGGGTCCATGCAGACATGAATACACGACGAGCAACTGGACTTTCAAAGGCGACACAAAATATCGTGACGTAATGGCTTTGCGGCTGTCATTCGCCGTACTGGTGCTCGCGTCTTTCGTTCTCGGCCTGGTGGGATTCGCCGCGTATCTCGAGCCCGGGGCCTCGGCCTTCGATCTGGTCTATTACTCGCTGCAGCTGTTCGTCCTCGATCCGGCTCCGTTCGACGTCGATCACAAGCCGCTGGGATGGGCGCTGGAGGTGGCCCGCTTCACCGCCCCCGCCGCGACGATCTACGCCCTGGTCGCCGGTCTGCTGCTGCTGTTCTCCACCGAGATCCGCCGCCTGCGCGCCCGCGGCTCGCGCGGCCACGCGGTCATCTGCGGCACCGGGCCGATCGCGGGCGTGCTGACCACGCGCCTGCGCGCGGCCAGCCGCGGCGTGGTGCGGATCTCCCCCACGCCCCACGCCGACCGCGGGGTGCTGCACGTGGAGGGCGACCCGCGCGATCCCGCCGTGCTGCGCGCGGCGGGCATCGAACGCGCCGCCGTCCTGTACGCCTGCGAGGCCGACAGCGCGACCAACACCGCGATCGCGCTGGCCGCGCACGCCCTGCCGCGGCCGAAGGCCCGCCCGCTGGCCGCCTACGGGCTCATCTCCGACCCCGACATGTGCGCCGCGCTGCGCGCCCGGCGGCTCGGGCTCACCCGGCCGACGGGACTGCACCTGGACTTCTTCAACCCCGACACGCTCGCGGCCCGCGTGCTGCTGGACAACGACCCGATCACCACACCGGACCCGGTCATGGTCATCGGCCTCGGCACGTTCGGCCGGACGCTGCTGCTGGAGCTGGCCAGGCACTGGCGCCCGCGGGCGCGGGAGGCCGGGCCGCTGCCGGTCACCGTCGTCGACGCGGACGCGACCGGCGCGACGGCGGCCCTGTGCGCCCGGCACGACCTGCTGCTGACCGCCTGCGACCTCGAGGCGATCGACCTGGAGCCGGAGCAGGTGAGCCTGCCCGAGGTGCTGCCGCACGCCTCGCGCCGCGTCTACGTCTGCTACCCCGACCAGGACCTCGCGCTGAAGGTCGCGCTCACGTCGCTGCGGCTGTGGGGCGGCGGCCCCGGCTCGCTGGTCGTCCGCGTCGACCACGCGGCGGCCTTCGACTCCACGCTGCTGGAGGGCCTGGACGGCGCGCTCAGGGTCTTCCCGGTGACCGACGCGGCGGGCGACCCGCGGCTGATCGCCGAGGACCTGGTGGAGACCCTGGCCAAGGCGACGCACAGCCACTACCTGGCCGACCAGCGCGGCAGGGGCGGCAGGTTCGCGGTCAACTCCTCGCTGGTGCCGTGGGAGGAGCTCGAGGAGGACAAGCGGGAGTCCAACCGGCTGCTGGCCGAGGACATCGGCAGGAAGCTGAAGGAGGTCGGGTGCGCGCTCGGCCCGCGCGTCGACCCGGACCTCGGCTTCGCCTTCGCCGAGGAGGAGATCGAGCTCCTGGCGGAGATGGAGCACGTGCGCTGGGTACGCATGATGGTGACCCGCGGTTGGTCCCACGGCCCCTTGCGGGATGATGAGAACAAGACACATCCCGATATAGGAGACTGGTCCACTTTGTCAGCATCGGCGAAGGAAAAGGACCGCGACACGATCAGGAACCTGCCGGGCATCCTGGCCCTGGCGGGCTTCCAGGTGGTGAGGACGCGATGACGAGGTTCGCCGTGACGGGACACCGCGAGCTCACGCCGCACACGGTCGAGCTGGTCGGCCAGGCCCTGCGTGACGAGCTGGCGAGCGCGGGCCCCGGCCTGGTCGGCGTGTCGTGCCTGGCGGAAGGGTCCGACCAGATCTTCGCGGCCGAGACCATCGCGGCGGGCGGCGAACTGCACGCCGTCCTGCCCGCCCGCCTTTACCGGGAGAGCCTGCCCGCCGACGCCCGCCACACCTACGACATGCTGCTCGGCAAGGCCACCCACGTCCTCGAACTGCCCTTCGAGGAGGCGGGGGTGCCCGCCTACCTGGCCGCGGCGCAGGCCATGCTGTCCGAGGCCGACGAGCTGGTCGCCGTATGGGACGGCACCGCGCCGCGCGGCCCGGGCGGCACCGCCGACGTGGTGGCCATGGCCAGACAGGCCGGGATGCCGGTGCGGGTGATCTGGCCGCCGGGTTCCAGCCGGGCATAGTCTCGAGACGTGACCAGAATCGCCCTCTGCCAGCTGCCCGTCTCCCCCGACCCCGCCACCAACCTCAAGCGGGCCACCGAGGCCATCGCCAGGGCCGAGGGCGCCGACCTCGCGATCTTCCCCGAGGCCACCCTGACCAGGTACGGCAGGCGCATCGCCGAGCTGGCCGAGCCGCTGGACGGCCCCTTCGTGACCGGCCTGGCCGAGGCGGCCCGCGACCACGGCGTCGCGGTGATCGCCGGCGTCTTCGAGCCGGGAGAGGGCCGCGTCCACAACACCGCGGTCGCGATCGACGCCTCGGGCGCCGTCAGGGCCACCTACCGGAAGATCCACCTGTTCGACTCCTTCGGCTCGCGCGAGTCGGAGCTGGTGGCCCCCGGCTCCGAGCCCACGGTGGTCGAGCTGGCCGGGCTGCGCATCGGGCTCATCACCTGCTACGACCTGCGCTTCCCCGAGCTGGCCAGGGCGCTGGTCGACAGGGGCGCCGACATGTTCGCCGTCATCGCGGCCTGGAGCTCGGGCCCCCTCAAGGAGGACCACTGGATCACGCTCGTGCGGGCGAGGGCGCTGGAGAACACGATGTGGACCGCCGCCGTCGACCAGGCGCCCAATCCCGCCGAGGCGAGCGACGGGTTCGGCGTCGGGCGCAGCATGCTGGTCGACCCGCTGGGCGTGGTGCGCGCCGATCTGGGTAGCGCACCGGGCGTGCAGGTGGTCGAGCTCGACGCCGAGCTGACCGCCTCCGCCCGCGCCACGCTGCCGTGCCTCGAGCACCGGGTGCTGGGTGTGGGCCGGCTGCCCTGACCAGGGGCCGCCGCGATTGGCGGGGTTCTTGGATCGTGACGGCCAAGAGATCGTAAAGTGGTGTCGTGAACGAGCGTAGGACGCAGATGCAGAAGGTGGTGCCGCCCCGGCTGCTCGTGCCCTACCTCTCGGGCAAGCGCACGGTCATCTCCGGCTACGTCTACCGCGTGCAGGACTGCGTGCGGCTGACCACGCCCCGGGCGTTATTCCTGGGGCTCGACCTGTCCTTCGAGGGATCGGAGCTGAGCGCCCACGTGCCCGAGCTTTACCTGATGCGGTGGTACGCGCGCGACGTGGACACCTACGCGGTGCCGTACGGGCCGCACATGGGCGGCGACTGGAGCGACGCGCCGCCGTTCGCGGGCAACGGGTTCACCACCTCGCGCGAGCACGTGGTGCCCCAGTTCCACACCACGCCCATGCCCATCCCGGCGGGAGCGGAGATCGTGCACGTCACCGGCGCGGGCGAGCGGCCGTTCGCCGCCTACGACGGGCTCACCTGGCGGCCGTCGTCATGAGCGACGAGATCGTGCCCGTGGCGTCGGGTTTCGTCGCCCGCCACCGGGGCCGCACCCACCCGGCGGCGATCGGGCCCGACAGCGACGAGGTCGTGCTGTTCAGCGAGGAGGAGCTGGACGGCTTCGAGGCGGCCTCCGGCTACTGGCGGCGCACCGTGGACCGCTCCGAGCTGGAGTGGCTGGTGCTCGTGCGCACGGTCGGCGCGTTCGGCGGCGAGCCGTGCGTGGTCCTCGACGAGGACGACGACGGCCTCCACATCGCCTACACCGGCCACAGTGGCATGAAAGCGGAGGCGCTCGGCTACTGGATGGTCGACCATGGGGCCTATGAGGTGGTCGTGCCCCGCGAGGAGGTCTTCTCGATCAGGGTGGAACGCCTGCCGGTCGGCTGACCCCGGTCAACCGGTCGCCCGGTCGAGCGTCTCTCCTGGCATGCGATGGTTATGCGCCCTCGTGCCCTTCGTCCTGGTGGGGTGCGGCGAGGCTCCGGAGACGTCGGAGATCTACCAGCGGGTCATGCAGGGCAAGGCGCCGGTCGGCCAGGTGCTGACCGTCTCGGACCCGCCGGTGCGGCTGTGGTTCGCCCGCACCACCGACGAGGACGGCGACCTGCGGCTGTGCGGGCCCCGCTCCTGCGGCCACGACGTGTCCGACCGGCCGGAGCCGGCGTGGGCGGAGGACCGCGAGGGCGACCTCTACTACGGCGCCGCCCGGCCCGGCGTGGCCGGCGTGCGCGCGCGCACCGTGGAAGGCGCCACGGTCAGCGGCACCGTCCACCGGCCCGCGGGGGCGCCGCTTTCCATCTGGACGGTGACCGTCCCCGGCGCGCGGGTACGCGGTTTCGATTTCCTCGACTCCTCCGGTCAACCGGTCGCCACGGCGGGTGTCTCTGGTACGTGATGGAAACACCCACCATGGCGCCCGCGGCCCCCACCTTCGCGGAGCTGTTCGCCGCGCAGTACCAGTCCCTGGTACGGCTGGCGGGACTGCTGGGCGCCGACGACCCCGAGGACATCGCCCAGGAGGCGTTCGCCAGGCTGCACGGCCGCCGCCTGCGCGACGACGCGGCGGCACTCGGATACCTGCGCGCGACCGTCTGCAACCTGACCCGTAACCGGCTGCGGCACCTGCGCCTCAGCCGGCTGCGCCGTCCCGAACCCCCCGAGCCGGCCCGCAGCAGCGAGCACGCCGTCATCGTGGCCGAGGAGCACTGGGAACTGCTGGCCGCCCTCGACACGCTGCCGCGCCGCCAGCGGGAGGCGCTGATCCTGCGCTACTGGCTCGACCTGTCCGAGCGAGAGATCGCCGACGCCATGGGCGTGTCGCCCGGTTCGGTCAAGACACACGCCAGCCGGGGCCTGGCGGCACTGAGGGGGAAGCTGTGAACGACCTGGAAGAGCGGCTGCGTGCCGCGCTCGACGCCCGCGCCATGACCTTCGAGGCCGGCCCGACGGCCTGGATCGAGGTGCAGCGGCGGGCCCGGCGGGGCCGGTGGGTCTGGCCGGTCCTGCTGGCCGCCCTGCCGGTCGCGCTGGTGGCCCTGCTCGTGCCTTTCCTGCTCAACGGGGGCCAGGACAGGCAGACGACCATGGGCCCGCCGAAGGACCCGAAGCCGGTGGGCGAGGCGCTCGTCATCGACAACCCGACCGAGGACCGCCCGATGCGCCTGTGGTACGGCAAGAACGACGCGGGCCTGCTCGCGCTCTGCCGGGACGTGCAGTACGCGGGGAGCGCCTCCTCGAGCATGTGCGGCGAGAACGCCGGCGCCAAGGCGTTGCGGAACGCCGGCTGGTTCGAGGGGACGACCCAGTCCGTGCCGCTGCGTGAGACCATCCTCGACTACGGTGGCGCGCGCCAGGAGGTGGCGACGGTGACGGCGGTCACCGCGAAGGGGGCCCGTTTCACCGGCACCCTCCACCAGCCCTCGGGGGCCCCGATGAAGATCTGGACGGTCGCCTACCCCAGCACGGATCAGGTCACCTCCTACGAGTTCGCCGACGCCGGCGGCCGCGTCCTCTCCCAGCGGCTGCGGGGCATCACGATGCTCCCCGAGTCCGCGCAGGGCAAGCCCGCGGGCGCCGCCGTGAAGCTCGGCGACCTCAGCGTGCGGCCCTACGACACCCCCGACCGCAATCTCATCTGGACCCTGGAGGGCCGCGAGGTGGGGCTCCACCTGGTCAGGGTCGACAACCTGACGCTCGACGACCTGGGCGGCAAGCCCATGGCGGTCCAGCTGCGGGTCAACAGCGGCCACTGGTTCGGCATCGCCCGCCGGGGCACCGCGAAGGTGGAGCTGGTCCGCAAGGACGGCAAGGCGCTGACGGCGGCGGTGAAGCCGGACCCGTGGAAGGTGGGGGTGAGCCTGTTCGCGGGTGAGCGGGCCGTCACCGGCGACCTCTACCTCGAAGGCTTCACCCTGGTGGGCTACGACGCGGCGGGCAGGCAGCTGTGGCGCGACGACCATCCCGCCGACAAGCCCGCCTGGGACCCGCACCCGCCGATCGGCGAGGTGGTCACCATCGGCGAGGCGAAGGTGTGGTTCAGCAAGGTGACGCTCGCCGACGGCAGGACCTGGGACGGCCTGTGCCGCTCCACCCCGGGGACCAAGACCACGTGCGACGCCTTCGAGCCGGTCGGGCCGGGTGACGCCCGCCGCCTGCTCGACCTCGGCAAGAGCGCGATCGGGGTGGCCGGATCCGAGGCCGCCCAGGTCGAGGCGGTGAAGTCCGGTGTTCGCGGCACCATGTACGCGCCCGCCGGCGCGCCGCTGAAGATCTGGGCCGTCCCCTACCCCGGCGGCAGCGAGCAGTTCGTGCTGAGCGACGCCAGGGGAAACACGGTGGCCTCGGTCGGCGGCGACGCGCCCGACGCGTGCACGGTCTCCCCGCCCGTCGGCCCGGCCGCCGTCCTGGAGGGCGGCGCGAGCATCACCCACCAGAACGGCTGCATGATCATCTGGGGGGCCGGGGGGCGCTTCGCCGTCGAACCGCAAAGGATCGAGGACGCCACCTACAGCCACGGCCAGAACGTCCTCGCCGGATGGACGGTCAAGACGACGGCCAAGGTCGAGCTCGTCTACCCGGACGGCGCCCGCCTGACCGCGACGCTGCGGTCCGACCCCTGGGGTCTCGGTTTCACCCTGTTCTCCGCCCGCACGACGAAGGACAACCTGGACGTGCACGTGGTCGGCTACGACCAGGCAGGCAAGGAGATCTGGCGGCGCTAGATCCCGAGCGAGCGGTAACGCGCCAGGCGGGCAGGCAACCTGTCCGCCTTCGGCGTCGCCAGCAACCGCGCGATCTCGTACTCCAGCGCCCGCGCCACCCGCTCGCAGAAGGCCTGCGGCTCGTAGGCGGCGTCGGGCCGCTCGGGGATGACGCGGTCCACGATCCCGTCGCGGCGCAGGTCGGTGGCGCGCACGCCCTGCGCCTGGGCGATCTCGGGGGCGAAGTCGACGCTGCGGTAGAGGATGGCCGAGGCGCCCTCGGGCGGCAGCGGCGACAGCCAGGCGTGCTGGGCGGCCAGCACCCTGTCGGCGGGCAGCAGGGCCAGCGCACCGCCGCCCGCCCCCTCACCGAGCAGCAGGCAGACCGTCGGCGCGTCGAGCATGACCAGGTCGGCCAGCGAGCGGGCGATCTCGGCGGCCAGGCCGCCCTCCTCTGCCGACTTCGACAGGGCGGCGCCCGCCGTGTCGATCACGGTGACCAGGGGCAGGCCGAGCTCGGCGGCCAGTCGCATGCCGCGCCTGGCCACGCGCAGCCCGGCGGGCCCGAACGGTCCCGTCGCCCGCTGCGTGCGCCGGTCCTGGCCGAGCACGACGGCCGGCGCCGTGCCGAACCTGGCCAGGGCCAGCAGCAGCCCCGGATCGGCCTCGCCCTCGCCGGTGCCGTTCAGCGGGGTGACGTCGGTGGCGGCGAGCTTCAGCAGCGTGCGGATGCCCGGCCGGTCGTCGCGGCGCGAGCGGGTGATGGCCTCCCACGCCTCCACCGGACGCAGGTCCTCCTCGGGGGCGGCCCCGGCCTCGAGCCCGCTCCTGCCGGCCGTCAGCACGGTCAGCGCGCTGATGGCCATGGCGCGGGCGTCCTCGGCCGAGACGACCGCGTCCACCAGGCCGTGCGTGAACAGGTTCTCGGCCACCTGGACGCCCTCGGGGAAGGCGTAGCCGTGCAGCGACTCGAACACGCGCGGGCCGAGGAACCCGATGAGCGCCCCCGGCTCGGCCGCCGTCACGTGCCCGAGCGAGCCCCAGCTGGCGAAGACGCCACCGGTGGTCGGATGCCGCAGGTAGACGATGTACGGCAGGCCCGCGTCGCGGTGCCGCTGCACCGCCGCCGCGATCTTGATCATCTGGGTGAAGGCGAGCGCGCCCTCCTGCATGCGGGTGCCGCCGGAGGCGGGCGAGGCCAGCAGCGGCAGCCCCTCCCTGGTGGCCCGCTCGACCGCCAGCACCAGCCGCTCGGCCGCCGCCACGCCGATCGAGCCGGCCATGAACGAGAACTCGCAGGCCATGACGGCCACCCGGTGCCCGCCGAGGAACCCCTCACCGGTGATCACCGACTCGTCGTAGCCGCTCTTCGCGCGGGCGGCGGCCAGCTCTTCGGCATAGGAGGAGCCCGGCTGTGAGGGGTCGGCGGGCGGCGTGTCCCATGACTTCCACGATCCCTTGTCCAGGACCGTCTCGATGAGAGTGCGCGCGTCCGGCCGGCTCACCACTGCTCCCCTGCTGTCGTCGAGTGCTGCAGAATTGACGCGCCGGTCACCGTTCCCGTTCCGCCAACCAGGAAAGTACGTTCTCGCCGTCCTGATCGAGCGCCGGCGGCGCGGTGTGCTCGACCGGCTCGGCGCCGTCGAAACGCAGCGGCGGCCCCGGCAGCTCGATGCGGCCCAGCACGGGATGGTCCACCTCGACGACCAGCCCCTGGGAGCGGGTCTGGTCCCACGCGTAGACCTCGTCCAGCGTGCGGATGGCGCCCGCGGGCACGCCGAGCTCGGCGAGCGCGGCCAGCCAGTGCGCCCGGTCGTGACGGGCCAGGGCCTTCTCCATCTCGACGATCAGCTCATCCCTGTGCGCGAACCTCTGCCTGTTCGTCGCATACTTCGCGTCATCGGGGTCGATGTCCAGCAAGGCGGCCACCTTGCGCCACTGCACGTCGTTGGCGACGGCGATCTGCAGCATCCCGTCGGCGCAGTGGAAGGCGCCGTAGGGGGCGATGGAGGCGTGGTGGTTGCCGCCCGCGACGGGCACCTGGCCGCCGACCGTCCAGGCGGTGCCGTGGTAGGCGTGCACGCCGGTCACCGCGGCCAGCAGCGAGGTGCGCACCACCTCGCCCCTGCCGGTGCGCTCGCGCGCGTAGAGGGCGGCGACGACGCCGTAGGCGCCGTGGATGCCCGCCAGCAGGTCGGCGATGGAGGCGCCCACCCGGTACGGCTCGTCCGGCGAGGGCCCGGTCAGCGACATCAGGCCGGCCTCGCCCTGGGCGATCTGGTCGTAGCCTGGCCTGCCGCCTTCGGGGCCGTCGTGGCCGAAGCCGGTGATGGACAGCACCACCAGGCGGGGGTTGAGCTCGTGCAGGCGCTCGACGGGGAAGCCGAGGCGGTCGAGCACTCCGGTGCGGAAGTTCTCGATCAGCACGTCGCTGTGCCGTACCAGGCGCTCGATGAGCCGCCTGCCCTCCTCCGACTTCAGGTCGACCGCGATGGACTGCTTGTTGCGGTTGGCGGACAGGAAGTAGGTGGAGATGTCGTGCTCGGGGCCGACGAAGGGCGGCCCCCAGCCGCGTGACTCGTCGCCGCCCCGGGGATGCTCGACCTTGATCACCTTGGCGCCGAGGTCACCGAGCATCTGGGCGGCGTGCGGGCCCGCCAGGGCCCGCGACAGATCGAGGACGACGATGTCGCCGAGGAGTCCGCGCAAGATCAACCTCCAGTGGTGGTCGCCGAGCTTACGGCCTTACCAGCCTCGCAGGCGAGAGGCAGCGCTCGACAGTCAGGTCCCTGTTCCACCATGGCAGGATCGGTCGGATGGATCACCTGGTGAGACGCATCATGGCAAGGCCGCCGTCCTGCGGTCGCACCCGTGTCGTCGCGGTCGACGGACCGGCCGGCTCGGGCAAGACGACGTTCGCCGACCGGCTGGGGCCCGCCCTCGGTGCGCAGGTGGTGCACAGCGACGACTTCCCCGTGCCGTGGGAGGAGGGGCCCGGGCCGTGGTTCGCCGCGCTGGAGGAGCGGGTGCTGCGCCCGCTGAGCGAGGGACGGCCGGGCTCCTTCCGCCGCTACGACTGGGTCCGCGGCGTCCACGCCGAGGAGGTGATCGTGCCCGCCGCGCCCGTGCTGGTCATCGAGGGCGTCGGTACGGCCCGCCGCGGCGCTCCGGTGTCCTTCACGGTGTGGGTGGAGGCGCCGCGGGAGGTGCGCATGGCCAGGGTGTTGAAGCGCGACGGTCCCGGCCTCGAACAGCGGTGGGTGGAGTGGTTCGCGGCCGAGGAACGGTGGTTCGCCGAGGACGGCACCAGGCGGCGCGCCGACGCCGTCCTCGACCTCTCCTAGTTCCCGGCTCGACGCCCCCGCGGCCACGGCCCTCCGCCTGGTCCCTTCCGTTGGGGCAAGCGAACCTGCAAAATTACGGCCATGACCGTATCTTGGCGGGCGCTGGCGATGGCCCTCCTCCTTGCCCTTCCCACCGCATCTCCGGTCCAGGCCGAATCCGTGGCACCCCCGAGCGGGTGCGGGTTCAAGAACCTGGGCGCACTCCCCCTGACCGGCGCCACCACCGCGGGCACCGCCATGGACGCCTCCCATCCCGACGGCCCCCGCGTCTACTCCGTCACCTCCAGCGCCTCGGGCCCCGCCATCCTCGGCATCAGGAACGCCAAGGACGGCACGCTCGTCGCCGAACGCCCGCTGCCGCTCGCGCTCGGCTCCTGGGCGGTCACGGTCGCCCCCGACCACTCCGTCTACGTCGGCGGCTACAACGCCGCCCCGGGCGCCATGGGCAGGCTGTTCCGCTACGAGCCGGCCACCGACAAGGTGACCGAGCTGGGCATCGCCGCGCCCACCGAGACCTTCGTGTGGACCGTCGCCGCCAGCCCCGACGGCGCCTCCGTCTACGGCGGAACCTCCCCGCACGGCAAGCTCGTCCGCTACGACACCGCCGGCGGGCAGATCACCGACCTCGGCAGCCCCGTCCCCGGCGAGCAGTTCGTCAGGGACCTGGCCGTCGCCGAGGACGGCACGATCTACGCGGGCGTCGGCGCGCAGAGCATGAAGGTCGCGGTCGTCGGCGGCGACGGGGTGACCAAGGAGGTCATCGAGCCGCCCATCGAGGGCCACGGCTACGCCTACGACATCGACGTGGCCGGCCGCTACCTGCTGGTCAGGTTCGCCACCTCCACCAACGGCAACCCCATGGGCGTCTACGACCTCGAACGCCGCGCCTGGAAGGACGTCGTCGAGGACGTCGACAGCCTGACCGTCGGCGGCGGCAGGCACGGCAACCGGCTCTACGTCTTCCAGGGCGACGAGCTGGTCACCTACGACCTCGACACCGAGAAGATCACCAAGACCGGTTTCACGGACTTCGGCGGCGGCGCGGCCAGGCCGCTCGGCTGGGTCGGCCACACCCTGGTCGGCACCGGCTCGACCGGCCGTATCTGGCACTTCGACCGCAAGACCGGCCAGGGCCGGCTGCTCGACGGCACCCTCACGGGCCAGCCGGTCAGCATCCGCTCGATGGGCGTCGGCCCCGACGGCCGCGTCTACGGCGGCGGCTTCTTCACCGGTGGCCTGGCCGCCTTCGACCCCGCCACCGGCGAGACCCGGTTCTGGCCCAACGTCGGGCAGAGCGAAGGCATGGTCACCCACAAGGGCAAGCTCTACCTGGGCGTCTACCCGTGGGCCCGGATCTACGAGTGGACGGGCAGCGAGCCCAGGCTCCTGCTCAACCTGGCCGACCAGGAGCAGGACCGGCCGTTCGCGATGATCTCGGCCGGCGACCGGCTGGCCTTCGGCACCGTCCCCAAGGTCGGCACCGTCGGCGGCGCCCTCGGCCTCCTCGACCCCGCGACCGGCGAGACGATCGTCAAGCGTAACCTCATCCCCGGCCACAGCATCATCGGCCTGGCCTACCGCGACGGCGTCATCTACGGCGCCACCAGCGCCTTCGGCGGCATCAGCACCCCGCAGGACGACGCGGCCGTGGCCTTCGCCTACGACATGGCGACCGACACGCTCAAGTGGCGGACCAAGCCCGTCGCCGGCGACCTGGCGCTCGGCTCGATCACCTTCGACGACGAGGGCAAGCTGTGGGGGCTGAGCCCCGACGCGCTGTACGAGCTCGACCCGGCCACCGGCCGGACCCTGCGCGTCACCAAGCACCAGACCTACCCGTGGTCCACCGCCACCCAGGTCTGGCTCGACACCAACATCGAGCTCGGCTCGGACGGCAAGCTCTACGGCAAGGTCCAGGGCAAGGTGTACAAGATCGACCGGGCGACGATGGGGCTGACGCTCATCACGCGGCCCATCTCGATCCTGCTGAAGGGACCGGACGGGCACATGTACCTGTCCAGGAACGAGAACTTCTACACCTACCGCCTCTGCTGACCTCCTGCGCCGACGCCTCCTCTCCAGCGTGACCGGAGAGGAGGCGTCGGCGCGTCCGGGGTGCGAGCGTCAGCGGTCCCGCTGCGCCTTGAGCCTGAACAGCCGCGACCCCTCGGCGAAGTACACCTCGCCCGACCGGTGGACGGCCAGCTGGTGCACGGCGCCCTGCTTCAGCACGTCGTGCGCCCGCGTGCGCGGGTCCAGCCAGAACACCTCGGCCCCGGCGTGCGCGCCGTACAGCAGCCGGTCGGCGGGGTTGAAGGCGAGCTGCCCGCCGGCGCTCCTGCTGCCGGACAGGGTGACGGTCTTGACGACCTTGCGCTCGGCGGTGTCCACGCCGAACACGGTGCCGCCCGCGATGCCCCACAGCCTGCCGCGGTCGTCGAAGGTCAGCGCGGGGATGGCCGGCTTGCCGGGCGCGGGCGTGATCTGCCACAGCAGCCTGTCGTCGGCCACCGACCAGGCGAACAGCCTGGCCTCGGGCTGGGTCGGCGGGGTCGCCGACTGGCCGCCGTAGATGGAGGTGCCGCCGTAGACGACGCCGTCGCGGTAGGCCAGCGAGACGATCGACTGGTCGGTGATCACGTTGCGCCGGGCGTGCTTCAGCCTGCCCTCGACCGGGTCCCAGATGGCCAGCACGCCGCCGAGGTGGCCGAGGTCGGGCATGGTGCCGACGGCGAGGTAGCGGCCGGCCGAGACCATGGCGCGCGGGCGGATCTGCTTGTCGGCGGCGAAGTCGAAGAGCCTGGCGGGGTTGGGCGCGGGTCCCGGCTCGGGGCTCGGGGAGTACTCGGTGCTGTTCCACGGCAGCCTCGGGTCGTAGGAATAGACCCTGGCCTCGGGGTAGGCGCCGACGTACAGCTTGCCGGCGTGCGTGGTCATGTCCTCGCTCTGCGAGAAGGTGTGGAACTCCTCCCGCCGCCCCGTCACGGGGTCGAGCGCGGCGAAGCCGCCGTTGAGGAACCCGCCGGTGTAGACGCGGCCGTCGGGGCCCTCGGAGATCGCGGTGATGTCGATCGGCTCGCCGCGCACGCCGGTCTGTACGAACGAGCGCGCGCCGGTCTGCGGGTTGTAGCGGAACATCAGGCCGCGCCACAGCAGGCCGACCACGCTCTTGCCCGGGTAGTCGGGCAGGCCGAGCTCCGCCCAGCCGATGCCGCGGGTGTTGGCGACCCTGCCGAGGAACGGCATGCCGGTCGGCGTGAGGGTCTTCGTGCGGGGATCGTAGCGGACCAGCTCGCCCGCCTTTACAAAGTAGATCCGGCCTTCGCCGTCGGGAGGGGACACGTCGAGGCCGTGGGCCTGGTCGAGCGCGTCGGTCCAGGTCCTGGCGGCGATGTCCCAGACGTGCAGGGGGCCGGGGCCGGCGCCGCCGTAGCGGACGTAGAGATATCCGCCGGCGACGTTGACGTCGTAGGCCCACCTGCCCGCCGGGTCGAGCCCGGGCGGGGTGGGCAGCCGGGTGGGCGCCCCGGTGGCGGCGTCGACCTCGAAGACGGCGGCGGGCGCCTCGGTGCCGGCGTAGATCTTCCCGCCGGCGTAGGAGACGCTGCGGACGTAGGCGTGGGCGGCCGACAGCTTGCCGTAGTCGCGGAAGCCGGTGGCGGGGTCGTAGCCGAACAGCCGCCCGCCGGGAGAGGTGCCGCCGTAGACGGTCGCGCCCTCGCCGGCGGCCACCGACCAGACGAAGTCGTCGGCGGGCACCGGGCGGCCGAGGTCCTTCACGCCGCCCCGCTCGGTCCAGCGGTAGAGCCGGCCGTCGCCGTACGTGCCGACGTAGAGGCTGCCGTCGGGGGTGGCGTCGACCGCCCACGAGCCCGCCGCGCCCGGCAGGTCGAGGCGGGCGACCTCCGCGCCGGTGGCGGGGTCGACGGCGTTGAGGTGGGCGGGCGCGCCGGAGGAGGCGCCCCAGAGCACGGTCCCGCCGCCGGGCCCGGGGGCGACGGTGCCGCCGATGAGCAGGACGTCCTGGAGCGGGACGCCCAGGTCCTGAACGCGATCGTCCGCGCCGGCCGGGGCGGCGCTCAGCGCGGTGGTCAGCGCCAGTCCCGCGGCGACCAGTTTATGGATAAGGGTCATGACCGGAATCTAAATCGCTTGCTGATTCCGGTAAAGACCGAAATGTCGAGAGGTGGCTGAGTGTCAGGCGGCGAGGACCTTGGCGAGGGCCTCGGCGAGGTCGGCGGCGCGCGCGGGATCGTCCATCAGCATCGCCTGGCGCACCCACACGACGCTCTCCGCGGCCGCTCGCGTGGCGGGGCACTCCTCGGCGCGGGCGCCCGCCTCGGTGAGGGCGCCCATCGTGCCCAGCGGCGGGTACCCGCCCTCCAGGGGCACGCCTTCGGCGGCCATGGCCGCGAGCACGAAGGACCGGTCGACCGGCTGCTCGAAGCGGAGCATCAGCAGGTGGCGGGAGTCGCGGGTGGTGCCCTCCGGCCGCGGTACGGCGCGCACCGGCAGGTCACCGAGGTCGAGGGCGGCGCAGAAGGCCTCCCTGCGGTCGATCTCGGCGTCGAGCCGGTCGAGCCACGGCGTCAGCAGGGCCGCCTGGATCTCGGTGAGGCGCAGGTTCCAGCCGACGCTCGGGTGACCGTACCAGTGACCGCCGAGCTTGCGGCCGACGTTGCACACCGACCAGATCGCCTCATAGGCCGACTCGTCGCGGCAGACGATCAGCCCGCCCTCGCCGGCGGTCATCGCCTTGCCGGCCTGGAAGCTGTAGACGCCGGCGTCGCCGAGGCCGCCGATCGGGCGGCCGCGGTAGGTGGCGCCGTGCGCCTGGGCGGCGTCCTCCACCACCACCAGGCCGTAGCGCGCGGCCAGCTCGTTGACCGCGTCCATGTCGGCGGGGCTGCCCGCCAGGTGGACCGGCATGACGGCCACGGTCCTGGCGGTGATCGCCGCCTCGGCGGCCGGCACGGACAGGTGCAGGTCCACCGGGTCGACGTCGACGACGACCGGGGTGGCGCCGGTCAGCAGCACCGAGGTGGCCGAGGCGACGAAAGTGTAGGCGGGCACGATGACCTCGTCGCCGGGCCCGACGCCGAGGCCGCGCAGCGCGGCGAACAGGCCGAGGGTGGCGTTGCCCACCGCCACGCCGTACGGCACGCCCGAGCGGGCGGCGAAGGCGGCGGTCAGGTCGGCGACGGCGCCGCCGCCCTGCGTGGCGCCCCACAGCCCGCTCTCCAGCACGTCGGTGACCAGTTTGCGCTGGGCGTCGTCCAGGGGCGGCGGCCACGAGGGCCAGGGGGTGGAGCGGACCGGGGTTCCGCCGTGCAGGGCGAGGGTCATGGGTGTCCTCCTGATGATCGGGCGAGTAGGCGGGCCAGGTTGCCGCCCTGGATGAGCGCCCTGTCGGCGTCGCCGAGCGGCGCGAGGGCGACGCGGCCGTATCCGGCTCGCAGGTCGAGGAAGCAGGAGTCGGAGCCGTAGACGACCCGGTCGGCGCCCACCAGTTCGGCCAGGCGGGCGATCCACCGGCCCGTCATCTTCGAGCCACAGGTCTCCAGGTAGAGGTTCGGGTGGTCGGCCGCCAGGCGGGCGGCGCGGGCGAAGCCGTACGGCCAGAGCCCGGTGTGCCCCATCAGCAGCGGGACGTCGGGGTGGCGGCCGGCCACGACGGCGAACAGGGCCGGATCGCTCCACGGCGAGTCGCTCTGCCCGTGGGACAGCACCGGCAGGCCGAGCTCCCACACCGGCGCGTAGCGCGGGTCGTCGAGCGGGCACCGGTGCACGTCAGGATGGATCTTGACGCCCCACACGCCCTCGGTGGCGAGCGGGGTGCGGTGGTGGGGGTTGTAGACCTGCCAGACGCCGAACCTGCCGGGATGGCGGCCGGCGACCTCGAAGGCCAGGCGGTTGCCCTGCGCCGCGTCGGGCCCGACGCCGAGCAGGTGGCTGATGCCCATGGCGTCGATGCCGAGCCGGTCCATGAGGCTGACCAGGCCCTCGGCGGTGGGGTCGGGGATGAGGAAGTCCGGCCAGGTGCCGACGTGGCCGTGGGCGTCGAGGATCACAGCAGGTCGCCCCCCGTCGCGATGAGCTCGATGTCCTTGCCGGGCAGTTCGAGGTGGTCGAGCAGGAAGCGGGGCCCGCAGTCGTCGAGGACGGGGGCGCCCGTGCCGAAGACCAGGCGGCGGGCGCCGAAGCGCGCGGCCAGCCACTCGACGGCGCGCTGGGTGTTGACCGTGCCCATCTCCAGCCAGACGTTGGGCGCCTCGGACATCAGCTCGGCGACCGCGCGCAGCCTGCGGTAGCCGGGGTTGAGCAGCAGGATCCGCTGGCCGGGCAGCTGCCTGGCCAGGGAGAGCAGCTGGGCGGGTGAGGTCTCGTCCAGGTCGACGGCGGCGATGGTGTCGAGCGCGGCCAGCCAGCGCAGCGCGACGGGTCCGGTCAGGTCGAACCTGTGCCGTTCGGGGCAGAGCCGTACCATCGGGACCCGCCAGTCGGGCATGTCGGCGAACGCCTCGGGGACCACCACGGGGACGGCGATCAGCCGGGGGTCGTCGAGCGCGAAGAGCGCCTGGTTGCCCGCCTGGGCGTCGGAGTAGAGGCTCAGCGTGTGTGTCACGTAGGCCGCTTCGATGCCCAGGCGGTCCATCTCGGGCCGCGGGTCCTCCGGCAGGTCGTCGAAGGGCACGGGCCCGAGGAGGCGGTGCGCGTCGATCAATTTCGGCACAGACCGGAACCTAGCTCTGCGGGCACCTCGGGTCAAGCCTGACCCTGGCCAGCTCCCTTCCCGACAGCGCCCACGCCTGCCACGAACCCGGCTCGAAGTGCAGCTGAGGGTTGGTGTACCACTCGTCGCCCAGCCCGGTGGCCAGCAGCCCGGCCCGCGTGTCGAGCACGTAGGCGTTCCCGCCGCCGAAGAAGGTGGCGGCGAAGACCCTGCCCCTGTGCACGGTCAGCTCGCCGTAACCCGACAGCGTGCCCTGGCGCACGACCGTCCTGGTGGCCAGGTCCAGCGCGATCCACGCGCCCGAGTCGCGCTTGTAGACGCCGTAGAGCAGGCCGTCGTGGACCTTGATGTCCTGGAAGGTGCGGTAGCCGGCGACCGGGTCGGTCTGCCAGAGCACCGTGCGGGTCGCCAGGTCGAAGGCCGCGACCGAGGCCGAGGTCCTGGTCGGCGGGGTGCCGCCGCCGCCCAGCACGTCGCCGCCCAGGTAGACGATGCCGTTGGCGGAGTCGAGCGACAGGCTCATCAGGCTCTGGCCGGGGATGACGCCCTCGTGGACGTCGATCTGCCCGGTGTCGGGGTCGACGATCGACAGCGCGCCGTCGAGCCTGGCGCCCAGCGGGGCCGAGGCGACCAGGAGCTTGTCGGTGCGGGGGTCGTACTCGATGTCCCACGGGCGCTGCTGGCCGTGGCCGAGGAAGCCGACGCTCTCCACCTTGTCGGTCCTGATGTCGATGGAGACGATCTGGCCGCTGGGATAGATGGCGGCGTAGATCTTGTCGCCGCGCCGTACGAGGTCCTTCGGCTCGCCCGGCACGCGGAAGCGGCGGTGCTCGCCGGTGCGCAGGTCGCGCACGTCCATCGAGAAGTGGCCGCCGATGTAGACGGCCCTGTTGGGCACCAGGAGCATGCTCTGCACCCGCTCGGCGCCCGCGGGCAGGCCCGCGTCGATCAGTTCGACGAACTGCGAGGTGGCCGAGGCCAGGTCGAGCGACCACATGCCGCCGCTGCCGGAGAAGCCGACCAGCGTGCCCGGCGAGGTGAGCTCGAGACGCCGGGTCTCGTCGCCCGGCGAGGGCGCGTCGGCGACCTTGGTGAGCGCGGTGTCGCCCGTGCGGTACCGGTAGACGGTGCCGTCGGGCCTGCTGGTGGCGTAGACGGTGCCGTCCGGCGTGGACACGAGCGCGTCGAGGCCGGCCCCGGTGTCGACGCGCCTGGCGTCGGCGCCGTCCTTGCGGACGTCGATCAGCGTCGTGCCGCTGACGGCCAGGATCCGCTCGCCGTGGTCGGCCACCACCGCGATGCCGGTGGAACCCTGGGCCAGCTCGCGTACGGCACCGCTCTCCCGGTCGATCGCGACGAGCTTGCCCTTGTCGAGCAGGCCCGCGTACACGTTCCGCGCGTCGGCGGCGACCGACCGGACGTAGCGCTCGCCGGCCGCCAGCACGCCGAAGTTGCGGACGGCGCCGGTGCCGGGCCTGTACTCCCACACCCGGCCGTCGGGGTAGGTGCCGGCGTAGAGGGTGCCGTCGGGCGCGGCGGCCAGGCTCCAGACGAAGCCGCCGTTCCTGCCGAAGGAGTGCAGATGCTTCACCTCGCCGGTGGCCAGGTCGAAGCTGTAGAGGTCGGGCACCGGGTAGGTGCCCGCGTAGACCTTGCCGCCGGAGACCGTGGTGGCCCACGCGCCCTCGGGCTCGCCGGTCGCGGGCCCGTCGGGCAGGGTGGCGGTCCTGACGACCTTGCGAGTGGCCAGGTCGAACTCGGCGAGCACGGGCGGTTTCTGGCCTCTGGTCACCAGGTAGGCCTTGCCCTCGTGGACGGAGGCGCCCACGATGGCGCCGGTCACCGAGGCGGGGCCGAACTTCTCCACAGTGGGCGGCCGGCAGTCGGCCGCCTGCGCGGGCGCGGCGGTGAGCAGCGCGGCGGCCAGCGCCACGACGAGTGTTCTCACGGCATCACTTCCGGGGTCGGGGGGTCGGGGGGTCGAAGGGCCGGGGTCCGGGGGCGGGGGCCCGGGTCGTGGCCGGGGTCGAAGGGCCGGGGTCCGGGGGTCGGGGGGCCCGGGGATCGGGGGCCCGGGTCGGGGCCGGGGTGGGGGCCGGGGTCCGGGGGGTCGTCGCGCGGGAGCGGGGGCGGGGAGTGTGGGGAGTGATCCCGGCACGACCGTGGGCCGCCACCTGTTGCTCGATTTTGGCCCAGACCGTAATGTTCTGAGCGCGAATAGTCAATGGAGGCGGTTGTGACGGCGTTCGACGCGCGCGGGTTGATCGGCGAACTCACGGTGACGCTCGATGTGGACGTGCTGGTCGGCGCCTACGCCGACAGGGACGGGCCACCCGGCACGCCGTCGGCGGTGCTCGGCCGGCTGGCCGAGCACCGGATCCAGGCCGGGGCCGTGGCGTCGCTGCGGGCGGCGCTGTTCGACATGCGCTCGGGCAACGCCGAGGTGCTCGCGCTGGAGGGAGCCGTCCCGGTGGGCGCGCTCGACCTGCGCGACCCCATCGGCTCGGTGCGCGAGATGGAACGGCTGGCCGCCCTCGGGGTGCGGGCCGTCCGGCTCTTCCCCGACGAGCAGGGCGTCGAGGCGGGCTTCCCGTCGGTACGGCACGTCGCCAGGCGGGCGGCGGCGCTCGGCCTGGTGGTGCTGACCGGCGGCGACGTGCGCCGGTTCTGGCAGCCGTTCTCCGGGCTCGAGGCGAAGGTCGTCTTCCTCGACACGCACTTCTACCACCTGGGCGACTTCCTGGTGGTGGCCGCCGACGAGCCGGGTTTCCACACCTCCACGCGGCTGCTCAACTCGCCCGACGCGCTGGAGAGCGTCCCCGCCGACCGGCTGCTGTACGGCTCCCGCACCCCCCACTACGAACCGCTCGTCCCGCTGCTGCGGCTGGCGACCAGCGGCCTGAAGCCCGACGAGATCGCCGCCGTGGCGGGCGGCAACGCGAGGAGACTGTTCGGATGATCGTCGACGTGCACGCGCACTGGGGCCCGTGGTTCTTCACCATGGACGTGGCCGAGGCCAACCGGGCCACCATGGACCGCTACGGGATCGACGTGTCCATCGTGTCGGCCACCGAGGCGGTCATCTACGACGCCGCCTCCGGCAACCGGGCCCTGGACGCCTGGCTCGCCCGGACCGACCGCCACTACGGCTATGTCACCGTCAACCCCCGCCGGCTGGCCGACGCCGAGCGGGACCTCGACGAGTACCTGCCGACCGGGCGCTTCGTCGGCGTGAAGATCCACACCGACTACACCGGCTCCCCGGTCACCTCGCCCCAGCTGCGCGCGGCCCTGGCCCTGGTGGCCTCGCGCGACGTCCCGGCCCTCGTCCACACCTGGGGCCCGTCGGTGCTCGACCTGGCCCAGGTCTGCCTCGACACCCCCGGGCTGCGGGCGATCGCCGGGCACATGGGCGCCGACGGCTACCGCCACGCGATCGAGGCCGCGGCCGCCTGCGACCGGCTCTACCTCGAACCGTGCTTCTCCCACGCGCCCGCGGGTCGCATCGCAGCCGTGGTCGAGGCCGTCGACCAGGACCGCCTGCTGTTCGGCACCGACTCGACGCTCATCGATCCGGCCTCGGCCTTCGGTGCCGTCGCGGCGGCGAACCTCTCCCCCGCCGCCGCCGAGGCCATCGCGTGGCGCAATGCCGTACGGCTGTTCGGACTCGACCTTTCGGCGGCGCGTCGAAGCTGACCGTCGAGCAACCTGGTCGGCATCGCCGTCTCCCCCTACGGCCTGCCGTCCTGACCGGCTCGCCCTCGCGGGGTTCGTCGATGGGTCAGATCTTGATGACGACGACGCGGTCGCCGCAGAGGGCTGAGAGGTCGTCAGGGTCGGAAGTGAGCACGACGGCCTGACCTGGAGCGGCGAGAGCGGTGGCACAGAGCATGGCGTCGATGGCGTGCTTGTGACCGTGCAGGCCCGCATCCGCCAGAAGCGCCGCCGCCTGTCTCGCGAGGAGCTCCGTGACAGGTTCCACGACGACGCGGGACAAGGTCCATTCGAGCGCGGGTCGCCTGATTCGCGGATGGACCACCTCGACGAGGGTGGCCGCGCTCGTGATGACACGCAGGTCGTCGGCCTTGGCCAGGGAGAGCCACGCGGTCAGCTCCCGATCCCGAAGGACGGCCTTCGCGAGCCCCTCGCTGTCCAGGACGAGGGTGCCTCCAGGGGTGGCCTGGACCGCCATCACGCGGCGGTCGTTCCCGAGCCCAGCCGCCCGCGGGCACGTTGAAGCTGGTCTCGCCGCGCCTGAACCTCTTCGTCTGTGATCGGACCGTGTTCGGCCTCTGCGACAGCGATGAGCTCGCTGAGGTTGTCACGCTCGATCTGGCGGGCCACTGCGGCGGTGACGTACGCGGAGAGCCCGGAGTGGCCACTACGAGCACGTGCGGCTTCCGCGATGTCACGGGGCATGGTGATCGAATACTTCTGAGTAGGCTCACTCATGCCACTTATGCTACCCGCGATACCCCCTTCGCCAGGGGAGGTCTTCGACGGGCGTCAGGCGGACGCGGCGAGGACCGCGGGGCGTTCGGTGTCGGGCAGCCCGGGGCCGAACGGGTCGTGGGCGTGAGATTCAGGGATCAGCCCCTCGTCGGCGGCCAGCCAGAGCATGCGCTGGACGTAGCCCTCCATCGGCGCGGTGAAGGTGGCCGCGGCGAGCCGGTCGAGCCGCGCCGACGCCTTCTCGAAGGCGCGCAGGTCGTCGCCCTGGAAGGCGCGCATCACCTCGGCCGTCGCCGCCACCGAGGCCGCCGCGACGCCGACGAGCGCGGCCTCGGCGCCCCACAGCAGGGAGGGGCCGAACATGCGGTCCTCCCCCGTGATCGCCAGCCTTCCCGCCTCGCGCGTCATGGCGATCGTCTCCTGGCAGCCCATGGCGTCCGACAGCAGCGCCGTCTTGAGGCCCGCGACGCCCGGGTGGCGCAGGATCTGGGCGAGGACGGCGGGCGGACAGGGAGCGGTGTACAGGTCGAAGGCGATCATCGGCAGCCCGGCGGCCTGCCACACGGCCTCGTGCTCGGCCAGCCGGTCGCCCGGTGAGGGGAACACGAGGACGCCGTCCGCGCCGAGTTCGGCGGCCATCCGTGCATCCGCCACGGTCCTCTCGACCGCCCCCTCGCCCTCCACAGGAGATGCCGCGCGATCCGCGCCTTCCCGTGGTCGGCCGCCCGTGTGCGTCCGACCTGACTCCTGAGCGGCGGCCGAGCGCGGGGCGGGGTCCGGTCCCCCGCCCGTGCCTTCCCTGGGCCCGGGACGCGACTCCGGGGCAGCGCGTGGGTACGGGGCCGCGCCGGAGGGGACGGCCGGGGCCGGGGCGCCGCCGACGCCCACGATGACGGGGACGCCGGCGGTGCGGGCGCGCAGGATCAGCTCCCGCCTGAGCTCGGGCGGCAGGAACGGGCCCCGGCCGGTGTGGGCCAGGATGGCGAGGGCGTCGGCACCGGTGGCGACGAGCCGGTGGAAGTAGCGCTCGGCGATGTCGAGGTCCACCTCGCCCGCGCGGGTCATCGGGGTCGCGGCGGCGGCCACCAGCGCGCCGCGCAGGCGGTCGCGCAGCCGGGCGGCCCGCGTGTCGATTGCCGTGCTCATGATCGCTCCCTCACCGGACATGGGCGTCAAGCGTAGGGCGTCCCCGGCCGGGCGGCGCGCCGGCTACTTCAGGCCGGTCATCGCGATGCTGTTGACCAGGTACCGCTGCAGCAGGAAGAACACCAGCAGGCAGGGCACGGCCGAGATGGCCGCGGAGGACATGACCATCGACCACTGCAGCTCCTCGGTGCGCAGGATCGTCAGGCCGACCGTGAGCGTCCTGGTGGCGTCGCTCTGCGCGATGACCAGCGGCCACAGGAAGTCGTTCCAGTGCCACAGGAACACGAACACGCCCAGCGTGGCCATGATCGGCTTGGTCAGCGGCACCACGATCGTCCAGTAGACGCGCAGCTCGGAGGCGCCGTCGACCTTGGCCGCGTCGAACAGCTCGTCGGGCAGCCCCAGGATGAACTGGCGCATCAGGAAGACGGCCTGCGAGTTGGCCAGTGTCGGCACGATCAGGCCCCAGAAGGTGTCGACGCCGCCCAGGTCGGAGATCAGCACGAACACCGGGATCAGCGTCGCCTGGAAAGGCACCATCATGGTGGCGAGGAACGTCCAGAGCATGGCGTCGCGCCCGGGGAAGCGCTTCTTGGCGAAGGCGTAGCCGGCCATCGAGGCGGTGATCAGGATGATCACGACGGAGACGGCCGAGTAGATCAGCGAGTTGAGCGTCCACTGCGCGAACCCGGAGGCCGACAGCACCTGCGCGATGTTGTCGAAGGTGAGCGACTCGGGCCACTGGAGCGGGACGGTGGGCTTGCCCCGGGGGCTGAGCGCCACGACGACCATCGCGACGAACGGCGCGAGCGTCAGCAGCGACAGCACCGCCAGCAGGGTGTACAGCGCCCACGTGCCGCGGGGCCGCCGGCGCTTCACCCTGGCGGCCGTGGTGGCGGTGGCGGGACGGGTGGCGGTCAGCGTCATGTGTTCCCCCTGCCGAGGAAGCGGCGCTGGATCAGCGAGATGGCCAGCACGATGACGAACAGCACCATGCCCCAGGTGGCCGCGTAGCCGAACTCGAAGAACCTGAAGCCGCGCTCGTAGATGCCGTAGATGAGGGTGTAGCTGGCCTTGGCGGGGCCGCCGCCGGTCATCACGTAGATGGTGTCGAAGACCTGGAAGGAGCTGATCGTCTCGATGACCAGGACGAAGAACAGGACGGGCTTGAGCAGCGGGAGCGTGATACGGCGGAAGCGCTGCCACGCGCCGGCGCCGTCGACCCTGGCCGCCTCCATGTAGGAGCCGGGGATGGCCTTCAGGCCGGCCAGCAGGATCAGCATCGAGTAGCCGAACCCCTTCCAGCAGGAGACGATCGCCAGCGCGGGCAGCGCCAGCGCCGAGTCCTCCAACACCTGGAGGGGGCCGAGGTCGAGCTTGGCGAGCAGGCCGTTGAGCAGCCCGTCGAACTCGTAGATCCAGCGCCAGATGATGCCCGCGAACACGAAGCTGGTCACGTAGGGGAGGAAGAGCATGCTGCGGAACAGGCCCCGCATGAAGATCACCGCGTTGAGGAGCAGCGCGGTGGCGAGCGAGACGCCGACCGTCAGCGGCACGAAGATCGCCGCGTAGACCAGGGTGACCCGCAGGCTGGCCCAGAAGTTCGGGTCGTTCCACAGCCGGACGTAGTTGTCGGCGCCGACGACGTCCCATTCTCCGCCGATGTTCCAGTTGGTGAGGCTCATGCCCGCCGCACCCAGGGTGGGGAAGATCCGGAAGATCAGGAAGAGGACGAGGACGGGCAGGACGAACAGCAGTCCAGTGACCGGGTCGCGCAGGCGATGACGCACCGGGGTTCACACCTTTCCAGAAAAGCGGGGGCCCAGAAAAGCGGGGGCCTTCCCGAGGGAAGGCCCCCGATCGTGTCAGCTGCCGCTGGACAGCAGCTCGTTGGCCTCCTTCGCCGCGGCGTCGAGGGCGGTCTTGGCATCCTCCTTGCCGAGCAGCGCCGCCTGGATGTGCGCGGCGACCATGGCCATCACCTGGCGGGCCTTGGGGTGCGTGTCACCGGGGAAGGCGAACTCCAGCGACTTGGCGAACTCCTTCGAGGCCTCGCTCTGGCCGGGGATCGTCACGTCGGTCCGCGCGGAGAAGAAGCCGGACTCCTTGGCCAGTTCGGCCCCCACCACGGGGCCGGCGATGTAGGCCGCCAGCTTCTTGGCGGCCTCCTGGTTCTTGGAGTGCTTGGCGACGACGAGGCCGCCGGGGATGCCGAAGGCGACCCGCTTGCTGCCCTCGAGCGGCAGGCCGATGCCCACGTTCTCCTGGCCGATCGCGGCGCCGAGCTGGTCGGCCATGCCCGCGGTGGCCGCGTGGTACATCGCGGTCTTGCCGCCGGCCAGCGAGCCGCCCTCGATGTCGTTGCCCTTGCTCGCGGCGTTCTCCGGCAGGCCGCCGGCGGCCTTCAGGTCGAGCAGGAACTGCAGGCTCTGCACGCCCTCGGGGCCGTTGAAGGCGACCGTCTTGCCGTCGGGGGCGAAGACGCTGCCGCCGTTGGCCCAGAAGATGGGGTAGAAGCTCTGGTTGAGCGAGATCTCGGGCTTGCCGGGGTAGTCGAGAACCGCGACCTTCTTGGCGGCCAGCTTGGGCGCCGCCGCCTTCAGCTCCTCGAGGGTGTCGGGGACCTCGGTGACGCCGGCCTCGGCGAAGAGCTTCTTGTTGTAGATGGGGGCGGTGATCGTCTGGTAGATCGGGACGCCGTAGAGCTTGCCGTCGACCGTCAGCGCGGTGAGCGCGTTGGGCAGGTAGGCGGCCCTGTCCTTGGCGATCACGTCGTCCAGCGGTTCGAGGGTGCCCTGCTGGGCGTACTGCGGGATCTGGTCGGGTCCGAGCAGGACCAGGTCGAAGCCCGTCTTCGAGGCCAGGGCCGTGGTGATCTTCTCCTGCCTGCCGTCCCAGGGCTGCTGGTCGATCTTGACGTCGAGCGTGGGGTTGGCGGCCTCGAAGTCCTTCTCGACCTTGCCCCAGAACGCCTGGTTCTTGGCGGAGTCCGCGATCACGGGGTACATCCAGAGGGTCACCGTGCTCTTGTCCGACGAGCCTGAGCCACCGGACCCGCACCCGGCGATCACGACGCTCATGGCGGCCGCGATTCCGGCTGCCGCTACCTTCCTCATCGGCGGCTTCCTTTCATGAATACCGGTCCTGACCGAAACCTAATGAGCGGGGAGACGGCCGGTCAATGCCCGATACACGAACGTGACTGCGACCAGCTCCTGACCCGTTCGGCGACGGCGTCGACGTGCTCGTCGGTGTAGTGCTCGTTCCAGTCGACGACCAGCAGCGTTTCGGCCACCAGCCGTTCCGCCTCGGGGCAGGCGTTGGGCACGTAGCCTGCCAGCGGGTAGGTCGAGCCGCCGTAGATGGGGCCGCTCCACACCGGCGCCCTGTTCAGCGGCTCGCCGAGGTAACCGGCCCGTGCCGGAATCCCGGCCTCCCGCAGGTGACCGGCCAGCGCCCCGGCCTTGCCGTCGGGCAGGACTAGGGGGAACAGCCACCAGGCGTGCCCCTCGGGGCGCGGCAGCCGGATCCCCGGCAGGCCCTCCAGGGCCCTGATGAGCCGTACGGCGGTGCGCCGCCTGGACTCGAGGACGCCCGGCAGCTTGGCCAGCTGGGCGCGCGCCACGGCGGCCTGGAGTTCGGTCATGCGGTAGTTGAGGCCGAGGCCGGCGTGCGAGCGGCCGGCGGCGCGGTCCCAGCCCTTGTCGGAGAACAGCCGCATCCGGCGCGCCAGGACGTCGTCCTGGGTGATCGTCAGGCCGCCGTCGCCGCAGGTGATGTGCTTCCACTGCTGGAGGCTGAAGGTGGCGACGTGGCCCACGGTGCCCGCGAGCCGCACGGGCGCACCGCCGGGCTCGCCGATGGGATCATCGCTGGGGCCACCGCTGGGACCACCGCCGGAACCACTGCTGGGATCGCTGCTGGGATCGTCGCCGCCGCCCGGCATGACCTGGGATGATGGTTCGGGGAGCTCGGTGAGCCAGGCCTGGGCGCAGTCCTCGATCAGCGTCAGGCCGTGCTCGTCGGCCAGCGCCCGCAGCGCGTCCACCCTGGCGGGCGCCCCGAACAGGTGGACGGCCATGATGGCCCTGGTGCGCGGCCCGATCAGCCGGGCCACCGAGTCGGGGGCGAGGTTGCCGTCGGCGGGGTCCACGTCGGCGAAGACAGGGACGGCGTTCTGCGCCAAGATGGGGGCCACGGTCCCGAAGTCCGTGATCGGCGTCGTGATGATCTCGTCTCCGGGATCGGGTGCCGCCGCCACGACCGACAGATGGAGGGCCGCGGTGCCGGAGCTGCACGCGATCGCGTGGCGGGAGCCGTACAGCTGCGCCATCTCGCCTTCGAGCGCTCGGCCCTCGGTCCCCCAGACGGAGTTGAGCATGCCCGAACGGATCACCCGTTCGAGGGCCGCCACCTCCTCGTCGCCGAGCGTGCGGCCCTCGGGGTCGGCCATGGTTGGAAACTTCGGGTTCACGAGCTAACCTTTCGGTCTTGACCGTAATAGGGCAGAGGGAGGCGTGGGTGGGTATCGTCATCGGGGTCGTCGGCCCGCACGATCTGGTCGACGACGTCGCGGCCACGTGCGAGGAGCAGCCGGGCGTGACCACGCTGCGGCTCGACTACGACCACGAGTCGCAGGCACCCGCGATCGTCGAGGCGCACGCCGCCACGGTGGAGGGCTGGCTGTTCACCGGCATCGTGCCGTACATGCTGGCCCGCGACGCCGAGGCGCTCACCCGGCCCGCGGCGTTCGTCGACTACTCCGGGGCGACGCTGCTGACCGCTCTGGTACGGCTGCAGCACGAGGGCCAGGACATCACGCGCCTGTCCATCGACACCCTGTCGGCCGCCGACGTCATCGCCACGTTCGAGGAGGCGGGGCTGCCGACCGAGCAGGTCCGCACGCTCCCCTACCGGCCGGAGATGACCTCCAAGAAGGCCGTGGCCTTCCACCGGCGCGGCGGCGAGCACGCGGTGATCACCTGCCTGAGCTCGGTGCACGAGGCGCTGCGCGACGACATGCACGTGCTGCGCCTGGCGCCGTCGGTCCACTCGGTGCGGGTGGCGCTGCGCCAGCTGCTGCTGACCGCGGAGGGCCAGGCGCAGGAGGACGCGCAGATCGCCCTCGGCCTTATCGAGGTCGAGAGCGAGGAGGGGCTGCTGCGGGAGGCGGCGGCGCTGGGCGGCACGCTGGCCGCCTTCAGGGGCGGCACCCACCTGCTGGTCACCACGCGCGGGCCGCTGGCCGACGCGACCGGCAACTTCACCGGGCTGCCGATGCTGTCGCGCCTGGCGACGGCCGGCCAGGTGGTCAGGGTGGGGTTCGGGCTGGGCCGCAGCGCGGCCGAGGCCGAGAGCCTGGCGCGCAGGGCGCTGGCCCGCGCCCGGCGCATCGGCGAGGTGGCCGCCGTGCTGTCGCTGCGCGCCGACACCGACATCGTGCTGGAGTCGGTCAGCGCGACCCCCGCCGCCGAGCAGAACCTCTCGGTGATCGCCCGCCGGGTCGGCCTGTCGGTGCCGACGCTGGAGAAGCTGCTGGAGGCCCGCGCGGCGGCCGGCGGGGAACCGCTGACCACCAGGGAGATCGCCGAACGGCTCGCGGTCCAGCAGCGGACGGCCCGCCGCATGCTGCACCGCCTGGAGCTGGCCGGGCTCGCCGAGCGCACCGGGAACCTGACCAGCGGGAGCAGCGGCCGCCCGCTGACCCTGTACCGGCTGACGCTCTAGGCGAGCCACCGGTCCAGGCCCTCGGCCACGAAGTCGTCGTCGCGCAGCCAGGGGTAGGCGGCCCACACGCGGTCGATCTCGGCCAGTTGCCCGGGAGACAGGTCCTCGGCCGGGTCGAGGCACCAGCGGCCCGCCAGCAGGCCCTGGCGGCGCAGGATCTCGTGGATGCCGGGGATGCAGCCGTGGAAGCCGTTGGCCGAGTCGAAGATGGCGGCGTTGGCGTCGGTGAGGTGACCGTCGAGGCCGAGCAGCCTGCGCACGGCGGCGTCGTCGCCCGCGCGGGCCAGCTTCGCCTCGTCGAGCAGCTCGACCGCCTTCTTCACCCACACCGCCCACTGGCCGAGCAGCCCGCCGACGAACTCGACCTCCACCTGCCGGCCGTCGACGACGACGCGGTGGGTGGTGATGAGGTCGGCCAGGATGTGGTCGTCGTTGCCGGTGTAGAGCGCCACCTGCTCGGCCCTGCCCGCCCTGACCACGCCGTGCAGCACGTCCAGCGTGCGGTAGCGGTCGAACGGCGCCACCTTGATGCCGACGACCGACTCGATCGCGGCCAGCCTGGTCCAGAAGTCGCGCGAGAGCGTACGGCCGCCGACCGCGGGCTGCAGGTAGAAGCCGATGACCGGCAGCACCTCGCCCACGGCGCGGGCGCGCTCGATCAGGGCGTCCTCGTCCAGTTCCCGGTGGGGGCTGAGCAGCACCATGTGGTAGCCGAGCGACCTGGCCAGCTCCGCCTCCGCCACCGCCTGCGCGGTCGGGCCCGTCGCGCCCGCCACCAGGACGATCTCGCGGCCCTCGCGGGCGGTCTCGCGGCCCGCCTCGCGGGCGGTCTCGCGGCCCGCCTCGCGGGCGGTCTCGGCCGCCAGCTCCAGCACGGGCGGCAGCAGCGCGGTGCCGTGAATGGCGAACTGCGTGGTGTGCACGCCCACCGCGAGACCGCCGGCGCCCGCCGCCACGTAGTAGCGGGTCAGCGCCCGCTGGCGGCGCTCGTCCAGCCTGCGGTCGGCGTCGAGCGCGAGCGGGTGCGCGGGAATGACCAGCCCGCGCCTGAACAGGTCGCGCACGGACGTGTGAGCCTCCGGAGCCGTGCTGAGCACGTCGCCTCCCCCTTGATCGATGAGCATGCTGGTCAGAACCGGCCATCGCGGCGCTCGAACTTGGTCGGCTTGCCGAGCAGCGGACCGCCCTCGGCGATCCAGGCGGCCGTGAGCTCGATCAGCTCGGCGGGGGTCAGCTCGGGGTAGCCGAACAGCCGGTGGCACCTGGCCGCGTTGGACAGCAGCGCGGTGGGCGCCTCCTCACCGACGAAGGAGGGCTGCTTGCCGAGCGCCCTGCCGAGGTCGATCGCGGCCTGCCGTATCGAGATCAGCTCGGGTCCGGTCAGGTTGAGGACGAACGGCGGCGTGGACGCGTGCAGCAGCGAGCGGAGCGTGACCTCGTTGGCGTAGCCCTGCCAGACGACGTTGGCCATGCCGGTGGCCAGGTCGACGGGCTCACCCGCGTTGATCTTCTGCGCCAGGTCGACGAGCACGCCGTAGCGCATCTCGACGGCGTAGTTGAGGCGGATGAGGGCCAGGCGGGTGCCGTACTTCACGCTGAAGTGCGACATGACCCGCTCCCTGCCGAGGCAGCTCATCGCGTACTCGCCCACCGGGTCGGTGGGCGTCTCCTCGGTGGCGCCCGCGCTGGTCACCGGGACCAGCGGGTAGACGTTGCCGGTCGACAGCGCCGCGATCCTGCTGTGCCTAAACCGGTCGGCGACCCGCCCTGGCAGGTAGGAGTTGGTGAACCAGGTGGCGTGCTCGGCGCCCTGCGTGCCGAACTTGGCGCCCACCAGGAACACCACGCTCTCCACGTCGGGCAGGTCGCGCAGCGCCTGCTCGTCGGCCACGTCGGCGCTGACCACCGTGGCCCCCTCCGCCGTGAGGGCGTCGGCCAGGCCCGGCTCGGAGAACCTGGACACCGCCACGATCCGCCGGTCGCCCTTGGTGGCGTTGAGCGCCAGCCTGACCAGGCTGGGCCCGAGCTTCCCGCCCGCGCCAAGGATCATGATGTCGCCGTCGAGTCTGGCCATGTCGGCGATCAGCCCCTCGCCGGGCCGCGCGAGCCGCTCCTCGAGCTCCACTACCGTCCGCACCCCGAACTCCTCTCATTTACGGTCCAGACCGTAACTTCGAGAGTCTCGCCCTGTCAATGGGGTGCGGGCGGGTCAGGCCGGTACGGCCTCGCGCGCGCGGACGAGGACGTCGAGGATCGCCCTGGTCTGCGCCCATGGAACGGGGCTCGGCGCGCCGCCCACCATGGCCAGGAACGCCTCGACGGTGCCCTCGTACCCGAGGCCCTTGAGGACGTCGTCGCCGCCCTCGATGACGATCTCCCGCGAGCCTTCCCTGGTGTGGACGGTCACCGTGTAGGCCTCGGACTCCGACACGCCGAGGATCTCCACGGCGCCGGTGACGCCGCTGTCCCAGCGCAGCGCCATGACGCCCGTGTCCTCCGAGCGCAGGCCCGTGTAGTGCCTGACGGCGCCGGCCGCGCCGGCCAGCCGTACGGCCGGGCCGAGCAGGGCGACGAGCAGCTCGACGCCGTGGATGCCCATCGTGACCATCGTGCCGCCGCCCTCGCCGGGGGTGTCCTGCCACGGGTTGTAGCCGGTCGCCCAGATCCCGACGTCGTGCCGGACGGTGGCGCGCACCGACAGCACGGAGGCGGGGTCCACCGTGGCCGCGGTGAAGGCGGGCGCGAAGCGGAGCACCGACGTGGACAGCACCCTGTCGGTGATCTCCAGCCGGTCGAGCGCGTCGAGCTGGGCGCGGGTGGCGGCGGCGGGCTTGTTCATGAACACCGGCGCGCCGGTCGCCAGGACCGCTTCGAGCGCCCGGGGGGCCTGCGGGTTCGGCACGGTGAGCACCACCCCGTCCGGGCCGGTGCCGAGCAGGTCGTCGAGGCTGGATGCCACCTTGGCGCCGGGATGCTCGTCGGTGAAGCGCCGCAGCCGGTCGGGGTCCTGCTCCCACACGACGAGCTCGGCGTGGCGGGCCAGGGTACGGGCGTCGGTGTAGGGGTGGCTGGTGGCCAACCCGGCCAGAGCGATACGCACGGTGTGTCCTCCAATTCGGGAATGCGCGCCATCATGGCACCCCCGACCCGGCACACCCCCGCGCCCGCGTCAGGGCCGGCCCGCCCCGCCCAGGAAGAGCATGATCGGCCCGGCACGCCCCCGCGCCCGCGTCAGGGCTGGTCCACCTCCGCCGCGGTCCGGCCGCCCGCCAGCCTCGGATACCCGGGCCCCCGGTCGAAGAACGTGGCGGGCGTGGCGGCGAGCCCGGCGCGCAGCTCCGCCGTGGCCTTCTCGTCGACCACGCCGCCGGCCAGCACCACGCCGTAGTCCTCCCGCGCCCCCCGCACCGACACCTTCCCGTCGCGCACGTCGTCGGCCACGCGCCGCGGGTCACGCTCGTACGGCGAGCCCCAGCCGCCGCCTCCCGTGGTGCGGATGCGGATGATCTCGCCGGCCGGCACGGGGTGGTCGTCGACCAGCCCCTCCATCTCGCGTCCCGCCACCGAGACGGTGACGGGCCGCCCCGCCCGCCCGCCGTTGACCCCCCAGCACGACAGGATCGACCGGTCGGCGATCGACATGTACGAGGCGTCGCGCAGCATCCTGATGTGCTTGTCGTAGCCCAGCCCGCCGCGGAACAGCCCCGGACCGCCGGAGTCGACCGCGAGCCCGAGCCGCTCCACCCGGAACGGCCAGCGCGCCTCGGCGAACTCCACCGGGATGTTGCGCGAGTCGGGCACGACGTGGATGGTGTCCTCCCCGTCGGCGTACCACCGGCCGCCTGAGCCGCCGCCCAGCACCTCCCTCATCAGGTACGGCACGCCGTCGGCGTCCTCGCCGTAGACCCCGGTGTACCTGATCGTCTCCTGGTCGGCGGGCATCCGGCCGCCGGTGGCCTTGGCCAGCACCCCGGCCAGCACGCCCAGCAGCCGCAGGATGACGAAGGTCCTGGCGTTGGTCGGCGCGGGGAAGATCGGCGTCAGCAGCGTCCCCTTCTCGGGGAACCTCATCTCGATGAGCGGGACGACCCCCTCGTTGACGTCGAGCTCCGCCATCCGCGCCGGGGTGTCGGCCAGGTTGCGCAGGATCGGCGCCAGCCACTTCTTCAGGAAAACCCCGTCGGCGTAGTCGCCCGCGTGGTTGATCGGCCCCTTGGCCTGCGGCGAGGTGCCGGTGAAGTCGATCACCAGGCGGTCCTCAAGCCGGGTGAGCGTGATGCGCTGGGTGTGCAGGCGCGGCTCGTCGACGCCGTCGTGCTCGGCGTAGTCCTCCCAGACGTAGGTGCCGAGCGGGATCTTCGACAGCAGTTCCCTGCGGAAGGTCTCCGTGGTGTTGGCGATGACGGTGTCGAAGCACTCCTCGACGGCCGCCTTGCCGTACCGGTCGAACAGCTCTCCCAGCCTGCGCGCCCCCATCAGGCAGGCCGAGCACTCGGCGTCGAGGTCGCCGGCCAGCGAGTCGGGCATCCGGGAGTTGCGGGTCATGATCCGCAGCGCCGCCTCGTTGGGCACCCCGCGGTCCCAGAGCCTGATCGGCGGGACCATCAGCCCCTCCTCGAAGACCGACCGCGCGTGGGAGGGCATGCTGCCCGGTACGGCGCCGCCGATGTCGTCGTGGTGGCCGAAGGCCTGCACGAAGGCCACCACCTCGCCGGCGTGGAAGACCGGGACGGTCACGCAGAGGTCGGGCAGGTGGCCGATGCCGCCCTCGGACAGGTAGACGTCGTTGTGGAAGAACACGTCGCCGGGGTTCATGGTCTCGACGGGGAAGTCACGCACGATCGGCTGGACGAGCGCGGAGTAGGAGCGGCCGGTGAGCTTGCGCAGCCTGACGTCGTGGATACCGGCGCGGAAGTCGTGGGCGTCGCGGATCATCGGGGAGCGGGCGGTGCGCGCGATGGCGGTCTCGACCTCCTTCTCCACGGAGGCGAGGGTGCCCTCGACGATCTCGACGAGGATCGGGTCGGCGGTCACGGGGCGGTCCCTTCCTTGCGGACGATCAGGTTGCCGTGGGCGTCGCACGTGGCGGTGAAGCCGGGGTGCAGCGGCAGCGTCGAGCCGTACTCCTCGATGACGGCGGGGCCGCGGACCACGTCTCCGGCGAACAGCGTGGCGCGCGGGTGCACGGGGCAGGCGGCCCAGCCTGCGTCCTCGAAGGAGACGGGGCGGCTGCCCGGCTCAGCGGGCGGCCGGTCGCGGCCGGGCCGCACGGGGATCGTGGGACGGGTGATGGGCCCGATGCCGGACACCCGCAGGTTGACCCACTCGACGGCGTGGCGGGGATCGTCGCGGTAGCCGTAGCCGTAGAGCCGCTCGTGCGCCTCGTGGAAGCGGGCGACCACCTCCGCCTGCCAGCGGTCGTCAGGAGGGCCGGGCGGCGCTGACACGCGCACCTCGTAGGCCTGGCCGTAGTAGCGCAGGTCGGCGCCGCGCTGGCAGACGGGCGAGGTGAAGCCCTCCCGCTCGAGCGCCTCGACGGCCTGGCCCTCCAGGTCGGCGAAGACGGCGGCCAGCGCGTCCGCGTCGGGTTCGCGGGTGACGTGGGTGCGGACGTAGTCGTTCTTGACGTCCACGGTGAGCAGCCCGAACGCCGAGACGTTGCCGGGGTCGGGCGGCACGACGACGGCGGGCAGGTTCAGGATGTCGATCAGGCGGCAGGCCAGCAGCGGCCCCGAACCGCCGAACGTCACGAGCGGGAAGTCGCGCACGTCGAGTCCGCGCTTGACGGTGATCTGGCGGATCGCGTTGCACTGGTTGAAGGCGCTGATCTCCAGGATGCCCGTCGCGGTGCGTTCAGGGGTGATGCCCAGCTTGCCCGCCAGCGCCTCCATTCCCTGCCGCGCCGCCTCGCGGTCGAGCGGGATCTCCCCGCCGAGCAGGTGCGGCGGGATCCGGCCGAGGAAGACGTGCGCGTCGGTGACCGTCACGTCGCCGCCGCCCTTGCCGTAGCACAGCGGGCCGGGATCGGCGCCCGCGGACTTGGGCCCCACCTTGAGCGTCCCCTCGGGCGAGATCCACGCGATGGAGCCGCCGCCCGCGCCCACGGTCACGATGTCGATCATGGGGATCTTGCACGGGTAGCGCCCGATCGACCCCTCGGTGGTCAGCGAGGGCTCCCCGTCCACGATCACCGCCACGTCGGTGGAGGTGCCGCCGCCGTCCAGCGTGATCACCGACGGCTGCCCGGCCGTGGAGGCGATCAGCGCGGCGCCCAGCGCGCCGGCCGCCGGGCCCGACAGCACGGTGGTGATCGGCTGGTGCACCACCTCGGCGGCGCTCAGCACGCCGCCGTTGGACTTCATCACCGCGTACGGCATGCCGAGCCGTTCGGACAGGTTGGCGATGTAGCGCCGCATCGCCGGCTTGACGGCCGCGTCGACCAGGGTGGTGACCGACCGCTCGTACTCCCTGTACTCGCGCAGCACATCGCTCGACAGCGACACCACCGCCTCGGGGTGCTCCCGCTCGAGCACCTCCCGCATGCGCAGCTCGTGCGCGGGGTCGGCGTAGGAGTGCAGGAAGCACACGCCGATCGCGGTGATCCCCTGGTCCCTGAACCAGCGGGCGACCTCGACGGCCTGATCCTCGTCGAACGGCCTGACCTCCCCGCCGAGGTGGTCGAGCCGGCCGCCGACGGTCCTGACCCGGTGCACCGGGACGATCCGCGGCGGCTTGACCCAGAAGTAGGAGTTGCCGTAGCCGTCGGGCACGCTCTGCCTGGCGATCTCCAGGATGAACTCGAACCCCTCGGTGGTCACGAAGCCCAGGTCGGCGATCCTGTCCTCGAGCAGCTGGTTGGTCGCCACGGTGGTGCCGTGGACGAGCCCGGTGACCGGCCCGCCGCCCACCTTCTCGATGCCCGCCATGAAGCCGTCGGCGGGGTTGGCGGGAGTCGAGGGGGTCTTGGTCGTGAAGATCTCGCCGGTCCGCTCGTCGACCGCGACGACGTCGGTGAACGTGCCGCCGGTGTCCACTCCGATGCGCATGGGTTCAGTGTCTACCTGGGCCCTGACCCGCGGGGATCAGCGAAACCTGCCGAACAACCGGCGATTCTTCAGCGTCTCCTGCTGCCCAGCACGTCGTCGATCACCCTGGGGGCGTTCTCGGTGCCCACGTAGGCGGCCAGCCGTACGGCGAGCTCGTGGGCGCGGTGCAGCTCCATCTCCACCCTCGCCTTGCCGGACTGGCCGGCCTGGATGCCGAAGTAGGCGCCGATGATGGTGCCGATCACGCCGCAGACCCCGGCGAACATCGTGGCGAACTCCTTGGTGGCGAACACCGCGGCGCCGAACGCGACGAGGATCACGATGATGCCGGTCAGCACCACGAAGAAGCCGTAGCGCCAGCGCGCGGCGTCGGCCTGCGCCGCGGTCAGGTCGTCAGGGGTCATCAGGGCCTCCAGCGCCGCCGGCTTGTCCGTGGCCAAGGTCGCCTCCTGTTACAGATGGGAGCAGTAGTGGTGAGCAGTAAGCTAGCGGCCTGTGACCGAATTGTCCGCGCTCTCGCCCGTCCCCTCGGCCGCCCGCGACGCCGTGCTGAAGTTCTACTTCGGCCCCATGGACTGCGGGAAGTCCACGTTGGCGCTGCAGATGAACTACAACCACGGGCGGCAGGGCAGGCGCGGGCTGGTGCTGACCAAGCACGACAGATCGGGCGGGCCCCAGGTCACCAGCCGGATCGGGCTCGGCCTCGACGCGATCGAGGTGGACGACGGGCTCGACCTGGTCGCGCTGGTGGTGGCGCACGACCGGATCGACTACCTGATCTGCGACGAGGCGTGCTTCTACACGGTGGCGCAGATCGAGCAGCTGGCCGACCTGGTCGACCACCACGGGATCGACGTCTACGCCTTCGGCCTGGCCTCCGACTTCCGCTCGCAGATGTTCCCCGCCGCACAGCGCCTGTTCGAGCTGGCCGACGAGGTGTGCAGGCTGCAGGTGGAGGTGCTGTGCTGGTGCGGGCGCCCAGGCCTGCTGAACGCCCGCGTGGTGGGCGGGACGATGGCCCGCAGCGGCGAGCAGGTGGTGATCGGCGACACCGACGCCTCCCCGGTGCGCTACCAGGTGCTGTGCCGGCGCCACCACCGGTCGGGCCAGCTGGCGATGCCCGAGCCCAGCCTGTCGGCCTCCTGACCGCCGGCGAGAGTTCGTCCCGCCGGCGCGCCCGGCGTTACTGCGACTGCGCCAGAACCTGCCGGCACACCCGGCGTGCTTACGACTGCGCGAGGGCGCGTAGCAGGTAGCGGCGCTGGCGGGTGGTCAGCTCGCCGACGGTGGCGTCCGCGGCGATTCCGCCCCTGCTCAGCAGCCTGCCGACCGGGCGGTCGCGCAACTCCGGCACCGCCCGCAGCAGCCAGCCGACCGGCGTGGCGGCGGTCGTGGCGTCGGTGCGCCGCAGCAGCCCGGCCAGGTCCAGGCGACCGTCCGCCAACCCCTGCCGCAGCTGCGCGCGGCTGAGAGCGGGCGCCGGTGCCGCGGACGGGGCGGGGAGCGCCTGCGGGGTGAGGAGGGTTCCGCCCGCCCGGCCGCCCGCCCGGCCGGTCGTCGCGTGCCCGGTGGTCTCGCGGGGGGTGCTCGCCTGGCCGGGGGTCGGCTGCTCCGCGGTCGCGCCGGGAGTGGCCGTCTGGGCAGCGGCCTGCTGCCCTGTGGCCTCGCCGGGGATGGTCGCGTGCCCGTCCGTCCCGTGCTCCCCGGTCGCCCGGCCGGTCGTCCCCTGTTCCACGGTCGCCTGACTGGTCGTCCCCTGCTCCACGGTCGCCTGGCCGGTGCTCTCCTGTCCGGGGCTCTGCTCCATGGTCTCCTGGCCGGCTGTCGCCTGGCCGGTCGTCTCCTGGCCGGTGCTCTCGGCGGAGGTGGTCGCCTGGCCGGTGGTCGCCTGCTCCGTTGTCTCCTGGCCGGTGGTCGTCTGGTCAGTGGTCGTCTGGCCGGTGGTCGTCTGGTCGGTCGTCGTCTGGCCGGTGGTCTGGTGGGGGGTGGTCGTGTGGCCGCTGATGGCGTTGGAGGTGGTGCCGAGGCCCGGGGGTGTGCGGCTGTCGTCGAGCGCGTACTGGGCGGCGACCAGCAGGGTCGTGGTCACCAGGACGGCGGCGCCGGTGATCGCCATGTGGCGGGCCGACAGCCGGCCGCCGCCCGCCGTACGGGCCAGCTTGAGACCGACGACGGCGGTCCGCAGCAGCACGCCGGTGATCATGCCGAGCAGCAGCGGCACGAGCGACGGCGGCAGGGGCGCGAGCACGGCCAGGACCACGCCGACCGCCGGGCTCAGGCACGACGCCGCCAGCCAGGGCGTCAGGCGCCGGCGGGCCAGGTCGAGGAGGGCGGTGAGGGCCAGGCCCTCGCTGGCCGAGTGGATCATCAGGGCCGCCACGACCACCGCCGAGGCGGCCAGGGCGAGGGTGGCGCCCTCGACTAGGCGGTGCACGGTGAGCGCCGCGGCGGTGCCGACCCCGCCGAACAGCGCGGCGCCGACGGCGCGGGTGACGCGGCGGTGCAGGCCGGGGGCGTGCTGTCCGCGCCTGGGTTCGTCGTGGGCGTGGCCGCATCCCTTGCGGGTGAAGTAGGTGATGACCGCGAAGCCGAACACGGCCGACAGGCCGAGCAGCCACAGCGGGGTGCCGGTGTCGCCGGCTTCGTGCCAGGCGTCGGGCAGCAGCTCCACCAGGGCGGTGATGAGCATCAGCGCGGAGGCGACGGCCAGCCACAGCCCGATCCTGCCGATGTTGCGGCGCGCCAGCCACGCCCCGGCCAGCGTCGACAGCGACACCAGCAGCACCGCCAGCCAGGTGCCGGGCGGGGTCGCGGCGAGCCAGGCCGACGACCCGGCGGGTGGCCAGGCCGGTGGCCAGGTGGGGGCGGCCGGCTGGGGAAGGTCGGGTCCGAGGGCGTGGCGCAGGGTCAGGGCGAGTGCGGGCGCCGCTGATGGCACGGGCATGACGCCGCCTTTCTGATGCGGATGGTGAAGCGGTCAGGCGACGGGCGAGTGCTGGGGGTGCCCGGCCGGTCCGGCGGCGGCATCGCGTCCCTGCGTGCCGTCCAGCAGGCGGCGCAGCTCGGCGAGATGGCCGGCGAGGCCGTCGGGCAGGTGCCCGCCGTGGGCGGCGGCCAGGCGGGCCAGCTGGTCGAGGTGGAACTCGGCCGACTGCCGGTAGGCGGCGCCGGCCCGCTCCAGGAGTGCGTTCGCGGACTGCTGCGCGCGGTCCTCGACGGTCCTGGCCCGTGCCCTCGCCTCGTCCTCGACGGCCTGCCCGCGTGCCTGCGCCTCGTCCTCGAGAGCACGCGCCCGCACCCTGGCCTCGTCCTCGACGGCACGCGCCCGCGCCTGAGCCTCGTCCTCGACGGCCAGAGCCCGCGCCTGAGCCTCGACGAGGATCCGGCCGGCCCGCTCGTGGGCGGCGACCGGGCCGGCGGTCAGTTGCTCCCGCAGGCGGGCGTTGTCCTCCCACAGCAGGGCCAGGCCGGCCTCCACCCGCGCCAGGAAGGCGTCGACCTCGGCCAGGTCGTAGCCTTCGCGCAGCCGTACCACGGTGAAGACCTGGTGGTGGACCGCCGCGGGGGTCAGCCGATCGGCGCCCCCGTCCGAGACCCGGCCGGGGCCGTGAGCGTGCACGTGCTCCATGCTCTCCATACGGAGAGTAATGGAGTCATTGCACTGCGTTTAAACGTGTGGCCAGATGTTCGGAAGTAAAGCCGGGAGGGCCCCTGCGGCCAGGAGGTCCGACATGCCCGACCAGCATGCCCTCGCGGCCGCGCCGTGAGCGGGTCACCCGGGCGGCCGGTCACGCCGATCGACGGGTGCGCCGCGCGCCTCGTGAACCCCGGCAGCGTCGCGGCGACAGCCTCCCGCATACCCGCCGAGTCCGGCCTCCCGCATACCTGCCGAGTCCGGCCTCGCCGGCACCGCCGACGTCCAACGCGGCCTCCCCTGACCCGCTCGCCCGGCAAGCCACCCGAAAGCGACTTGCAACCAGATACCGGTACAAATCTCAGCGACAGCACACAGCGGAAGGGTCGGGGCCGTGGCGGGCCGCGTCCGCATCCGTCACGGGCGAACCGGCAGGCGCCGGCCGCCTACGGTCCCGGCGCGGCACATCAGGCCGCGGCGGCGGCAGATCCATGGCGGAGGAGCACGACGTCTCCTCTGCCGTCGCCGAGTCACCGGAAGAAACGAGATGGTCCTGTTCGTCCGACGGGCCCGCGGCGGTGAACGCACCAGCCTGTCGCCCCGTGAGGCGGAGACCCTGCGCCACATCGCCGCCGGCTGCACCTACGCCCAGGCGGCGCGGCGCATGGGGGTCAGCATGCACACCATCGACACCTATCTCCGCAGGGTCAGGGCCAAGTTCGGGATCGCCGGCAAGGCCGAGCTCACCCGGCTGGCCGTCGAACTGGGGCTGTGAGGCCGCCGTACGGAATGGCCCGGCCGACCCTACGGGATGGCCCGGCCCGCCGTAAGGGACGGGCCGCCAGCAGGGACGGGCCGCCGGCAGGGACGGGCCGCCGGCAGGGACGGGCCGCCGGCAGGGACAGGGCGCCGACAGGGACGGGGCGCGCCGTTCAGCCGGCCGTGCGCTGGGCGACCTCCTCCAGCGCGCCCAGGAAGGTGTCCTCCGGCTGCGCGCCCGACACCCCGAACCGCTCCTCGAACAGGAAGAACGGCACGCTGGTGATCCCCAGCTCGCGCGCCCTGGCCAGCTGCTCGCGCACCTGCGCGGCCGCCTCCCCGGTGTCGGTGACGCCCACCTCGGCCGCCAGCTTGGCCAGGACCTCGGGGTCGCCGATGTTGAGCCCGTCGGTGAAGTGCGCGGCGAACAGCCGGTCCGCCATCCGCGCGGCCAGGCCCTGGCCGGCGGCCAGCTCGATCAGCCGGTGCGCCTCGAAGGAGTTCGCGCTGATCGCCTGGCCGAAGCGCAGCTCCAGCCCTTCCTCGGCGCCGACGGCCGCGACGTGCTCGGTCATCTGCGCGGCCGAGCCGCCGAACTTGCGCCCGAGCGCCTCCAGCAGCGGCTCACCCTCGACCGGGGCGTCGGGGTTGAGCTCGAAGGGGCGGTAGGTCACCTCGACCTCGCCCGCGAAACGCGCCGCGGCCCGGGCGAAGCGCCGGTGTCCGATGTAGCACCAGGGACAGACGACGTCGGAAAAGATCTCAACTTTCACGACATGGCGTAACGCTCAGCCCGCCGCGAGTTCTTCCAGCCTGTGGGGAAGATAACCCGACGCGTCCACCAGCGCCGACGCCCCGCGCCACCAGCCGAACCATTCGGCGCTGCGCCACATCCAGTCGACCCGCTCGATCGCGCCCACCACGTCGCCGACGTTCGACCAGCCCTCGCCGAGCTGCTCGCGTGTCGCGCCGTGGCCCAGCGCCCACCCGCGCAGGATGCGTACCGCGTCGTCGGGCACCGTCCGCGCGTAGGGGTCGGGCTCCTCGCCCGGCAGCGGATGCGGTCCGAGCCCCGCGGCCACGCCCCAGCTCCACTGCGCCTCGGCGGGCCTGGAGTAGCGCAGGGAGGAGAAGTCGAGGTTGGAGCCGAGCTCGCCGTCGGATCGCCTGGTCACCACGGCGTCCAGCCTGCCGCCGGCGTCGAAGTGGACCACGAGCCGGTCGCCCGCCTGGACGCCGCCGGGCAGCTCGACGCGGTCCTCGGCCTGCCACGAGTTGAGGTCGACCTCGGCCACCGGGCGTCCCCACAGCTCGTCGGCGGCGTCGTCGGCGATCCACGCGGCCAGCATCTCCAGCACCGTCAGGTCGGTCCACGGCTCGATCGCCGCGGCGGTGTGCAGCACCTCGACGGGGGCGGGCAGCTTGGCGCCCCGCTCGGACTCCCACCAGACCGCGCCCAGCTCCCGCACGCCGACCACGAGCGCGGCGATGGCCGACAGCTCGGCCGAACGCCTGGTCAGCGACGCGCCGAGGGCCAGCTCGAGACATCGGGAGGTGCGGTCCTCGCCCAGGGTGGCGCGCGCTTCGGCGATCAGCGCGGCCGCCGTCGGCCGCTCCTGTCCGAGCAGGTTGTTGATGACTCGTCGGGCCTCGTTCCTTGCGTCTTCAGCGTGTGCCTCCCGCATACCAGCCACGCTACGCCGGGAGATCCTTTTCCAACAGCTTGTACGGCGAACCTGTATGACGATACGGTCACCCGCGTCAGCGGTTCCCACCTGCGAATGTTCCACTGTTGCCATCGGGCCATCGAACGAAGGAGGCACTGGTGCGCTTGACGCCGACCGAGCGGGACCGGCTCCTGCTCTTCACCGCCGCGCAGCTGGCCCGCGCCAGGCGGGCCCGCGGCCTGCGCCTGAACGTCCCCGAGGCGACCGCGTTGATCGCCGACACGGTGTGCGAGGCGGCCAGGGACGGGGCCCGGCTGGCCGAGGCCATCGCCGCGGGCCAGAGCGTCCTGGGCCCCGACGACGTGCTGCCTGGGGTGGCCGACATCGTCACCCAGGTGACGGTCGAGGCCGTCTTCGACGACGGCAGCAGGCTGGCGGTGGTCACCGACCCGCTGGGCGGCGGCTCGCTCGGCGCCGCCGCGCCGGGAGCCGTCGTGTCCAGGTCCACGTGGGAGCTGCCGCCGGCGGCCGTGCGCCTCGAGGTGCTCAACACCGCCGAGGTGCCGGTCTCCGTCACCTCCCACTTCCATTTCTTCGAGGCCAACCCGCGCCTGCGCTTTCCCCGGGAGGAGGCGTACGGCATGCGGCTCAACGTGCCCGCGGGCGCGACCGTGCGCTTCGACCCCGGCTCGACGGTGGAGGTGGAGCTGGTCGCGATCGGCGGCGCCCGTACCGCGGTCGGGTTCGCGGGCCTGGTCGACGGGCCGCTGGACGCGCCGGGCGCGAAGGAGGAGGCGCTGCGCCGGGCGCGCGCCTGCGGATACGAGGGGGCGTAGGTGGACGACTACATCGGGGTGCACGGGCCGCGCCAGGGCGACCTGGTACGGCTCGGCGACACGGGCCTGGTCGTCGAGGTGGAGCACGACTCGCAGGAGCCGGGAGAGGAGTTCCTGGCCGGGTTCGCCAAGACGGCCCGCGACGGCCTGCACCTGAAGGCCGCCGCCATCCGCGAGACCTGCGACCTGGTCATCAGCAACGTGCTGGTGATCGACGCGCTGCTGGGCGTCAGGAAGGTGTCGATCGGCGTGCGCGGGGGCCGCATCCACGCGATCGGCCGCGCCGGCAACCCCGACACGCTCGACGGCGTGGACGTGGTGGTCGGCACCGGCACCACGATCGTCTCGGGCGAGGGGCTGATCGCCACGGCGGGCGCCATCGACACGCACGTCCACCTGATGTCGCCGCGGATCATGGAGGCGTCGCTGGCGTCGGGCGTGACGACGATCATCGGCCAGGAGTTCGGCCCGGTGTGGGGGGTGGGCGTCAACTCGCCGTGGGCGCTGCGCAACGCCTTCGCCGCGTTCGACGCCTGGCCGGTGAACATCGGCTTCCTGGCCCGAGGCTCGTCGTCGGTGGCCGACCCGCTGGTGGAGGCGCTGGTCGAGGGCGGCGCGTGCGGGTTCAAGGTGCACGAGGACATGGGCGCGCACACCAGGGCGCTCGACACCGCGCTGCGGGTGGCCGAGGAGCACGACGTGCAGGTGGCCCTGCACACCGACGGGCTCAACGAGTGCCTGTCGGTGGAGGACACGCTGGCCGTCCTGGACGGCAGGACCATCCACGCCTTCCACATCGAGGGCTGCGGCGGCGGCCACGTCCCCAACGTGCTGCGCATGGCGGGCGTCGCCAACGTGATCGGCTCGTCCACCAACCCCACGCTGCCCTTCGGCCGCGACGCGCTGGGCGAGCACTACGACATGATCGTGGCGGCGCACGGGCTCAAGCCCGACCTGCCCAGCGACCAGATCATCGCCCGCGAGCGCATCAGGGCGGGCACGATGGGCGCCGAGAACGTGCTGCACGACCTCGGCGTCATCGGCATCACCTCCTCCGACGCGCAGGGCATGGGCCGCGCGGGCGAGACCGTCCGCCGTACCTTCCAGCTGGCCTCCAGGTTCTCCTCGGGCGAGCCGGACAACGCGCGCGTGCTGCGCTACATCGCCAAGCTGACGATCAACCCGGCGATCGCGCACGGGCTGTCGCACGAGGTCGGCTCGATCAGCGTCGGCAAGCTGGCCGACATCGTGCTGTGGGACCCGGCCTCGTTCGGCGCCAAGCCGTGGCTGGTGCTGAAGGCGGGCTTTCCCGCCTGGGGCGTCACCGGCGACCCGAACGCCTCCACCGACGGCTGCCAGCCGCTGGTGTACGGCCCGCAGTTCGGCGGGCACGGCGCCACCCCCGCCGAGCTGTCGGTCGCCTTCGTCAGCGGGGTGTCACAGACCCTGCCGACCAGGCGCCGCCAGGTGCCGGTGCGCGGCACGCGCGGGATCGGGCCCGCCTCGATGGTGCGCAACGACCGCCTGGGCGAGGTCAGGGTGGACCCCCGCACCGGGCAGGTCACGCTCGACGGCGAACTCGTCGGCGTCGAGCCCGCCACGTCGGTCCCGCTCAGCCGCCTGTACTTCCTCTAGCCCAAAGGACACGCCATGACTCCAGCCGCCGCCGGTTACCGGATGCCCGCCGAGTGGGAGCCGCACGCCCGCACGTGGATGGCCTTCCCCACCGCCAACCCGACCTTCACCGACCTCGAGGCCGCCCGCAGGGCGTGGGGCCAGGTGGCCGACACGATCGCCAGGTACGAGCCCGTGGTGATGGTCGCCAACACCGGGGAGAGCGCCGACGCCCGCTACTACCTCGACCCCGGCATCACCGTGGTCGAGCGGCCCATCGACGACGCGTGGCTGCGCGACAGCGGGCCGACCTTCCTGGTGGACGGCAAGGGCGGGCTCGCCACGGCGAACTGGGTCTTCAACGGCTGGGGTCAGCAGAGCTTCGCGCGCTGGGACAACGACTCCAAGGTGGGCACGCTCGTCTCGGAGATGGCCGAGGCGGTGCCGTACGCGTCGGAGATGGTCAACGAGGGCGGCGGCATCCACGTGGACGGCGAGGGGACGGTGCTGCTGACCGAGACGGTCCAGCTCGACCCGTTCCGCAACCCCGGCTGGACCCGCGAGCGGGTCGAGGCCGAGCTGAAGGCGTTCATCGGCGCCGAGAAGTGCCTGTGGATGCCGCGTGGCCTCACCGCCGACTACGGCCAGTACGGCACACGCGGCCACATCGACGTCTTCGCCGCCTTCGCCCGCCCCGGCCTGGTGCTGGCGCACAGCCAGCCCGACCCGTCGCACCCCGACCACGAGGTGTGCCGCGAGAACATCGCCCTGCTGCGCTCGTTCACCGACGCCCGCGGCCGCGCCCTCGAGGTCGTCGAGGTGCCGGCGCCCACGGTGACCGAGGTGGACGGCGAGCCCGTCGACTACTCCTACATCAACCACTACCTGGCCAACGACGCCGTCGTGCTGTGCGCCTTCGACGACCCGCGCGACGAGGAGGCGGCCGCGCTGTTCGCCAAGGTGTTCCCCTCACGGGCGGTCGAGCTGGTGGACGCCAGGCAGATCTTCGCGGGCGGCGGCGGCATCCACTGCATCACCCAGCAGCAGCCCGCCGTCTCCCGCGCGCACGCCTAGCGGGGTCACGCCCAGCGGGGTCAGCCGGTCACGGCCAGCAGCCTCCGGAGAGCCCCGGTGAGCACCTCAGGGTCCTTGAGCGCGGGGTCGGCCAGCGCCGAGGGCATGCCGAGGCCGTCGAGCAGCGCGAGCACCTGGCTGGCCAGCAGGACGGGGTCGTCGCCGGCGGCGAAACTGCCGTCGGCGGCACCGTCGGCGATCACCTCGGCCAGCAGCCCGCGCCACGCCTCGTAGTCGCGCAGGAACTCCCCCCGCCATTCGGCGTCGCGCAGCGCCCACCGCCACGACTCCACCCAGACGCGCCAGCCGCCGCCCTCATCGCCCGCCACGTGGCGGGCGATGTGCAGCAGCCGCTCCCAGGGGCTGCCCCGCAGCCCCTGCCTGGCCGTTTCGAGGTCGGTGGCCGCGGCGTGCCGGAAGGCGGCGACGAGCAGGTCCTCGCGGTTGCCGAAGTAGTACTGCAGGGTGCTGATCGGGACCCCCGACGCCTCGGCGACGTCGGCGAACCTGGTCGCCTCCGCGCCCCGCTCGGCGATCACCCGCGCGGCCCCCTCGAGCACGTCCTGCCTGCGCCGCCCGGCCCGTCTGCCCATGTCCCCCTATCTATCACGAGCCCACACGGCGCGGGCACGCCCGCGGCGCGCGGCCGTCACTGGCCGGTGACGAGGCTGCCGCCCTCCAGGAACGTCTTCAGCGCCGACAGGATCATGATCCAGCCGCCGCTGACGCTGCCCAGCATCTTGCTGTCAGGGCTGTCGAAGCCGTCGTGGATGATCGTCAGCTTGACGCCCAAGACCTCCAGCTCGGCGGGCTCGATCTCGAAGGTCACCTTCGAGCGCTCCTTCACCGCCACGGCGAACGCCTCGTCGGAGTCGAACATCTCGCGGTGCATGGGCTGGAGCGTGTGCCAGGTGAACGACAGCCGCTTGCCCGGCTCGGCCTCCAGCACCCGCTGGCCCAGTTCCTGGAACTCGCCGTCGGGGAAGGACTTCCACCGCACCGGCGAGCCGATCTCCCAGGTGGACTCGGGCCCGGTGCCGCCCATGTAGACCTTGATGAGCTCGGGGTCGGTGAGGGCCTGGTAGAGCTTCTCCGGGGTGGTCTGGATGTAGATCACGTAGACGAACTCGGGCTTGTTCACAGGTGCCTCCAGCGATTGTTTGAGCCGGGCCAGCACGGACAGCCGCCCTCGTTCGTAGCGGCCGATCCAGCGGTCGGCGATCTCGTGGATGGGAACAGGGTTGAGGTAGTGCAGCTTCTCCCTGCCATGGCGCACGGTGCTGACCAGGTTGGCGGCCTCCAGCACCGCCAGGTGCTTGCTCACCGCCTGCCTGCTCATGCCGAGCCCCTGGGTCAGCTCGAGCAGCGTCTGCCCGTTGCGCTCGTTGAGGCGGTCGAGCAGCCTGCGGCGGCTCGTGTCGGCCAGCGCCTTGAACACCGCGTCCACACCCGCAGAATAGGCAACCATATGGTTGCCTGTCTACTCGCGCAGGAGGTCCCCCAGGATCGCCACGCCCTCACCGATCTCCGCGGCCGTCCGCGCGGCGTAGCCCAGCACCAGCCCGGGCCGGCCGGGACGCTGGGCGTGCCACGACAGCGGCTGCACCTTCACCCCGCGGGCCAGCGCCGCCGCGGCCAGCTCCGTGTCGGCGGGCCCCGCCTCGTAGGTGACCGTCAGGTGCAGGCCGGCGGCCGCCCCGTGCACCACCGCCCCCGGCAGGTGCGCGGCGATCGCCTCGACCATGGCGTCCCTGCGCCGCCGGTGACGGGTGCGCACCAGGCGCAGGTGGCGTTCCATCGCCCCGCCGTCCATGAGGGCGGCCAGCACCAGCTGCGGCAGGACGGCGTTGCCGAGGTCGGCGAACCGCTTGGCCTCGACCAGCGCTTCCCGGTATCGCGCGGGCGCCAGCAGCCAGCCCAGGCGCAGGGCGGGGGCGAGCAGCTTGGAGACGCTTCCGGCGTAGCAGACCTGCTCGGCCAGCACCGAGCGGACGGCGGGCACCGGGGTGCGGTCGTAGCGGTGCTCGGCGTCGTAGTCGTCCTCGACGATCAGGCCGCCCGCCCTCGCCCAGGCGGCCAGCGCCCGTCGCCGCCGCCCGGCGAGCACCACGCCGGTGGGGAACTGGTGAGCCGGGGTCAGCAGGACGGCGGGCGAGCCGAGCGCGCGCAGCTCGTCCACCCGCACGCCCTCGGCGTCGACGGTGACGGGCGGGGTGCGCACGCCCGCCGCGTTGAGGTGCTGGCGGGCGCCGAGCGAGCCCGGCTCCTCCACCGCCACCTCGTCGATCCCGTCGCCGCCGAGCACGTGGGCCAGCAGGCCGAGCGCCTGGGCGGTCCCCGACACGATCAGGACGTCGCCGGGGTCGGCGCTGATCCCCCTGGTGCGCGCCAGCCAGTGGGCGACGGCCGTGCGCAGGGCGGGCGCGCCCCTGGGATCTCCGTAGCCGAGGTCGGCGGCCGACAGGTGGGCCAGCACCGCCCGCTCGGCCCTCAGCCAGGCCGCGCGGGGAAAGGCGGCCAGGTCGGGCAGGCCGGGCGACAGGTCGACGCGGGCGGGGGCGGCGCGCAGCGCGTCGAAGACGTCGGCCGCCGGCTCGCCCGCGAACGGCGCGCCCGCCAGGGCCGGACGTGGCGGGCCGGAAGCGGGAGGCGTCGCGGGGACGGCGACGACGACCGTTCCGGCCCTGCCGCGGCCCGCCACGTGACCCTCCTCCCGCAGCCGCTGGTAGGCCTCGGTGACCACGCCCCGCGAGACGCCCAGCTCGCCCGCCAGCACCCGGGTCGGTGGCAGCCTGCCGCCGACCGGCAGCCGGCCGTCGGCCATGGCCAGCCTGAGCCGCCCGGCCAGCCAGTCGGACAGCCCGCCCGGCGGCGCGTCGCCTGCGTCCAGTTGCAGGAAATCGGAGCCGACGGTTATGGACCTGTCAAAGCCGCCCTCTTTGGACCTGTTCATCAGGCCATTGTGGCGGCAGGGTGGACGGGTGAGTTTCGCGTTCTTGCTGACCACGCTCGTCGTGGTGGCCACACCGGGCACCGGCGTCGTCTACACGCTGTCGGCGGGTCTGTCCCACGGGCGGGGGGCGAGCGTCGTGGCCGCGCTCGGCTGCACGCTCGGCATCGTGCCGCACCTGCTGGCCACGGTCACCGGGCTCGCCGCGCTGCTGCACGCCAGCCCGGCGGCCTTCCAGGTGCTGAAGTATCTCGGCGTGGCCTACCTGCTGTTCATGGCCTGGCACGCGCTGCGCGACAGGGGCGCGGTCGCCGTGGACGAGGCGGCCGCCCCGCGCTCGGCGACCAGGACGATCGTCTCCGGCGTCCTGATCAACATACTCAACCCGAAGCTGACCATGTTCTTCCTCGCGTTCCTGCCGCAGTTCGCCACCTCGGGCGCGCAGATGCTGTGGCTGGGCGGGGTGTTCATGCTGGTCACGTTCGTCGTGTTCGCCGCGTACGGCGTGTGCGCCGCCTCGGTGCGCGACCAGGTGACCTCGCGGCCGAGGGTGATGGCCTGGATGGGGCGGGTCTTCGCCGCCTCCTTCGTCGCTCTCGGCGTCCGACTCGCCTTCGCCGACCTCTAGGGATCCTCATGCGTTTCCAGCACTCACCGTCGGTCTGGTCCGACTTCCCCGAGCTCGCGGTGGGAGTGGTCCGCGCCGACGGCATCACGCCCGACGCCGCGCCCGACCTGGACAGGTTCACCTCCGTCGCCAAGGAACGGCTCGCCGCGGGTACCGAGACCGATCTTCCCGAGATCCAGGCGTGGCGCCGTGCCTTCTCCCGGATGGGGCTGAAGCCGACCCAGTACCGGTGCGCCTCGGAGTCGCTGCTGCGGCGCTTCCGGCGGGAGGGAGCGCTGCCGCGCCTCCACCCGCTGATCGACCTGTGCAACGCGATCTCGCTGGCCTACGCCATCCCCGTCGGGGTCTTCGATCTCGCCCGTGTCGCGGGCGACCTGGAGGTCCGCTACGCCGCCGGCGACGAGAGCTACCTCACCTTCGGCGGCGAGGTGGAGCGGCCCGAACCCGGCGAGGTGATCTTCGCCGACGCCGAGGGGCGGGCGCACGCGCGCCGCTGGTCCAACCGGCAGAGCGGCCACTCCGCCGTCAGGGACGGCACGAGCGCCGTCCTGATCGTCGCCGAGGCGATGCACGCCACGGCGCGCGCCGACGTCGAGGACCTGACCGCGGTGCTGGCCGGGGAGCTGCGCCGCCTCTGGCCGGCCGACCCCCGGACCTCGATCAGGAGCCACTAGCGCCCCCGGCTCAGTGGCTCAGCGGCGGCCCGCGCGGCCCAGGACCCAGCCGATGGCGGCGCTGCCCAGGGCGATGCCCGCGCCCATGCCGAAGGCGGCCAGCATGACCCACGGACGGGTCTGCGCCTGCTCCTTCACCGGCTGCGGCCGTTCGAAGACCTGTCCCGTGGCCGCGGGTGCCGGAGCGGGTGTGAGAGCGGGCGCCGGAGCGGGCGCGGCGGGCGAGCCGCCCCGCTGGCGCGGCAGGTCGAGGGCGGCCGCCGGCACGGCAGGGACCGGATGGCCGGGCGCGGCCGCCGATCCGGCGAGGGCGGCCTGACCCGCCGCCGCGTGGACCGGCACCCCGGCGACGAGGTGGGACTCGACGGCGCTGAAGAACTCGCCCGCCGTGCGCTTGGCGACCGAGCCCAGCATGCGCTGGCCCACCCCGCCGATCATGCCGCCGACCACGGCCTCGGCGTCGTAGTCGACGCGCGTGCCGCCCTCGACCTCGGCCAGCCGTACCTCCACGGTGGCGTCGACGGTGCCGGGCGCGCCCTGCCCGCGCGCCCGCAGCACGAAACGCTCGGGCGGCAGCGGCTCCGACAGCGCCACCTCCCCCTGGTAGACGCCCTTGATCGAGGCGACGCCGGCGCTGACCGTCATCCGGTAGGTGCCGGGGCCCGTCTCCTCCAGGCGCTCACAGCCCGGGATGGTGCGCACCAGCACCGCCGGGTCCTGGAGCGCGGCCCACACACGATCTCTGCCGATGCCGAGCACCGCACTGCCTGCGACCTTCACACAGGCCACTCTAGGCAGCACCGCGCCCCTTCCTCATGGCAACTCACGCCGAGAATGGCACATGATCCATGGCAGGATGGGGCCCACGGTCGCGGGGCGACCGGCGGCGACGCGCCTGGTGCGCACGCCGGCCGGGATCGCGGCTGGCGAGGTCGCGCCGACCCCCACCGGGTCGTCGCTCGATCCGCACGCGACCCGCGGTGGTCTTCCCGACCGTCGACGACGACAATCCCGACGTATGTCCCCGGGGGGCGCTCCGCCGGGCGGCGTAGGGGAGGATCAGCCGCACGGGTGACGCGCGGCACCGCCCCGACCGGCCATTGTTGGCCTCGGAGGGGGAACTCCAGGGGGCTCTCGAGGGGTGCGAGGTGTGCGGCCTCGCACCCCTCGAGTCATGTCTGTGACAAAGATCGCAGCGCTCCCCCGTCGCATTGCTCTACAAGCCGTAGTACTACTTCTAGTAGAACTACAGCTCGTAGAGCTCCAAGCCCGCTGAGGGGAAGATGGACGCGCTTGACCTGGCACGGTGGCAGTTCGGGGTGACCACCGTCTACCACTTTCTGTTCGTACCGTTGACGATCGGGCTCGGCGTCTTCGTCGCCGGACTCCAGACCGCCTGGCACCGCACCGGCAAGGAGCACTACCTGCGCCTGACGAAGTTCTTCGGGAAGCTGTTCCTGATCAACTTCGCGATGGGCGTGGTGACGGGCATCGTGCAGGAGTTCCAGTTCGGGATGAACTGGAGCGAGTACTCCGTGTTCGTGGGCGACGTGTTCGGCGCCCCCCTGGCCCTGGAGGCGCTGGTCGCCTTCTTCATGGAGTCGACGTTCCTCGGCCTGTGGATCTTCGGCTGGGACAAGCTGCCGAAGCGAGTCCATCTGGCGACCATCTGGGCGGCGGTGATCGGCTCGAACATCTCCGCCTACTTCATCCTCGCCGCCAACGCGTGGATGAAGCACCCCGTGGGATACGAGGTGGTCGACGGCAAGGCCAGGATGACCGACCTGTGGGCCGTGCTGACCAACTCCACCGCCCTCGCCCAGGTGCCGCACGTGGTCGCGGCCAGCTTCATCGCCGCCGGCGGGTTCGTGCTGGCGGTCAGCGGCTACCGGCTGCTCAAGGGCGACACGACCTTCCGCGGCCCGCTGCGCGGCGCCCTGGTCATGACCGCGATCGCCGGGGCCGTGGTCGCCGGCACCGGCGACATGTCGGCCAAGCTGATGTACGAGCAGCAGCCGATGAAGCTGGCCGCCGCCGAGGGCCTGACGCACGACACCAAGGGCGCGCCGTTCCACGTCGTGCCGGGCATCGAGATCCCCAAGCTGCTCAGCTTCCTGTCGGCCGGCGACACCGGGGCCGTCGTCCAGGGCACCGAGGACGTCCAGCGCCGCCTGGAGCAGCGGTTCGGCCCCGGCGACTACCGCCCGGACCAGCAGATCGTCTTCTGGTCCTACCGGGTGATGCTCGGCTTCGGCCTGTCGACCGTGGGCCTGTCGCTGCTCGGCCTGTGGCTGACCCGCAGGCGCCGGCAGGTGCCGTCCTGGTACGCCAGGGCGCTGGTGCTGGCGCTCCCGCTGCCGCTGCTCGCGATCATCGCCGGATGGCTGCTCAGCGAGATCGGGCGGCAGCCGTGGACGGTCGCGGGCGAGCTGCTGACCGCCTCCAGCGTCTCGCCCGGCGTGTCGCTGGCCGAGGTGGCCACGTCGCTGACGCTGTTCACCCTCGTGTACGGCCTGCTGGCGGTGGCCGAGGGCGTCCTGCTGGTCAGGAACGTCAAGAAGGGTCCCGAACCGCTTCCCGCGCCGGTCCGCGAGCCGGTGCGCGAACCGTCGCTGATGTACTGAGGAGAGCACCGTGATCGATCTGTGGTTCGTCATCATCGCCTTCCTCTGGACCGGCTACTTCGTCCTCGAGGGCTTCGACTTCGGGGTGGGCATGCTGTCGCCGTTCCTCGGCCGCAACGAGGGGCAGCGCAAGCAGATCCTGCAGACCATCGGCCCGGTGTGGGACGGCAACGAGGTCTGGCTGATCACCGCCGTGGGCGCGATGTTCGCCGCCTTCCCCGCTTGGTACGCGGGCCTGCTCAGCACCTTCTACCTGCCGCTGACGCTGGTCCTGGTCGGGCTGATCGTGCGCGGGGTCGCGCTGGAGTGGCGCGGCAAGCTGGAGCACGCCGCCGACCGGGCCTGGGCCGACGCGGGCATCCTGGCCGGCAGCGCGCTGCCCGCCTTCCTGTGGGGCGCCGTCTTCGCCGACGTGCTGCTGGACAGCGGCGTGGCCGCGCTGATCGGCGGCGCCTTCTCCCTGGCGGTCACCGTGCTGCACGGCGCGGTGTTCCTGGCGCTCAAGACCGAGGGCCGGGTACGGCAGCGCGCCCGCGCCGTCGCGACGGGCGCCACCGTCGCCGTCATCCCGCTGGCGATCGTGGCCCTGTCGTCCATCCCCGGCGAGGGCGACCTGGCGGTGTGGGTCGCCGCGGTGAGCGCGATGGCGCTGCTGGCCGCGGGCGGCTCGCTGATCTGGCGGCGCAGGGAGGGCTGGGCGTTCGCCGCCACGGCGGGAGCGATCGTCCTGACCTCCGTCGCGGTGTTCGGGATGCTGGCGCAGCGGCCCCTGCCCGGGCTGACCCTGGCCGAGGCCGCGTCCGGCCCCTACACGCTGGGCGTGCTGACGTGGATCGGCCTGGCGGTCCTGCCGTTCGTGCTGGGCTACCAGGGCTGGACGTACTGGGTGTTCAGGAAGCGGATCGCAGCCCCCGGGCGCGCCGCCCGGGTGGAGGGCGCCCCGGCGGGTATCGGCCACTAGGCCGCCGTGCCCCGCACGGCGGCCGATACCGCGGCGCCGGTGGCCCACGTCCGCCGACCGGACCGGGCGGGGGGCCGGCCCGCGCGGTCTGGTTGGATACCCCAGATGGGTCTCTTACGGCATCGCGGTTTCCTCCTGCTGTTCGGCGCGGACACCATCAGCCAGGTCGGCACGCAGGTCAGCATGGTGGCGCTGCCGCTGGTGGCGGTCGTGGCGCTGCGCGCCTCGCCGTTCGAGATGGGGTTGCTGGTCGCGGCGGAGACCGCGGCGTTCCTGCTCATCGGGCTGCCGGCCGGGGTGTGGGTGGACCGGCTGCGCCGCCGGCCGATCCTGATCACCGGCGACCTGGCGCGGGCGGCCCTGCTGGCCTCGGTGCCGGTGGCGTGGTGGCTGGGCGTGCTGTCGATGCCGCAGCTGTACGTGGTGGGCCTGTGCGTCAGCGTGGCGACGGTCTTCTTCGACGTCGCCTACCAGAGCTATCTGCCGTCGCTGGTCGAGCGCGACCGGATCGTCGAGGGCAACGCCAAGCTGGAGATCGTCCGTTCGGGCGCGCAGGTGGCCGGTCCCGGGGCGGCCGGATGGCTGGTGCATCTCGTCACGGCGCCGGTGGCGATCCTGGTCGACGCGGTCAGCTTCCTGCTGTCGGGACTGCTGCTGGCGGGCATCAAGGGCGACAGCGACACCCCTGCCCGTGACGAGCGGCGCGGCCTGGTGAGGGAGATCGGCGAGGGCCTGGCGTTCGTGCTGCGGCACCCGATCCTGCGGATGATCGCCGCCTGTACGGCCTCGGCCAACCTGGCCAACGCCATGAACAACGCGCTCGCCGTGCTCTTCCTCATCAACGTCGTCGGCGTCAGCCCGGGCGTGATGGGGTTGCTGTTCTCGGCCGCGGGCGTGGGCGGTCTGGCGGGCGCGGCGCTGGTGGGCCGGGTGTCGAGGTGGGCGGGCTCGGCCCGGACGATCTGGCTGTCGGCCCTGCTCACCTCGCCGTTCATGCTGCTGGTGCCGCTCGCGGCGCAGGGGTGGCGGCTGGGCCTGTACGTGCTCGCCTGGTTCGTGGTCAGCGCCGGCATCGTGGTCTACAACGTGTCGCAGCTCAGCTTCCGCCAGGCGATCACCCCCGATCATCTGCTGGGCAGGATGAACGCGACCATGCGCTTCATCGTGTGGGGCACGCTGCCGCTGGGGGCGCTCATCGGCGGTGTGCTCGGCGAGCGCCTGGGCGTGGTGGCGGCGCTGTGGATCGCCTGCGCGCTGACGCCGCTGTCGGTCATCCCGCTGCTGCTGTCGCCGCTGCGGACGATGCGCGACCTGCCGCAGGAGCCGCCCGGCCGCTGATCAGCTCCTGACGCGGTGGTCCTTCAGGTGCGGGTCGCCGCCGACCCCTCGGCCCGCGCCGTTCAGCGCAGCACGACGCAGCCGCGCGCCCGCAGGTCCCGCAGGACGGCGGTGCCGCCGTCGAGCTTGTTCCACCGCAGGTCCAGCTTCTCCAGCGCGGGCAGCTCGCCCAGCCAGGACGGCACCGCGCGCAGCCGGTTGTTGCGCAGGTCGAGGTGCGTCAGCGCGGCCAGGTTCCCGAGGAAGGGGATCTCGGGGAGATGGTTGTCGCGCAGGTCGAGCAGGCGCAGCCTGGCCGGCAGCGCGGGCAGCCGGGTCAGCCGGTTGCCCCGCAGGTGCAGCTCGCGCAGCTCGCCCAGGCCGCCGACCGTCCCGGGCAGCGTGGCCAGCCTGTTGCCTGACAGCCGCAGCTCCTTGAGCGCCGCCATCCCGCCGATCGTGTCAGGAAGCTCGGCGATGGCGTTGTCGGCCAGGTTGAGGTAGGCCAGGCGGGTCAGCTTGCCCAGCGTCTCGGGCACCGAGGTGAAGGCGTTGTCGCCGAGGTAGAGGTAGTCGGTCAGGTCGAGCTCGCCGATGGCCGGCGGGATCTCGCGCAGCTCGTTGTGGGCCAGGTCCAGCATCCGGAGGCGACTCAGGCCGCCGATCGCCTCCGGCAGGCGGGTGAGCCGGTTCTCGGCGAGGTTGAGTGATTCGAGACGCTCCAGGCGCCACACCGCGGCGGGCACCTCCGTCAGCCGGTTGCCGCCGGCCGCCAGGTGTCTGAGCGGGCCGAGCTCGGCGGGCAGGCTCGTCAGGGCGTTGCCGTACACGAACAGGGTCTCCAGCGCCGGCGGGCACGCGGGCAGCCGGGTCAGCCGGTTGCCGTCGACGTGCAGCGCCCTGAGCGAGGACGGCAGCGCGGGCAGCGAGGCGAGCCGGTTGCCGTCGAGCCGCAGCTCCTCCAGCAGTGCCAGCTCGCCCACCCGGGCGGGCAGCTCGGTCAGCGCGTTCCAGGCCAGGTCGATCAGCCGGACATCGGCGGGCACGGCGGGCAGCTCGGTCAGGCCCGCCGCGGGTGCTCGTAGTTCGCTCACCCGCCGGATCTTAGATGGAACAGCTCCGACGGCGATATCGGCATCCGGTCGACGGCCAGTCCTTCGGCGTCCTCGACCGCACTGGCGATCACCGCGGCCACCGGGATGACACCTGCCTCGCCTGCGCCCTTGATGCCCAGCGGGTTGAGCGGGGAGGGCGTCTCGAGATGGTCGGTCTCGATGCGCGGGATCTCCGTGGCGTACGGCATGAGGAAGTCCATGAAGGAGGCGTTGAGCAGCTGGCCGTGCGAGTCGTAGACCATCCGCTCGTACAGCGCGCCGCCCACGCCCTGGGCGACGCCGCCGTGGATCTGGCCCTCGACGATCATCGGGTTGATGAGCCTGCCGCAGTCGTGGACGACGGCGTAGCGCAGGATGCGGATCTCGGCGGTGTCCTTGTCGGTCTCGACGATCGCGGCGTGCATGCCGGCGGCGAAGGTGGAGCGCAGCGGCGAGTAGTAGTCGCGGCCCTCCAGCCCCGGCTCGTCGCCCTCGGCGACGGGCGGCTTGTCGAAGGAGCCGGTGCCGGAGAACTGCGTCGCCTTGGCGGTCTCGGCGTCGAAGGAGTAGCGCAGCGGGTTGGACAGCACCGCCACCGTCGACAGCGGGATGGCGGCCGTCGGGGCGCCCACGACGTGGACGACGCCGTCGGTGATCTCCAGGTCGCGCGGGTCGGCCTCCAGCGCGTCGGCCGCGATGCGCAGCGCCTTCTCGCGCACCTTCCGGCAGGCCAGGGCGATGGCGTTGCCGCTCATGACGGCCGCCCGGGAGGCGAAGGTGCCCACGGCGTACCCGAACCTGCGGGTGTCGCCGGTGACCACGGACACCCGCTCGATCGGCACGCCGAGCTCGGTGGCGGCGATCTGCGCGAACACCGTCTCGTGGCCCTGCCCCTGCGAGGTGAGGCCGGTCGAGACGTGCACGCGCCCGTCGGAGGTGACCTGCACGTGCCCGCCTTCGTACGGCCCCACGCCGGTGCCCTCGACGTAGCAGCCGACGCCGATGCCGAGGCCCGGCCGCCTCTCGAAGTCGTCCCAGCCGATGAGCCGCTTCAGCATGGCGAGCATGGCGGGGTAGTCGCCGCTGTCGTAGATCAGCGGCCGGCCGTCCTGGAAGATCATGCCCTGGTCGTAGGGGAAGTCCTCGGGCTGGATGAAGTTGGCCGAGCGCACCTCGGTGCGGTCCTTGCCGAGGTACTGGGCGATCTTGTCCATCGTCCGCTCCATGCAGAACACGCCCTGCGGGCGGCCCGCGCCCCGGTACGGCGTGACCTGCACGGTGTTGGTGTAGATCGAGCTGAACGCGACCCGGTAGGCGCCGATCTTGTAGGGGCCGAGCAGCTGCGTCGAGGTGATGATCGGCACGATGATCCCGTACGGCGTGTAGGCGCCGTGGTCGTGCAGGATCGTCACGTCCAGGCCGAGCACCCGGCCCTCGTCGTCGAAGCCGACCCGCACGTGCTGGACCTGGCCGCGCTCGTGCGCCGAGGAGATGAAGTGCTCGCGCCGGTCCTCGGTCCACTTCAGCTCGCGGCCCAGCAGCATCGCCGCCCAGGGCACCAGGATCTCCTCGGGCCACGGGTGCACGATCTTCACGCCGAAGCCGCCGCCGACGTCGGGCGCGATCACCTCGACGTGCGGCAGGGGCAGGCCGAGCTTGGCGGCGATCGCCATCCGCACGCTGGTGGAGGTCTGGGTGGAGGAGTGGACGCGCAGGTCGGTGCCGTCCCAGCGGGCGTGGACGCCGCGGCCCTCCAGCGGGATGCTGGCACTGCGCTCGATGTCGAGCCGGAAGGCGAGGGCGTGCGGCGCGGCCTCGATCGCCTCGCGGGCGCTCCTCCCCTCCCTGGAGGGCACCTCCTGCACGAGGTGCGCGCCGATGTTGCCGGGCACGTCGTCGTGGACGAGGGCGGCGCCCTGGGCCGCCTCCTCGATGCCGACGACCGGCTTGAGCAGCTCGTAGTGGACGTGGATGCGGGCGCAGGCGTCCTCGGCCAGGTAGCGGTCCTCGGCGACGACCATGACGACGGGCTCGCCGACGTGCCGGACGAACTCCTTGGCCAGCGGGTAGGCGGTGCGGCCGTGGGTGAGCGCGGGGTGCGGGATGAGCAGCGGCAGCGGCTCGGCGACGCGGCCCGGCAGGTCCTCCCAGGTGTAGACGGCGACCAGGCCCTCGACGTCGAGCGCGCCGGAGACGTCGATGTCGAGGATGCGGGCGTGCGCGTGCGGGGAGCGGACGAAGGCGACGGCCAGGGCGTCGCGGCCCAGGTCGTCGAGGAAGCGGCCCTGCCCGGTCAGCAGGCGGGGGTCCTCCTTGCGCTGGATCCGCTCTCCGAACAGCCGCGTCGTCATCTGCTCTCCTCCTCCGCGATCAGCTCGGCCGCCCGGTGGACGGACTTGACGATGTTCTGGTAGCCGGTGCACCTGCACAGGTTCCCCGAGATCCCGTCCACGATCTCCTCGTCGGTGGGCGAAGGGTTCTCCTCCAGCAGCGCGGTGACCGTGCAGAGGAACCCCGGGGTGCAGAAGCCGCACTGCAGCCCGTGGCACTCGGCGAAGGCGCGCTGCACGGGCGACAGCCCGTCGGGACCGGCCAGGCCCTCGACGGTGGTGATCCGCCTGCCGTCGACGGTGACCGCGAAGGTCAGGCACGAGCGCACCGGCTCGCCGTCGAGCAGCACCGTGCAGCAGCCGCACACCCCGTGCTCGCAGCCCACGTGGGTGCCGGTCAGCCCGAGGTCGTGGCGCAGGCAGTCGGACAGCAGGCGGCGCGCGGGCACGCTGACCCGCCGGGTGACGCCGTTGACGACCAGCGTGATGTCATGCCGCATTTCTCGCCGCCTCCGTCAGTGCCCGCACGGCCAGCACCCCGACCAGGTGCCTGCGGTACTCGGCGGTCGCGTGGATGTCCGCCTCCGGTTCGGTCCCGTCCTGTACGGCACGCGCCACGCCCGCCCAGTCGACGGTCGAGGCGGGACGGTGCTCGCACTCCTCGCTCACGTCGGCCACCATCGGGACGGGCCCGACGCCGACGCAGGCGACCTTCGCGGTGGCCACCCGCAGGTCGTCGTCGAGCCGGACGAAGGCGGCGACGCCGGCCAGCGCGTAGTCGCCGTGCCGCCTGGCCACCTCGACGAAGGCCGTCCCGGCCCGTTCGGGCAGCGCGGGGAAGTAGGCCGAGACGGCCAGCTCGCCCGCTTCCAGGGCCGATTCGAGCGGCCCGGTGAAGAACTCGCTCGCCGGCACGTCGCGTACGGCGTCGACGCGGGCCAGCCGTACCGTGCCCTCGAGCAGCGCCAGGACGGCGGGCAGCTCGGCGGCGGGGTCGGCGTGCACCAGGCTGCCGACGACGGTGCCGCGGTTGCGGATCACCGGGTGCGCGACCAGCTTGAGCGCCTGGCGCAGCAGCGGCTGCGCCCGCGCGACCTCGGCCGAGCGCTCGATCTGGGAATGGCGGGCCAGCGCGCCGACGCGCACGCCCGCCCCCTCGATCCCGAAGGGTTCGAGGGCGGCGACGCGGTTGATGTCGACCAGCTGCTCGGGCGCGGCCAGGCGCATGTTGAGCAGCGGGATCAGGCTCTGGCCCCCGGCCAGCACCTTGCCGTGCGCCCCCGCCTCGGCCAGGACCGCCATGGCCTCGTCGAGGTCGCGTGGGGCGTGGTAGACGAACGGGGCCGGCTTCACCCGGTGTGCTCCCTCGCCGGTGTCCGGCCCGCTATCACGCGCAGCAGGTGGTAGCCGCCCACCACCACGATGGTGCCGAGCGCGATGCCCTCCAGGGTGAAGTCGCTGGTGATCATGTGTTTGACCGGTCCGATCGCCATGATGATGCCCGCCCCGATGGGGACCATGTTGACGGGGTCGGAGAAGTCGACCCTGTTCTCGACCCAGATCTTGGCGCCGAGAAGACCGATCATGCCGTAGAGGATCACGGTGACGCCGCCCAGCACGCCGCCCGGCGTGGCGGCCACCAGCGCGCCGAACTTCGGGCACAGCCCGAACAGGATGGCGATGATGCCGGCGATGTAGTAGGCGGCGGTGGAGTAGACGCGGGTGGCGGCCATGACGCCGATGTTCTCGGCGTAGGTGGTGGTGGGCGAGCCGCCGACCGCGCTGGTGACCATCGTGCCGATGCCGTCGGCGGCGACCGCTCGGCCCATGTAGGGGTCGACGTCGGCGCCGGTCATCTGGCCGACCGCCTTGACGTGGCCGATGTTCTCGGCGATCAGCGCGATCACCGCGGGCAGCACCAGCAGGGAGGCCGAGAACCTGATGTCGGGCAGGTGCATGTTGGGCAGCCCGATCCAGGGGGCGTCGGCGATGGCGCTCAGGTTGAGCCGGGGATGGGTGTCGATCTTGCTGGTGGCGGCGTTGAAGGCGGTGATGTCGCCGAAGATCCGGTCGGCCGCCCAGGACAGCACGAACCCCGCGATCAGCCCGATGAGGATGCCGATGCGGCCGATGAACCCCTTGAAGGCGACGATCACCACGAAGGTGATCACCATCGTGATCATCGCGATCCACTGGTCCTGCGGCCAGTAGACGTCGGCGACGACGAACGCCAGCCCGAAGCCGATCAGCATGACCACCGCGCCGGTGACCACCGGCGGGAAGATCTTGTGGATGATCTCCACGCCCAGCACGTGGATCGCCACGCCCGCGAGGAACAGCACGAACCCGGCGACGAGGATGGCGCCGGTCACGATGGCGTCGACGGCCGGCGTGTCGCCGCCGAAGGCCGCCCTGATGGCCAGCACGCCGCCGACGAAGGAGGCGCTGGTGCCGAGGTAGCTGGGGATCTTCCCCTTGACGATCAGCAGGAAGAGGATCGTCGCGACGCCGGACATCATGATCGCGACGTTCGGGTCGAGGCCCATGACCAGCGGGAACACGAACGTCGCGCCGAACATCGCGATCACGTGCTGCGCGCCGAACCCCACCATGCGGGGCCAGGAGAGGCGCTCGTCAGGCTTGACGACCTCTCCGGGGCCCAGATGCTTGCCGTCTCCGTGTTTGGTCCAACCCAAAACCATGAGAGCCCCTCTGTTTCGCGCTCCATCGGTTCGGTGGCCGCCCCGCAGGCCGTTGCGGGCACATTAGGACGTCTCCGGCGGGCGTTCACCGGCATGATCTGCCAACGTTCCGGATCTCGTACGGCAAGCCGGGTCATGCGCCGCCGGTGACCGACCGCTACCGCACGCCGTACCCCGCGGCACAGACCCCCACCCCCGACCAGGGCGGTCAGTTCCTGTTGACGGCGCGCAGCGCGTGGTAGCCGACCAGCACGACGACGGTGCCGAGGGCGATGCCGCTGAGGGCGAAGGTGCCGGTCACGGGGAAGGCCACGGGCCCGATCGCGCAGATGACGCCGGCGCCGACCGGCACCAGGTTGACCGGGTCGTCGAGGTCGACCTTGTTCTCGATCCAGATCTTGGCGCCGAGCAGGCCGATCATGCCGTACAGGATGGTCGTCACGCCGCCGAGCACGCCGCCGGGCGTGGCGGCGACCAGCGCGCCGAACTTCGGGCACAGCCCGAACAGGATCGCGATCACCGCCGCGACGTAGTAGGCGGCCGTGGAGTAGACCCTGGTCGCCGCCATGACGCCGATGTTCTCCGCGTAGGTGGTGGTGGCCGGGCCGCCGACCGCGGTCGAGACCACCGTGCCGACGCCGTCGGCCATGACCGCCCGCCCCAGGTAGGGGTCGACGTCGGTGCCGGTCATCTCGCCGACCGCCTTGACGTGGCCGACGTTCTCGGCGATCAGCGCGATGACCACCGGCAGCACCAGCACGATCGCCGACACCTCGAACACGGGGCCGTGCAGCGTCGGCAGCCCGATCCAGTCGGCCGCGGCGACCTGGTCGAAGCTCACCCTGAAGTGCTCGGTGACCTTCCCGTCGCCGCCTGGCGAGGTGATCGGCCCGCCCACGCGGTCCCACACCCAGGACAGGACGAACCCGAAGACCAGCCCGAGCAGCACGCCGATCCGGCCGAGGAAGCCGCGCAGGACGCCGACGAACACGAACGTGGCGATCATCGTGATGAGGGCCACCCACGGGTCCTGCGGCCAGTAGACGTCGGCCGCCACGTAGGCCATGCCGAACCCGATCAGCATGACCACCCCGCCGGTGACGACCGGGGGGAAGACCCTGTTGATGATCCGCACGCCCAGCAGGTGGATCGCCAGGCCCGCCAGCCCGAGCACCACGCCGACCGCCAGCAGCGCGCCGGTCACGGTGCCGTCGCCGCCGCCCGCGGCCCTGATGGCCACCACCGCGCCGACGAACGACGCGCTCGAGCCGACGTAGCTCGGGATCCTCCCCTTCACGATCAGCAGGAAGAGGATCGTCGCGACCCCCGACATCATGACGGCGAGGTTCGCGTCCAGGCCCATGACCAGCGGGAAGACGAACGTCGCGCCGAACATCGCGATCACGTGCTGCGCGCCGAACCCCACCATGCGCGGCCACGTCAGACGCTCGCCCGGCCTGACCACCTCACCGGCCGCCGGCGCCTTCCCCTCGCCGTGCAGCTTCCATCCCAATGCCATCGGACCACTTCCCAACCTGCGGTTACGTCTCCTACGTGATGTCGGAGAGAACCTTAGAGGCAGTGGGAAGCCGGGCGGTCATCAGGCGACGTGGATGCTGAACCCCTCGCCGCTGACCACCTGACCGGGCCTGATCTTGCAGGTCTTGCGGAGCTCCACCTCCCCGTCGACCAGCACCATGCCCTCGGCGATCAGGTGCTTGGCCATCCCGCCGGTCTCGGTGACGCCGCAGTACTTCAGCAGGTCGCACAGCGGGATGTAGTCGGAGTTGAGCTCGAAGTCCAGATCCACGCACCCAGCCTAGATGCCCCGCATGCGCAGCACGTGCAGGGCCAGGGTCAGGTTGAGGCGCAGGTGGGGGTCCTCGGTGAAGTTGCCGAGGAGCCGTTCGAGCTTGCCGATGCGGTAGCGCAGCGTGTTGTAGTGGAAGTGCAGCCGCCTGGCCGTCTCGGCGACGTTCAGGTTCGTCTCCAGCAGCACCTGCAGCGTCCTGCGCAGGTCGGCGTTGTCGCTGTCGTCGTCGGTGGCCAGCGCTCCGAGCGTCTCGCGCACGAAGGCGTGCAGCTCGGCGGTGTCGTTGACCAGCGACAGCAGCCGGTAGACGCCGAGCTGGTCGAAGTGCGCGATCGCGCCGGGGCCGTGCAGCTGGCGGCCGACCCTGGCCGCCTTCAGCGCCTGGCCGTAGGCCTCGGGCAGGCTGTCGGCGCCTGGGCAGGTACGGCTGGTGCCGGTGGAGAAGGTCCCGGCGGAGATGGCGTCGGCGAAGGACGTGGCCGCGTCCCTGGCCACCCGCGCGCTGTCCACGGCGGCGTCGACGACGGCGACCACCTCGTGGGAGAAGCCGGCGACCGCGCCGTTCGGGTCGTGCCGGCGCATGGCGGAGGTCCACGAGGTGACCAGGCGGTCCTGCGCGGTGCGCTCGTCGCCTTCCGGGTCGAGCTCGGCGACCAGGACGGTCACGGGGCGTTCGAGGTCCCAGCCGAAGGCCCGCGACCGGTTGGCGATCCGCTCGGCCGAGCCCGCCCTGCCGGTCAGGACGTCGCGCAGGAAGTCGGCGCGGTACTTGCTCTCGACCGCGTTGACCGCGTCCTGCCGGGTGATGACGAGCGCGGCGACGGTGGCGGCACGTTCCAGGATGCCGATGTCGCTGTCGCGGATCACGCCCGCGGGGCTGTGGGCGAGGATCCTGCCGTGGTGGTGGCCACCCGCTACGACAGGGACGGAGGCGTAGTGGCCGCTACGGCCCGTGGGATCGGCGCCCCTGGCACGGCCCGCCGGATCGTCCCCGGTACGGCCCGCGGGGTCGGACAGCCGGCGCAGGGCGGCCACGTGCTCGGGCGGCCCCGCGGCGGCCAGCAGCCTGCCCGCGCAGTCGACGGCGACCACGGCCACGTCCAGCAGCCCCGCGACCTCGGCGGTGACCTCGCCGAGGCCGCCGCCGGCCAGCACCACCTGCACCAGCGCCCGGTGCGCCTCCTCCGCGCGGACGAGCACGGCCGCCTGCCGGTTGAGGATGTCGGTGAGCACCTGGTTGAGGATGTCGTCGAAACCGACGTCGTCGGGCAGCAGGATCAGCGGGAAGCCGAGCCTGTCGGCCTGGGCGACCATCTCGTCGGGCAGCTCGTCCAGGTAGCGGCCGAGCTTGATGGCCAGCGCGGCCAGGCCGCGCTCGTCGAGGTCGGCGACCAGGCGGTCGAGCGACTGGGGGGTGTTGCGCAGCGGGTAGCCGGTGGTGAGCAGCAACTCGTGCGGCTTGACCCAGGCCAGGACGTCGGGGACCTCCATCACGTTGAGCCGCTGGACGATCCGGTCGAGGCCCGCCTTCCCCGCGATCAGTCTGGCCTTCGCCAGCGTGGAGACGCCCAGCACCTCGCCCACCGAAACGCCGTGGATGATCGTTCCGGTGCTGGCCAGGCGGACAGGTGGCTCCATGAGGCGATTGTTACCGATGACCCTGTGTGTCAGGAAGAGCCAACCTTTTGATGGAGTGTTGGCACATTTCTCCGTACGGAGGTGTGGGGGGCCGCTCTACCGTCGGGTCCATGACGCTCGGCACGCAGAGACGGGTCCAGCCGCGCATCCACCTCACCGGGGCGGCCAGCGCGGCCGTGCGCCCTGTGCTGGAGTCGGCCAGGATGCCCGCCCGCGTGCTGGCGACGGTGCCGGTGGGGGTGTACCTGGAGGTGCGGACCCAGCTGGAGCCCTCGGTGATCGCGATGGTGACCGGCGAGGCGACCAGGCTGCCGAACGCGGTGGTGCTGGCCGGCGAGCTGCCCCGGGTGAGCGTGGGCGACGAGGCGGTCGTGGGCGACGGGGTCATCGAGGTCGGCCGCTACCGGGTGAAGGCGCGGCGCTGGTGGGATCCGGCGCCTCCGCTGCCGCCCGTGGAGCTCGCACGGCTGGCCGGGGCCGTACCCGCGATGTCGCCGCAGACGGCCAGAAGACCCGGGCTGGAGGGCAACGCCGCCATCTCCCAGCTGGCGGCCGGCTGCGCGCAGGCGTCGCTGGTGCGCGCGGTCACCGCGGCCGAGCAGCTGGTGGGGCTCGGCCCCGGCCTCACGCCGAGCGGCGACGACGTGCTGGCCGGCCTGCTGGTGGCGCTGCGCCACCTGGGCGCGGCCGCGCGGGTCGGGCGGGCGGTGTGGCTGGCCGACTGGCTGGCCGCCGCCGTCACCTTCGACGCCGGCACCCGTACCACGCCGATCTCGGCGACCCTCCTGCACTGCGCCGCCAGAGGCGAGGCCAGCCCCGAGGTGACGGGCGTCCTGCGCGGCATCGCCGGCCTGCAGCCGCTCGAGCCCGCGCTGAGGCGGCTGCTGCGCCTGGGCCACACCTCGGGCGCAGATCTGGCCCAGGGCGTGCGCATCGGTCTGGACGCGGTGCTGGCCCTCGGAGCGGCCCCATGAACACCCTGGTGAAACTGGTCGCCGGCGTCTACCACGACTCGGTGAGCCTGATGCGGGTCAGCCAGTCGCTGTCGGCCATGCCGGGCGTGGACGTGGCCGTCATCGCGATGGCCACCCCCCTCAACCTCGACCTGGCCAGGGAGCTGGGCTTCGAGGTTCCCGCCGCCGCGCCGGCCGCGGCCGAGCTGCTGGTGGCGATCAGGGCCCAGGACGTGGCGGCCGCGTCAGGCGAGCTCGACCGCCTGCTGACGGAGCTGTCGGGCCGCTTGCCCGCCCACGCCTCCGACGTCCCGCCGCGCACGACCCGCTCGGCGATCAGGGCAGGCGCGGCCGACCTCGTGCTGGTCTCGGTGCCGGGCGAGCACGCCTTCGCCGAGGCGCTCGACGCCGTCGAGGCCGGCGTGCCGGTGATGATCTTCAGCGACAACGTGCCGGCGGAGCAGGAGGTGCTGCTCAAGCGGCTGGCCGAGGAGCGCGGCGGGCTGGTCATGGGTCCCGACTGCGGCACCGCGGTGATCGGCGGGGCGGGGCTCGGATTCGCCAACGTGCTGCGCCCCGGGCCCGTCGGCGTCGTGGCCGCCTCCGGCACCGGGGCCCAGCAGGTGACCTCGCTGCTCGATCTGGCGGGCGTGGGCGTCAGCCACGTGCTCGGGGTGGGCAGCCGGGACCTGTCGGCCCAGGTGGGCGGGTTGTCGGCGATGCGGGCGCTGCGCCGGCTGGACGACGATCCGGCCACCGAGCTGATCGTGCTCATCTCCAAGCCGCCCGCGCCCGAGGTGGCGCGGGCCGTCCAGGAGGTCGTGGAGAAGCTGCGCACGCCCGTCGTCCAGGCGCTGCTGGGCACCTCGGGCGGCGACCTCACCTCGGCCGCGGAGAGCGCGCTGGAGGCGCTCGGCCGCACGCCGCCCGCCTGGCCGTCCTGGAGCAGACCGGTCGCGCGCGGCCCGGTGAGGGGCCTGTACTCCGGCGGCACGCTGTGCACCGAGGCGTCGCTGATCACGCCCGGCGGCTTCGTCGACTACGGCGACGACGTCTTCACGCGGGGCAGGGCGCACCCGATGATCGACCCGACGCTCAGGCTGGAAGCCCTCGCCAAGGTGCGACCCGGTGAGGTGGCGCTGATGGACGTGGTGCTCGGCCACGGCGCCGACCCCGACCCGGCGCTGCGGCTCGCCCCGGCGATCGAGGCCGCGGTGGGCAGGGGCGTCCAGGTGGTGGTCGCCCTGGTCGGCACCGAGAACGACCCGCAGGGGCTGCTCCGCCAGGCCGCGGCGCTGCACGAGGCGGGCGCGTCGGTCTTCACCTCCAACGCCCACGCCGCCCGGCACGCCGCAGGGAGCGACACGTGAGCCTGCTGCCCGTCGATCCGCACGTCGTCACCGTCGGCGCCGACCTGCTCGGCCAGGCGCTGGACGCCCAGGCCGTGCCCAGGACCGCCGTCGACTGGCGGCCGCCGCTGCCCGGCACCGCCGACGCGCTGGCCAGGGTGCTGGCCGACCCGCGCAGGGCCGCCGCCAACGAGGCGGCCGTCGCCCGCCTGCTGAGCGCCCGCCCCCAGCTGGTCGACGTACGGCCGGCCGCCGACGCGCTGGGCCTGCCCCGCGGGACCTTCCTGCACGCGGGGCCGCCCATCACCTGGGAGCGCGCCTCGGGCCCGCTGCGCGGCGCGCTGATCGGCGCGATGCTCCTGGAGGGCCTGGCCGCCACGGTCGAGGAGGCCGAGCGCAGCCTCGCGGCCGGCGAGGTCACCCTCGACTCCTGCCACCACCACCGCACGGTCGGCCCGATGGCGGGCGTGGTCAGCCCGTCGATGTGGCTGTTCGAGGTGCGTGACGCCGAGCACGGCGGCACCGCCTACTGCTCCCTCAACGAGGGCCTGGGCAAGGTGCTCCGCTACGGCGCCTACGGCCCCGAGGTGCTCGACCGGCTGCGCTGGATGGGCGAGGTGCTCGGCCCCGCCCTGCGCGACGCGCTGCGGATCAGCGGCCCCGTCGACCTGCGCGCGATGATCGCGCAGGCGCTGCAGATGGGCGACGAGCTGCACAACCGCAACCGCGCCGCCACCTCGCTGTTCCTGCGCGAGCTGGCGCCCGCGCTGGTCGAGGCGGCCCCCGCGCGCGCCGCCGAGGTGCTGCGCTTCGCCGCCGGCAACGACCACTTCTTCCTCAACCCGGCCATGGCCGCCGGCAAGGTCAGCACCGACGCCGCCCGCGGCGTGCCCGGCTCGTCGCTGGTGGTGGCCATGGCCCGCAACGGCACCGACTTCGGCGTGCAGGTCTCCGGGCTGGGCGACCGCTGGTTCACCGGGCCCGCGGGCGTCCCCGACGGCCTCTACCTCGGCGCGTACGGTCCCGACGACGCCAACCCCGACATCGGCGACTCGACGATCACCGAGACCTCGGGCCTGGGCGGCTTCGCCATGGCCGCGGCGCCCGCCATCGTCAGGTTCGTCGGCGGCGAGGTGGGCGACGCGATCACGGCCACCCGCTCGATGTACGAGATCACGCTCGCCGAGCATCCCGCCTACCAGATCCCCGGGCTCGGCTTCCGCGGCACGCCCGTCGGCATCGACGTGGTCCTGGTGGCCAGGACCGGGCTGCTGCCCGTCGTCAACACCGGTATCGCCGGCAAGGTCGCGGGAACGGGACAGGTCGGCGCGGGGCTGGTGAGCCCGCCCGCCGAAGCCTTCATTGCCGCGCTCAACGCACTCGCATTCGATAAGTGATCAATTAGCAGTTTCCGTATTCTCGCTGGTCACCCGCCCATTGCCGGCCGTTCGATTACGTTGATCGCGTGTCGGCTTCCGTTTACTAATCGCATGCCGATATGGTGGCGAACCTCGCAATTCGGCGTAGGGGAAATAGGTAGGGGGCGGGAGATGTCTGACCGCTTGCTCGGAAAGGTCCCTGCCGAGGGACCTGGTGCGCTGGGGGGCGCCGAGAGCCGGGGTCGTCTCATCGGTCGCAGGTACAAGCTGCTGTCACCCGTGGGCAGAGGCGGCATGGGCATGGTGTGGCACGCGCACGACGTGCTGCTCGACCGGCCCGTCGCGGTGAAGGAGCTGATCCTTCCCTACGGGCTCGACCAGGCCGGCAAGCAGGTGGCGCACCGGCGCATGATGCGCGAGGCCCGCTCGGCCGCGCGGCTCGGCCACCCCGGGATCGTGACCGTCCACGACGTGGTCGAGGAGGACGGCCGGCCGTGGATCGTGATGGAACTGGTCCGCGCGTGGTCGCTGGAGCAGGCCGTACGGCGGAGCGGCCCGCTGCCCGTCGTCCAGGCCGCCGAGATCGGCATCAGGGTGCTCGACGCGCTCCGGCACGCGCACGCGGCCGGGATCCTGCACCGCGACGTCAAACCCGGCAACGTCCTGCTCACCGCCGACCGGGTCGTGCTGACCGACTTCGGCATCGCGGCCATCGAAGGCGACGTGTCCATCACGCAGACCGGCCTGCTCATGGGCTCGCCCGCCTACGTCCCGCCGGAACGGCTGTCGGGACAGCCCATCACGCAGGCGGCCGACCTGTGGTCCTTCGGCGCCACCCTCTACGCGGCCGTGGAGGGGCGGCCGCCGTACGAGGGGCCCGACGCTATCGCCGTGCTCGGCGCGGTGCTGACGCACGAGCCGGTCAAGCCGCAGCGGGCCGGGGCCATGCTGCCGGTCATCGAGGGGCTGCTGCGCAAGAACCCCGCCGAGCGGATGAACGCGGCCCAGGTCGCCGGCCTGCTCGAACGGATCCTGGCCAGCCACGGCGGCGGGGCCGCGCGATCGGCGGGGCCCATCCCGACGCCGTCGGACTCGACTCCCGCGCACCTGCTGCCGCCGCTCGACCCTCCGTCGGGGCCGTTGCCCTCGCGGATCGTCGAGACGCCCTCGGGGCCGGTGCGGGTTCCCTACGACCCGGCGGTGGACGGCCCGCCGGGCGGTTCGAGCAGTGGTTCCGATGTGAAGAGTGGTTTTGACTCGATGAGCGGTTACGACTCGACGAGCGGTTTCGATTCGATGGGCGGTTTCGACGCGGCGGGCGGTCAGGGACCGTACGACTCGCCGGGCGGCCACGACTCCCTGGGCGGCCCCTCGGGACCGCACCGGTTCGACACGCAGGGCGGCGCGTCAGGCCCCCACCGGTACGACGCGCTGAGCCACCCTGCGGGGTCACCCGGGTACGACGCGCTCGGCGGACCTGCGGAGTCACCCGGCTACGACGCGTTGGGCGGATCTGCGGGGTCGCCCGGCTACGACGCGTTGGGCGGACCTGCAGGATCGCACGAGTACAGCTCATTGGGCGGGCCCTCGGGGTCGGACAGGTACGACTCCCTGGGAGGTGCCTCAGGACCGCACCGGTACGACTCCCTGGGCGGCGCGCCGGGATCGCGAGGGTACGACGCGCCGCGGAGCTCGTCGGACCCCCGCGGCCATGAGGTGCCGCGCGGTTCCTCCGATCCCTACCCCACCCCGCCCCCGTCGGGGTCCGGCACGTCGCCCACCCCGGGCTCGGGCGCGCATCAGGCATCGGCGTCCGGCGGCTTCCCCACCTCAGGTTCAGGTGGGTTTCCCATCTCAGGATCAGGCGGCTTCCCCACCTCAGAATCGGGCGGCTTCCCCACCCCAGGATCAGGTGGGCTTCCCACCTCAGAATCGGGCGGCTTCCCCACCCCAGGATCAGGCGGCTTCCCCACCCCAGGATCAGGCGGCTTCCCCACCCCAGGATCAGGCGGCTTCCCCACCCCAGGATCAGGCGGGTTCCCCACCCCAGGATCAGGCGGGTTCCCCACCTCAGAATCGGGCGGGTTCGCGGTCTCCGGGTCGGGCGGGGCTCCGAACTCGGGGTCGGCGGGGTTTCCGCACTCGGGGTCGGGCGGGTTTCCGGCGTCGGCCGCTGCGGCGAGCGGTGGTGCGGAGCCGCCGCCGATCCTGCCGCTGACCGACGGCCTGCGCCCCGACTCGGCCGCCCAGGCCCCGTGGCCGCTGTCCCAGGACGAGAAGCCCCGCCCCGGCGCCCGCGACCGCCGCGACCGCCGCGACCGCCCGGCCACCGGCCGCAGGAGGAGCACCGACGGCGGCGGGTGGATGCGCGGTGGGCGTCCCACCCCGCGCCTGATCCTCACCGTCGTCGCCACCCTCGGCGTCGCCGCGGCCACGGTCTTCTTCCTCACCTCGGGCGGCTCCCCGTCCGAGCCGGACGTCGCCAATGCCACCCCGGCCGCCTCCGAGCCGGTCAAGCAGCCGATGGCGGCGGTGGCCGTACCCGACGGGTTCAAGGAGCACACCCCCGAAGGCTTCACCGCGGCCGTACCCGAGGCGTGGAAGCTGTCCGCGTCGGGCGGGGAGGCGATCTTCACCGGCCCCAAGGACTCGGGCATGAAGATCGCCGTCGAGCAGGTCTCGCCACAGGAGGACGGCGGCCTGGCCGAGCTGACCGGCGAGGAGGCCGACGGCGGGGTCGACGGATACATCCAGGTCCAGCTGCAGCAGGTGAAGTACCGCTCGTGGAAGGCGGCCGACTGGGAGTACCAGTACACGCAGGGCAACGGGGTGCCGATGCAGGCGCTGACCCGCTACGTCACCCTGGACGACAGGGACGCCTTCAAGATCACCTTCACCATGCCGCAGCTGCAGTGGGACGACCAGGCCCAGACCCGCAGGATCTTCCTCGACACCTTCCGCCCCACCTCCTGACCCGCCCCCACCCCGGGGGCTGCTGTCCCGGCAGACGCCCCGCGTTCCCAGGCCCGAAGACAGCGGGGCCCGGAGTGAGCAGGCCCCGAGCCGCTGTCCCGGCAGGCGGCGCCCCGTGCTCCCGGGCCCGGAGACAGCGGGGCCTCCCCTGCTGCTGCCCGACCCGCGCAGCGGGAGGGGCGGGCACCGTGGCGCGTCCGCGGGTGCGCTACCGTCACGCCATGAAGCTGGCGAGCATCCATTTCTATCCGGTCAAGTCCACCCGAGGCCACGATGTCACCGAGGCCGAGGTGGAGCCATGGGGTCTGAAGGACGACCGCCGCTACATGGTCGCCACCCCCGACGGAGGGATGCTGACCGCCAGGGAGGAGCCCAGGCTGCTGGCGTGCAGGGCCGAACTGTCCGGCGGCCGCCTCACGCTCACCGGCCCCCACCGCCCGCCGCTGCTGGTGACCCCCACCGCCGAGCTGAGCGACACGCAGGTGTGGCGCACCCGCGTCAAGCTCACCGACTGCGGCGACGACGCGGCCGCGTGGCTGTCGGCGCTGGTGGACAGGCCCGTGCGACTCATGTGGCTGGACGATCCGACCCGCCGTCCGGTGAACCCCGAGTACGGCACGCCCGAGGACCGGGTCTCGCTCGCCGACGGCTACCCGTTGCTGCTGGCCTCGATCGCCTCCCTCGACCAGCTGAACGACTGGATCGCCGAAGGGGCCGTCGAACGCGGCGAGGAGCCGCCCGCGCCGTTGCCCATGACCAGGTTCCGGCCGAACGTGGTCGTCTCGGGTGCTGAGGCGCCGTTCGTCGAGGACGGCTGGAAGCGGGTGCGTATCGGCGAGGTGGACTTCCGCGTGACCAAGCCGTGCGCCAGGTGCGTCCTGACCACGATCGACCCCGACACCCTGGAGAAGGGCAAGGAGCCGCTGCGCACGCTCGGCAAGCATCGCAAGATCGACAGGAAGCTGCTGTTCGCGGTCAACCTCATCCCCGACGGTCCCGGCACGATCCGCGCCGGCGACCCCGTGACCGCCTCCTGATCGCCTCCCGACCGCCTCCGGACTGCCCGGTCACCTCCCGGCCGACCCGCGGCCGACCACCTCCCGCCCCGCCCGCGGCCGGGCGTCCCGGCCCCCCGCCCCGCCAGGGCGTCCGCTTTGGGATGATGTTGGAGGTTATGCGACACTTCACCGGTGACCACCAGCCCGACAAAACCGTCAGTGTCGTCAGTACAGGGCGTGCAGCGCCGTACCCTCGCCGTGCTCTCCGCCGCCCAGATCACCGGAGGCGTCGGCGTGGCCGTCGGGCTGGCGCTCAGCTCGCTCGTCGTCTTCCGGCTGTCGGGCTCCGAGGCGGTCAGCGGACTGGCCGGCACGGCCACCGTCCTCGGCGCGGCGCTGCTGGCGCTTCCGGCGGCGAAGGTGTCGGGCAAGGGCGGGCGCAGGGCCGGGCTCGGCCTCGCGTACCTGGCGGCACTGACCGGGTGCCTGATCTCGGTGCTGGCGATCACCGTCGGCTCGTGGCCGCTGCTGCTCGCGGGGCTGGTCCTGGTCGGCGGCGGCAGCGCGGGCAACCTCGCCGCCCGCTACTCGGCCACCGACCTTTCACCGCAGGGGCACGCCGCCCGGCACCTGTCGCTGGTGGTGTGGGCCGCGACCATCGGCTCGGTGGCCGGTCCCAACCTGGCCGGGCCGGCCGACTCGATCGGCAGGGACCTGGGGCTGGTGCCCGCGGCAGGGCCGTTCGCGGTCGCCGCGCTCTCCTTCGCCGTGGCGTTGCTGATCGTCGTGGTGGGCCTGCGCCCCGATCCGCTGACGCTCGCCAGGCAGCTGAGCGGCACCGACACACCGTCCATGGCGGGATCCAGGACGATCAGGGACGCCTGGGACACCCTGCGCGCCACCCCCACCGCGCGCAGGGCGCTGCTCGCGATCGCCGTCAGCCACACCGCGATGGTGTCGGTGATGTCGATGACGCCCGTCCACCTGGACCACGGGGGCGCCGACCTGGAGGTCATCGGGCTGGTGCTCAGCCTGCACATCGCGGGCATGTTCATGCTGTCGCCGGTGGTCGGCTGGCTCGCCGACCGGCTGGGCAAGGTGCCCGTGCTGGTGCTCGGCATGGCGCTGCTGCTGGCCGCGGCGGCACTCGCCGGTACGGCGGGCCGGCACGGCGTCGGCCAGGTCACCGTGGGGCTCGTCCTGCTGGGGGTGGGCTGGTCGTGCGGGCTGGTGGCGGGTTCGGCCATGCTGTCGGAGTCGGTGGCGATCGAACGCCGTCCCGCCGTGCAGGGCCTGTCGGACCTGCTGATGAACGTCTGCGGCGCGACCGGCACGATCGTCGCGGGCGCGATCGTGGGGGCGCTGTCGTACGGCGTGCTCGGTCTGGTCGTCGGCGTCATGGTCACGATCACGGGCGGCTGGCTCGTGCTGCGCGGACGGCCGGGTCAGGCGGCACCCGCGGCCTGACGCTCACTTGGCGTCGGCGTAGCAGGAGACGGTCACCGTCTCCATCGGGAAGCGCACCGGCGTCGCCCCGAACAGCAGCCGTGTCGCCTCGGCGGCGGCCGCGGCCACGGCGGCGCTCACCTGCTCGGCCTGGTCGAGCGGGCAGTGCACCATCACCTCGTCGTGCTGGAAGAACACCAGCCTGGCCGGCTCCGGCAGCAGCCCGCGCAGCACCGCCAGCAGGGCCAGCGCCCACTCGGCCGCCGTGGCCTGGACGACGAAGTTGCGGGTGAAGCGCCCCCGGTCGCGGGCCGCCCGCGCCCCGTCGGGCCCCGAGACGAGTTGCTTCCAGCGCTGGGACGGCGGCGGGCTGGTACGGCCCAGCCACGACCTGACGAGCTTGCCCTCCTCCCCCGCCTTGGCCGCGTCCTCCACGAACCGGTAGGCGAGCGGGAAGCGCTCCCGCATCACGGCCAGCAGCTTGGGCGCGTCGCCGCTGGTGCCGCCGTACATGGCGGACAGCATCGCGATCTTGGCGTGGTCGCGCTCGCCGCCGAAGGCCTTGGCCAGCGCGGAGTAGAGGTCGATCTCGCCGGCGGCGGTGGCCAGGCCCCTGTCGCCCGCCATGGCGGCCAGCACCCGCGGCTCCAGCTGGGCGGCGTCGGCCACGATCAGCGCCCACCCCTCGTCGGCCAGCACGACCCTGCGCATCACCTTGGGGATCTGCAACGCCCCTCCGCCGCTGGTGGCCCAGCGGCCGGAGACCACGCCGCCCACGACGTACTCGGCCCTGAAACGCCCGTCGCGCACCCACTGGTCGGCCCACGCCCAGCCGTGGAAGCTGTGGAGCCTGGCCAGCTCCTTGTAGGCCAGCAGCGGCGCGACGGCGGGATGCTCGATCTTCTTGAGCTCCCCCGACCTGGTGGTCTTGACCGCCACGCCCGCCGTCTTGAACGCCTTGACCAGCTGCTGCACGGAGTCGGGGTTGACGGGGTGGCCGAAGGCGGCCGACACCTGGTCGGCCAGCGCCTGCAGCTTGGCGGGCCGCATGCCGTGGACGGGCCGCGGGCCGAGCAGATCGGTGAGCAGGTCGTCGTGCACGTCTCTGCGCCACGGCATGCCGTCGTGGCCGAGCTCGGCGGCGACCAGCGCCCCTGCCGACTCGGCGGCGACCAGCAGCCGGAAGCGGCCGGGGTCGGGCAGCGCCTCGATCCTGGCCAGCTGGTCGTGCAGCACCTCGGCCAGCGCGTCGGCGCCGAGCTCGGCCCGCTCCGGCTCGAACAGGGTGTCCTGCCTGGCCGCGGGCCCGCCGCCGTCGTCGGGCACCGGGAGCCCGTGGAGCCTGGCGTGGGCGGCCTCGGCCGAGCGCGGCTCGCCGTACCTGCCCTCGTGGGCGAGCAGCAGCCCCTCGGTCAGCGCCAGGTCGTGGCAGCGCGCCACCCGCACGCCCGCCGCCAGCAGCGCCGGGTAGACCTGTCGCGCGTCGGCCCAGACCCAGCGGGGGCGGCGCGGCTCCAGCTCGCCGACGGCGGCGGCGAGGTCGGCGACGCGGCGGGCCCGGCCCTCGATCGGGCGCAGCGTCCCGCCGCCCGAGGAGTCAGGGGTCAGGGCGACGTACACGCCTCCAGCCTGCCAGGCCGTACCGACAGTTCTCCCGCGGCTCCCAGGGGGGTCACGAGGTCTCGGTCACAAGGCCAGCAGGTCGGGGTCCCGGGAGTCAGGGGGTCGCGGGGTCGTAGAGCGGGGTCACGGGGTCAGGGGGATGGTGACCTCGTCCTCCAGCGGCGGGTCGAGCTCCTGCGGCAGGCACCCCGTGGCCGCGAAGCAACGCAGCGTCAGCGCCTCGGGCGTCACGTCCAGGTGCAGGAAGCTCTTGAAGAACGGCGGGGTGTCCCAGTCGGACAGCTCCGACAGCGACCGGTGGAAGGTCCTGCCCACCGGCAGCCGCAGCGGCATCGGCCAGGCGCCGAGCACGCGCGCCGCCCACCGCATCCGCCGGGTGATCGTCACCTCGGGGCGGATCGGCCTGACCGGGGTGTTCTTGACGCGGTCGGCCATGATGCAGGCCGCCTCGGCCGGGGTCAGGTACAGCCACCGCATGCGCAGCCGCCTGGCGTACAGCTGGCTGTAGAACGACAGCGAGTCGCCCCGCAGCGGGTAGCACCTGAAGTCGTCCTCGTGCACGCCGGCCACGTCCACGCGCTCGATGGTGTGGGTGGCGTGCATGAACGCGCCCGACCCGCCCGCGACGACGTACTGGATCACCCGGTCCCCCACCCTGACCGGGTAGCGCTGGTAGTTGTGCACGTCGCCGCCGATGGCCGCGACATAGCGGTGCGCGGGGTCGCGGACGATGTCGTCGATCGTCCCGCCGCCCTCCAGCGGCGAGGGCTTGTAGACGTTGCGGGTGTAGATCGGCTTGCCGGTGACCAGGATCTTGGGCCGCGGGTCCAGGGAGGTCCTGCGCAGCCACGCGACCTGGTCCTTGTCGATCAGTCCGCGGATCCCGGTGTCGATGCCGACGATCAGCAGGCTCTCGCTCTCGATTGCCCAGTAGGAGGCCGGCTGGAGGGCCTGCTGCTCCGGCGCGCCGCGCAACCGGCGGGCCGCGGCCAGCGCCGCCTCGTCGATCGGCTCGGGCTTGCGCCACAGCAGGCCGCGCGGGCCCCGGTCCGGCCGGGGCTTCAGCGGCGGCGCGTCGCAGAAGACGCGCATGAACCCGCCCAGCCCGTCGTACCAGTCGTGGTTGCCGGGAACGGCGTAGACGGGCGCCGGGTAGTCCTTGTAGGGCCGGAAGAACTTGTTCGGGTACTCGTTGCCCGCGCCCGTCGGATAGATCACGTCGCTGGCGATGACGGCGAAGGAGGTGTCCCGGCCGACCTCGAGCATCCCCGGCACCACCGCGTACTGGGAGGCGTCGCCCTCGCCGGGATCACCTAAGAGCAGGAAGCCGAAGCGCTTGCCGAGCCCCGGCCTGATCCTGAGGTCGGCGTCGACGCCCCGCCGCCGCTGCGCCTCGACCCAGCGCCGCCGTACCTCTCCCGAGGGGTCGCCGAACAGGCCGGCGAGGATCTCGTTGCGCGAACGCCAGAGGGTCCGGGGGTTGAGCCAGGAGAAGGTGTCGTTGTCCGGGCGCAGGTCACGGTAGGTTCCGATCTGCTGGCACCGCCATCCGGCGCCCTCCTCCGAGGTGCGGGAGGAGGACCGCTTTCCACGCTCTGCGGCGACGTCGACCATGGTCATATGTTTACCTGATCTCATGAAGCTGTCATCAGGCGACCACGTGCGGTAGCCTTCACCCCCAAGCAAGCGGTTGTCGATGCTGCGGGGGGCTGGGGATGGCCCGCACCGGTTCAGGGGATGGGATCAGCGCCGACGCCGTCGAGGGCCTGCTCGCCTATGCCGCGACGCAGCGGGGGTTCGGCGGCGCGGCGATGAGGACGACGGAAAGGGCGATCGCGGGCGCGCGCGTACTGGCGGCCCGCGATCCCGTCACGCACACGGGGCTGCTGGTCAGGGCGCTACGGGCGGGCTGCGGGCTGCTGATGTCGCGCGGCCGGCCGGCCAGGGCGCTGCCGCTGGCGGAGGAGGCGCTGGAGCTGGCCAGGAGCCTCGGCGGCGCGCCGCTGGTCATGGCGCTGGGCTGCACCGCCGAGGTGCTGACGGCGCTCGGCCGGAAGGAGGAGGCGTTCATCCTGCTGGTCGAGGCGGAGAAGGAATGAGCACGCCGGGGTTCATGATCCCGGCGGGGTCGAGGCGCTCCTTGACCGCGCGCAGGATCTCCACGCCGAGCGGGCCGATCTCCTCCGCGTAGGCCTCCCGGTGGTCCCTGCCGACGCCGTGGTGGTGCGAGATGGTGCCGCCGGCGGCGACGATCGCGGCGTTGACCTCCCGCTTGGCGCTCTCCCATGCGGCCAGGCCGTGGCCGGTCACCACGGTGAAGTACAGCGACGCGCCGGTCTCGTAGACGTGCGAGATGTGGCACATGACCAGCGGCGTGCCGAGCGCGCCGAGCAGCGCCAGCCGTACCGCGTCGTAGAGCCTGGGCAGGTTCGCCCAGAAGGTCGCGGTCTCCAGCGTCTCGACGGTGGCGCCGGCGGCCAGGAGCGAGTCCCGCAGGTACGGCGCGGCGAAGCGGCCGTGCGCCCAGGCCTGCCCCGGCTCGGCGCCCAGGTAGGTGCCGCCCGCCTGGGCCAGCACGGCCGCCGCAGGCTGCCGGTCCTTCTCGTGGCCGGCGATCAGCAGGCAGCCCGCGTCGCCGGAGCCGATGGCCTCGGGCTTGGCCAGGCCGATCATCGTCTCGGTCTCGTCGGACAGCCGCAGCACGGTGGGCAGCGACCCCGCCTGCGCGAGGGCGCGCATCGCCGCCGAGCCGGCGGCGAACGACTCGAACCGCCAGCCCTCGTAGACCGTCTCGGCCGGGATCCTGCGCACCCGCAGCCGCAGCGAGGTGATGACGCCGAAGGCGCCCTCCGAGCCGAGGACCAGCTGGCGCAGGTCGGGGCCCGCACCGGACTTGGGCGCCCGGCCGAGGTCGAGCGTCCCGGTGGGGGTGGCCACGGTCATGCCCACGACCATGTCGTCGAAGCGCCCGTACCCGGCCGAGGCCTGCCCGCTGGACCTGGCGGCGGCGAAGCCGCCGAGCGTGGCGTACTCGTAGGACTGGGGGAAGTGCCCCAGCGTGAGCCCGTGCTCGCCCAGCAGCCGCTCGGCGTCGGGCGCGCGCAGGCCGGGCTCCAGCTCGGCGACCATCGACTCGGTGTCGACCGACACCAGCCGGTCGAGCCTGGCCAGGTCGAGGGCGATCACGCCGCCGCCCGTCACGTCGCCCGTCACGCCGCCTGTCACGCCGCCTGTCACGCCGCCGACGACCGAGGTGCCGCCGCCGAAGGGGACGACCGCCACGCCGTGTCGCCCGCACACCTCGAGGACGCGCAGCACCTCCTCGTGCGAGCCAGGCAGGACGACCGCGCCGGGGGCGTCCGAGCCGTCGCCGGCCCGTATGCGCAGCAGGTCGGGGGTGGACTTGCCGCGGGTGTGCCGGACCCTGGCCTCGTGGTCGTCGCGCACGTGGGCCGCTCCCACCGCCTCCCGCAGCTCGGCCAGCGCCGCGCCGGGCAGCGAGGCCGGCGGGAGCTTCACCTCGTCGATGGCCACGGCGGGCGCGGGCGCGCTCACCCCCATGAGGTCGTGCAGGAGCCTGCGGATCTGGTCGGGCAGCTCGCGGGCCTTGGCGGGGTCGCCCCAGCCGCTCCACAGCATCGGTTCGTTCTCCACGCCTTACACTGTGACACATGACGGCAATTCGTCACAATGACGTCGTACTGGACGCCGCACGTGCCTGCGTGCTGGCCTACGGCGTGCGGCGCACGACGCTGACCGACGTGGCCCGGCGGGCCGGGGTGTCGCGGATGACCATCTATCGCGGCTGGCCCGACGTGGGCAGCCTGGTGGCGGATCTGATGACCCGCGAGTGGCTGCGCGTGGTGGCCGAGCTCGACCTGAGCGATCCCGTGCCGGCCGTGGTCAAGGGCGTGCGGACGCTGCGGGAGCACCCGCTGTGGCGGAAGATCGTCGAGGTCGACCCCGAACTGCTGCTGCCGTACCTGACCGTGCGCAGGGGCGCCAGCCACGACGCGATCCTCGAGGTCCTGGAGCGGAGCATGAGCCCGGCGCGGGCCCGCGCCGTGCTGCTGACCGCCCAGTCGTTCCTGCTGTCGGCCCACACCATGGGCGACCCCGACGCCCTCGACGCCGAACTGACGACCCTCCTGGAGAGGTATCTGGCATGACACCCGCGACGAACACCTCCCTGACCGCCGCGCGCAGGCTCGCCGAGCTGGAGCGGGTCCGCCACGAGACCGTCGACGTGCTGGTCGTGGGGCTCGGCGCCACGGGGGCGGGCGTGGCGCTCGACGCCGCCTCCCGCGGACTCACGGTGGCCGCGATCGACGCCCACGACCTGGCCTTCGGCACCTCGAGGTGGAGCTCGAAGATGATCCACGGCGGGCTGCGCTATCTCGCCAAGGGCCAGGTGGGGGTGGCCCGCGAGAGCGCGGTCGAGCGCGGCATCCTGCTCACCCGCACCGCGCCGCATCTGGTCAGGGCCGCGCCGTACCTGCTGCCGCTCACCCCGGCGGTCTCGCGGGCGCAGGCCGCGCTGGTCATGACCGGCTACCGGATGGGCGACGCGCTGCGCGTGGCCGCGCGCACGCCGCGCGGGCTGCTGCCGGGGCCGTCGCGGCTGCCCTCCGCCAAGGCGCGGGAGCTGGCGCCGCCCCTGCGCGGCGACGGCCTGCGCGGGGCGCTGCTGTCGTGGGACGGCAGGCTCGTCGACGACGCCCGCCTGGTGGTGGCGATCGCCCGGACGGCGGCCGGCCACGGCGCCCGGATCCTGACCAGGTGCAGGGCCCTGGAACTGCACGGCGACGGCGCCGAGGTGCGCGACGAGCTGACCGGCGAGACGTTCACGATCAGGGCCCGCGCGGTGATCAACGCGGCGGGCGTGTGGGCCGGCCTGCTCAACCCCGACCTCAGGCTGCGCCCCTCGCGCGGCACCCATCTGGTGCTGCGCGGCGAGACGCTGCCCGGGCTGCGCGCCGGGCTTCACGTGCCCATACCCGGCGAGAGCAACCGGTTCGCCCTGGTCCTCCCCCAGCACGACGGGCGGGTCTACGTCGGTCTCACCGACGAGCCGGTGGACGGCCCGGTCCCCGACGTGCCGGAGGTGCCCGAAGAGGACGTCACGGCGCTGCTGAGCGTGCTGAACACGGTCCTGGAGGTCCCCGTGGCCCGCGGCGCGGTGGCGGGCGCCTACGCGGGTCTCAGGCCGCTCCTGGAGGCCGAGGGACGCACCGCCGACCTGTCCCGCCGGCACGCGGTGCTGACGTCGGCGGACGGGGTGGTCACCGTCACCGGCGGCAAGCTGACCACCTACCGGCGGATGGCGCAGGACGCCGTGGACCTGGCCGTCTCGCGGCGGGCGCTGCCGGCGGGCCCGTGCGTGTCGGATCGGCTGCCGCTGGTCGGCGCCCGGCTCGCGGGCGGCCCCGCGGACCTCGTCGCTCGGTACGGCGGCGAGGCGGCGGCCGTCCACGAGCTGGTGAAGCGGCATCCCGAGCCGGTGGGCGCGGGCCGTACGCTCGGCGAACTGGTGTGGGCGGTCCGGCACGAGGGCGCGCTGGACGAGGCCGACCTGCTCGACCGGCGCACCAGGATCGGGCTGGTCCCCGAGGACCGGGCGGCGGCGCTCGCGGCGGCCCGGCACGCCCTGACCCTCTGAGCGCGTGTCGGCCGCATGCACACTCCCCAAACCGTTAGGTTAGTCTTACCTAAGGAAGAAGGATCAAGGGGAAGGTGGGCATGGCCAAGGGGTGCGACCATCCGGTCGGCTGTCACACGGGCGACGTGCCGACCCTCGCCAGCGCGACGGTCGGCGCCCGCCTGTGGCTGCTCATCGAGCACGAGGGTCCGTGGGCCTCGCACCTGGAAAACTGTGAACTTCCTGAAGAGATCGCGGAACTCGTGCGAAGAGCCGCCGAACGCGGTATCAGACCCCAGCTCATCCGCCGCCCAGGGCGCCGAACCCGGCAGCGGGAGCAGCACATCCGTGTGCTAGTCGGCTACGCGGCAGGCGAGAACCCCTGGCTGGCCAGCGGTGTCATCGCAGGTCCTGACGATCTTGACTTGGACGCCGTGGTGGCCGGAGTGGTCCCAGAGTCCTGCATACTTGAAGACGAGCCGGTATTTCTGGTCTGCACGCACGCCAAGCGCAATGCGTGCTGCGCCCGCATTGGACTACCCCTCGCTCGACGGCTGGCAGAAGTTTTGCCGGACAGAGTGTGGGAAACCTCATGTTGGCGGCGATCGCTACGCCGCCAACCTCGTGTGCTTGCCACACGGAATTTTCTACGGCAGCATGTCTCAGGCTGCTGCGATCGCAGCAGTCAACGCGTACCGGTCCGGCGAGGTGATTCTCGACCGTTACCGGGGACGCGCAGGCATCCCTGAGCCATTGCAGGCCGCCGAGCATTTCGCCCGTGCCCACACGGGTGAACTGTCGGTCGGCGAAGTGGCCGTGGAATCCTCCAGGTCGGACGGCGACGTCACCGAGGCCCTCGTGCGCTGCGGTGACGTCCGGTTCCAGGTTGTGGTTGAGCCAGCGGTGTTCCCAACACCGTGTGGTACGGCTTGCGCCGAGACGATCACGACCTACCGGCTGGTCTCGCTGGACAGGCTCGCGCCTGTGCGGTACGCCACGCCCGCTCTCGCCTGATCACGGGAACATCACGGCACACCCCTGCGTTGGAACAGTGACGCCGAAAGCGTCCAATGCGGCTCAATCACTGAAATACCTCTCACGAAGGTGGTTTTCTCATGTCTCAGGTACGTCGGCAGATCGCCCGCCCGCGCCCCAGCTGGGGTTGGCAGGATGATGCCGCGTGCCGAGGTGAGGACCTCGTGCTCTTCTTCGGTCCCGACGGCGAGCGGCAGCCCGAGCGTGACGTTCGCGAGCGGAAGGCCAAGGCGATCTGCGCCCAGTGCCCCGTTCGCGCCGAGTGCCTTGACTACGCGCTGTCCCGGCCCGAGAAGTACGGCACGTGGGGCGGTCTTAACGAGGACGAGCGCGCCTCCGAGCGCCGCCGTCGCATGCGCCGCGCGGCCAGCGCAGGCATCTCCGCCGCCTGAGGTCCACCCCGGCAGCGTCCAGCAGCAGCGTGATCACGCAGTTGTCCCGATGACCACCTCGAACCCGGTCGGGACAACTGCCTGATCAAGCACCATCAAGCACCACGGGCGTCGCCGGCATCACATCCCCCCTCCCAACAGGGGGCGCGCGACTCCCCCCCGTCGAGGGCAGCGTGACGATGCCGCGCCTCAGGCGATCAGGTCGTCGAACTCCCCGTCCTTCGCGCCCAGTACGAACGCGGTCATCTCCGCCTTGGTGTAGACGAGCGCGGGATCGTCGGGGAAGCGGGAGTTCCGCACCGCGTACTGGCCCGTCGGCAGGGCGGCCACCTCCACGCAGTTGCCGTTCGGATTACTGCGCCTGCCCTTGCGCCAGGCCACCGCGAGTCTGCTCGCGGCGATGCCGTTGGGAATCTCCCCCATGGTTCCTCCTCGTGCGTGCGAATGCACGTGCATCGGTGCTTGCAGGGCACGAGGATACGCGAACTAGAAGATCTTGCGCAGTCGCTCCAGAAAGCGCCGACTTTCGGCGGGAGTGTCCGCTTGCACGCTGAGCCGGTCCATGACCTTCATGTAGTGCTCGGACTCACCCAGCTTGTCCAGGTAGAGCGCGCTCGACAGCTGCTCCATGTAGACGACGTCGGGCAGCTCGGGCTCGGGAAAGCGCAGGATGGAGAAGGCGCCGCCGGCCGCCGCGTGCCCGCCCCGCTCGAACGGCATGACCTGCACCGTCACGTTCGGCAGGTCGGCGACCTCGATGAGGTGCCCGATCTGGCCACGCATGGTCTCGTTCCCGCCCAGCGCGCGGCGCAGCACCGCCTCGTCGAGCACCGCCCACAGCGCGACCGGCCGCTCGCCCCTGAGGCGTTCCTGCCTGGTCATCCGGAGCGTGACGCGGCGCTCCATCTCACTCTTCGGCGCCTTGTCGTGGGCCAGCGAGATCACCGCCCGCGCGTAGTCGGGTGTCTGCAGCAGGCCGGGGACGAACTGGTTCTCGTAGGTGCGGATGATCGAGGCCGCCCCCTCCAGGCCGATGTAGACCTCGAACCAGTTCGGCAGCAGGTCGTTGTACTTGTGCCACCAGCCCGGCTGGTTGGCCTGCCTGGCCAGGTGGAGCAGGCGCGCCCGGTCGCCGGGGTCGGTCACGCCGTACATGGTGAGCAGGTCGGCGACGTCGCGCTCCTTGAAGCTCACCTGGCCCAGCTCGAGTCGGCTGATCTTGGCGTGCGAGGCCCTGATGGCGTAGCCGGCGTCCTCCCTGGAGATCCCCTTGGCGGTGCGCAGCCTCCTGAGCTGGGCACCGAGCAGGATACGCAGAACCGTCGGGCCGCCACCCTTGACAGAGCTCAGGGGTCGCACGTTCTCCGCCGCTTCCACGCGCTGTCTCCTCTCGAGTAAAGATCACAGTGTGACACGGATCCGGGGCGGGCATCACCCTTCACGCACGTGCATTTGCGATTTGCATCGGTAAAGCACGGAAAGTCTTGCATCTGTAAGCTCTCGCCGTAAATATGGTCACTTGGACCGCGCGAAGTATCCGAGCCCCGGGGACCTCCATGACCACTTCCGCCGCACCATCAGCACCATGGCACGCCGCCACGGGCACCGCACCGCCCGACTGGCTCAGCACCCTGTTGTCCGGCAGCCCGCCCGGCGACCAGGCGGTGGTGCTCGACTTCGCCATGCCCGCCGACCCGGCCGTCGTGGGGGTGGCCAGGTCGTTCGTGCGCACCACCTTCGCGGGATGGGAGTCCTGCGACGCGGTGTTCGACGCGCAGCTCGTCGTCTCGGAACTGGTGACCAACGCCATCAGGCACGGCGGGGGCGCCAGGTCGCTCAGGCTGGTGTGCTCGCAGCGCCGGCTCGGATGCGCGGTCCGTGACTTCAGCGGCGCGGTGCCGGTGACCGCGACAACCGGTTTCCTGGCCGAGTTCGGCAGGGGGCTGCCGCTCATCGAGGCGCTCACGACCACCTGGGGGTGGCTTCATCCGGCCGGCGGCGGCAAGCTCGTCTGGGCCGCGCTCAACTGAGGCGGCCCACGTCACTGCTGGGCCAGCAGCGCCAGCACGTCGGCGTCGGTCAGCTGCTCGAAGCTTCCGTACCACTGCCCGACCGCGTGGAAGTCGGGCGGCGTGGCCAGCACGACCAGCTCGTCGGCCTCGCCGCGCAACGCCCTGACCGTCTGCGGCGCCCCGACCGGCACAGCCAGGGTGAGCCTGCCCGGCTTGGCCGCCTCGACCGCCCTGAGCGCCGCCCTCGCCGTACCGCCGGTGGCGAGCCCGTCGTCGACGACCACCACGTCCCGGCCCGTCAGGTACGGCAGCTTCCGGTCCCCCCGGTAGACGCGCACCCTGCGGCGCAGCTCCTCGCGCTCCCGCTCGACCACCTTCTCCAGGCCGGAGCGGGTCAGGCCGAGACCGGCCATCAGCCGCTCGTCGAAGACCGGCTCCCCGCCCTCGGCGATGGCGCCCACGCCCAGCTCGGGCTGGGCGGGGTAGCCGATCTTCCTGGTGACGAGGATGTCCAGCACGCCGCCGATCCTGCGGACCACGGGCACCGCCACGGCGACCCCGCCGCGTGGCAACGCCAGGACGACGGGGTCCTTCAGCCCGCGCAGGCGCTCGGCCAGCAGGGCGCCTGCCTCGGCTCTGTCGGCGAACAGCGGCCCCATGCCCGAGTCATACCCGTACCGGTGCCGCGCATCCCTGCGCCGGCTAGGGCCGATTACGCCCTGACCTGCGCATCTCCTTGTGGATGATCTTCCACTTCTGCTGTTGTTCCTTGCGCAGCCTGGCGTCGGTCCTGCCGGCCATCCACGCGGCCTCCCGCTGGAGCTTGAACCAGCTCTCCAGCCTGCGCTCGGGCAGCAGACCCGAATCCAGGGCCGCCTGCACGGCGCAGTCCGGCTCGCCGTTGTGGGAGCAGTCGCCGAACCTGCACGAGCGGGCCAGGTCCTCGATGTCGGCGAAGACGAGGTCGACCCCGTCGGTCATCTCGTAGAGGCCGACCCGCCTGATGCCGGGCGTGTCGATGATCAGCCCGCCGCCGGGCAGCGGGATGAGCTCCCGGTGCACGGTGGTGTGCCGGCCCCTGCCGTCGGCGGCGCGGACCTGCTGGGTGTCCATCACCCCCTCCTCGGCCAGCGCGTTGACCAGCGTGGACTTGCCCGCTCCCGAAGGACCGAGCACCACGGCCGTGCGCGAGCCGGCGAGATGCTCGCGCACCGGCGCGACACCCTCGCCGAGCAGGGAGGAGACGGCGTGCACCGGCACGCCGGGCGCCGCCGCCGAGACGTCGGCCAGCAGCTGGTCGAGCCCCAGCTCGAACAGGTCGGACTTGGTGATGAGCACGACGGGCGTGCCGCCGCTCTCCCACGCCAGGGCGACCAGCCGCTCGATGCGTCCGAGGTCGGCGAAGTCGGTGGCGTGCATGGACGGCTCGGCCACGAAGACGACGTCGACGTTGGCGGCGAGCACCTGCCCCTGTCCGTCGCCGGACAGTCCCCCGCGCGAGACGCGGCTGACGCCGCCCCTCACGAAGGCGGTACGGCGGGGCAGTACCTCGTCGAGCTCGTAGCGGCCCTCGGGCAGCGCCCGCAGCGCCACCCAGTCGCCCACGCAGGGCAGTGCGACCGGGTCGCCGGCCGCGGCCCTGCGCACGCGGGCGCCGTATTTGACATGGTGATGGCCGTCGGAGGCGATGACCTCCGCGGCTCCGCGGTCGACCCGCGCCACGCGCGCGGGAACGGTGTCCGCGGGAAGCTCGGCGGCCAGCGAGCCGGTCCAGCCGAGCAGGGAAAGATCGTGTGTGGTCACGCTTGGGTACCCTTCGGAAGCCGGGCCCCGCGGCGTGAAGGTCAGGCGGGCACCCGGAAGTTTTCGGACAGCGAGCAGCTCAGAAAGACCCGCATAGTCCTCACCTCCCATGTGTCGTGGCCGTCTGCGTAGCCGAACAGTATCACTCCCGCAGATCACGTGCGTCGTGAGCGGTCACGCGGGCTCGCGGACCAGGGCCAGCCAGCGGTCGGTGATCCCGCCCCACAGGTCGCGCAGCGCCGGCTCGGCCGCGGCGACGCCGCCCAGCATGGCGGGCACGTCCAGGCCGAGCTCGGCCAGCTGCGGCGACTCCCCCGAGGCCCACTCGGTGGCCGAGGCGAGCAGCACCTCGGGATGGAACTGCACACCCCACGCGCGCCGGCCCAGGCGGAAGGCCTGGTGCGGGAAGGCGTCGTCGCGCAGGAGGGGGACGGCCCCTGGCGGCAGCTCCGCGATCTCGTCCCAGTGCCACTGGACGGCCTGGCCGTCGGCGGGGAAGCCGGAGAACAGCTCGTCGTCGTCGGCCGCCGGGTAGGCGCCGAGCGGGAAGAGGCCGACCTGGGCGGCGGCGGCGACGGTGACCGTCCCGCCGCAGGCCTGGGCGAGCAGCTGGCCGCCGAGGCAGACCCCCAGGACGGGGACCTCGTCGCGGACCGCCTCCCGCAGCAGCGCCTCCACGGCGGGCAGCCACGGGGCCAGGCCGACGTCGCCGGTTCCCGGGGTGCCGCCGAGCACGACCAGGCCGTCGTGTCCCGACAGGTCGGGGGGCAGGGGTTCGCCCAGGTACGGGTGGCGCAGGTCGAGCTTGTGCCCGGCCCGCTCGATCCGCTCCCCGACCAGGCCGGGGCCGGTGCCGTGTTCGTGCTGGATGCCGAGGATCACAGGCGTCCCGCCTCGATGATGGACTTCAGGAACATGCGCGTACGCTCCTCGTGTGGTTCGGTGAAGATCTGTTCGGGCGGCCCCTCCTCCAGCAGGCAGCCCTGGTGCAGGAAGCACACCCGGCTCGCCACCTCGCGGGCGAAGCCCATCTCGTGGGTGGCCAGCAGCATGGTCAGTCCCTCGGCCGCCAGGTCACGGACGATGCCGAGGACCTCGGCGACGAGCTCGGGGTCGAGCGCCGAGGTGATCTCGTCCAGCAGCAGCACGCGAGGCCCCATGGCGAGGGTCCTGACGATCGCGACCCGCTGCTGCTGCCCGCCGGACAGCCGGTCGGGGTAGGCGTCGGCGCGTTCCTCCAGGCCCACCCTGCGCAGCAGCTCCAGCGCACGGGCACGGGCCTGCTCACGTGGCAGGCCGCCGAGCCTGACCGGCGCCAGCGTGATGTTGTCCAGCACGCTCATGTGCGGGAACAGGTTGTAGCTCTGGAAGACCATGCCGATGTCTTTGCGCAGCAGGTTGACGTCCACGCCCGCTCCGGAGACCACCTCGCCGTCCAGGCGGACGGTGCCGGCGTCGATGGACTCCAGCGCGTTGACACAGCGCAGCAGGGTGGACTTGCCGCTGCCCGAGGCGCCGATCAGGCAGATCACCTCGTGCCGCTCCACGGACAGGTCGATGCCCTTGAGCACCTCGTGGCCGCCGTAGCTCTTGCGCAGCCCTTCGAGCTCCAGGAAGGCCATCACGTGCTCCGTTCGCGGGTGAGGAGACGGTCGACGAGCCGGGCCTGCGGGATGGTGATGAGGATGAACAGCACCGCCACGACCGTGACCGAGGAGAGGTTGAAGTTGTTGGCGGCCAGGATCTTGGCCTGGTTGAAGGCGTCGATGCTGCCGATGACGTTCACCAGCGCGGTGTCCTTCTGCAGGCTGATGAAGTCGTTCAGCAGCGGCGGGATCACCCGGCGCGTGGCTTGCGGCACCACCACGTGCCGCATGGTCGCCAGGTAGGAGAAGCCGAGCGAGCGCGAGGCCGCGATCTGGCTGGGGTGGATGCTCTCGATGCCGGCGCGGAAGACCTCGGCGACGTAGGCGCCGTAGACCACGGTGAGCGCCAGGATCGCGTACCAGGTCTGGTTGAGCCCGCTGAGCAGCGGAACCTCGGCCAGCGGCAGGCCGAAGCCGATCAGGTAGATCACGATGATCGCGGGAACGGCCCGGACGGCGTCGATGTAGAAGGTCGCCAGCCGCCTGATCGGCCGCCCCGCCCGGCCGGGCGCGAGCCTGGCCAGGGCCAGGACCAGGGCCCAGACCAGCACGAGCGCCTGCGCCACCACGGCGATGACCAGGTTGGTGGCGAAGGCGCGGGCGATGTCGGGGAAGCTCGCCCACATCAGGGCGCCGTCGAGGAAGGTCTTCTGCACCGCCGCGTCGTTGGCGAGCACGAAGACGATCGCGCCCAGCGCGCACAGGACGGCCAGCGCCGCGCCGAGCGCCGTCCAGGCCGACTCGCGCACGCGCGCGGCCAGCCGGCGCGCCGCCACGACGTCGGTCTCCTCAAGCGCGGCGGCGCAGGCACGCGAGGCTCGCCAGGCGTCCCACGCGGGCCGGAACACCGCCAGGACGGCCAGCGCGCCCGCGACCGCGACGGCGCCGAGCACCCAGCGCCAGGGCCCGGCGGTGGCCGCCCCGACGAGGTCGGCGGCCACGGCCCAGGTGGCGGCGGTGGCGAGCGCCGCTCCCGTCATGCCGGCCGCCGCGAAACCGCGTCCCGGCGCGGGGACGGGCTGGGCGCGCTCCGGCGCGGCCGAGGCGCCCCCGAGGAGCGTCTGCTGGGCGGTCACGACGCCTGCCAGAGCGGGACGGAGGCCGGGTCGCCGCCGAACACCTTGGCCAGGTGGTCGGCCGACAGCTTGTCGAACGTCCCGTCGGACTTCATCTGCTGGATGATCGCGTCGAGGGTGGCGGCGTTGGGCGAGCCCTTGGGGTAGAGCGCGCCGTACGACTCGCCGGTCGAGTACTGGCCGACGACGGTCAGCGCGCCCTGCGAGTTGGCGGCGGTGCCCAGCATGATGGCCACGTCCTGGAGCCCGGCGTCGATCTGCCCGGCCTTGACGGCGGCGGCCATCTCGGGGTCGTTGGGGAAGACCTTGGGCTGCTGCTCGGGCTTGAGGACGTTGGCCACGAAGTCGGCGCCGGTGGTTCCCTGCTTGACGCCCAGGCGCAGCGTGCGCAGGTTGCCTGCGGTCACGTCGGCGCCCTTCTTGGTCATCACCCCGATGTTGGAGGCGAAGTAGGGCGCCGAGAAGGTCACCACCTTCTTGCGCGCCTCGGTGATGGAGATCTCGGCCAGGGCCAGGTCGAAGTCCTTGGTGTGGCCGGCGACCAGCGCGTCGAAGGGCGCGTTCTCGACGGCCAGCTTGGACAGCCCCGCGCGGTAGGCGATGGTGGCCGCCATGCAGTACTCGAAGCCGTCCTTGATGTCGGCCACCGTGTCGCCGTTCCACCAGCCCTTGGAGGGCAGGTCGCCCTGCACCGTCAGGGTGTCCTCGGTCACGGTCGCGAGCTTGAACTCGCCGCGCTTGCCGGTCACGGTGCAGTTGCCGTAGGCGGTGCCGCTGGCCTCGGTGGTGCTGGAGGTGGAGGATCCGCAACCTGCCGCAAGCAGCAGGACGGTGAGACCGGCGGCGGCGAGGCCGGAGCGGGTTCGGGTCATGGCTCACTCCTGAGTCGTTCTGGGGTACGCCACGGTTGCAAAAACGCTTTGGCTCGGTCAATGGGTGTTGCCAAAACGTTTTCTCAAACGCCGATAGGATCATTCCATGAGCTCACGCGCCGGCATCCGCGACGTCGCCACCGCCACCGGGCTGTCGATCACGACGGTGTCCCACGCCCTCAGCGGCAAGGGCCGCGTCTCCGCCAAGACCAGGGCGATGGTCCTGGCCGCCGCGGAGGAGCTCGGCTACCGGCCCGACCCGATCGCCGCGGGCCTGGCCTCCGGCCGGGTGGGCGTGATCGGCGTGCCCGTCGTCCACCTCGACTCGCGGCACTGGGGCCACACCTACCGGCCCTACTACGCCGCGTTCACGGCCGGCGCCACCATGCTGGCCGTCGAGCGCGAGCACGCCCTGGTCGTCGTGCCGGCCGCACCCGGTTCGGGGATGATCCGCAGGGTCCCGCTGGACGGCGTCATCGTGGTCGACCCCGAGCCGAACGACGCCATCCTGGCCGACTGCCTGCGCAGGGCGATCCCCGTGGTCGCCGACGGCGCGCCCCTCGACCCCGGGCACGCGACCGTCCCCGTCATCCACAGCGACGCCGACGACGTGCTGCGCACGCTGCTCGACCGGCTGCGCGCCACGGGCTCGCGCCGCATCGCGCTGCTGACCGGCACCGAGGCCGACTCCTACACGATCGACACCGACCGCGCCTACCGCGCCTGGTGCGCGGCCACCGGCAACCCGCCGATCGTCGAGGCGCTGCAGCCCGACGAGGTCCCCGAGATGGCCGCCGAGCGGCTGCTGTCGCGGGCCGACCGGCCCGACGCCGTCCACGGCCTCAACGAGACCTACGGCGAGGCGCTGCTGGCCGCCGCCAGGAGGCTTGGCCTGTCCATCCCCTGCGACCTGCGCGTGTCGATGATGTGCGAGACCTCGGAGGACAAGCGCTGGGAGGTGCCCCTCACCGTGATCAGCCTGGAGGCCGCCGAGCGCGGCGCGATCGCGGCGGCGGCGCTGATCGACGTTCTGGCCGGGAAGGCGGCCGACCGGCTGCACGTCCCGACCCGCCTGGTCATCCGCACCTCGACGGGCTGACACGCCGACGGGCTGACACGCCACCGCCCCGCCACGACGTGCGCGGCGGGGCGGGATGAGCTGGGCGGTCTAGGACAGGCCGGGCGCGGGGAAGCGCGCGGTCAGCTCGGAGACCTCGTGGTGCACGCGGGTGATCACGTCCTCGGCGTCACCCTTGGCCAGCGCGGTGACGACCTCGTCCATCCACGCGCCGATCTGCCGCATCTCGGCCTCCTTCATGCCGCGCGAGGTGACCGACGGCGTGCCGATGCGGATGCCGGACGGGTCGAACGGCTTGCGGGTGTCGAACGGCACCGTGTTGTAGTTGGTCTCCAGGCCCGCCCGGTCGAGCGCCTGCGCGGCGGGCTTGCCGCCGATGCCCTTGGGCGTCAGGTCGAGCAGGATCAGGTGGTTGTCCGTGCCGCCGGAGACCAGGTCGAAGCCGCGGCTCGACAGTTCCTCAGCCAGCGCCTTGGCGTTGGCGACGACCTGAGCGGCGTACTCGCGGAAGGCCGGCTGGGCCGCCTCGTGCAGGGCCACCGCGATCGCGGCGGTCGTGTGGTTGTGCGGGCCGCCCTGCAGGCCGGGGAAGACGGCCTTGTTCAGCGCCGTGGCGTGCTCGGCGGAGGAGGCCATCAGCATCGCGCCGCGCGGGCCGCGCAGCGTCTTGTGCGTGGTGGTGGAGATCACGTCGGCGTGGCCGACGGGCGACGGGTGGGCGCCACCGGCGATGAGGCCGGCGATGTGCGCGATGTCGGCGGCCAGGACCGCGCCGACCTCACGGGCGATCGAGGCGAAGCCCTCGAAGTCGATCGTGCGCGGGATCGCGGTGCCGCCGCAGAAGATCAGCTTCGGCCGGTGCTCCAGGGCCAGCTCCCTGACCTGGTCGAGGTCGACGCGGCCGGTGTCCTGGCGGACGCCGTAGCGGACCGGGTTGAACCACTTGCCGGTGGCGCTGACCGACCAGCCGTGGGTCAGGTGCCCGCCGAACGGCAGGCCCATGCCCATGACGGTGTCGCCCGGGTTGAGGAAGGCCATGTAGATGGCCAGGTTGGCGGGCGAGCCGGAGTAGGGCTGGACGTTGGCGTGCTCGACCCCGAACACCGCCTTGGCCCGGTCGACGGCCAGCGTCTCGATCTGGTCGATGACCTGCTGGCCCTCGTAGTAGCGCTTGCCCGCGTAACCCTCGGAGTACTTGTTGGTGAGAACGGTGCCGGTGGCCTCGAGGACCGCCTTGGACACGTAGTTCTCGGACGCGATGAGCTTGACGGTGTCGGCCTGACGGCGTTCCTCGGCCTTGATGAGCTCGGCGAGCTGCGGGTCGACGTTGGCGAGAGAACTCATGACTCCCCTGTCATCATTGACATTGCGCGAAGACCCAGGCGCTCGGCCTTCGCCCCTTCCGCTCCCCGGTGGTCAACCACCTAATGCGCCAGTCGCGACGCCCTAGACGATATCGGATGTCCATCGGCTGTCAGCCTGCCGCACGGCCGGCCCTGCCCCTGGTCGTCCCCTCCCCCGGCCACAGCCGGTCGACCTCGGCGTTCAGGATGGCACCGATGAGCACGGCCAGCGCGGTGATGTACAGCCACAGCAGCACGGCGATGGGCGCGGCCAGCGAGCCGTACACCGAGACGGGCGAGAACCAGGAGGCCAGGACCGTGCGCAGCACCATCGCGCACACCAGCCACAGGAACAGCGCCAGGACCGCGCCGGGCAGTTCGCGGAACCACCGGGTCCGCACGGGCACGCTGACGTGGTAGAGCAGGGTCAGGAACAGCACCGAGCCGATGATGACGACGGGCCAGTACAGCACGTCGACCAGCACCGCGTAGTCCTTGATCGCCGATCTGAGCAGGTCGGGCCCGATGAGCATGACCGGCATGACGACGACGCCGATGAGCAGGGCGATGAGGTAGAGGCCGAAGGACATCAGCCGGGTGCGGATGATGCCGCGTTCCTCGCCCAGGCCGTAGGCCACCGAGATGAGGTCCACGTACACGTACAGCGCGCGTGAGCCCGACCAGAGCGCCAGCAGGAAGCCGACCGAGATCAGCGGCACCGTGTTGCCGCTGCTGAGCACGTCGTCCAGCAGCGGCTTGATCACCTGGTCGATGGCGTTGTCGGTGAAGATGAACTGCGCCTGCTTCTCCACCTCGGCGCGCACGGTCTGGACGGTGTCGGGGCCCAGCACGAAGCTCAGCTGGGCCAGCACGGCGATGAGCCCGAGCACGAACGGCGGCAGCGACAGCAGGGCGAAGAAGGCGGCCTCGCCGGCCAGACCGGTGACGCGGTAGTTGACGCCGGCGTCCACGGACGCGCGAACGATGGCCCACGACCGGGTGTCCAGCACCCAGCTGAGCCGCTCCCTCGCGCGGCTCATGCTGAGCCGCGGCCCGCGGCGCTTCGCGCCGGGCGGTGCGTCGGTGGACGTCATGGCAACCAAGGTATTCGCTGTCCGAGGTCAGCTTCCCCGCATGACCTGTGACAATCCGATCTCGTGTCAGGTTTCGACGATACGCGCGCCGAGGGGCAGGAGCGAGACGGGGATGAGTTTGATGTTGGCCACTCCCAGCGGGATGCCGATGATCGAGATGAACAGCGGGATCGCGGTGATGATGTGGCCGAGCGCCAGCCACCAGCCCGCGAAGATGATCCAGATGACGTTGCCGATGGTCGACATCGCGCCGGCGTCGGGATCGCGCACGACGGTCCTGCCGAAGGGCCACAGCGCGTAGCCGGCGATCCTGAACGAGGCGATGCCGAAGGGGATCGTGATGATCAGGATGCAGCAGATGACGCCGGCGATCACGTAGCCGATCGCCAGCCAGAGGCCGGCCAGGACCAGCCAGATCACGTTCAGAATGGTGCGCATATGTTCAGCATGTCAGCACATATCCCAAACGATCATCCGGAATCGCCCTGAATCACCCCTGACGGGTCCCTGCCCTTCCCCGGCGGGCCCGCGAACGCCTGCGCGACCGCCGTCCATTCCCGCGCCGTCTCGCCCGTCACCTCCAGGCGCAGGTCGTCCAGGTGCCGCCGCTGGGTCACCAGCAGGCAGAAGTCGAGCATCGGCCCGCGCACCACGTCCCGCGCTCCCGCGGGCCCGGCCGTCCACGGCACGCCGTCCGGCAGCGTCAGCTCCACCCGCACCGGGTCGGCGGGCACCGGCCTGCCTCTGACCGCGAAGCCGTACGGCATGGCCCGCACCCCCAGCGTGGCGACGTGCCTGAGCCTGGCGGTGGGAGTCCTGACCACGCCCAGCGCGTCAGCCACGTCCTGGCCGTGGGCCCAGGTCTCCATCAGCCTGGCGGTGACGAAGGAGGCGGCCGACATGGGCGGGCCGTACCAGGGGACGCGCCGCCTGGGATCGAGCGTGGCGAACACCTCCAGCATGCGGGCGCGGGCGGTACGGAACCACGCGCGCACCTCGGCCGCGGGCAGCGCGCGGGCCTCGGCCACCAGGTCGTCGACGAAGGTCTCGGCCACCTCGCCGGCCCGCAGGGAGCCGGGGTCGGTGACGGCTCTGACCGCCGCCTCGTCGAACCACGCCAGGTGGCCGACCTGGTCGCGGATCAGCCACCCCTCGGCCGGCGTGGGGAGCTCCCAGTCGGCGCCCTCCAGGAGCGACTCGAGGTCGGCGGTCTCGTCGCGCAGGTCGATGAGCAGGGCCGGGAAGAAGTCCACGATGAATAATCAAGTGGTGATCTGCGAGAAGTGCAAGGAGAAGCATCACGAGGAGTGCAGGGGCGGTTCGTGGTGCGACTGCCAGCACCAGAGCGAGGACACGCCCAAGGAGTCGGAACTCGACTGGCCCAGGCAGGGCTGAAGATCGTCCAGACTCTGGACCACTGTTGGACATGGCAGACCGCCAAGGTATGGTCTGAGGTATGCCAGCGGACCCGATGCTCGTCGTGCGACGTCACGTCGACCTTCAGCGTGTCCGCAGCGCCATCTGTTAGCGACGCCCGCTCTCCTTTCCGTTTTCTTTCTGGAACGACGCGCGCGTCGCACACCCCGGTCCCCTGCACTCGACGATGAGGCAGGAGGAGGCCGGCGCGCGCCCATGACCCAAAGGACGCGCTATGACCACCCCTGCCAGCCGGCATCACAAGCGCCCGCGCGGCGAAGGTCAGTGGGCTCTCGGCTACCGCGAGCCGCTGAACAAGAACGAGGAGAACAAGAAGAGCGATGACGGGCTGAACGTACGCCAGCGCATCATCGACATCTACTCCAAGCGCGGCTTCGACTCCATCGACCCGGCCGACCTGCGTGGACGCATGCGGTGGTACGGCCTGTACACCCAGCGCAAGCCCGGCATCGACGGCGGCAAGACCGCCGTCCTGGAGCCGGAGGAGCTGGACGACCGCTACTTCATGCTGCGCGTCCGCATCGACGGCGGGCAGCTGAGCGTCGAGCAGCTGCGGGTGCTGGCCGACATCTCCAACCAGTACGGCCGGGGCACCGCCGACGTCACCGACCGGCAGAACATCCAGTACCACTGGATCGAGATCGAGGCGGTGCCCGACATCTGGCAGCGCCTGGAGGCCGTCGGCCTGTCGACGACCGAGGCCTGCGGCGACACGCCGCGCGTCATCCTCGGCTGCCCGCTGGCCGGTATCGACTCCGAGGAGGTGCTCGACGCCACCGAGGCGATCCGCGAGGTGCACGAGCGCTTCATCGGCGACCCGGCCTACTCCAACCTGCCGCGCAAGTTCAAGTCGGCCATCTCCGGCTGCCCGGCCCACTGCACGGTGCACGAGATCAACGACGTGGCCTTCGTCGGGGTCGTCAACGAGCAGGGCGAGAAGGGCTTCGACCTGTGGGTGGGCGGCGGTCTGTCCACCAACCCGATGTTCGGCAAGCGGCTCGGCGTGTTCGTCCGCCCCGACCAGGTGGGCGACGTCTACGGCGGCGTGATCGGCATCTTCCGCGACTACGGCTACCGCAGGCTCAGGCACCGCGCCAGGATCAAGTTCCTGGTCAACGACTGGGGCCCGGAGAAGTTCCGCGAGGTGCTGCAGACGGAGTACCTCAAGGAGGACCTGCCCGACGGCCCCGCGCCCGAGCAGCCGCGCAACAGCCGCCGCGACCACGTGGGCGTCCACCCGCAGCAGGACGGCAACTTCTACGTCGGCTTCGCGCCCAAGGTCGGCCGACTCGACGGCGACACGCTGCACGTGATCGCCGACCTGGCCGAGCGGCACGGCTCGGCCCGGGTCCGCACCACCGTCGAGCAGAAGATGGTCATCCTCGACGTCGCGCCCGACCAGGTCGACTCGCTGGTGGCCGCGCTGGAGGCGCACGACCTGCAGGTCACGCCCTCCACCTTCCGCCGCCAGACGATGGCCTGCACCGGCATCGAGTACTGCAAGCTGGCCATCGTCGAGACCAAGGCCACCGCCTCCCACCTGATCGACGAGCTGGAGAAGCGGCTGCCGTCCTTCGCCGAGCCGCTGACCATCAACGTCAACGGCTGCCCGAACTCCTGCGCCCGCATCCAGGTCGCCGACATCGGCCTGAAGGGCCAGCTGGTCGTCAACGACAAGGGCGAGCAGGTCGAGGGCTTCCAGATCCACCTCGGCGGCTCGCTCGGCGTCAACGCGGGCTTCGGCCGCAAGGTGCGCGGCCTGAAGACCACGGCCGAGGAGCTGCCCGACTACGTCGAGCGGGTCCTGACCCACTTCGAGGACCAGAAGAAAGAGGGCGAGTCGTTCGCCGACTGGGTCCAGCGAGCGGACGAGGCGGACCTCAGATGAGCGAGCGCGCGGTTCCCTTCCACTGCCCGTACTGCGGTGAGGAGGACCTGGAGCCCTACGAGGGCGACGGCGGCTGGTACTGCCGGGCCTGCGCCCGCGCCTTCAAGCTCAAGTTTCTCGGGATCGGAGTGAGGATATGACGCTGGTTGACATCGAGGTGACGTTAAGAGAACAGCGCGGCACGCTCGACCTGCAGTCCATTGTCGAGTCCGCCGCCGTGTTCCTGGAGGGCGCGCCCGCCAGGGAGATCATCCGGTGGGCGGCCGCCACGTTCGGCGACCGGTTGTGCCTGACCTCCTCCATGAGCGACGCCCTGCTGATCGACCTGGTGAGCAGGGTGAAGCCGGGTGTTGACGTCCTGTTCATCGACACGGGCTACCACTTCGCCGAGACGATCGGCACCCGTGACGCGGTACGGCAGGTCTATGACGTCAACGTGATCGATGTGAAGCCGTCGCGGACGGTGGAGGAACAGGAGCGTGACCTCGGTCCGCGGCTGTTCGGCCGCAATCCCGACCTGTGCTGCTACCTGCGCAAGGTGGAGCCGCTCAACCGGGCGCTCGAGCCGTACCTGGCGTGGCTCTCCGGCATCCGCCGCGACGAGTCGCCGACGCGCACGGGCACCAAGGTCGTGGAGTGGGACGCCAAGCGCCAGATGGTCAAGGTCAACCCGATCGCCGCGTGGACCCAGGACGACGTCGACAACTACATGGCCGACAACGGCGTCCTGATCAACCCGCTGCACTACGACAACTACCCGTCCATCGGCTGCGCGCCCTGCACGCGACAGGTGGCCGAGGGCGAGGATCCGCGCAGCGGCCGTTGGGCGGGCATGGGGAAGACCGAATGCGGCATTCACCTCTGATCCAGGAAGCGCTGATCCAGGAAGCGCTGACGCGGGAAACGCCGGCTCCGGAGACCCTGGCCGCGGGGACTCCGATCCCTGCAGCCCTGCTCCCGGGAGCGGTGGCCCAGGGAGCTGTGACCCCGCGAGCTGTCGTCCCGGGAGCGGTGGCCGCTGAACCGCATGCCCCGGGACCTCCTGCCACCGCCGGTCGGCATCCGGCGGGTGAGGGAGCGCGCCTTGGCAGGGGCGCGATCCCGTTGGTCGCGGTGGCGCACGGGTCACGCGACCCGCGCGCCGCCGCGACCGTGGAGGCCCTGCTCGACCGGGTCCGCCGGCGGCGGCCCGGCCTGGAGGTCCGCTCGGCCTACCTCGACCACGGCCCGCCAACGCTCGGCCAGGCGCTGCACGGCCTGCGCGAGGCGGTCGTGCTGCCGCTGCTGCTGACCGAGGCCTACCACAGCAGGGTCGACCTGCCGGCCGCGCTGGCCGAGGCACGCGCCCGTGACGCCCGCCTGCGCGTGCGCTACGGCACGACGCTGGGCCCGCACCCGCTGCTGCTCGACGCCCTCGACCGCCGCCTGACGGAGGCGGGGGTCGCCACCGGCGATCCCGGCACGGCCGTCGTGCTGGTCTCGGCCGGCTCGAGCGACGCCCGCGCCAACGCCGTCGTCGCGGCTCTGGCCCGCGACTGGGACCGCCGGTCCGGCTGGTGGGCCGTCACGCCCGCCTACGCGTCCGCGGCCGGGCCCACCCCCGCCGAGGCGGTCGCGGCCCTGCGTGCCGCGGGAGCACCGCGGGTGGCCGTCGCGCCGTACCTGCTGGCGCCCGGCTTCTTCGCCGACAAGGTACGGCGCGGCGCGGGCGCCGACGTCGTGTCGGACGTGCTCGGTCCGGCCCCCGAGCTGGTCGAGGTGCTGCTCGAACGCTACGAGCTCGCGCTGCGGGCCGAACCCGCCGCGGTCCCGGCCTGATCGGGGCTGCCCCGGCCTATCGGGGCGACCCCGTCCGGCCCGGTTCGAAACCCGGCGTGGTCGGCCCGGCCCGGTCCCGCGGGGTCAGTCGCGGTCGAGCTGCCGCCGCTCGCCGCTCCACAGCTGTTCGTGGGACAGGCCGAGGTGCTCGCGCCAGGCGGCCCAGCCTCGCTTGATCGGCTTGGCCCGCGAGTCGCCGATGACCTTCACGTCGCCCATGACCGCGTAGGCGTGCACGCGCACCACGGGCACGTTCATGCCGGGCGCGGCCTCCAGCACGTCGACCTTCTTGTCGCCCATGACGGCCATGCCGTCGAGGTCGACGTCCACGCCGTCCGGAACGATGATCTTCACATCGCCCATCACGGAGACGGCCGTGACGTCGATGGTGTTGGTGCGGACCTCGGCCTCGCGCAGGTCGAGCAGCACGTCGCCCATCACCGCGACGGCGCCGAGCTCCTGGTCGATCCGCCACTTGCCGCGGCGCTTGGAGTCACCCATGATCGCCACGAACCACCGCCGGCGACGTGAGGGCGGCGCGGCGGGCAGGGGTGCCGCGATGCCGGCGGCCGGCAGGTCCTGAGTGATCAGGGCCAGTTGGGCGTGCGTGGTCGCCTGGTAGGCGGCCTCCGTCCGGTCGGTCAGCTCGACCAGCGTCAACCGGCCCTCGACCGAGGCTTCTCGCAGCCGCTCGACGACGGCCTCTCGCTCGGCGTCTGAGGCGCGCAGGTCCCCCGGTTCATTCATAGACGCAACATATCGCGTTTTGACGGGCTTGCGGAGCCCGAGATCGCCGAGCCGCACGAGTCTGGGCCGAGACGGAAGACGCTAGGGTCCTGTCATGCATGAGGAACAGCTCTACAGGGCGGCGTTGACCGGCGACCTGGAGACCGTGGGCGAGCTGCTGGCCGCGGGCGCCGACCCCAAGGTGGTCAGCCAGGGCGAGGAGGAGGGCCTCCCGCTGTGCGCGGCGGCCGCGTGGGACCGCGTGGCCGTGGCGCAGGCGCTGCTGGCCGGGGGCGCCGACGTCGACGGCGCCGAGAGTGGCGGCTGGCGGGCGCTGGCGTGGGCGGCGGCCAACGGCCATGCCGAGACCGCCCAGGTGCTCATCGAGGCGGGCGCGGACGTGAACGCGGCCAACGACGACGGTGACACGCCGCTGACGCTGGCCGCCAGGCGTGGCGCGCTCGGCGTGGTCAGGGTGCTGCTCGACGCGGGCGCCGACATCGAGAAGTACGACGCCGACGGCGACACACCGCTCGACATCGCGGTCGACTGGGTGGGCGTCCACCTGGAGAGCGCGCTGCTCGACCAGATCGAGCAGGAGGGCTGGGAGTACGTCGTGGGCCGCCAGTACGCCAAGGACGGCACCGAGCTGGTCACGGTGGCCGGCCAGTCCCCCGACGGCGAGGAGCGCGAGCAGGTCCAGGCCCAGCGCGGCCACGCGGCGATCGCCACCCTCCTGGAGGAGGCCGACGGCATCCACACCCCCGTCGACCAGCTCGTGGCCAGGGCGGTGGCGCACCGCGACACCGACGAGGACGCCGAGACGTGGTGGATCGTCGCCGACACCCTCGGCAAGCGCGCCGACGAGGAGACCTACGAGGCGCTGTCCCGGCTGTGCGTCAGCGAGGACGCCCGCGAGCGGGAGTTCGGCGTCGACGCCATCGCGCAGTTCGGGGTCACCGAGGACGGCGACAAGCCGTACCGGGAGCGGACCCTGCCGTTGCTGCGCAAGATGGCCACGACCGAGGGCGACCCGCAGGTGCTGCGGTCGGTGCTGGCGGCGCTCGGCCACCAGGGCGACCCGAGGGCGCTGCCCCAGGTGCTCGGCATCATCGGCCGCCCCGGGCACAAGCGCACCATGACGGACGCGATCGCGCTGGCCGACGTGCTGCCGGGCGATGCCGAACAGCTGGGCGGCGAGGAGGGCGGGCTCTGGAGCGAGGGCCTCGCGCTGCTGGTCGAGATGTCGGCCGACGACGAGGACGAGGTCCGCGACTGGGCCACCACGGGTCTGGCCAACCTCGACGCCGACACCCCGCAGATCCGTGAGGCGCTGGCGAACAGGCTGGCCGACAGCGACCTGCGCACCGTCGCCGAGGCCTCCCGCGGGCTCGCGCTGCGCAAGGACGACAGGGCCAGGGCCGGGTTCGAGCGGGTGCTGGCCGACAGTGACGACGACTACGCCCGCGAGGTGGCTGAGGAGGCCCGCAGGTCCCTGGAGGGCTGAGCGCGCACGCCGCGTGACTCCCCGACGTGCCGCGCGGGAGTCACGCGGCGACTTTGGCGAGAAGGTGGTGTAACACAGCGCAGTCACACGCTAACGTTCCGTTCGTCATCAGCCTCCGACGTTAGGACCGTGCGTGCACATCGGACTCGCCGCCGCGATCACCCTCCTGGCCGCCTGCCTGCCCGCCTCGGCGGGCCATGCCGCCGCCGACCCGACCGACCAGTGCGCGCTCGACAGCGACAATGCGATAGCGGCGCAGCTGGCCCGCCATCCCGGCGGCACGAGGGTCGACACCAACACCGTGAGCTACGACGACGGCGCGCTGAGCGTCCACGTCTTCCCGTCCACGTGCGCGAGTCTCGACGGGCAGGGCGACTGCGACTCGGGCGTGGCCTGCTTCTGGGAGCGGTCGCGCTACCGCGGCAACCAGTGGGTGCTCAGCGGTAAGGGCAAGTGGGTCGACCTGCGGATCGACCGGTTCGGCTCGGTGCACAACAACCACCACACCGCCCAGCTGCTGCTGCGCCGCACCCGTGACACCCCCACCGTGAAGGTCTACGGGTCCTACCTGGGCAGCCCCAACACGCTGCCCTCGGGCGCGCGCCGCCAGGCCGGCACGCTCGGCTGGGCCTGCCTGAGCACGCGCGGCTCGGGCGGCTGCGACTGACCGCCCGCCGGCCGTCGACGCGGCCCCGCGACCCCGCGGCGGGTACCGGCGATCATCGACGACCAGCGGGATATGTTGGGGTTTTCCAGCGAAAGGACATCGCCATGGCGACCACCCGTACCGCGACCACGCAGTGGAAGGGCGCGCTCCTCGACGGTTCCGGTCAGGTCTCGCTCGACACCTCGGGCGTCGGCACCTTCGACGTCTCCTGGCCCTCCAGGGCCGAGGCGGCCAACGGCAAGACCTCTCCCGAGGAGCTCATCGCGGCCGCGCACTCCTCGTGCTTCTCGATGGCCCTGTCCCACGGGCTGGCGCAGGCAGGCACCCCGCCGCAGACGATCGAGACCAAGGCCGACGTGACCTTCCAGCCGGGCGAGGGCATCACGGGCATCGTGCTGAGCGTGCGCGCGCAGGTGCCCGGCATCACCGCCGAGCAGTTCCAGGAGGCGGCCGAGACGGCCAAGGCCAACTGCCCGGTGAGCAAGGCGCTGGCGGGCACCATCATTTCGCTCAACGCCGAACTGCTCGGCTGAGGCCCGCCGGTCGGCGCGGGCCCGGCGCCGCCGCTCGACGCGGGGCCCGCGACGCGACATCTTCCCCGCCCCTGACGGGACGGCGACACGCCGCGGGAGCGAGAACCCCTCAAGGGTTCGTACTCTCGTCATAGCGACGGAAAGGCGGACACGTGCGACAATCGGGCCACATGCGAGAGGTCTGGCCGGGTGAGCCCTATCCCCTCGGCGCCACCTGGGATGGCGTAGGCACCAGTTTCGCGGTGTTCTCCGAGGTCGCCGAGCGGGTCGAGCTGTGCCTGTTCGACGACGACGGCGCCGAGGAGCGCATCGAGCTGCCCGAGGTCGACGGCTTCGTCTGGCACGGCTACCTGCCCGGCATCATGCCGGGCCAGCGGTACGGCTACCGCGTGCACGGCCCCTACGACCCGCCGCGCGGCTACCGCTGCAACCCCGCCAAGCTGACGCTCGACCCCTACGCCAAGGCCATCGAGGGCGAGCTGCGGTGGAACGAGGCGGTCTTCTCCTACCACTTCACCGACCCCTCCAAGATCAACACCGTCGACAGCGCCCCCTACATGCCGAAGAGCGTGGTCATCAACCCGTTCTTCGAGTGGGGCAACGACCGGCCGCCGCACACGCCGTACCACCAGACGGTCATCTACGAGGCGCACGTGCGCGGGCTGACCATGCGCCATCCCGCGGTCCCCGAGGAGCAGCGCGGCACCTACGCGGCCATCGGGCACCCGGCGATCATCGACCACCTGCTCTCGCTCGGGGTCACCGCGGTCGAGCTCATGCCGGTGCACCACTTCGTGCCCGAGCACTTCCTGGTCGCCCGCGGGCTGACCAACTACTGGGGCTACAACACGATGGCCTACCTGGCGCCGCACGGCGCCTACTCCAGCGCCGGCCAGCGCGGCGAGCAGGTGCTGGAGTTCAAGGCGATGGTGCGGGCGCTGCACGAGGCGGGCATCGAGGTGATCCTCGACGTCGTCTACAACCACACCGCCGAGGGCGACCACATGGGCCCGACGCTCGGCTTCCGCGGCATCGACAACGGCGCCTACTACCGCCTGCACGACGGCGACCGGCGCTACTACCTCGACTACACCGGCTGCGGAAACAGCCTCAACGTGCGCTCCCCCCACGCGCTGCAGCTCATCATGGACTCCCTGCGCTACTGGGTGCTCGAGATGCACGTCGACGGGTTCCGCTTCGACCTGGCCGCCGCGCTGGCCCGCGAGCTGCACGACGTCGACCGGCTGAGCGCCTTCTTCGACCTCATCCAGCAGGACCCGGTGATCTCCCAGGTCAAGCTGATCGCCGAGCCGTGGGACGTCGGTCCGGGCGGCTACCAGGTCGGCAACTTCCCACCGCTGTGGACCGAGTGGAACGGCAAGTACCGCGACTCGGTGCGCGACTTCTGGCGCGGCACCGGGTCGGCGCTGCCCGAGTTCGCCTCCCGCCTGGCCGGCTCCGCCGACCTGTACGCCACCTCAGGCCGCCGCCCGGTGGCCTCCATCAACTTCGTCACCTGCCACGACGGCTTCACGCTCGCCGACCTGGTCTCCTACAACCGCAAGCACAACGAGGAGAACGGCGAGGACAACCGCGACGGCACCGACGACAACCGCTCGTGGAACTGCGGCGCCGAGGGGCCCGTCGAGGATCCGGAGATCGTCCGGCTGCGGCACCGCCAGCGCCGTAACCTCCTGACCACGCTGTTCCTGTCGCAGGGGGTGCCCATGCTCTCCCACGGCGACGAGCTGGGCCGCACCCAGCGCGGCAACAACAACGCCTACTGCCAGGACAACGAGATCGCCTGGGTCGACTGGTCGATGGCCCGCACCGAGGAGGGCCTGCTCGACTTCGTCCGCGCGCTGTCGCGGTTGCGCCGCGAGCATCCGGTCTTCCAGCGCCGCCGCTTCTTCCGCGGCCACACGCCGGAGGACGGCAAGCGCGACCTGGTCTGGCTCACCCCCGCGGGGGCGGAGATGACGGCGAGCGACTGGCACACCGGCTACGCCAAGTCGATGTCGGTCTACCTCAACGGCGAGGCCATCACCGAGCCTGGGCCGCGCGGCGAGCGCATCGTGGACGACTCCTTCCTGCTGCTGATCAACGCCCACCACGAGGACATGACGTTCACGCTGCCCGGCGCGGAGTTCGCCGACTCGTGGACCATCGTGCTGAACACGGACGACGAGACGCCGCGCGAGGAGTCCCTGGACGATCAGCGGTCGCCGGGCGCGCTGGTGCCGGTCACGGCCCACAGCATGCAGGTCCTGCGCCACGCGCGGCCGGCGTCCCAGCCCTAGACGAGTGCCGAGGTCGCCGGCACCGCTACCCTGCCCGGCGTCCCCGCGCGCCTTCGAGCAGTGGGCGCGCATGCCGCCGGCCGGCACCGGACGGTGAGCGGCCGTCCGCGGCACGGCCGGGCGCTAGGACGCGCGCAGGAGGGCGGTGACCTCGATCTCGATGCGCATCCGCGGGTCGGCCAGGCGGCAGGCGATCATCGTGGCGGCCGGCCGTACCTGCGCGAAGGCCGCGCGGAGCACCGGCCAGCAGGGCTCGAAGTCGTCGGGGTCGGGGAGCATGTAGGTGACCCTGACGACGTCGGCGAGTGACGCGCCCGCGCGGTCGAGGGCGTCGCCGATGTTGCGCAGGCACTGAGCGGCCTGCTCGGTCACGTCGTCGGAGATGGTCATCGTCCGGTAGTCGAAGCCGGTCGTGCCGGAGACGAAGACCCAACCGTCCTGGACGACGGCGCGGGAGTAGCCGATGGCCTCCTCGAAGGTCGACCCGCTGGAGATGAGCGTGCGTGCTGTCATGGCAGGCATCCTCACAGCGGCACGGGCGATATGTCCAAGACGCGGCGTGGGCATGCCTGATATCTCTTGAGATATGGAACGCCCGGAGCTGGACCTCAGGCAGCTGCACGCCTTCGTGGTGCTGGCCGAGGAGCTGCACTTCGGGCGGGCCGCCGAGCGCCTCGGCGTCGCGCAGCCGCCGTTCAGCCAGCAGATCAGGCGGCTGGAGGAGCGGGTGGGGCATCCGCTGTTCGACCGGGCCGCCCGCGAGCTGACCGCCGTGGGCGCGCAGCTGCTGCCGGCCGCGCGGCGGGCGCTGGAGGAGGTCGCCGACGGCCTGGAGGCCGCCAGGCGGGCCGGGCGAGGTGAGGCGGGACGGCTGCGCGTCGGCTTCGCCGCCTCCCTCGCGCTGACCGTCGTGCCCGATCTGATCGCCTCCTTCGGCCGGGCGCGGCCGGCGGTGCGGGTGGAGATGCACGAGATGACCACGACGCGACAGCTGGCGGCGCTGCGCGACGAGGTGATCGACGTGGGACTGGTGCGCGAGGTGGAGCAGGAGCCCGGGCTCGAACTGCGGCCGCTGCGGGCCGAGGAGGTGGTGGCCGTGCTGCCCTCGGGCCATCGCCTGGCGGCGCGGCGCCGGATCGAGGTGGCCGACCTGGCCGCCGAGCCGTTCGTGTTCTTCCCTCGCGAGCACGGCCCCGGCTTTCACGACCGGCTGCTGGGGCTGGCCAGGGCGGCGGGCTTCGAGCCGCGGGTGGCGCAGCGGGCGGTGGAGTGGCAGACGGTGGCGGGCCTGGTCGCGGCCGGACTCGGCGTCAGCCTGGCCCCCGCCGCGGCGGGCATGGTACGGCCGGCTGGCGTGGTCTACCGGCGGCTGGCGGGCGCACCGACGACGAGCGTCGCGCTGGCCTGGCGGGCGGACACCAGGGACCCGCTGGTGGACGCCTTCGCCACCCTGGCCACGACCCTCGCCCCGCCCACGCCGCGCGAGCAGCCCTGAGCCGCGACCACCCGCCCAGCAGCGCCGCGCGGCCGGCCCTGAGCCGCGACCGCTCTTCCGGCCGCGCCGCCGTTCAGCTGATCGACGACGCGGACAGCAGGACCAGGACGAAGGTGGCCACGCCCACCACGCCGTGCGCCAGCACCGCCAGCAGCGGGAAGCGCTGCTCGGCGCCCCGCGCGTGGCGTCCGGCGCCGAGCCATCTGGTGAACATCGTGAAGCCCAGCAGCGCCGCCACCGACAGCACCGCGAAGGCCAGCCACGCCAGCGCCCGCTGCCCGGTGACCAGGTATCCCACCCAGCAGGCCAGCGCGGAGCACGCCAGCACCGGATGGGAGAAGATCAGCGCCACGGGGAAGCGGGTGACCTTCGTCGCCTGTTGCCGCAGCCCGCCGCCCGACAGCCACAGGTACAGCAGGTAGCCGCCGATCAGAGCGTTGAGCACCCACGACGCGACCGTGACCACGCCCACCCGGCCTCCTCCGAAGCAGCAGCCCTGCCGCCACGTTATGCACAAACGGCTATGTACGTCTCCTGTTACACCAAACTGCTAATAACGCCCCTCGCCCCGGTTCGTCGGTGCTGTGTGCCAAGGTAGAGGGGTGCGTCGCATCCATCCCGACACAGCAGACGATCCAGACATCCCCCAGGCCTACGCCTACCCCGAGCGGCGGCCCTGGCTGCGCGTCAACATGGTCGCCAGCGCCGACGGCGGCTCGTGGGTGAAGGGCCTGTCGGGCGGCCTGTCCAGCAAGGGTGACCGGCGGATCTTCGGGGTCCTGCGCGGCCTGGCCGACGTCGTGATGGCGGGCGCGGCCACCGTCAGGACCGAGGGCTACGGCCCGGCCAGACCGAGGCAGTCGTGGCAGCCGCTGCGCGAGGGCCGCCCTCCCGCACCGCCCATCGCCGTGGTGACCCGCCGGCTCGACCTCGACCTGGGCAGCCCGCTGTTCACCGAGGCGGCGCCGTACGCGCGGACGATCGTGATCACCTGCGAGGCCGCGCCGAAGGACCGCCGCGCGGAGGCGGCCGAGCTCGCCGACGTGATCGTGGCGGGCGCCGACCGGGTCGACCTCGGCCTGGCCGTCGAGGCGCTGCACGACCGGGGGCTCGGCGGCATCCTGTGCGAGGGCGGGCCGCGGCTCAACGCCCAGCTGGCCGCCGCCGGGCTGGTCGACGAACTGTGCCTGTCGATCAGCCCGATGCTGATCGGCGGCGGCGCCGCGCGCATCCTGAACGGCGAGGCGAACCAGACCGGCCTCGGCCTGGCGCACGTGCTGGAGGAGGAGGGCTTCCTCTTCTGCAGATACATCAGGGAGTAGCCATGGACGACGAGCTCGATCCCCAGCTCGACCTGCCGGTACGGCCGCCGGTGGCGCCGATGCTGGCCAAGGCGGTCAAGGGCATGCCCAAGCAGGACGGCACGCTGTTCTACGAGCCGAAGTGGGACGGCTTCCGCTGCATCATCTTCCGTGACGGCGAGCAGGTGTTCCTGGGCAGCCGCAACGAGCGGCCCTTCACGCGCTACTTCCCCGAGCTGGTCGAGGCGGTCAGGGCGGAGCTGCCCGACAAGTGCGTGGTCGACGGCGAGATCGTGCTGCGCAGGGGGCAGGAGCTCGACTTCGAGGCGCTGCAGCAGCGCATCCATCCTGCCGCCTCCAGGGTGCGGATGCTCGCCGAGCAGACGCCCGCCTCGTTCGTCGCCTTCGACCTGCTGGCGCTGGGGTCGCGCTCGCTGATGGAGGCGCCGTTCGCCGAGCGGCGGGCGCGGCTGGAGGAGCTCTTCCCCGAGGCCGGCGAGTCGATCAGGCTCACCCCGGTGACCACGAACGACGAGCAGGCGTCGGAGTGGTTCGAGATGTTCGAGGGGGCGGGGCTCGACGGCATCATCGTCAAGCCCGGCGACCAGCCGTACGTCCCCGACAAGCGCACCATGTTCAAGGTCAAGCATGAGCGCACCGCCGACGTGGTGATCGCCGGCTACCGCGAGCACAAGACGGGGCCGATCGTGGGGTCGCTGTTGCTCGGCCTCTACGGCCCCGACGGCAGGCTGCACCATGTCGGGGTGGCCGCCTCCTTCCCCATGGCGCGCAGGGCCGAGCTGGTCGAGGAGCTCAAGCCGTACCTCGCCGCGCTGGGCGAGCATCCCTGGGGCGAGTGGGCCGACCAGGCGCTGCTGCGCGCGGGCCTGCCCGCGGCGACCCCGTCGAGCGGCGGCCAGCGGATGCCGGGCGCGGTGTCGCGCTGGAACGCCAAGAAGGACCTGTCGTTCATCCCGCTCAGGCCGGAGCTGGTGATCGAGGTGGCCTACGACGCCATGGAGGGCGACAGGTTCCGCCACACCGCGCAGTTCCGGCGGTGGCGGCCGGATCGGACGCCCGAATCCTGCACCTATGAGCAGCTGGAAAGGCCAGTTTCGTACAACCTTGATGACATTCTTGCCCGCTGAGCGCAAGATACGTTATATCTCGATCTATGACGTCAACTCCTGGCGATGAGCTGCGTGCGGCCGTCGCGGCGCGCCGCGACCTCGGGCCCGACTTCGAGGACTCCCTCGTCGAGTCCTTCCTCGACAAGATCGGCAAGGAGGTCGACCGGCGCGTGGACGATCGCGTGGCCGCCGAGTCGGGCGCCACGTGGCACACGCTGAAGCAGCAGCAGAGCATCACCGGCATGCGGCTGGCGCTGGCGATCGTCTCGCTGGTGATGGGCACGATCGCGACCATCGCGATCACCGTCGGCGACGCGGGGCTGCTCACCTATCTGGTCGTCTGGGGCGGCGTCGTCCTGGTGAACGTCGCCTTCACACTGGGGTCGTCGCGCCGCTAGCCTCGTCGAGCAAGCAAGCATATGCTTGGTTGCGTGATGGAGTATCGCAACCTCATCGGCGGCAGGCTCGTCAGCGCGGCCGACGGCCGCACCCTCGACTCGGTCAACCCGGCCACCGGCGAGGTGTGGGCGCGGATCCCCGCCAGCGGGAAGGCCGACGCCGACGCCGCCGTGGCGGCCGCCCGGGCGGCACTGCCGGCCTGGTCGGCGATGCCCGCCCTGGGCAGGGCCCAGTACCTGCGCAAGGTCGCGGCGGTCTTCGCCGAGCACGCCGAGGAGCTGGCCAGGATCGAGACCCGCGACAACGGCCGCATCCTGCGCGACACCCTGCACAAGGACCTGCCAGGCATGCGCTTCCTCTGGGAACTGGCCGCGGGCCAGGTGCTCGACGCGGTCAAGGGCGACACCGTCATCCTCGGTCCCGACAGCCTGGGGCTGACCAGGCGGGAGCCGTACGGCGTGGCGCTGGCGATCATCCCGTGGAACTCCCCCGTCTCGACGTTCTCCGCCAAGGCGGCCTTCGCGCTGGCCGCGGGCAACACCGTCATCGTCAAGCCGGCCGAGCAGGCCAGCGCCTCGGTGCTGCGCCTGGGCGAGCTGCTGGCCGAGGTGCTGCCGCCGGGCGTGCTCAACCTCGTCTCCGGCATGGGCGAGGACGTCGGCGAGGCGCTGGTCAGGCACCGCGGGGTCAACAAGATCAGCCTGACCGGCTCCACCCAGACCGGCATCGCGATCACCCAGGCGGCCGGGATCAAGCCGCTCACCTTCGAGCTGGGCGGCAAGTCGCCCAACATCGTCTTCCCCGACGCCGACCTCGACGCGGCCACCCAGGGCGTCACGGTGAACTCCGTCTTCACCGGCAACGCCGGCCAGGTCTGCGTGGCCGGCTCCCGCATCCTCATCCACCGCGACATCTGGGACGAGATGCTGGAGCGGATCCGCGCGACCGCGGCCGGCATCGTGCTCGGCGACCCGCTCGACCTGGGCACCACGATGGGCCCCATCGTGTCGGCGGGCCAGTACGAGAGGGTCGCCTCCTACCTGGAGATCGCCGAGAAGGAGGGCGCCGAGCTCGTCTTCGGCGGGACGACCGGCGCCGAGGTGGTGCCCGGCCTGCCCGGCGGCTACTGGGTCGCGCCGACGCTCTACACCGCCACCGACAACGCGCTGCGCGTCTGCCAGGAGGAGATCTTCGGGCCGGTCGCGGTGGCCCTGCCGTTCGGCAGCGACGAGGAGGCGCTGGCCATCGCCAACGACTCGGTCTACGGGCTGGCGGCGGGCGTGTGGACGCGCGATCTGGGCCGGGCCCACCGGTTCGTGCGCGACCTGGACAGCGGCGCGGTGTGGGTCAACACCTTCCGGCAGATGCCGCCCGGCCTGCCGTTCGGCGGGGTGAAGGACAGCGGCTACGGTCACGACGCGGTACTGGAGTACACCAGGGAGAAGGCCGCGATCATCAACCTGTGACGGGCCCCGGCCGGCTGAGCGCGCTCGGCCCTCCCCGCGATCCCTGATCCGGGTCCGCGCCGCCCTGGTGCGCGTCAGGAGCCGGGGTGGTAGGCGTGGGCGAGGTGCGCGTAGACGATGGTGTTGTCCCGGTAGCTGTGCGCCTTCCTGTCGAAGGCGCCACCGCACGTCACCAGCCGCAGCCCCGCGTACGTCACCTTGCCGAACACCTTCCTGCTCGGGAAGGCGCTCTTGGCCACCTGCTCGACCCGGTCGACCACGAAGATGGCCACCGACCGGTCGGCTCGCATCACCTGCACCTGGTCACCCGGCTTGATGGAGCGGAGGTTGGCGAACACCGCGGGGCCGGTGCGCGTGTCGAGGTGACCGGTGATGACCGCCGCGCCCCGCGCGCCCGGCACCGGCGCGTACCGGTACCAGCCCGCCACGTTGGGATGGTCGAGCGGCGGGTTCTCGATGGCGCCCCTGGCGTCGAGCCCGAGCTCCATGAGCGGGGCCGACACGCCGAGCTTGGGGATGTACACCGCCGTCGGCCTGGCGGCTCTCATGGGCGCGGCCACCCGGCCGACCAGCGCCTCGGGCGGCCCGGTCAGCGCCGGCGCGCCGACCTCGGGCAGCGCCGTGCCGGTCGTGGCGGACGCCGGCGCGCTCTCGGGCGCGCCTGCCATGCCGGTGATCCCGAACCAGATCAGCGCGAGCCCGGCGAGCGACACCAGCACGGCCCCCGCCATGATCGGCTTGTGCGCGGGCGGCCTAGTCACTCCGCCGTTCCGCGGCGCCGCGCCGTACGGCGAAGCCCGCGAGACCCGCGCCGGCCAGCAGGGCGGCGCCGCCCGCGGCGAAGGGCCACATCGGGTCGGCGGGAGCGAGCCCGCCCGCGCCGGTCTGCGGCGGCCCGTCGGGGATGCGGTGCCTGTCCTCGTCCGCCGGCTTCCACGGCGCCTCAGGCCGCGGCGGCTCGGCGGGGCCCGAGGACCAGGTCTCCTGGGGGGCGGGGCCGCTGGACCAGGTGTCCTGCGGCGCGGGAGCGTTCGACCAGGTGTCGCGGGGGACGGGGACGTCGGACCAGACGTCGTCGGGGACCGGCAGCTGCGGTGGCCGCACCTCGGGCTGCCACGGATCTCCCGGGTCGCCACCCTGGACCGGATCGTCCTCGCATGCCAGGACGAGCAGCTTGCAGTCGGCGGCCATGGCGGTGCCCACACCCGCCGCCATGGTCACGCCGCCGATGATGAAGGCCGTCACCGCTCCAGCGGCGGCGAGCCGTCGTGCTGATGCCAGAGCCATAGTCCGAGAGCCTCCCGAACTATTGGACCGGGCGTCAAGTAATGTGATTCAAGTGATACACGTCACTCGTCCCTGGCCTTGCTGGGCTGCACCCGCTTCGGCTCGCCGGGCATCTTGGGATAGTTCGGCGGGTACGGCAGGTCGCCGCGATCGTCCTTGGCGTACCAGTCCAGGAGCGTCTCGATCGAGTACGCGCGTTCGTCGATGTCGCGGTGCACGTCGCCGATCCGCGCGAAACGCTCGGGCATGGTCCTGATGTCGAAGTCGCCCGGCTCGGCGTCGGCCAGCTCGTCCCAGGTGAGCGGCGCGGAGACGGGCGCGTGCGGCTGGGCGCGCACCGCGTAGGCGCTGACGACGGTCCTGTCCCTGGCGTTCTGGTTGTAGTCGATGAACACCCGCTCGCCGCGCTCCTCCTTCCACCAGGCCGTCGTCACCAGGTCGGGGTCGCGCTCCTCGACCGCCCTGGCCAGCGCGATGCCCGCGTGCCGTACCTCGACGAAGTCCCAGCGGGGCTCGATCCTGACCGCGATGTGCACGCCCCTGTTGCCGGAGGTCTTCACGAAGCCGGTCAGGCCGGCCTCCGCCAGCACCTCGCGGGCCAGGAAGGCGGCTCGGCGGGCCGCGTCGAACCCGAGGCCGGGCTGCGGGTCGATGTCGATGCGCAGCTCGTCGGGGTGCTCGACGTCGTCGGCCCGCACCTGCCACGGGTGGAAGTCGATGGTGCCGAGGTTGGCGCAGTAGGCGATCGAGGCCACCTCGGTGACCCTGAGCGCGTCGGCCGTCCGCCCGCTCGGGAAGGTCACGGTGACCGTCCGCAGCCAGTCGGGGCGCTTGGCCGGCATCCGCTTCTGGTAGATGGCCTCGCTCTCGACGCCGTCGGGGTGCCGTTTCAGATGCGTCGGGCGGTCCCTGAGCGCCCGGAGCGCGCCCTCGCCCACGCTGATGTAGTACTCCACCAGTTCTCGCTTGGTGGCCCCGATGCCCGGGAAGTACACCTTGTCGGGATTGGTGACCTTGATGGTACGGTCCCCGGCCTGCAGTTCGATGAAGGGCGACGCCATGGGGCTGAACCTACCCCGAATCCCCGCATGACGCCCCCGACGGGGCCGACGAGCGAAGGAGTGGGTGGGTTCGTCCCGGAGCGCCGCGGTGGCGGGACCGGGCGCTCGACAGGACGAACCTGACGACCGCCCGCCTTCACGCCGTCCCGGACGCTGGCGCATCGTCCGGCCGGCCTCAACGGGCCGCCGGCGCGCAGTACGGGCATGCTGCGCAGCGGCGACGACCCCAGGCGAGCGGTCTCACCCCTCTAGGGAGGCGAAGTCACCCCCACATCGACAAAGACGCAGAAAGACCCCGGAATGGATGCTTCGCTCGAATGATTCTTCCTCCGCATAAGGTGGAGGGCATGAACAAGGTGGTCAAGAGCGAGGCCGAGTGGCGCGCGCAGCTCACCCCCGAGGAGTACCACGTCCTCCGGGAGGCGGGCACCGAGCGTCCGTTCACCGGTGAGTACGTCGACACCAAGACCGAGGGCGTCTACTCCTGCCGCGCCTGCGGCACCGAGCTGTTCAGGTCCGACGCGAAGTTCGAGTCGCACTGCGGGTGGCCGAGCTTCTTCGAACCGTCCCAGTCGAGCGCGGTCACGCTGATCGAGGACCACAGCCATGGGATGGTCCGCACCGAGGTGCGCTGCGCCACGTGCGACTCCCATCTCGGGCACGTCTTCCACGGCGAGGGCTACCCCACGCCCACGGACGACCGCTACTGCATCAACTCGATCTCGGTACGGCTCGAGCCCAAGGCGTAGCGTCAGCCGGGAGCGGGATGGGTGACGCGGCAGTCGCCGTCGTCGGGGCCGAGGACGTTGGCGAGGACGGGATTGCCGTTCTCCCCGAACTCGGCCTGGACGAAGACCACGGGCCGGTCCTCGCCGATCTCCCGCAGGTACTCCAGCCCCCGCTCGCAGAGCGTGATCGCCTGCTTGGAGTTGTGGGCCGACTCCGGCAGGTCGGTATAGATGCGCAGGTATCCCCCCACGCTGCGGATGTCCTTGAGCCGCTTGGCCGCCTTGTCGCCGCGGCCCCACCGCTTGTCGAAATACTCGGCCGCCCGCTGGTCGGTGTGCTCGGACCTCTTCCGCCTGTCCGGTACGGCCGCGGGCGCCGCCCCGGACGAAGGGGCCCGGCTCGTCGGCTCGCCCACCCCTCCCACCGAGGCCGCCGCGGCGACCGGGGCGGAGGGAGCGACGGTCACCACCGTGCCTGCCGCCCGCTGGGCCCGCTCCCGCCCGAACATCCCGGCGCCGGCCGCCAGCGCGAGCGCCACCACCGCCGCCCCCGCGACCGCGCCCTCCAGCACCCGTAACCCGCGCGCTCTGCCGCGCCGCCGCCCGTGCCTGCCACGCCTGGAGCGTGCCAGGCCGCCGCCTTCAGCCACCCTTTGCCTCACAACGACAGGGGATTTGGCCTGATTATGACAGCGCAGGAGAGATCCGTCTCGGGAGATGGCGGATCCGCCGGGCGAGCGCCTCGACCCGTCAGGGCAGCGTCGCGATGAGCTCGCCCACCGGCTTGCGGACGCCGGTGTAGAACGGCACCTCGATCCGCGTGTGCCGCCTGGCCTCGGCGCCGCGCAGGTGGCGCATGAGGTCGACGATGCGGTGCAGCTCGTCGGCCTCGAAGGCGAGCATCCACTCGAAGTCGTTGAGGGCGAAGCAGGCCACCGTGTTGGACCTGACGTCCGGGTACTCGCGCGCCATCTTGCCGTGCTCGGCCAGCATCGAACGGCGCTCGGCGTCGTCGAGCAGGTACCACTCCAGCGACCGCACGAAGGGATAGACGCAGACGTACCCCCTCGGCTCCTCCTCGGCGAGGAAGGCGGGGATGTGCGACTTGTTGAACTCGGCGGGCCGGTGCAGCGCCATCGCCGACCACACCGGCTCGCTCAGCCGGCCCAGCGTGGTGCGGCGGAAGCGCGAGTAGGTGTCCTGCAGGTCCTCGGCCGTCGGCGCGTGCCACCAGAGCATGTAGTCGGCGTCGGCGCGGAAGCCGGCCACGTCGTAGCAGCCGCGCGTCACGACGTCCTTGCCGGCGGCCTGCTCGAGCAGTTCGTTGACCTCGTCGGCCATGCCCTCGCGGTTGCCAGGGCACTGCTCGGTGGCCTTGAACACCGACCACATCGTGTAGCGGATCACCTGGTTAAGGTCGCGGGCCTTGGGCCGCTGGGTCGTCCCCTCAGTCATGTCGTCATTCTCCCCTGCCACCCAGGTGGTCCAGAATCCGGGCCGCGGCCGTACGGGCGGTCGAGATGCACGCGGGCACGCCCACCCCGTCGTAGGCGGCGCCGCAGACGGCCAGCCCCGGCTCGACGGTCACGGCCGCGCGGACGCGGGCCACCCGGTCGAGGTGGCCGACGTTGTACTGCGGCAGCGATCCGCCCCACCTGGTCACGCGGGTGTCGAGCGGCAGCCCTCGCACGCCCGCGACCTCGCCCATCTCGGCCGTGGCGAGCGACACCAGCTCGGCGTCGTCGCGCTGGAGCAGCTGCTCCTCGCCGATGCGGCCGATGGAGCAGCGCACCACCACCACCGAGGGGTCGGACGCGGCCAGGTGCGGCCACTTGACCGAGCTGAACGTGGCCGCCTTCACGGGACGACCCTCGACCGGCGGCACCAGGTAGCCGCTGCCGGTGGGCGGCGAGGGGAAGGCGGCCAGCGGGTAGGCGAGAGTGACGATGGCCATGCTGGAGTACTCGATCCTGGACAGCTCGGCGGCGGCCTTCGGCACCTCGTCCTTCAGCAGCCGCGCGGCGGGGGTCGCCGGCGTGGCGAGGATCACCGCGTCCGCCTCGACGATCTCCGGCCGCGGGACCGGGCCCGTGACCAGGCGCCAGCCGTCCTGCGTGCGCCGCAGTTCCCTGACGGTCACGCCGGTCCTGATGTCGGCGCCGGAGGCCTTGGCCACGGCCTCCGGCAGGCTGCCGAGCCCGCCGCGCAGGCCGGCGAAGACGGGGCCGGCGTCCTTCGGCGTCTCCTGCGCGATGTCCCTGACCGCGCCCAGCAGCGACCGCTCCGAGCGCGCGGCGGCGGCGATGCGCGGCATCGTCGCCTCCAGCGAGAGCATGTCGGACCGGCCCGCGTAGACGCCGCCGAGCAGCGGCTCGATCAGCCGGTCGACGACCTCCGAGCCCATCCGCGCCCGGACGTAGGCGGCGACGGACACGTCGGTGCGCACCAGCGTGGCGGGCAGCACCTGGTCGAGCGGCACCCGCAGCAGCCCGCCGGGCGAGACGATGCCCGACCTGGCCAGCTCGGTCAGGTCGCCGGGCACCCCCATGACCTGGCCCTTGGGCATCGCCCGCAGGACGCCCCTGGAGTAGATGCTCGCCTGGGTGGTGCCGGGGTGGACCAGGTCGGCGCCCAGTCCGACCGCCCGAGCCAGCTCGGTGCCCTCCGGCCGCCTGGCCAGCATCGACTCGGCGCCCTCGTCCACGGCGATGCCCGCCACCTCGGAGGCGTACAGCTTGCCGCCGATCCTGGGGCTGCCCTCGAGCACGGTCACCCTCACCCGGCCGGCGCCGCCCTGGCTGAGGAACCACGCCGCGGCCAGCCCTGAGATGCCGCCGCCGACGATCACTACATGCCGCTGATTCCCTTCCACGTCTCCTGACGGTACCGCCTCACCCCGCCGCCTCGCCGAGCCGGTAGGAGCTGACGGCGAACGGCCGTCCGTTCCCGCTCTCGACGCGCTCGCCGACCTTGCTCAACGCCGGATCCCGGTCGAGGAATCCGTGCAGCCGGCGCGCCTCAGGCCACGGATGCGTGACGACCAGCGTGCCCCTCGGCGCCAGGAAGGAGCGCAGCCGTCCGCAGGCGAGCCGCAGCCGTTCCTCCCTGCCCACGTAGTAGAGCGTCTCGGCGCAGAAGACCAGGTCGAAGCGGCCTCCGGGATCCTGGTTGAGGAAGTCGAGCGCGACGAAGGCGGCTCTGCCCTCCGCCCTGGCCGTGGCCCTCTCGACGGCGCGGTCGGAGACGTCCACGCCGACCACGTCCGCCGCAGGGTAGGCGGCGGCGGCCCGCAGCGTGAAGGTGCCCTCGCTGCAGCCGACGTCCAGGATCCTGCGGAACTCGCCGGCGCCGACGTGCCGGAGGGTGGCGTCGTACTTGGCCGCCTCGTAGGGGTCGACGGCGTGCCGCCACGGATCGGGGTTGCGGTGGAACCAGTCGAAGTAACGCTGCAGGAAACGACCCTGCCCGCGCGCGGGCAACAGCGACATCGTGCGAAAGAAGGTCCTGTGCAGCCTGTCAGGAAGCGTCCGCATGATTCCAGCCTGCGCGACGCGGCGCCGCGATGATCGTCCGCGAGGACGATTTCTCTCTGGTACCGCGGTCGTGCCGTGATCGGGTGGAATGCCGAACGTGACGCCTTCGTGACGGCAGCTCCCGCACCGGATCCGTCTCACGGATATGAGCAGAATTCGGTACGGCATGGCGTTAACGGCGGCGTGCGCCGTGCTCGTCCTGTCCGGCTGCGGCGGCGGGAACTCCGCCGCCCGCAACGACTCCGGGGGCACGGCGCCGGCGGCCGCGCCTGCCGCGCAGGCCGAGACGGCGGGCACCGGGCGGAGCACGGTCTCCGGCGAGTCCGCCAAGAAGGTCACGATCGCGCCCGAGCAGCGCTCGATCATCTACGTGTCGGAGATGACGGTCCGCGCCGGCGACGTCACCAAGGCGGCCGAGCAGGCCAAGCAGCTCGTCACGGCGGCGGGCGGCTACCTGTCCAGCGAGGAGTCCGACGCCTTCGACGGCGGCGACGGCAGCTCCACGCTGGTCTTCAAGATCCCGCCGGCGGCCTACCAGGGGCTGCTCGACCGGATGGGCAAGCTGCTCGGCAAGCGGGAGTCGCTGCGGCAGAACACCACGGACGTGACCGAGGAGGTCGCCGACGTCGCCAGCCGGCTGAAGTCGGCCGAGCAGGCGCTGGCCGCCATGCGCACGCTGCTCACCAGGGCCGACACCGTCGGGCAGGTGATCGAGGTCGAGCGGGAGATCGCCACCCGCGAGGCCGAGCTGGAGTCGCTGCAGGCCAGGCAGAAGGCGCTGGCCGCACAGGTGTCGACGGCGACGCTGACGTTGCGGCTGATCGGGCCCGTGACGCCGGTGGCGGAGCCGTCGGAGGAGCCCGCGGGCTTCCTCGGCGGTCTGCGGGCCGGCTGGTCGGCGCTGGTCGGCTTCGTGCAGATCGCGCTGACCGTGGTCGGCGTGCTGCTGCCGTGGCTCGTGGCGATGCTTCCGGTGGCCGTCGTCATCCTGCTCCTGGTACGGCGGGGCCGGGCCCGCCGTCCGGTGTCCCGGACCGGGCCCGCCGCTCCCCCGGCGCCCGCCGCTCCCCCGGGGCCCGCGGCCCACGGCGGGCCGCGCGACCCGCAGGCGTCCGGCGAACGGCCGCACCACCCTCGGCCCGGCGACGACCAGCCCCCGGCCCAGCAGGCCCAGGCTGACCCGCGGCCCGACGACGCACCGGCCCAGCCGGACCCGCGGCGCCCCCGGACCGGCGACGCGCCACCCCCGCCCTAGACGGCGCCGCGACCGGGCCCGCGGAGACCGAATCCGCACCGGTCGGGCCCCTCGGTGATCGGCACTGGGCGACCCGGCACTGGGCGATCGGACCCACAGCGATCGGGTCTGCGGAGACCGGGCCCTCAACGATCGGCCCCCCTGGCGACCGCGGCCCTCAGTGACTGGGCCCTCAGTGATCGGGCCGCCGGTGGCCGGGGTTCGGTCCGGTCAGGCGGATTCGGGGGTGAAGGAGTGGACCAGGTCGGTGAGCCTGCGCAGCTGGTCGGGGTCGGTCGAGGGCAGCACGCCGTGGCCGAGGTTGAACACGTGGCCCTCGGCGGCCCGCCCGCGCTCCAGGATCTGCCGCGCCTTGCGCTCGACGGCCTCCCACGGGGCCAGCAGGATGGCGGGGTCGAGGTTGCCCTGCAGCGCCTTGCCGGGGCCGACGCGGCGCGCGGCCTCGTCGAGCGGCACCCGCCAGTCGACGCCCACCACGTCGGGCCCGGCCTCGCCGAGCACGCCGAGCAGTTCGCCGGTGCCCACGCCGAAGTGGATGCGCGGCACCTCGGAGACCGCCGTGAAGATCCGCCGGGTGTAGGGCAGGACCAGCTCGCGGTAGTCGTCGGGCGCGACCGCGCCCACCCAGGAGTCGAACAGCTGGACCGCGGAGGCGCCCGCCCTGATCTGGATCCGCAGGTGCTCGATGACGATGCCGGTCAGCCGGTCCATGAGCGCGTGCCACAGCGCGGGCTCGCCGTACATCATGGCCTTGGTGTGGTCGTGGTTCTTGGACGGCCCGCCCTCGATCAGGTACGAGGCGAGCGTGAAGGGCGCGCCGGCGAAGCCGATGAGCGGGGTGCCGCCCAGCTCGCCCACCAGGGCCTCGATCGACTCGGTGACGTACGGCACGTCGCCGGGCTCCAGGGGGCGCAGCGCCGCCAGGCCCGCGCGGTCGCGGATGGGGTCGGCGACGACCGGGCCGACGCCGGGCTTGATGTCGAGGTCGACGCCGATGGCCTTGAGCGGGACGACGATGTCGCTGAAGAAGATGGCCGCGTCGACGCCGTAGCGGCGGACCGGCTGCAGGGTGATCTCGACGATCAGGTCGGGACGCGCGCACGCGGTCAGCATCGGCACGCCCTCGCGCACCTTGAGGTATTCGGGCAGGGACCGCCCGGCCTGGCGCATGTACCACACCGGGGTGTGCGGGACGGGCTGGCGGCGGCAGGCGCGCAGGAAGGCGGAGTCGGCGAGATTCACCATTCAAGGGTGCCATGGGCCGGTGGCGGTCGCTCCATCGGCGCTAATCGGAAACATACGCATGCAACCGCTAAAGTCACGATCAGGAGTCGAACATGAGGTTTAGCGCAGTTCATCCCATTAGCGAGGGCCTGCCACCCTCACCCGGCTCCGCCATCGGCGCCACCCCGGTACAGTTCCTGTCACGATCTCCCCTTAATCCCCTCCTGACTGGACCAAATGTTCGCCAATCCACCGCGCGTCATCGAATACCGCCCGACTTTCGTGACACGCCGAGCGCGTTGCGCGGAATTGTCAGCGTGGCATGCCAACGTCGGAGCCACGTCCGCGAAGAAAGGCTCCGTACCGATGACCGCGTTGTGGAGTTCCCCCGAGCGCCGCAGTGAGCACTGCCCGTCCTGCGCACGCGAGCGGCTGTTCGAGCAGCCGCCGTGCCCGGACGGGCATCAGGTGTGCCCGGAGTGGGCCTGCCTGGAGTGCGGTCATGCGCTGCTCGTCGCTCCCTTCGATCTGGCCGTCCCCCACGCGCGCCCGCTGACGGTCGCGGCTTGATCGGCACCGATGAGCACCCCCGTGGTCCCCATGCGACCCTCCTCGACCTACGCTTCGGCTATGACCTTCGGTGACGCGCCGCCGGCCCCCGCCGCCTTCAGCCGGGCGGCCGAGAGCCTGCGCGCGGCCGAGGTCAGGCCGGAGATCGAGCTGGAGGACCTGCCCGCCCCGCAGCGGCTGGCGCCGTATTCCGCGGCCATCGGCGCGTCGGTCTACCGCGAGGACGAGGAACTGGCGGTCGGCAGGCTTATCCTGCTGTACGACCCCGACGGGCAGCGCGGGTGGGAGGGGCAGTTCCGCCTGGTCGCCTACGTCAGGGCCGACATGGAGCCGGAGATCACCTCCGATCCGCTGCTGGGGCCCGTGGTGTGGAGCTGGCTGACCGAGGCGCTCGACGCCCACGCGGCGGGCTACCACGCGGCGGGCGGCACGGTGACCCGCGCGGTCTCCGAGGGTTTCGGCGACAAGGCCGACGCCCCCGTCTCCACGGAGCTGGAGCTGCGGGCGTCGTGGTCGCCCGCCGAGGAGGAGCTCTCCGGCCACGTCGCCGCCTGGTGCGATCTGATGTGCCTGGCGGCCGGCATTCCACCGCTACCACCTGACGTGGCCACGATGCCGCGCCGACGCGAAGATCCGGAGTCCACCAGGCCGTGACCGAACGTAGTGAGGGCACCAGCAGGCGCAGCGAGCAGCCTCCCGAGGCCGCAGGAGGAGACCTCCTGAGCCAGGACAACACCGTCGTCCCCCTTCTCGAGCCGCGGGAGGGCATCCCGCCCGTCATCGGCTCGGAGGAGGAGCTGGCCAGGGCGGTGGAGGAGTTCGCCAAGGGCAGCGGCCCCGTGGCGGTCGACGCCGAGCGCGCCTCGGGCTACCGCTACGGCGGCCGGGCCTACCTGGTGCAGCTGCGCCGGGCGGGTGCGGGCAGCGCGCTGATCGACCCGATCGCCTGTCCCGACCTGTCGAAGCTCGACGCGGCGGTGGCCGACGCGGAGATCGTGCTGCACGCCGCCTCGCAGGACCTGCCGTGCCTGACCGAGGTCGGGTTCAGGCCGCGGCGGATGTTCGACACAGAGCTGGCGGGGCGGCTCCTCGGCTACGAGCGGGTGGGTCTCGGCACGATGGTCGAGACCGTGCTGGGGCTGCGCCTGGAGAAGGGCCACTCGGCGGCAGACTGGTCGACCAGGCCGCTGCCGGAAGACTGGCTGCGCTACGCGGCGCTCGACGTCGAGGTGCTGGTCGAGCTGCGTGACGTGCTCCACGGCCAGCTCGTCGACAGCGGCAAGCTGGCGTGGGCCGAGGAGGAGTTCGCCGCGGTGCTGGCCACCCCGCCGCCGGCGCCGCGTTCCGACCCGTGGCGGCGCACCTCCGGCATCCACAAGGTGCGCAACGTCAGGGCGCTGGCGATCGTGCGCGAGCTGTGGACCATGCGCGACCGTATCGCCCGTGAGGGTGACATCGCCCCGGGCAGGGTGCTGCCCGACGCGGCCATCGTCACCGCGGCGCTGGAGATGCCGCGCACCAAGAAGGCGCTGACCGACATCACCGCCTTCACCGGCCGGGCCGCCCGCCGCCACATGAGCGACTGGCTCGACGCGGTCCACCGCGCCCGCGCGCTGTCCGATTCGGAGCTGCCGTCGCCCAGCATGCCGGGCGACGGCCCGCCGCCCGCCAACCGCTGGCCCGACCGCGACCCCGCGGCCGCCAAGCGGCTGGCCGCGGCCCGCTCGGTGGTGGCCGCCCTGGCCGACGAGCACCGCATGCCGACGGAGAACCTCCTGCAGCCCGACGCGGTGCGCCGGCTCACCTGGGAGCCGCCGGAGGAGATCAGCGAGCAGGCGGTCGCCGAGCGGCTGCGCTCGCTGGGCGCCCGCGAGTGGCAGGTCGTGCTCGTCTCCCGCCCGCTGGCCAAGGCGCTCGACCGCCTGGCGACCAAGGGCGCCGTGTAGGCCTGGCGACCAAGGGCGCCGTGTAAGCCTGGCGACCAAGGGCGCCGTGTAAGCCTGGCGACCAAGGGCGCCGTGTAAGCCTGGCGACCAAGGTCGCCGTCTGAGCACCTGGCCACCAAGGGCGCCGTGCAAGGCGCCTGACGACAAGGACGCGTGCAAGCCGCTTGACGGCCCGGCTCCGGCCGCCGTACGGTCATCTGGAAAGCGCTTTCCCTGAGGAGAGGTCACATGAGCGTGCGCACGATCAGTGTCGCGATGAACGGCGTCACCGGCCGGATGGGCTACCGCCAGCACCTGGTGCGGTCGGTCCTGGCCATCAACGAGCAGGGCGGCGTGACCCTCTCCGACGGCGGCAGGGTCGTGCTGCGGCCGATCCTGGTGGGCCGCAACGAGGCCAAGCTCGCCGACCTGGCCGCCCGGCACGGCATCGCCGACCACACCACCGACCTCGACGCCGCCCTCCGGGAGGCCGACGTCTACTTCGACGCCCAGGTCACGCAGGCCCGGGTCAAGTCGGTGCTGAAGGCGATCGAGGCGGGCAAGCACGTCTACGCCGAGAAGCCCACCGCCGAGTCCTACGCGGAGGCGGTGGCGCTCGCCGAGGCGGCCGCCGCCAAGGGCGTGAAGAACGGGGTCGTGCAGGACAAGCTGTTCCTGCCGGGCCTGCTCAAGCTGAAGCGGCTGATCGACGGCGGGTTCTTCGGCCGCATCCTGTCGGTGCGCGGCGAGTTCGGCTACTGGGTCTTCGAGGGCGACTGGCAGAGCGCCCAGCGGCCCTCCTGGAACTACCGCGCCCAGGACGGCGGCGGCATCATCCTGGACATGTTCCCGCACTGGAACTACGTGCTGGAGAACCTGTTCGGCACGGTCGAGTCGGTCTACGCCAGAGCGGCCACGCACATCCCGACCCGGGTGGACGAGCGGGGCGAGCCGTACGAGGCGACGGCCGACGACGCGGCCTACGCCGTCTTCGAGCTGGCCGGCGGCGTCATCGCGCAGATCAACTCCTCCTGGACGGTCCGCGTCAACCGCGACGAACTGGTGGAGTTCCAGGTGGACGGCACGCACGGCAGCGCCGTCGCGGGCCTGCGCAACTGCCGCGTCCAGAGCCGCGCCACCACCCCGAAGCCGGTCTGGAATCCCGACCTGCCCGTCACGGCGCGCTTCCGCGACGACTGGCAGGAGGTGCCCGACAACGCCGACTTCGACAACGGCTTCAAGATCCAGTGGGAGCTGTTCGTCCGGCACGTCGTGGAGGACGCGCCCTTCCCCTACGACTTCGCCTCCGGCGCCCGCGGCGTACGGCTGGCCGAGCTCGGGCTGCGCAGCTCGGCCGAGGGCCGCAGGATGGCGGTGGCGGAGCTGTGAGGATCGACCTGCCCGGCGGGAGCCACACGCTGAGCGATCCCGTCACCTGGCCGGCCGTCGACGGGCCCGCCACGAGCCGCGTCGTCTACGCGGCCGCCCACGTGGTCGCCGACCCGCTGGGCGACAACACTCCTGGCTCCCCCGCGGCGGTCGACTGGGAGGCCACGCTGCGCTTCCGGCACCACCTGTGGTCGCACGGCCTGCGCGTCGCCGACGCCATGGACACCGCCCAGCGCAACATGGGCCTGGACTGGGCGGCCACCCGGGAGCTGATCAGGCGCAGCGCCGCCGAGGCCGCCACCGTCGGGGACCCGGCCGAGCTGGTGGCCTGCGGCGCCGGCACCGACCACGCGCCCGCCGCGGCCACCCTGGACGAGGTCGTCGCCGCCTACACCGAACAGATCGAGACCGTCCAGGCCGCGGGCGCGCGCGTGATCGTGATGGCCTCGCGCCAGCTCGCCCGCCTCGCCACCGGGCCCGCCGACTACCACCGGGTGTACGGCAAGCTGTTCGGCGTGGCCGACCGGCCGGTGATCCTCCACTGGCTGGGCGAGATGTTCGACCCGCAGCTGGCCGGGTACTGGGGCGCGCGCGACGTCGCCGGGGCCACCGCGTCCTTCCTCGAGCTGGTCCACGCGCACGCCGCGATGGTCGACGGGGTCAAGGTGTCGCTGCTGGACGAGGCGCACGAGGTGGCGCTGCGCGCCGCGCTGCCGCCCGGCGTCAAGCTCTACACCGGCGACGACTTCAACTACCCGTCGCTGATCAGGACCGGTTCCCACGCGCTGCTGGGCATCTTCGACGCGATCGCGCCCGCGGCGGCCGCCGCGCTGCAGGTGCTCGACGCCGCCGAGGCCGCCTGCACCGACGAGGCCCGCGACCGGCTGCTGGCGCACTACGACGAGATCCTCGCCCCGACCGTCCCGCTGTCGCGCAAGATCTTCGAGACGCCGACGTACCACTACAAGACCGGCATCGTCTTCCTGGCCTGGCTCAACGGCCACCAGGACGCCTTCACCATGGTCAACGGCGCCCAGGCGGCCAGGTCGCTGCCGCACCTGTGCGAGGTGTTCAGGCTGGCCGACCGGGCGGGGCTGCTGGCCGACCAGGAGCTCGCCGTACGGCGGATGCGGGCCCTGCTGGCGGTGAACGGGCTGTGAAGCTCTCTCTCAACCAGTGGACCACCAGGCGGTGGACGGTGGCCGAGGCCGTCGACGGGTGCGTACGGCACGGCGTCGAGGCCATCGGGCTGTGGCGGCAGGAGGTGGCGGCGCAGGGGCTGGCCGAGACGGTCAAGCGGGTCACCGACGCCGGGCTCCGCGTCTCGTCGCTGTGCAGGGGCGGCTTCCTGACCAGCGGCTCGCCGGAATCCCTCGACGACAACCGGCGGGCCGTCGACGAGGCCGCCGAGCTGGGCGCGGCCTGCCTGGTGATGGTCGTCGGCGGCCTGCCCGGCGTCCCCGCCGGCCGGCCGCCCGCCGAGGGGTTCTCCCGGGACCTGGCGGGGGCGCGGCAGCGGGTGGCCGAGGCGCTGTCCGTGCTGGCCCCCTACGCGGGCGAGCGCGGGGTGCGGCTGGCGCTGGAGCCGCTGCACCCGATGTACTGCGCGGACCGGGCGGTGCTGTCCACGCTGGGCCAGGCGCTCGACCTGGCCGAGCCGTACCCGGTGGAGCAGGTGGGGGTGGTGGTCGACACCTTCCACGTGTGGTGGGACCCGGCGGTCTTCGAGCAGATCGCGCGGGCGGGGTCGCGGATCGCCTCCTACCAGGTGTGCGACTTCCTGCAGCCGTTGCCCGCCGACGTGCTGCTCGGCAGGGCGATGATGGGCGACGGGGTGATCGACTTCGCGCCGCTCACCCGGGCGGTGCGGGCGGCCGGCTACACGGGGGACGTGGAGGTGGAGATCTTCAACGCCGACGTCTGGGCGGCCGACCCCGACACGGTGGTGTCCACGATGAAGGAGCGCTTCGCCTCCGTCGTCCTCGCGCCCTGATCGACGGTGGGCACCCTCCCTGACCGGAGGCGGAGGTCCGCCGCGTCCGGGGAGACCGCGGACAGCGGGGATGCCGGAAACGCCCGGGAGCCTGGGGAGGCCGGGGTCAGTCGATCGAGATGACGCCCGCCGAGCCGTCCACGGTGATCGTCTGCCCGGTGACGATCCGGTGGGTGGCCTCGGCCACGCCCACCACCGCGGGGATCCCGTACTCCCTGGCCACGACCGCGCCGTGCGACATCGAGCCGCCCATCTCCATGACCAGCCCGCCCGCCGTCAGGAACAGCGGCGTCCACCCCGGGTCGGTGGAGGGGGCGACCAGGATCTCGCCGGGCTCCAGGTGCGCGCCGACCGGGTCGAGCACCACCCTGGCGGGCCCGGTGACCGTGCCGGCCGAGGCGGGGGTGCCGGTCAGCGCGCCCTCCTCGGCGACCGCCGGCACGGCAAGCGCCTCCGGCTCGGTGCCGTCGGACAGCAGCATCCTGGGCACGTGGCGGCGGCGCACCTCCTGCTCGTAGGCGGCCCGCCGCTCGGCCACCAGCGCGGCCCGTGACCCGCCGGCCAGCGCCTGGCGGACCTCGCGGAAGTCGAGGAAGTAGACGTCGTCGGCGGCCTCGAGCACGCCCTTGGCCACCAGTTCCTCCCCCACCACGCGCATGCTGCGCCGTACCGCGGCCAGGACCTCGACCATGTAGTACTTCGGCAGCTCGCGCAGGCCGCCGAACATCCTGGTCCGGCGCAGCCCGGCCGCCGCCAGCCGGCCCCGCAACCGGCCCTTGGCCGCCGCCATGGACACGATGGCGCGCACGGCGCGCTCGGCCTCCTCGGCTCCCCTGGCGAACATCTCGTCGGGCGCGAGGCCGCCGTCCTCGAGCCGGAGATAGTTGGCCAGCACGCCGAGGATGTGCGCCGGCTCGTCGGACCAGCGGGGCATGCCGAGGTCGATCTCGGCGACGCCGCGCTGGCCGTAGCGGGCCAGGAAGCGTTCGATCAGCCGTTGCGCCTTCAGCTCACCGCGCGCGAAGCGGGCCGCCAGCTCGCCGACCGGCAGGGTCCGGAACGGCGCGGCCGCCTCGGGATCGGCGCCGATGCCCGTGGCCAGCCGCCACAGCTCCAGGTCCATCTCGGTGGTCGGGTTGTGCGGCAGGCTGCGCAGGACGGCCTGCAGCTGGTCGCCCTTCGCGCCGGAGAGCCTGCCCGCCAGGCCGAACCCCGCGTAACCCAGGAGCGCCACCGGCATGATCGAGAAGATCATCGGGAACGTGCCGCGCAGGCAGCGCTCGGCGTGGTCGAGCCGCTGCTCGGCGGTGGCGCCGGGGTCGACGCGCAGGCGCGCCTCCAGCGCCTTGCCGAGCCGCCTGGTGTAGGCGAGCGCCGCCTCGGGCCTGGCCAGCGCCAGCGCCACCCGCCGGTGCGCGCCGACGCGCCTGGCCACCCGCAGCGCCGCACGGACGAACGGGAGCGGGGAGGTGGTGGTCACCGACAGCCGCGGATCCTCGGCGACCTGGGCGAAGACCACCCCCGCGCGGGCCTCGCCGAACGCCAGCGCCCTGGGCAGGACGGCCCGCCCCATCCTGCTGCGCACGGCGGCGGTGATGTCGAGGAACATCCGCTGTCCCGCTTCGGCCGCGATCGGCGCCCCGGCCAGCGGGTCGGCGGGCGGGAAGCCCGCCATGGCGGTGGCTCCCCCGCTGATCAGCCTGAACGCGGCCATGCCCATCGGCGTGAAGGGGCGCATCACGCCCTGCGCGACGTTGACGGAGAAGTAGACCCGCAGGCCCTGCCTGGTGGTGGCGGGCAGCGGGTACAGCGTGGTGATGGGCCTGGCCTGGGTGAGCCAGAGGGCGCCGGTGGCGTCGATCGCCCACTCGGTGTCCTGCGGCGCCCCGTAGTGGTCCTCCACCCTGCGCCCGAGCGCGGCCAGGTCGCGCACCTGCCGGTCGGTGAGACACGCCTCCCGCGTGCCGTCCAGGTCGGCGCGCTCGGTGCCGCCGCCGGGCAGCGGGCGGATCGACACCCGCTTGTCGCCGATCCCGCGCTCGGTGATCCGGCCGCCTGCCATGTCGACGACGAACCTGTCGGGGTTGACCGCGCCCGACACCACCGCCTCGCCCAGGCCGGGGGCCGCGTCGATGACCGCCTCGTGGCGGCGGCCCGTCACCGGGTTGGCCGTGAACATCACGCCGGCCACCTCGGCGGCGACCATCCGCTGCAGCACCACCGCGAGCCGGACGGCCGCGTGGTCGATCCCGTTGGCCGCCCGGTAGGCCACCGCCCGGTCCGTCCACAGCGAGGCCCAGCACCGGCGGACCGCGTCGCGCACCGCCTCGGGGCCCACGACGTTGAGGTAGGTGTCCTGCTGGCCGGCGAAGCTGGCGTACGGCAGGTCCTCGGCCGTCGCCGACGACCGCACGGCCACGGGCACCCGGTCGCCGAGGCGCGCGTAGGAGTCGTCGACCGCCTCGCGCACCTCCTCGGGAACCGGCGCCTCGAGGAGCAGCGCCCTGGCCCTGCCCGCCAGCTCGGCGAGCCGGGCGGCGTCGGCGGACTCGGTGGTGGCCAGCTCGGCGATGACGTCCTTCAGCGCGGTGCCCTCCGCGACCCGGTGGTAGGCCTCGGTGGTCAGGCAGCAGCCGGGCGGCACGGGGAGACCAGCGGCGGTCATCTCGCCCAGGTTGGCGGCCTTACCGCCGACCTGGGCCAGCATGCCCGCGTCGATGTCCGCGAACGGGAGGGCGAGTGGTTCGCGTGCGGTCTTCATCCGGTGTTCCCCTTGCGGTCGGCTGTACTTCTCATCCCTGTTTGCCAGCAGTGTGCATCGCGGAGAGCGGCGATGGAATGCCTTTCTGTGAAAAAATTCATCAAGTGATGAACTTCTCTCTCGGCCGGCTACCTGGGACGGCGAGCCAGAACGTTCCGGACGTCAGGCGGACCCGAGGTCTTCCGGGGTGTACGGCAGGCCGGCCCGAGGCGTTCTGGCGCGTACGTCAGGCGGACCCGAGGTCTTCCGGGAGGTACGGCAGGCCGGCCCGAGGCGTTCCAGGGAATACGTCAGGCGGGCTCGAGGAGGTACGGCAGACCGGCCGGCCCGAGGCGTTCCAGGGCGTACGGCAGGCGGGACCGGCCGCTGGGCACTGGGATCCCGGCAGCGTCGGACGACGCCAGCACGCGACCGGCCTGCGGATGGCGATGACTGGGCGGGCGACGACGAGCGATCGGCGGAGAGCAGCCGACCGGAGCAGCCGGCCCAGGCGCGGCCGACCGGGGCGGCTAACCGGGGCGCGGCCAACCGGGACACGGCCAACCGGGACACGGCCAACCAGGGCGCGGCCAACGGCAAGCGGGCTGGCGGGCGAGTGGCCGGAGAGGGGCGGCCGGCGGTGGGCGGTCGGCGGGTGCCGGATCCGGTGGCGGTGGGCGTCGGGGTCGGTCTTGCGCCGCGCACCGGACCCCTGGCGCGGCCGCCCTGAGGCGTTCGACGCGGTCCGGCGCCGGAGCGGTCGAGCCGACGGGAACCGCAGGCGTGAGGGAGCGCGGGAGGAGGCGAGGAACGGCCCGAGGGTCGAGGGGCCGCGAGTCGCGGACGGCTATGCATGGAGAACGGGACCGCAGGAGCGGCCGGGCCAGGGAAAGCGGCCGGGCCAGGGAAAGCAGGGGCCGAAGGAGACGGCCGGGCCCGCGGAAAGGAGTGGACAGGATGGGCGAGGGCCGACCGGGGCGATGGAGACGACGGGAGTCGCGGGCGGGAGACACGTCAGGGCAGCCCCGGTGGGAGATACGACAGGGCGGCCCCCGCTGGTGGGAGAACGCGACGAGGTGGCCCTGTGGGTGGAGACGCGACAGGGTGGCCCCGCCGGTGGGAGACGCGACAGGGCGGCCCCCGCCGGTGGGAGACGCGCCGGGGTGGCCCTGTGGGTGGGAGACACGACGTGGTGGCCCCCCGGTGGGAGATGCCTGGGAGCGAGGACGGACGGGGTCAGGGGAGGGGGTGGCCGTCGAGGTTCCAGGCGGGGTCGACGGGGATGCCGAGGCGCGACAGGACCGTCGGGGCGATGTCGACCAGGCGGGGGGCGCGCACCGGCCGCGTCGGGCGGTCGAGCTCGCACAGGACCACGAAGGTGGTGCGCTCCTCGTCGGAGACGCCGCCGTGCCCGCCGGAGTCGACGTGCCCGTGGTCGGTGGTGACGATCACGGTCCACCGTTCGCCCGGGTAGCTCGCGCGGCTCCTGACCGCGGCGAGCAGCCGGCCGAGGAAGGCGTCCTGCAGCAGCAGGGCGTCGGTGTACTCCTGGCACAGCGGCCCGAGGTCGTGGGCGACCTCGTCGGTGTCGCCGAAGTAGACGAAGGCCAGGTCGGGGTCCTGCGCCGCCAGGTGCCGGGCGGCCGCGTCGGCGACGCGGGCGTCGCAGGCGGCGAAGGTGTCGGCGTAGCCGTCGAGCGCGATCCGCACGTCGATGGCCTCGCCGAACGCGCCGTGCTCGGCGAGCGCGGCCCACGAGAAGATCGCGTAGGTGGACAGGTCGGGGCGGGCCGCCTTCGCCCGCGTGAGGAAGTCAGGATATTTCGTGAAGTTGGCGGCGGCGAAGCTGTTGTCCACCACGCCGTGCTTGTCGGGCCACACGCCCGTCGCGATCGACGACCAGCCGGGCCCGGAGTCCGTCCTGGCCGTGACGCCCGCCCGGCTGCCGGGCACCACCTCGCCCGGCGACCCGGTGCGCGGCGCGACGGCCTCGCCGTACGGGAGCAGGGCGGTGCCGTGGGTTCCCGCCGCCATCAGCCCGAGCAGCACCGGCGGCCTGGCGGCCGGCACGCGGTCGAACCTGAGCCCGTCCATCCCGACGACGAGCACCTTGGCCGTCGGCGTCACGCCGCGGCCGGGGCGGAGAAGCGGCGCACCCAGTCGGCCGCGCCGGGCAGGACGTCCTGCACCGGGGCGACCTGCGGGTACCAGGTGCGCTCCCACTCCAGCGAGACCCACCCGTCGTAGCCGTGCGCGCGTAGCAGCTCACCTGCCGCGTCGAGCGGCACCGCGCCCGACCACAGCGGGACGGGGGTGGTGTCGGTCGCGGACACGGCGTCCTTCACCTGGACGTAGGCCAGGTACGGCGCCAGCGCCCCGAGCGTCTCCTCAAGGGGTTCGCCGTGGCGCCAGGGATGCAGCAGGTCCCACAGCGCGACCGCGGCGTCGGGCCGTCCCGTGGCCGACAGCAGCGCGGCGACGGCGGCGCCCGTCGGCATCTTGTCGTGAGTCTCGACGAACACGCGCACGCCGAGCGCGGCGGCGGTGTCGGCGACGGCCCGCAGGCGGCGGGCGCCGACGGCGGGGTCGTCGCCGCGCGGGAAGACCCGCACGCCCGGCGCGCCCAGGTCGGCGGCGAGCCGGAGGTCGGCCAGCAGGTCGCCGACGACGGTGTCGTCGGCCGGCGCGGGATCGCAGATGCCGACATATCCCGCCAGGGCGGCGATGGACAGGCCCGCGTCGGCGATCTTCTCGCGCGCCGCGGCACGATCGGCGGGGGGCAGCCCCGCGTGCACGCCCGTGTCGGGGTGCAGCCGCAGCTCCAGCCCGTGACAGCCGCCCGCGGCGGCGACCGCGATCGCCGACTCCAGGCCCTCTCCCGGCATTCCCAGCGTGCTGACCGCCAGCTTCACTCGTGCCTCCGTACGCTCTGTCTGAGAACCACCTCGCCGGCGACCCGCTCCACGCGGGTCCGCTCGCCGGCCTCCAGCGCCAGGGTCAGCGCCTTCGCCCCCATGTCGGCCAGCGGCAGCCGTACCGTGGTCAGGGCGGGGACGTGGTCGCGAAGGGTCGTGATGTCGTCGAACCCGGCCACCGACACGTCGTCGGGCACCCGGATCCCGCGCTCGCGGTAGGAGGCGAGCGCGCCGACCGCCATCACGTCGTTGACGGCGAACACGCACGTGGCGTCGCCGGTCTCGCGCGCGGCCGCGTGGCCGCCGTCGCGGTCGAAGGCGCCGTGGATCACCAGGGGCGCGGGCAGACCGAGGGCGGCCAGTGCGTCGGTGAAGCCCGCGCACCTGTCGGCGGCCGTCAGCAGCCCGGCGGGCCCGGCCAGGACGGCGAAGCGGCTGTGGCCGAGCGCCGCCAGCGAACGGGCCAGGTCGGCGGCGCCCTCCCGGTTGGCGGGCGCGACGGTGTCGACCTCGAGCAGGTCCTGGCCGACGCAGGCCACCCTGCCGCCGCCGGCACGGTAGCGGGCGACCTCCTCGCGCAGCCGCCGGGTGACATGGGGGTCGTCGACCCGCGAGCCGGCCAGCAGCACCGCCCGCACCCGCTGGGCGTTCAGCGAGGCGACGTAGGCGATCTCCTGTTCCGGGTCGCGGTGCGTGGCGCCGACCATGACCAGCAGTCCCTGGTCGGCGGCCACCCGCATGGCGCCGTCGGCCAGCGCGGCGAAGTAGGGGTCGGTGAGGTCGTGCACGACGATGCCGATGACGTTGCTCGCGCCGCGCGCCAGCGTCTGGGCCGCCAGGTTGGGGCGGTAGCCCAGCTCGACCGCGGCCCGCTCGACCTTCGCGCGCAGGGAGACGCCGACCTGGCGGGTGCTGCCGTTCAGCACGCGCGAGGCGGTGGCGAGGGAGACGCCCGCCTGCTTGGCGACGTCCTCGAGCGTGACCATGACCCCTCCCGGAAAGCGATTTCCAGTCTGTCAGACCGGCGGCCTTCGCGCGATGGTACGGCAACGACGCCGCGGCCGCCCTCCCCGGGGAAGGCGGCCGCGGTCGAGGGGTCCTAGCCGAACAGCCAGTCCAGGAGCCCCCCGGAACGCCTGTCGTCCGAGGGCGGCTGCTGGACGGGCGCGGGCGCCTCCGTGGCGGGAGCGGGCGCCTCGGTGCCGGTCGCCGGCGGGGCCTGGGTGGTCGGCTCGGCGGTCGGCTCGGTGGCAGGCTCGTTCTTGTTCGTCCGCTCCTTGACGGTCTCGTCGTTGAGCGTGCGGACCGGCCTGGAGCTGGGCTTGGTGGTGGGGGTGCCGAGACGGGTGGCCGTGGGCCTGGGCGTCTGGGGCGCCTTGCTCTGCCGTACGCGCGTGGGCGGCTCGGGGGTGGCGCTGACCGTCGCGGACGACTCGGGCGTCTGCGAGGGGTCGGTGACCGGCTCGACGGCGGGCTCGCTCGACGCCGGCTCCTCGACCGGCGACACGGTGACGGCGGGGGCCACCGAGCGGCTGGAGGCGCAGGACCCGCCCGCGCAGGCCTCGCCGCCGGAGCCGATCAGCATCCAGCCGCCGGCCGCGCCGACCACCACGACGGCCGCGGCCCCCGCCAGCAGGAGCCTGGTGCGCCTGCGCACCTCCCGCTCGGGCGCGTCGCCGTCCTCAGTCCAGCCGGAGCCGAGGAAGCCACGGGGGGACGACTCGCCCGCGGAGTCGAAGCCCTGGTCGAGGGGGAGGTACTGGGCCTCGGTCTCGGGCACCTCCATCGCGACCACGGGGGGCGCGTCCAGGACGGTCACCAGGGGCACCTCATCCGCCTCCACGGCGGGAGCGGGGGCGGAGGCGGGTGCGGGGGCGGTGGCCGGCGCAGCGGCAGGCGCGGGAGCGGGGGGCTTGTCCTCCGCGACGACGGCGGGCTGCTCGTCGGTGTCAGCCGACTCGGGGGTCCAGCGGTCCGACAGCACGTCACCGGTCAAGTCAGGGCTGTCGTTCTCGTCGCGCGCCACGGTGGAACCTCTCTAGTGCTTACGTGATCGCGCACCTTCCTAACAGAAGCCGCCACAGTTTGTCTGGATATTTCACAAGAACCAGCGATCCAGTGCTCCACGCAGGGTCTCGTCCCCCGCCTCCGAGGTCCACGCGACGTACCCGTCCGGGCGGACGAGCAGGGCCTGGAAGGGGCTGTCGGCCTTCCCGCTGACCACCCGCGCGCGGGTCCCGACGGCACGAACGAGGTCGCTCCGGCCGTCGAGGTCGAGGAACAGCGGGCGGGCCGCCCGCAGCAGCTCGACAAGGGTGACCTGGCCGCGGTCAGTGGTGATGGTCAGGTCGGGGGCCATCCAGCCGGCGCCGGGCACGCCGACGTCGTAGACGGTGTCCACGCCGCTGATCATGCCGCTGAGGTAGGCGTTGACCTCGTCGAAGCGCATCAGCTCGGCGAACAGCTCCCGCAGCGGGTCCATCCGCGGATCGGGATCGGCCAGCGCGTTCTGCGCCCTGACGTTCCACAGCACCCTGGCCGCCACGGGGTGCCGCTCGGAGTGGTAGGTGTCGAGCAGACCGTCCGGCGCCCTGCCCTTCACCTGCATGGCCAGCTTCCAGCCCAGGTTGACGGCGTCCTCCAGGCCGGTGTTGAGCCCCTGCCCGCCCCACGGGAAGTGCACGTGGGCGGCGTCGCCCGCCAGCAGCACCCGGCCGCTGCGGTAGGCCCGCGCCTGCAGCGCCGCGTCGCCGTACCTGGTCAGGCTGCGCGGGTCGGACATCGGGATCGGGAAGCCCGCGATGTACTCGGCCACCTCCTGAAGCTCCTCCAGGGTGACGGGCGCCTCCCTGTCGGCGTGCGGTCCCCGGAAGTCGTAGGTGGTGATCCGGCCGCCGGGCCAGACGATGAGCCAGCCGCGAGGGGTCCTGTGGTAGCCGCCCGGCAGGCCGGGCGGGAGCCGTACCTCGCCCATGAGGGCGGCCACGCGCGCCCCCGTGCCGTCGAACGGGATGCCCGCGGCCTTGCGGACGGCGCTGCGGGCGCCGTCGGCGCCGACCACGTAGCGGGCCGTCACGCCGTTGGACAGCAGCACGTGGTCGTCGCGCTGGTCCAGCCCGGTGACCTCCTGCCCGCGCATGATCGTCGCGCCGAGCGCCTGCGCCCGCTCGGCGAAGACGTGCTCGGCCCAGGCCTGCGGGCTGCCGACGATGGACGGGCCGCCATCGGTGACCGCGCCCAGGTCGAGGCCGAACATCCCGGAGAAGTGGAACCTGACGCTCCCCCAAGTCGGGTGGCCGACCGCGGTCAGCAGCCCCCGCCGGTCGAGGCTCTGCGCGGTGCGGGCGTGCAGGGTGCCCGCCTTGGACTCGGTGAGCGGTACGGCACGCCGCTCGACCACCACGACGTCGACCTCCTGGAGGGCGAGCTCGGCGGCGAGCAGCATGCCGACGGGTCCGCCCCCGACGACAGCTACATCGAACATGTGGCGACCTTTCGGTAGGGACTGGACGGTGAACACCGGCGAGGGCGCGGAGGTTGCGCCTGGCAGTCCATTCATATGTCCGGGATCAACGAACAGTACGAGATGTTCGTACAGTAGTCCGACCACGTCAAGTTCGACAGTTTCGTACACTGGTCCGATGGTGGCGCTTCATCCCACGCGGGAGCAGATCCAGCTCATCGAGGTCATGGCCGCGCTCGGCCACCCCGTGCGGGCCCAGATCGTCCGCAGGCTCTGGGAGCGGGGGGCGGACGAGGAGATGTTCTGCGGGTCCGTCCTGTCCGACGTGCCCAAGTCCACGCTCACCCACCACTGGCGGGTGCTGCGCGAGGCGGGAGTGATCTGCCAGCGGCCGGAGGGCCGCAAGCTGTTCATCACGCTGCGCCGCGCCGACCTGGACGCCCGCTTCCCCGGCCTTCTCGACCTGGTGGCCCAGGAATCCGGCGCGATGTGAGCGAACCGGGAGCCATCGCCGACGAAGATGGCCCCATGGTCACCCCCCTTCCCGACCCCGCCGCGGGGTCCCTTCCCGGCGCCACCGCGCTCGCCGGCCTGCGCGGCCGCGCCAGGTCGGCGCGCCGCTCCGCCCTGGTCGCACTCACCGTGGCGATCTCCGCGCTGGCCACCACGCAGCTGCTGGCCGAGCGGGCGCCGACGAGGGAGGGCACCAGGCCGCTGGCCTGGCTGGCGCTGGCGGCCTTCGCGCTGGCCGTCCCCGTGCTCGCGGCGACGCAGGCGGTCTGGGCGGCACGGGCCCGGCGGGTGCGGCGGCGCGAGCACGCCCTCTACGGACGCCCTTCGGCCGGTCCGCGCCAGTCGGCCGGCCGGCTCGCCGTGGCCGGTGGCTGGGCGGTGACGCTGCTGCTCGGCGTCACGGTGCCGCGGCTGTTCCAGGAGTCGGCGCTGTACGGCCTGGCCGACTCGCTGGCCGGGGCGCTGGAGGTCGCGGCGCCCGCCTGCCTGGCGGCGGGCGTCTGCTTCGCGCTGTGGTGGACGCGTGAGGCGCTGGCCGGCCGTACCGGGTCTCCGCACGACCCGTGGGATCCCGGTCAGGCGAGAGCGGGCAGACCGGCCGCGTGGGCGGGCGCCACGGTGACGACGGCGGCGCTGGTCGCGGCGCGGGCCCACCTGTGGGAACCGGCCGGCTGGCTGGTGTGCGCGCTGATGGCGGCGGCCCTCGTCTCAGTTGTAGTTACTCGCGAGTAGCATGGTGGGCCGAACCAGTCCTGCAACGAGGAGCGAATCCGTGCCTTCCTCTCGTGACGTCGTTTTCGTCGACGGCGTTCGCACGCCGTTCGGCAAGTCGGGGCCGAAGGGCCTGTACGCGGAGACCCGAGCCGACGACCTGGTCGTCCGCGTCATCCGCGAGCTGATGAGGCGCAATCCGGCGCTGCCGCCCGAGCGGGTGGACGAGGTCGCGGTCGCGGCCACCACCCAGATCGGCGACCAGGGCCTGACCATCGGGCGTTCGGCCGCGGTGCTGGCGGGGCTGCCCAAGACCGTGCCCGGCTACGCCATCGACCGCATGTGCGCGGGCGCGATGACCGCGGTGACCACCGTCGCGGGCGGCATCGCCTTCGGCGCCTACGACGTGGCCATCGCCGGCGGCGTCGAGCACATGGGCCGCCACCCGATGGGCGAGGGCGTCGACCCCAACCCCAGGTTCCTGTCGGAGAAGCTGGTCGACGGCAGCGCGCTGGTCATGGGCATGACCGCCGAGAACCTGCACGACCGCTACCCCACCATCACCAAGGAGCGGGCCGACTCCTACGCCGCGCTCTCGCAGGAGAAGGTCGCCAAGGCCTACGCCGACGGCAAGATCCAGCCCGACCTGGTGCCCACGGCCGTCAGGACCGCCGAGAAGGGCTGGGGGCTGGCGGTAACCGATGAGGCGCCGCGACCGGGCACGACCGTCGAGGGCCTGGCGGGGCTGAAGACCCCCTTCCGCGCGCACGGCCGCGTCACCGCGGGCAACTCCTCCGGCATCAACGACGGCGCGACCGGCTGCATCGTGGCCGCCGCCGACGTGGCCGCCGAGCTCGGTCTCGCTCCGAAGATGCGCCTGGTCTCCTACGCCTTCGCCGGCGTCGACCCCGAGGTCATGGGCGTGGGCCCGATCCCGTCGACCGAGCGGGCGCTGCGCCTGGCCGGCCTGTCCATCGAGGACATCGGCCTGTTCGAGATCAACGAGGCGTTCGCCGTCCAGGTGCTGGCCTTCCTGGAGCACTTCGGCATCGCCGACGACGACCCCAGGGTCAACCCGTACGGCGGGGCGATCGCCTTCGGCCACCCGCTGGCCTCCTCGGGCGTCCGGCTGATGACGCAGCTGGCCCGCCAGTTCGGCGAGCGGCCCGACGTTCGGTACGGCATCACCACCATGTGCGTCGGCATGGGCATGGGCGGCACGGTCATTTGGGAGAACCTGGCATGAGCGACCTGTTCAAGGACGAGGTAGTCACCAAGGCGCTGGTGCGCGACGTCGAGCTGCCGCACGGCGCGGGCACGATGGCGCTGATCACCCTGGACAACGGGTTCGACCACACCAAGCCGAACACCTTCGGCCCCGGCGGGCTGACCCTGCTGAACGAGGCCGTCGACGCCATCGCGGCCCGGAGCGACCTGGCGGCCGTCGGCGTCACGGGCAAGCCGTTCATCTTCGCCGTCGGCGCCGACCTCAAGGGCGCGGCCCTGGTGCGCACCCGCGAGGAGGCGCTGGAGATCGGCAGGCTCGGCCACGACGTCTTCCGCCGCCTCGGCGAGCTGGACGTCCCCTCCTTCGCGTTCGTCAACGGCGCGGCCATGGGCGGCGGCCTGGAGATCGCGCTGCACTGCACCTACCGGACGATCTCCTCGGGCGTGCCCGCCGTGGCGCTGCCGGAGTGCTTCCTCGGCCTGGTGCCGGGGTGGGGCGGCACGCAGCTGCTGCCCCGCCTCGTCGGCCCGGCCAAGGCGATCAAGCTGATCATCGAGAACCCGCTGTCGCAGAACCGCATGATCAAGGGTGGCGACGCGTTCGCGCTCGGGGTCGCCGACGCCATGTTCGAGCCGGCCGACTTCCTGGAGGAGTCGCTGCGCTGGGCCGCCCAGGTGCTGACCGGCGCGGTCACGGTCGAGCGGCCCGCGATCGAGGAGGACTGGGACAAGGCCGTGGCTGATGCCCGCTTCCTGGTCGACATGAAGCTGCGCGGCGCGGCGCCGGCCCCCTACCGGGCGCTCGATCTCATCGCCGCGGCCAAGGACGCCACCCGCGACGCCGGCTTCGCCGCCGAGGACGAGGCGCTGGCCGACCTGCTCATGGGCGACGAGCTGCGCGCCGGGCTCTACGCATTCGACCTGGTGCAGCGCCGGGCCAAGCGGCCGGCGGGCGCGCCCGACAAGGCGCTGGCCCGCAAGGTCACCAAGGTCGGCGTGGTCGGCGCGGGCCTGATGGCCTCGCAGATGGCGCTGCTGTTCGCCCGCCGGCTCGAGGTGCCGGTCGTGCTGACCGACCTGGACCAGGCGCGCCTGGACAAGGGCGTCGGCTACGTGCACGCCGAGGTGGACAAGCTCCTGTCCAAGGGCCGGGTCAGCCAGGACCAGGCCAACCGGCTCAAGGCCCTGGTCACCGGCTCGCTGACCAAGGACGCCTTCGCCGACGCCGACTTCGTCATCGAGGCCGTCTTCGAGGACATGGGCGTCAAGAAGAAGGTCTTCGCCGAGGTCGAGGAGCACGTCTCGGCCGAGTGCGTGCTGGCCACCAACACCTCCTCGCTGTCGCTCAGCGAGATGGGCGCCGAGCTGAGGCACCCGGAGCGGCTGGTCGGCTTCCACTTCTTCAACCCGGTCGCCGTGATGCCGCTGCTGGAGATCATCAAGGGCGCCTCGACCGACGACGCGACGCTGGCGACGGCGTTCACGGTGGCCAGGTCGCTGAAGAAGTCGGCGGTGCTGGTCAAGGACGCGCCCGCGTTCGTGGTCAACCGGCTGCTCACCAGGTTCATGGGCGAGGTCTTCGCCGCCGTCGACGAGGGCACGCCGCTCGAGGTGGCCGAGCACGCGCTCGACGACCTGGGCCTGCCGATGACGCCGTTCGCGCTGCTGCAGCTCGTCGGCCCGGCCGTCGGCCACCACGTGTCGGAGACCCTGCACGCGGCCTTCCCGTCGCGCTTCGGCGTGTCCGACAACATGGCCAAGCTGGTCGCCTCGGGCAAGCCGGGCGTCTACGCCGCCGACTTCTCGCTCGACCCGGAGGTCGTGGCCATGTTCGCGGGCGGCACGTCGCCCTCGACGGCCGAGCAGGTCCGCGAGCGGGTGCTGCGGGCGCTGGCCGAGGAGATCCGCATCATGCTCGACGAGGGCGTGGTGGCCGCCGCGCAGGATATCGACCTGTGCATGATCCTCGGCGCGGGCTGGCCCTTCCACCTCGGCGGCGTCACGCCGTACCTGGACAGGGCGGGCGTGTCGGCCCCGCGCTTCCTCGAGCCTGGGGTGGCCTCGGTTCCGGCCTGATGAAGGCGGCGGGCGGGGCCGTCTTCACGCTCTGACGCGCCGCCGCCTGACCACGACGAGGGTGAGGCCCGCCGCGGCGGCCACGCCCAGCCCGAGCCAGTACGGCCACGGCCCGCCGGCCGGGACCGGGCCGGGTTCAGCGCCCGGACGGCCGCCCTGGCCGGTGGCCGGACCGGGAGTGGCAGCGGCGGCGGGAGCTGAAGCGGCGGGCAGCGCCGCCGCGGCGGGTGTGGCCGGCGCGCCCTGCCTGACGAAGCCCGGAGGGCGCACCGCGCCCCACGGGTCCTTGCCGCCGTTCATGGACAGGTAGCCGGCGATCATGCGCTTGAGCTCGGGGTCGATCGGCCTGACCGCCAGGGGGCCGGGCACCGTGAGCGTGCCGACGTCGTAGGGCGCGAACCAGCCCTGGATCGCCTCGACCCGCCAGTGGCCCGCGGGCAGGGCGATCGCGGCGGCGTAGTGGCCCTTCTCCTTCAGCGGCACGCCGGTGAACTCCAGGCTCCTGGCACCGCTGGTGAACTTCAGGCCCACCGTGCCGAGCTTCCTGGCCACCTCGTAGGGGTGGGTGCCGTGCTGCAGCATCCAGAAGCCGACGGTGTAGGTGGCGTCCGGGGAGAAGGTCGCGGGGACAGGGTCGAGGTAGGTGGCGGCCCAGCCGCCCGCCCGCGCGGGGGCCGCGGTGGCCAGGGCGGGCAGCAGGAGGGCCAGGACCAGCACGATGCGTCTCATGCTCCCGATACACCGCCCCGCCCCTCGGGGTTCCCGCCCGCGCCCGGCCGGCCCCACCGGTGTGCTCCGGTGGCGGGTCCGGCCAGGCGCGGGCCAGGCTGTCAGGGGGCGCAGGTGAACGCGGCCGAGGCCCAGTCGGCGTGGTCGGCCCCGTTGCCGTCACCCGCGTCGCCCACGACCAGGTCGACGTAGGTGGCACCCTTGATGTCGGCCGCGATCTCCAGCGGTTGCGCCGCCCCCGTCAGGGTGGGCGACCGGTAGACCTCCTTCCCGTCGGCCAGCACCGCGAAGGTGACCGACCCGGCCTGCACCTCGTCGTCCACGCCCACCGTGGCGGTGAACGCCGAGCACGCGCCGCCCGTGTGGTAGGAGACCCTGGAGGGGGCGTGCGCCCCGAGCCCCTTGGCGTGGACGGTACCGCCGAGCGTGATCGGCCGGCCGTCGCCGGCGCCGCTCTCGCCGTTGCTGCGGTCCTTCTCCACCGGCCCCCAGCCGTTGTCGGCCGACAGCCAGGTCACCTCCGACGCCCACGCCTGGCCCTTGGGCGGGTCGGGCAGCTTCGTGGTCGCCACCGTGGCGGCGAAGACGTGGACGGCGGCGTTGTCGGGCAGCGTGACCGCGACGATCTTCTTGGCCGGGTTCACCCTGACCTGGTTGTAGAAGACGCGGTAGTCGACGGTCGGGAACTGGTTCGCGCCCGCGGGCAGGTTCTTGCCCTTGTGCGAGAAGGCGGGCTTGGAGCCGTGCGAGCCCGGGTCGACGCAGCACCAGTTGGCGAAGCCGAGCGTGCCGGTGTCGCTGGTGCCGTCGTCGTAGTGGACGGTCAGCGGGCCCCTGGCCTGCGTGCTGGTGCCGGTGCCGAGGAAGGCCAGGGTGTTGCCCTGCCCCTGCAGCGCGATCGTCTGGGCGGCCGCCGCCACGTTGTCGGGCTGCCCCGGCCGGATGGAGGGCCAGGTGAACGGCACGCCCTGCACGGTCAGCGACGCGCCGGGGGTGACGCCCGTCGCGGCCAGGCGCTGGTAGGAGAAGCTGCCGCCGCCCCCGTCGATGTTGCCCTTGCCAGGGTCGGCGTCGTCGGTGACGCCGATGTTGGCGAAGGCGGCCGCGAGCGAGGCGTGCGGCACCTTGGCCGCGGTCGCCGCCGTGGCGGTGTGGCGCTCCTGGTGCGCCCGGTAGGCGGCGGTGACGGTGAGGGTGACCGTACCGGCCCTGGCGTCGGCGGGGACGGCGACGGCGACGGTCTTGTCCACGCGCCGGCCGTCGGCGACGCTTCCCGCCGGGACGGGAGCCGGCGCGCTCCAGCCCTCGGGCACGCGGACGCCGAGCTCGACGTCGCGGATCGTGCCGCCGGTGGTGTTGGTGACGGAGACGGGCACCTCGACCGTCGCGCCGGGGGTCAGCATGGCGGGCAGCTCGGCGGCGACGGCGACGTCGGTGTCGCCGGGGTGCCTGCCGCCGAGCACGGTGGCACCGGTCAGCCTGAGCTCCGCGCTCCCGGCGGTGGACAGGGCCGGGACGCGCGCCCTGACGGTGGCGCCGTCGGCGTACCAGCCGCTCTCGCCGGCCGCGTACCGCTCGGCGGTGATCTCGGGCAGCTTCTGCTTGCCGTAGCGCACCTGGTGGGGTGCGCCGCCAAGGTGCACGACCAGCTCGTACGGCCGGGCGGCGGGCTTGCCGGCGTACTCGCCCTCGAGCGCGCCGATCCCCACGGTGATCACGCCCGAGCCGTCCCGCGGCGCCTTGACGGTGAAGGTCTGGGTGGCCGACTGGCCGGTGGCGAACGCGCGGGTCCTGCCGTCGTCGGCGTACATGGCGAAGGTCGACTCGCCGCTCGGGTAGAGGTCCAGCGTCAGCGGGTCGGCCGGCCGGTGCTCGGCGTGGTTGTTGACGCCCTCGCGGTACATGGGAACGATCGCGCCGGCCCGGACGAACAGCGGCAGCCGGTCCAGCGGCGCGCTGTAGCCGCCGAGCGTCTTGGGGCCGTTGTGCACCTCGCCGCTCCAGTAGTCGACCCAGCGGCCCTCGGGCAGGTAGATGCCGGTGCGGACGTCCCCCGCGGTGTGGACGGGCGCGACCAGGAAGTCCCTGCCCGCCAGGAACTCGTCCTTGACCTGCCAGGCGGTCTCGTCGCGCGGATACTCCATCACCAGCGCCCGGTTGACGGGGACGCCGGTGCGGTGCGCCTCGGCGGCGTGGGTGTACAGGTAGGGCAGCAGCCGTTCGCGCAGCTTGAGGTACTTGCGGTTGATGGAGGTGTACGGCTCGCCGCGCGTCCACGGCTGCTTGTCATGGGAGGCCCAGCCCGACATCGACATCAGCACCGGCGTGAACGCCTTCCACTGCAGGTCACGCACGTACGACTCGCCGCTGCCGCCGAAGATGCCGTCGATGTCGCCCGCCGTGAACGGCATGCCGGAAAGGCCGGCGCCGGTGATGGCCGGGACCTGCCAGCGGATGGCGTCGAGCGTGCCGTAGTGGTCGCCGGTCCACTGCACGGCGCAGCGCTGCGAACCCGCCCAACCCTCGACCATCCAGACGAAGCGGCGGGCGTCGGAGTACCTCTCGATGCCGCCGGCGGCTTCCTCGCATCCGGTCAGCGCGTGCCGGTAGCCCGCGCCGACCCAGGCGACGTCCAGCTTGCGGACCCGCACGCCCGCGTCCCTGACCTCGGACTCCTGGTTGGTCAGCGCGCGCTCGGTCCACAGGCCCAGTTCGACGCCGCGCTGGCGCAGCAGCCGGCCCGCCTCCGGCAGGTCGGTGTACTCGCAGCCGTAGCCGTCGTTGACCAGCATCCAGCCGCGCGGCATGTCGTTGTCGACGTAGCCCTGCGCGACCGTGGCGGCGCTGGGTGTCGTCCACTTCTTCGGGTTCTTGCCGCCGGTGTAGGTCGGGCTGGAGTGGTTGTAGCAGTCGGCGTCGCCCATCTCCAGGCCGTAGATCGGCGGCATCAGCGGCCGTCCGGTCAGCTCGGTGTAGCGGTCGAGCGGCGTCTTCAGGTCGTACGGCCGGCCGACGAAGTAGTAGGCGTCGAAGCGCTGCTCCTTGTGGGTGGCGACCAGCGGCTGCTTGAAGGCGTAGCTGCCGGGCGCGAAGGTGTCGCGCAGCACGCCGTACCCGGCGGTGCTGACGTAGTACGGCACCGCGTTGGGGTAGCCCTCGTCGTCCCAGTCGTGGTTGGCGGCGACGTTGACGATCTGGCCGGTGTGGTTGAGGCGGCCGTTCTGCATGCCGCCGCCGAAGAACTGCTCCTTGGCGACGGGGGCGAGGGTCTGCCGGGTGCCGGCGGCGTCCCAGGACAGCGGGGCGCTCTCGGCGAGCACCTGGCTGCCGTCGGCGCGGAAGACGCTGACCAGCGCCGGGCTCTTGCCGATCTTGACGGTCAGCGCGCCCGTGCTGATCTCGTAGCGGTCGGCGAGCTCCTTCCATGTGGAGGGCACCGCCGGGTAGTCGGTCTTGACGACGATCTTCGCGCCCTGGCCGGTGTTGGCGGGGTCGGTGAAGGTGCCGTCAGGGGCGAGTTCGAGGCGGAAGACGTCGTCCCGCTGGAAGGTGACGCGGAGCCTGGCGGCGCCCGCCTGCGCGGTGTAGACGCCGTTGTCGGCGGCGAGCGCGGTGATCGGTTCGAGGGTGTCGGCGTGCGCCGTGGCGGGTGTCGCCACCACGCCGAGGGTGACGAGCGCGGCGGTCGCTAACCAGCACGTGATGCTGCGCATGGGCATGAGCCTCCGGGGGGTCTGCGCAATTCTGCGCACACCGTAAGCTCCTTATGCAGCTTTCTACAAGATGCTCATGCGTGCGGACCCGCGCGCCCGGCGGGGACGCGCGCCCGGCCGTCCCGGGGGTTACCGGGGTGCGCCGCTGCGGGAGCGGGCGACCATGCTGTGGCGGTAGCTGTACAGGAAGTAGATCACCGCACCGATGATCAGCCAGGCGAAGAACCGCAGCCACGTCTCCACCGGCAGGTTCAGCATCAGGTAGAAGCAGGCCAGCACGGACAGGATCGGCAGCAGCGGCACCATCGGCGCGCGGAAGGCACGGTGCAGGTCCGGCCGGGTCCGCCGCAGGATGATCACTCCCACCGACACCACGACGAAGGCGAACAGGGTGCCGATGTTGACCAGTTCGGCCAGCGCGCTCAGCGAGATCAGCCCCGCCAGCACCATGGTGACGAAGCCGACGATGACGGTGATGCGCGCGGGCGTGCCGTACTTCGGGTGGACCTTGGACAGCACACGCGGCAGCAGCCCGTCGCGGCACATGGCGAACAGCACCCGGGTCTGGCCGAGCATGAGGATCATGACCACGGTGGTGAGGCCCGCGATGGCGCCGATGCTGATCAGGCCGGCGATCCACGGCTGGCCGACCGCGCGGAAGGCGTCGGCCAGCGGGGCGTCCACGCTGAGCCGGCTGTAGGGCTGCATGCCGACCACGACGAGGGAGACGGCGACGTAGAGGAAGGTGCAGATGGCCAGCGAGCCGATGATGCCGCGCGGCAGGTCGCGCTGCGGGTTGACGGTCTCCTCCGCGGCCGTGGCCACGATGTCGAAGCCGATGAAGGCGAAGAAGACGATCGCGGCGGCGGAGAAGATGCCGATCACGCCGTAGGCGACGGGCGTGATGCCGAACAGCACCTGGATCAGCGGCGCGCCGAGCCCCTGGACGGCCGGGCTGGACTTGGGGGCCGGGATGAACGGCGTGTAGTTCTGGGCGGTGACGTAGAACAGGCCGGCGACGATCACCAGCAGGATGACCGCCACCTTGATGATCACGATCACGAGGTTCACCCGGGACGACAGCTTGATGCCCAGCACCAGGATCACGGTCAGGAGCGCGACGATCGCCATGGCCGGATAGTTGACCTCGAGGCCGAACACCGTGAGCGTGGGGAGATGCACGCCGACGGTGTTCAGCAGCGAGGTGAAGTAGCCTGACCAGCCGACCGCCACCACCGCCCCGGCCAGCGCCATCTCGAGCATCAGGTCCCAGCCGATGATCCAGGCGGGGAACTCGCCCAGCGTGGCGAAGGAGAAGGTGTAGGCCGAGCCCGCGACGGGGATCGTCGAGGCGAACTCGGCGTAGCACAGTGCGGCCAGGGCGCACACGACGCCCGCGACCACGAACGACAGTGCGACGGCCGGGCCCGCCGTGTCCCTCGCCACCTGTCCGGTCAGCACGAAGATGCCGGTGCCGACGATCACGCCGATGCCGAAGACGGTCAGATCGACGGCCGACAAACGCTTCTTGAGCTGGTGCTCGGGTTCCTCGGTGTCTCTGATCGACTGTTCGACACTCTTGGTGCGGAAGATCTCCATTTTGTGAGTTTTCCCACACGACCGGTGACCATTCGCAGGTCAGCGACCCCGGTCCCGCGCCACGGTCGTTTTCCCCGATGAGCGGGGCCCGACGGGACCCGGCCGGAAGGGCGGCGGCCCCTCCTCCGAGTGGCCGGACGACCTCCGGGTCGGCCCGGGGTCGGGCCCCGATGGGTGCCGGCCGGCCCGCCGCCAGGCTGGGGGCATGTTCGGGGACCTGCTCGACGCGCTCGCCGCCCAGGATCTGCTCCTGGTGTGGCCCCTCATGCTGACCTTCCTCACCCTGGACGCCTCCGTCGGCGTCGGCCTCGTCGTCCCCGGCGACGCGCTGCTCATCGTCGCGGGCACGACCGCCGACACACCGGCCGAGGCCGCCGCGCTCGTCGCGGCCGGCGTGCTGGCCTGCGTGACGGGCGCCTCCGGCGGCCACTGGACGGGCAGGACGTTCGGTTCCCGCCTGCGCCACGGTCGCCTGGGCCGCCGGGTGGGCGAGGAACGCTGGCAGCGCGCCGAGGAGCTGTTCGAGCGCAGCGGGTGGGCGCTGGCCCTGGCCTACTTCCTGCCGGTGGTGCACGCGCTCACCCCGGCGGTGGCCGGGGCGCTCGGCGTGCCGTACCGGAGGTTCATGCCGTGGGCGCTGATCGGCGGCACCGCGTGGGTGAGCGCCTACGTGACGGTCGGCGCGCTCGCGGGCGGGGTCGTCCGCGAGCACGCCGAACTGCTGCTGCCGGTGGCGGCCGTGGCGGCGCTCGTCATCGTGACGCTGTCCGCCGTGGTGCGCCGGACGGTCACTGCTGGGCGGGCTGCCGCTCCAGAGCCGAGCCGCGCTTCGCGACCGCCTCGGTGATGTCGCGGGCGAGGTCCTGGCCGGTCAGGCCCGCGTAGCCGAGGATCTTGGGCCGCTTGGCGTGGTCGAGGAAGCGCTGCGGGATGCCGAACGTGCGCACCGGCACGTCGACGTCGTTGTCGCGCAGCAGCCGGGCGACCGCGTCGCCGACGCCGCCGACCCTGCCGTTGTCCTCGACGACCGCCACGAGCTTGTGCGCGGCGGCGGCCAGCACCAGCGCCTCGTCGAGCGGCTTGACCCAGCGCGGGTCGACGACGGTGGCGGAGATGCCCTGCGCGTCGAGGAGCACGGCGGCCTCCAGCGCGGCGTGGGCCATGGGGCCGACGGCGACCAGGAGCACGTCGGGCTCGCCCGCGCGCAGCACGTCCATCTCGCCGAGCTTTCCGATCGCCTCGACGGTCTCGGCGACGGGCCCCTTGGGGAAGCGCAGCACGGTCGGCGCGTCGTCGACGGCGACGGCCTCGCGCAGCAGCTCGGTCAGCCGCTCGCCGTCGCGCGGCACCGCGATCCGCAGCTCGGGCACGACCTGCAGGATCGACAGGTCCCACATGCCGTTGTGGCTGGCGCCGTCGTCACCGGTGACGCCCGCCCGGTCGAGGACGACGGTGACGGGCAGCTTGTGCAGGGCGACGTCCATCAGCAGCTGGTCGAAGGCCCGGTTGAGGAAGGTGGCGTAGACGGCGACGACGGGGTGCAGCCCGCCGAGCGCGAGCCCGGCCGCGCTGGTCAGCGCGTGCTGCTCGGCGATGCCGACGTCGTAGGTGCGGTCGGGGAAGGCGTCGGCGAAGGCGTTGAGCCCGGTCGGGTGCAGCATGGCCGCGGTGATGGCGACCAGGTCGTCGCGCTCCTTGCCGAGCTCGACCAGCTCCTCGCTGAACACGTTGGTCCAGATGCGGCCCTTGGGCTTCTCCACGCCGGTGTCCCTGTCGAAGGCGCCGGGCGAGTGGAACTGGTCCTCGTCGTGGTTCTCGGCGGGCGCGTAGCCGCGGCCCTTCTGGGTGAGGACGTGGACGATGACGGGGCCGCCGAAGCCGCGCGCCTTGCGCAGGGCCTCCTCCACGGCCTGCTCGTCATGGCCGTCGATGGGGCCGACGTACTTCAGGCCGAGGTCCTCGAACATCACCTGCGGCGCCAGGACGTCCTTGACGCCCTTCTTGATGCCGTGGAGGGCGTCGTAGACGACGGGCACGTTGCCGATCTTGTTCTTGACGAACTCGAGCAGGTCCTCGTAGCGGCGGTCGACCCTGAGCTTGGCCAGGTGCGTGGCCAGGCCGCCGATGGTCGGCGAGTAGGAGCGCCCGTTGTCGTTGACCACGATCACGCACGGCAGGTCCTTGACGGCCGCGATGTTGTTGAGCGCCTCCCATGCCATGCCGCCGGTCAGCGCGCCGTCGCCGATGACCGCGACCGCCACCCGCTCGCGCTCGCCGCGCAGCTTGAACGCCTTGGCCAGGCCGTCGGCGTAGGACAGCGCGGTCGAGGCGTGGGAGTTCTCCACGAAGTCGTGCGGGGACTCGGCCTGGCTCGGGTAGCCGGACAGCCCGCCCTCTTGCTTGAGCGCGTCGAAGCCGCCCGCCCGGCCGGTGAGCATCTTGTGCACGTAGGACTGGTGGCCGGTGTCCCAGATGATCGGATCACTCGGCGAGTCGAACACCCGGTGAAGCGCGATGGTCAACTCGACGACGCCCAGGTTGGGGCCGAGGTGCCCGCCGTTCCTCGCGCAGGACTCGACGAGGAGGTCGCGAACCTCCTGGGCGAGCCGCGGCAACTCCTCCACCGCAAGCCGTTTGACGTCGTGCGGTCCCTTGATCGAGGCCAGCAGCCCGCTCACGGAATCATCCCCTCATCCACTCGCCAACGGATCGAAGTCTAGTTCGTGAAGCAGAAGATGACTCCATGGAGTCAAATGCACCCTGATTTGTCCGATCTTGGCCTAGGGTTGACCCACTATGAACACTGTCCCCCTTAGGAAACTCTCGTCACTTGTGTCGGCTGGGCTGGTTCTTGCCCTGATGGGCGTGGGTACGGCAGGCGTCGCGGAGGCGTCGACCGCGACCACCCAGGAGGCCGCGGCCGCCCAGGCGGCGCCTCCGAGAGGGAAGGCCGCGGCGACGAGCAGCCCGCTGTACAAGACCGGGACGCTCGCCCGCTCCAACTGCGCGCCGGGAGAGATCCAGCGTGGCAGCACGGCGGCCTACAAGCACTTCCTCCAGGCGTTCACCAATTGTCTCAACCGCGCGTGGGCATCGGAGTTCAAGCAGGCCAGGCTGCCGTTCGCCAAGCCCAGGTTGCGGATCATCACCTCCAAGCGCAACACCGCCTGTGGCAGGTGGCTGACGGGCGCCTCCGGCGTCTACTGCTCCGCCGACAGGACCATGTACATGCTGATCACCAAGACGGAGCTGCGTAACCCGTCGCCGGTCGGCATCGGCCGGCTGATGGCCCACGAATACGGCCACCACGTGCAGCAGATCGCCGGCATCATGCCCTGGTACGCCCAGGCCAGCTGGCGCGCGAGCAAGTCCGCCAAGCTCGCCTACTCCCGCCGCCTCGAGCTGCAGGCCGAGTGCATGTCGGCGGTCTTCATGAAGTCGGTGAAGGACACCCTGCCGGTCGACGAGGCCTACTACCAGCAGATCATCGACTGGTTCGGTGAGAAGGGCGCCTCCATCTGGCCGCAGAACGACCACGGCTCCAGCGCCAACCAGGCCCGCTGGATGCAGCGCGGGTGGGACTACGGGGCCCCCGCCGCGTGCAACACCTGGACCTCTCCCGCCAGGTACGTCTCGTAGTTCATGATCTCCGGACACGACGGCCGCGCCTTCCGGCGCGGCCGTTGTGTGGTCTAAAGTCCTGTGACTATGCGTTCCCCCTTATTCGCCGTGCTTTCCGGCGTTCTGGCGAGCCTGTTGTTCGCCGGTACGGCCGCCGCAGGAACCACCGGCTTCCCGCGGGTCCTGACCGACAACAGGGTCTACAAGACCGGGGCGATGGAGCTCAAGGAGTGTGAGGAGCAGCCGGTCCAGCGTGACTCGCTCGACGGGGCCAAGGTCTACCTGGAGTTCGTGCTCGACTGTCTCAACGACTCGTGGAGCCGCCAGCTGGCCAAGGCGAAGATCCCCTTCGTCAAGCCGAAGTTCGGCGTCGTGAGCAAGCCGGGTCAGCCGGTGGGCAAGTGCGGCAAGTTCCCCCTGGGCGCGCAGGCGCTCTACTGCCCGCCCGAGCGCAAGATGACGGTCCTGCTGGACCCCGCCATCCTGTCCGAGCCGACCGAGCTGTTCCTGATGGAGGTCGTGGCCCACGAGTACGGTCACCACATCCAGGAGCTGACCGGCATGATCGACGTCGTCGACCGGGTCAAGGGCAAGAGCAAGAAGCGCATCTACGACGAGGCCCGCAGGATCGAGCTGCAGGCCGAGTGCTTCTCCGGCGCCTTCATCGGCAGCGTGTGGCACTCGCTCGGCCGGCGTGACTTCGACTTCAAGTACATCCTGAAGGTCGCCCAGGCCGGGTTCGACGACGGCATCCACGGCAAGCCCGCCAACATCGCCTACTGGCTCAAGCGCGGCTTCGACGCCGAGTCGCCGAACGCCTGCAACACCTTCGGCGCCCCCAAGGCGCGCGTCTCCTGACGTCCTGTCCCGCTACCCCACCTACCCCACGGTGTCCGCGATCGCTCCGATCGCGGACACCGTCGTCTTGCGGGCCCCTTGCGGGGGACGGCCTGCCGGGCGCGGGGTTCGCCTCAGCCGCCCGCTCGGGCCAGGGCCTCCAGCGGATCGGCCAGCACGTTCGCGAAGGCCAGCTCGGCCGCGCCGACCAGCGTGGCGTCGTCGCCCAGCGCCGAGGTGCGCAGGCGCAGCTTCTCCCGGTGGGCGGGCAGCGCGTCGACGGCCAGGCGGCTGCGCACCTGGGCGGCCGCGCCGAGGTAGATCTCCCGCAGCATCCCGCCGAACACGACCATCTCCGGGTTGAAGATGTTGACCAGGTTGGCCACGCCCAGGCCGAGCCAGTCGCCCACGCGGCTGAGCGCGTCCTGCGCGACGATGTCGCCCCGGTCGGCGGCGTCGACGACGGCCCTGACCGCGTCGCGGCCCAGCGGCCCCTCGACGCGCCCTGCCGGCGCCCGGCCCGCCGCCTCCAGCAGCGCCCGCTCCCCCACCTCCGCCTCGAGGCAGCCGTGGGAGCCGCACCCGCACAGGCGGCCACCCGGGTGGACGACCATGTGGCCGAGCTCGCCGCCGAAGCCGTCGTGCCCGCCGAGCAGGTGGCCGCCGGCGATGACGCCGCCGCCGACGCCGACGTCGCCGTGCAGGTAGATGAGGTCCCGCACGGCGGCGCCCACGCCACGGGTGTGCTCGGCCAGCGCCCCCAGGTTGGCGTCGTTGCCGACGCTGACCGGCAGGCCGAGGGCCAGCTTCCGGCTCAGCGCCTCGCCGAACGGCACGTCCTCGGCCAGCAGGTTGGGCGCGTACTTGAGGACGCCATCGCTCCTGCGCACCCCGCCGGCGACCGCGGCCGCCGCGCCGACGCAGACGGTGTCGGCGCGGGTCTTGCGGTGCATCTGCCTGGCGAAGCCGGACAGCGCGCCGACGACCTCGTCCAGGTCGAAGGCGCCGCGCCGCCGTACCGTCTCGCGCCGGTCGAGGATCACCCCGCCGAGGCCGACGCGGGCCACGACCAGCCGGTCGGGGCCCAGGTCGAAGGCGAAGACGTAGACCCGCGACGACTCCGGCCGCACCACCAGGGAGGGCCGCCCCGCGCGGCCGGTCTCGCGCGGAAGTTCCTCGCGCACCAGGCCCGCCGCGGTCAGGTCGGAGGTCAGGGCCATGATCGTGCTGCGGTTCAGGCCCATCCTGGAGGTCAGCTCGGCCCGCGAGGTGGGCCCGCCGAGATGGACGTGACGAAGCAGCGCGCCCAGGTTGTGGCGCCTGATCTCCTCCTGGGACGGGCCCGCTCGCATCGTTCGTGGATCCTTTGAAGTGCCGAATTCGCTGATCACCTTAGACCAGCGGCCGCTGCCCTACGACGGGCGAGGGCGTCCACGCCCGCCGCCAGCAGCAGCACCGATCCGGTCACCATGAACTTCTCGCTGGAGGCGAAGCCCAGCAGGCCCATGCCGTTGTCGATGACCGCGATGACGGCTCCGCCGAGGACGGCGTCCAGCACCCTGCCCTTGCCGCCGAACAGGCTCGTCCCGCCGATGACGGCCGCGCCCACGGCGTAGAGGAGGACCTGGCTGCCGCCGGTGTTCGGGTCGACGGACGCGCCGCGCGAGGCGGCGATGATCCCGCCGACGGCGGCGATCGCCGAGCAGATGACGAAGGCGCTCACCTTGATCCGGTCGACGTTGATGCCCGCCCGGCGCGAAGCCTCGGCGTTGCCGCCGACCGCGTAGAGGTGGCGGCCGAAGCGGGTCCTGCCGAGCACGAACGTCCAGACGACCAGCAGGGCCAGCACGATCGGGACGACGACGGGCACGCCGCTCAGCGACGCCACCGCGGGGTTGCGGCTGCGCTCCAGGTTGAGCACGAAGACGGCCACACCCGTGAGCACGGCCAGCGTGCCGACCCTCGCGGCGATCAGCGAGACCGGATCGGCGACCAGGCCGCGCCCGCTCCGCTTGACCGACCTGGTGATCTGGACGGCCGCGTAGCCGCCCACGCCGACCAGCCACAGCGCCCAGCCCAGCGCGGCGGGCAGGTTCTTGTTGGCGATGGCGAGGATGGTCTCGTCGCGGATGGAGATGTTGGTCCCCTCCTCGAGGATCGCCAGCAGGACGCCCTGGAAGGCGAGGAAACCGGCGAGCGTGACGATGAAGGAGGGGATGCCGAGCTTGGCCACCAGCACGCCGAGCACGAGGCCGATGACGACGCCGGTGAGGATGGCCGCCAGGACGCACACGTACCAGGGCAGGCCCATGCCGGTCAGCGTGACCGCCAGCACGGCCGCGCACAGGCCGCTGGCGAAACCCGCCGACAGGTCGATCTCGCCGATCAGCAGGACGAAGACCAGCCCCATCGCGATGACGGTGACCTGCCCGCCCTGCTGGAAGAGGTTGGCGAAGTTGACCGGGGTCAGGAACACCGGCTTGAGCACGGCGAACACCGTGCACAGGACGACCAGGCCGAGCACGGCGGGCAGCGCGCCCATGTCGCCGCCCCGGACCCGCTCCAGGTAGGCGCGGGCACTGTTGCCGACCGAGGGCCGGCGGGCCGCGGTGACGATCGCCCCGTCCTCGGCGGGGTCGCTGGTGAGAATCCTGCCGCTCATGCCGAGACCCCGTTCCTGAGACCCAGGTCTCCGCTGCGCCCCGCGGTGATCAGTTCGACGACCTGCGCGTGGGTCACGTCGGAGGTCTTGACCTGGGCGGCCATCCGCCCGAGGTAGAGGGCCGCGATCCGGTCGGAGACGGCGAAGACGTCGTTCATGTTGTGCGAGATCAGCACGACCGCGAGGCCCTTGTCGGCGAGCCTGCGGACCAGTTCGAGCACCTGACCGGTCTGCGCGACGCCGAGCGCGGCGGTGGGCTCGTCGAGGATGACGACCTTGCTGTTCCACAGCACGGCCTTGGCGATGGCGACGGTCTGCCGCTGGCCGCCGGACAGGCTGGAGACCTTCTGCCTGATGGACTTGACGGTCCTGACCGACAGGCCGGAGAGCGTCTGCTGGGCCATCTCCTCCATCGTGGCCTCGTCGAGCACCAGGCCGCTCCTGCGCTCCCTGCCCAGGAACATGTTCTGGACGATGTCGAGGTTGTCGCAGAGCGCGAGGTCCTGGTAGACGATCTCGATGCCCAGCTCGCCCGCGTCGCGGGGCCCGTTGACCTGGACCTGCCTGCCGTCGAAGAAGTAGTCGCCGGCGTCGATCGGGTGGATGCCGCCGATGCACTTGACCAGGGTGGACTTTCCTGCGCCGTTGTCGCCGACCAGCGCGGTCACCTCGCCCGCGTAGGCGGAGAAGGCGACGTCGTGCAGGACCTGCACGGGACCGAAACTCTTGTCGATCCCTCGGACTTCAAGAACGGGGTTCATATGCTGCGTCCTCCACCGGGGGTACGGCTGCCGCCAGCCGTACCCCCGGCCGCGATCACGGGATTCCCGGCCTACTGGATTCCGGCTTCGGTGCACTTGGCGGCGAACTCGCCCGTGCACAGCTCTTCCTTGGCGACGAAGCCGTCGGCCACGACGTCCTTGACGCTGTCGAAGAAGATCGCCTGGGGGTCGAGCAGGACGGCGGGCACGTCCTGGCCGCTCTCGGTGTCCTTGACGCTGCCGGTGGCCGCGGGCTTCTCGCCCTTGGCCAGCGCGACCGCCAGCGCGGAGGCCGCGTCGGCCTCCTTCTTGATCGCCTTGTAGACGGTCATGCACTGGTCGCCGGCGAGGATGTTCTGCAGGCCCTGGACGGTCGCGTCCTGGCCGGTGACCGGCACCTTGCCGTTGAGGTTGTTCTTCTTCAGCACGGTGATGGCGGCGTTGCCGAGGCCGTCGTTGGCCGCGAGCACGCCGGCGATCTTCGACTCGCCGGTGAGCATCTGCTCGAAGATCGTGCCGGCCTTGGCGTTGTCCCACTCGGGAACCGACTCGTCCGGGCCCTTCACGAACTCGCCGGAGTCGAACTTCGGCTTGAGCACGCCGTCGTAGCCCTGCTTGAACAGCGTGGCGTTGTTGTCGGTCGGCGAGCCGTTGAGGTAGGCGACGATGGGCTTGGCGGCCTTCTTGTCGGCCAGGCACCTGGCCAGTCCCTCGCCCTGCAGGGTGCCGACCTTGGTGTTGTCGAAGCTGACGTAGTAGGCCGCGCCGCCGCCCAGCGTGAGCCGGTCGTAGTCGATCGTGGCCACGCCCTGCGACTTGGCCTTGCTCAGCACGGCCTTGCCGGTGCCGGAGTCCAGGTTCACGATCATCAGCACGGTCGCGCCGTTGGTGATCATCTGGTCGGCGATGGTCTGGAAGGCGTTCTTGTCGCCTTGGGCGTTCTGGATGTCGTAGGCGACGCCCGCGGCCTTGAACGCCTCCTCGAGGTACTTGCGGTCCGCGGTCTCCCACCTGGCCGAGGACTTGCTGTCGGGAAGGATGACGCCGATCTTGCCCGTGGCGGCCGCGCTGGAGGCGGGCGCCGCGCTGGACTGGGCAGTACCGGCCTGGGTGGTGCCACCGCTGTCGCCCCCGCACGCGGTGAGACCGAGGGTCGTCGCCGCTGCCACGGCGGTCAGGCTGAGGATCCCCTTGCGCATGGTGCAAGGTCCTTTCTGGGGGATGGACGGGGGGTGGGGGTTCCACCGGTCGTACGGCGGCGCCTTGCCGTACGCGGTGAATGTTGTCTGCGGCAACGTATTCCGCCGCGGCCTGCTTTGGAAGACCCTCATCCGGCTGAGTTTGTTGTGGCGGGTAACAATCCAGAAACACCCCGCTCAACCGATCACGCTCTGCGTGATCAGCGCCAGCGCCGAGAACACGGCCACCGTGAGGACCGCGCCCCTCACCCCCTTGCCGTCGAGATGGCGCCGCAGCGGCCCGGAGGCGAGGAAACCCCCGATCACGAACGGCACGAGCAGCCCTCCCGTCGCCAGCGCCCTGGCGGGCAGGCGGTCGACGAACCAGAGGATGAGCAGCGACTGGGAGGCGCTGAGGAAGAAGAAGGCCGCCAGCGTGGCACGGATCTGCGGGCCCTTGGCGCTCTGGTAGACCAGCGCGACCGGCGGACCGCCGATGCCGGTGGCAGTACCGGTGATGCCGGAGGCGAAACCCGCCGTCGTGGTCGTCCACCCGTTCCTGGGGACGGCGACGGCCCGGGCGGTCAGCGCGACGGCGACCAGGACCATGACGCCGACGAAAACGCCGAGCGTCTGAGTGGAGACATGGACGACGACGAGAGCCCCGACCGCGCTGCCCGGCAACCGGCCGACCACTGCGAACCCGAGACCACGCCAGTCGATCCTGCGCCACTCGGCGGCCAGCGTGAACAGCGGCAGGGTGGCGTTGACCACCTGGATGGCGCCGGGCATGAGAGTGGGGTCGAGCATCGTCACGACCGGGGCGGCGACCAGGCCGAGCCCGAAGCCGACACCGCCTTGGACGATCGCGCCGACCAGCACCGCCGAACCTGCCAATATCACGATCACGGCCTCGGAAGTCATGGGCTCTATGCTGCAGGACCGTGCGACTCCCCCTTCTCTCCATCCCCACGTGCGCCGCGCTCGTCCTCCTCCCGGCCACCACGCCCGCAGCCCAGGCGTCCCCCGCTGACCCGCTCTTCCGCGGGCCGCTCTCCTTCGCGTCACACTCGTCTGCTTCGCCCGCCCCCGGACTGCCCTCGCCGACCTCGCCCTCCCCTGGGCTTGCCTTCGCCGGGTCGATGCCTTCTGGCATGCTGCGGGGCTGGGCAGCCGGTGTGCGGGGAACGCCGGGGGCGCTCTACAAGACGGGCAGGCTGCCCGTCGCCTCCTGTCCGGAGCCGCCGCTCGTCTCGGGTGGGATTCCGCGCGCGAAGGAGTACCTGGGCGCGATCATGACCTGCCTGAACCGGGGCTGGTCAGCGCACTTCACCAAGGCGAAGCTGCCTTTCCGGCAGCCGAAGGTCCGCTACGTCGACGCGCCCACCGAGCGGATCTGCGGTGTGCGGTGGCCGGGCGGGGCCGCGGCGTTCTACTGCACCGGCCAGGCCACCCTCGTCTTCCCCCTCGAAGGACAGTGGATCGAGGGACGCACCGACCTGTACCCGCTGAAGGTCGCCGCGCACGAGTACGGTCACCACGTCCAGCAGCAGGCAGGCATCAGGGCCGCCTACGAGAAGCTGGTGCGCGCCCGCACGGGCGACCAGGCGGAGCTGGGCCGCCGCTACGAGTTGCAGGCCGACTGCCTGGCCGGGGTCTTCGCGGGCAGCGTCTGGCGCTCGCTCGGCCGCTCGGCGGAGCACTGGACGGCGCTGCTCGACGCGGTCAAAGCCAGTGGGGACGAGCCGGACGGGCGGCGCAGCCACGGGTCGGGGTCCAGCCGCGTGTCGTGGCTCAAGCGGGGCTACGCGGCGGTGTCGCCGTCGGCGTGCGACACATGGTCGGCACCGGCGTCGAAGGTGTCCTGAGGCACCCGCGCCCCTCAACACCACCTGACGGCCTGCTCAGGCGCGTTCCGCGGCCGCCCGTCCGCCTGGATCCGTCCGGGGTGGCCGCAGGTGGAATCCCGTGTGCGGGCTGGGGGACGGCGTAGCGGCGGGGACCGGAGTCCCGCTGGAGTATGCGTGATGGACGGGCGGGCGCCGGTGACCACGGTGGCCTGGGGACGGCTTGCCGTACGGGGATAGGAGCGACACCACCCCACAGCAGATGCGATGGATGCGGCCCTGGAATGGCGCCGCCGCCCGGCGCGGGGTGGTGCGACGGGCGGCGGTCAGGTCGGGTGGTTCCCCCGAGTTGGGCGCGTTCAGGGTCGCGCCCGCCCGGCCGGTGGCCGGGCTCCCGCCGCCCGCGGCCCGGCGGATGGCCGGGTCGCGGGTGCGGGACGTTCGTGCCTGCTTGGCAGGCGACTACTTGGCCAGCAGCGACCGCAGCACGTACTGCATGATGCCGCCGTGCCGGTAGTAGTCGGCCTCGCCCGGCGTGTCGATGCGGACCACCGCGTCGAACTCGACGTCGCCCGCCTTCACGTGGACGGTGCCGGGGATGGTGCCCTGGTTGAGCTCCTCGACGCCGGTGATGTCGAAGGTCTCCTCGCCGGTCAGCCCCAGCGAGGCGGCGCTCTGCCCCTCGGGGAACTGCAGCGGCAGGACGCCCATGCCGATCAGGTTGGAGCGGTGGATGCGCTCGTAGGACTCGGCGATGACGGCCTTGACGCCCAGCAGCGCCGTGCCCTTGGCCGCCCAGTCGCGCGAGGAGCCGGAGCCGTACTCCTTGCCCGCCAGGACGACCAGCGGCGTGCCGGCCGCGGCGTAGTTGACCGAGGCGTCGTAGATGAACGACACGGGCCCGTCGGGCTGGGTGAAGTCGCGGGTGTAGCCGCCTTCGGTGCCCGGCGCGATCTGGTTGCGCAGGCGGATGTTGGCGAACGTGCCGCGGATCATCACCTCGTGGTTGCCGCGCCGCGAGCCGTAGGAGTTGAAGTCCTTGACCTCGACGCCGTTGGCCTGCAGGTACTGAGCGGCGGGCGTGCCGACCTTGATGGAGCTGGCGGGCGAGATGTGGTCGGTGGTGACGGAGTCGCCGACCTTGACCAGGACGCGGGCGCCGGCGATGTCGGTGACGGGCTCCGGCTTCTCCGGCATGCCGTCGAAGTAGGGGGCCTTGCGCACGTAGGTGGAGGCGGGGTCCCACTCGAAGGTGTCGCCGGTCGGGATCGGCAGCGACTGCCAGGTCTCGTCGCCCTTGAAGACGTCGGCGTAGTCGCGCTCGAACATCTCGCGGCCGATGGAGGAGCTGACGACCTCGGCGACCTCGTCGGGCGAGGGCCAGATGTCCTTGAGGAACACCGGCTGCCCGTCGGCGCCCTCGCCGAGCGGCTCGGTGTCGAGGTCGATGTCCATCGTGCCGGCCAGCGCGTAGGCGACCACCAGCGGCGGCGAGGCCAGGTAGTTCATCTTGACGTCGGGGTTGATGCGGCCCTCGAAGTTGCGGTTGCCGGACAGGACCGCGGTGACGGCCAGGTCGTTCTCCTGGATGGCGGCCGAGATCTCCTCGGGCAGCGGGCCCGAGTTGCCGATGCAGGTGGTGCAGCCGTAGCCGACCAGGTTGAACCCGATCTTGTCGAGGTACGGCTGGAGCCCCGAACGCTCGAAGTAGCCGGTGACGACCTGGGAGCCGGGCGCCAGCGACGTCTTGACCCACGGCTTGCGGGTCAGGCCCTTCTCCACCGCGTTGCGCGCCAGCAGGGCGGCGCCCAGCATGACGTAGGGGTTGGAGGTGTTGGTGCACGAGGTGATCGCGGCGATGGTGACCACGCCGTGGTCGATCTCGAAGCTGGTGCCGTCGGCCAGGGTGACGGGCACCTTCTTGTGCGGCCGCTCGCCGTTGAGCGCGGGCGTGTGCGGCTGGTCGCGGTCGCCGTCGTGGTCGACGGCGGGCGCGTCGGAGGCGGGGAAGGACTCGGCCCCGGCCTCGTCGATCGGCCCGAAGTCCTCCTCGGCGGCGTAGTCCTTGACGGCGGCGCGCCAGGCCCGCTTGGCGTCGTTGAGCGCGATGCGGTCCTGCGGGCGCTTGGGGCCGGCGATCGACGGGACGACGGTGGCCAGGTCGAGCTCGATGTACTCGGAGAAGGCCGGCTCGGGCGCCGACGGGTCGAGCCAGAGTCCCTGCTCCTTGGCGTACGCCTCGACGAGCGCGACCTGCTCCTCGGAGCGGCCGGTCAGGCGCAGGTAGTCGACGGTCTGGCCGTCGATCGGGAAGATCGCGCAGGTGGAGCCGAACTCGGGGCTCATGTTGCCGATCGTGGCCCGGTTGGCCAGCGGCACCGAGGAGACGCCCTCGCCGTAGAACTCGACGAACTTGCCGACCACGCCGTGCTTGCGCAGCATCTCGGTGATGGTCAGCACCAGGTCGGTGGCGGTCGCGCCGGCCGGGAGCTTGCCCGTCAGCTTGAAGCCGACCACTCGCGGGATCAACATCGAGATGGGCTGGCCGAGCATCGCGGCCTCGGCCTCGATGCCGCCGACGCCCCAGCCGAGCACGCCGATGCCGTTCTCCATCGTGGTGTGGGAGTCGGTGCCGACGCAGGTGTCGGGGTAGGCCTTGCCGTCGCGGATCATGACGACGCGGGCCAGGTGCTCGATGTTGACCTGGTGGACGATGCCGGTGCCGGGCGGGACCACCTTGAACTCGTCGAAGGCCGTCTGGCCCCAGCGCAGGAACTGGTAGCGCTCGCGGTTGCGCTCGTACTCCCGCTCCACGTTGCGCTGGAAGGCGTCGGGGTGGCCGAAGTAGTCGACGATGACCGAGTGGTCGATGACCATCTCGGCGGGCGCCAGCGGGTTGATGCGGGCGGGGTCGCCGCCGAGGTCGCGTACGGCCTCGCGCATGGTGGCCAGGTCGACCACGCACGGCACACCGGTGAAGTCCTGCATGATGACGCGGGCGGGGGTGAACTGGATCTCGACGCTAGGGGCGGCGTTCGGGTCCCACTGGCCCAGTGCGCGGATGTGGTCGGCGGTGATGTTGGCGCCGTCCTCGGTGCGCAGGAGGTTCTCCAGCAGGATCTTCAGGCTGTACGGGAGGCGGGCAGCGCCCTCGACTGCATCCAGCCGGAAGATCTCGTAAGACGCGTCGCCGACGCGTAGCGTGTCACGGCTGCCGAAGCTGTTCGCGGACACGGTGATTCGCCTCCTCGTTAGACAAGTTCTCCGTCACAGATCCTGCCGCACTTCAGCACCTGTCACGACGTTAGGTCACCCTAACTCGCAGGTGGCGGCAGGTCTCTCGACGTCAAGATATCTCGGCAAGTATCTCGACATCAAGTTACCGGCTAGTAGGCAAGTCTCCAGTACAGCAGGCCGATAATCGCGACAGAAAGTACCGGCGCGAGAATCTTCTGCTCGAACTTCTTCCCGGTCTTGATGCCGATCTTCCAAGGCAGCATGAACTTGTAGGCCATCGGCCACAGCACCGGGCAGCCGCGTTCGGTCATGCAGTCGCCCACCACGTGGATGAGACAGCCGAGCGCGACCGCCAGGCCCAGCCAGGCGTAGCCCACCTCCAGCGATCTGAAGACCACGTACAGGCCGGCGGTCAGGCCGATGTTGACCATCGCCGAGCCCAGCTTGTTGCCGGGGATGCCGATGCCTATCGCGCGTAATGCCAGCCCGACGAGCAGCACCACCACGACGTCCCTGCCGATCGGGTAGCTGCCGGCCAGCCAGTGCGTCCCGAACCCGGCCGCCACCGCGAAGGCCAGGGAGTGCGTCGCCCCCCTGTGCCCGCCCGCCAGCCATGAGACCCCCTTGCTGAGCAGCCAGGTGACGGGCCCGAAGGTCTGCGCGATCGTGGCGCTCGGGTGGTCGAGGTCGGGCAGCATCGCCGCGCCCGCGCACACCAGCGCTCCCGCGATGATCTCGGCGGGGGTCAGCGCGCCCGCCATGATGCCGGTCTCGATGAACCTGCTCGACTCGTTCAGCAGCGGGAGCATGGCCAGCGGGGGCGCGAGGCCCAGCCAGGCGGCGGCTCCCGACATCGCGTGCGTGTGCCCCATCATGTCAAGATCACGCTACGTCATCGTACGGCAAAGCGCGCACCAAGCCCTCGTATGGGCGTTCCGCCACGCCCGCCGGACATCCGCACGCGAGCGGCGCCCGGCTCCAGGAGCGCAGGGGGCTGCGGCCCGGACGACAGGGGCCCGCAAACGAAGACGAGGCCGTTACCGCGGCGACAGCACCCCCCAGCCCTGCCGACGCGGAACGACCTCGTCTGCTCTAGTTAACGGCCTCCATCCCCATGCATGTTCCCGATTTCCGCGACTTTTTCGTGATCTAGCTCACTCTGTCGCCCATCTCAGGATTGATCGCGAAAGATCGGTTGCTATCGACACGTTACCGATATATCGTCGAAGCATCGAGAACGATCGAAGGTCGATCGTGAACAAGAAGGAGAAGACACATGACTTCCGCACAGGCGGCGAGCGGCGGCCAGTGGGCCGACGCCAGGGAGATGAAGCGAGCCGCGCGCGAGGCGTTCCGGACGATGGCCGAGGCGTGGCAGCAGCACGGCGGGCATCACCACCACAGGCGCGGCCCCCAGCCCGAGGGCGGCCCGCACGATCACAGGCAGCGCGGCAGGGGCCGGCCGGGGCCGTTCCCCTTCGACTTCGGCAGGGGCCCGTGGGGCGGCCCCGGGGGGCCCTTCGGCCGCCACGGGTTCGGCGGCAGGGGACGCAAGGCCAAGCGGGGCGACGTCCGCGCCGCGATCCTCGCGCTGCTCGCCGAGGAGCCGCGCAACGGCTACCAGATCATCCAGGAGATCGCCGAGCGCAGCGAAGGCGGCTGGAAGCCCAGCCCCGGCGCCGTCTACCCGGCGCTGCAGCAGCTCACCGACGAGGGCCTGGTCGTCTCGGAGGAGAGCGAGGGCCGCAAGACCTTCCGCCTCACCGAGGCCGGCCGCGCCTACATCACCGAGCACGCCGACGAGGTGCGGGCGCCCTGGGACGAGATGCGTCCCGACATCGACGACAACTCGGCCGAACTGATGGACATCGCCAAGCAGTCGGCGTTCGCGATGATGCAGATCCTGCACAGCGGCACCGAGGCGCAGGTCCGCGAGGCCCGCAAGGCGCTCATCGAGACGCGCCGCAAGCTCTACCAGATCCTGGCCGACGGCGACCCCGAGGAGGAGTGACCCCCGGCATGCCCGGCACCCCCCCGCGGCACGCCATCCGCCCTCCCCGAGAGTGCCCGGATGGCGTACCCGACCCGCTTCCCCGTGGGTGCCCGGATCGTGTACCCGACCCGCTTCCCCATGGGCGCCCGGATGGCGTACCCGACTCGCCTCCCCGTGGGATGCCCGGATGGCGTACCCGACCCGCTTTCCCCGTGGGTGCCCGATGGCGTACCCGACCCTGACGCGGTCGCCGCACGGCGCGCCGCGGCCCCTGACCCGATCACGACAGAGCGCAGGCCGGGAGCCCTGGACGGGGCTCCCGAGAGGAGCCACGCAATGAGCACCGACGACCAGCTGCGCATCGGCGACGCCGAGCGCGACGAGACGATGGCGGCGCTGCGCGAGCACTTCGCGCAGGGCCGGCTGACCCGCGAGGAGCTCGACGAGCGGCTCGACCTCGCGCTGTCGGCCCGTACGGCCGGCGACCTGGCCCGCGTCCACGCCGACCTGCCGGGCCCCGGCCGCCACTCCCCCACACGGGGCGCCGCCGTCTGGAACGGGCCGGGCGCCTGGCCGGACGCCTGGCGGGAGCGGGCCCCGTGGCCGGAAGCCCGGCGCGGGCAGGACGCGTGGCCGGGCGGCTGGCCGGAGGCCGCCTGGGCGGGAGCGGCCCGGTGGGCCGAGGAGTACGGGCACGGCGGGTCGAGAAGGGCCCGGCACCTGCGGCGCATGCACGCGCACCGGATGCGCCACGCCCACCTGGGGCGCCGCCACCGGGGCCCGGGCCCGCTCGCCCCCGTCCTGCTCGTGGCGCTGGTCATCGGCCTGGCGGTGAGCGGGTTCTCGGTGCTGAAGGTGCTGTTCTTCGTGTGGGTGGCCGCGATGGTGTTCGGGTTCGCGCACCGCCGGTCGCACCTGGCCCGCCTCGGCCGCTGACCCGCGGGCCGGTGACACGCGGCCGAGGGCCAGTCGCAGCCAGGACCGAGGGACGGCCGCAGCAGCCCCGCAGGCCCATGACACCGGAACGAGGCACGGCCGCAGACCCGGGCACCGGGGTGAGGGATGCGGGGCCGTACTGAGGGCTAGGCAGCCCGCGGATCGCTGGGTACCGTCCGAACCATGGCCGAACTCGAGAGTTTTCCCTTCCTGACCGGCCCCCGTGGATGCCCGCACGAGCGCTACGCCCAACGGCGCGACAGCGATCCGCTCGGCCGGGTCAGGCTGCCCAGCGGCGACGTGGTCACGCTGGCCACCAGGTACGACGACGTCGTCGCGGTGCTGAGCGACCCCCGCTTCAGCCGGAACCTGCACTACCCCGGCGCGCCGCGGATGTTCGAGGGCTACAACATCGCCGACTCCCCCGGCAGCCTGATGAACACCGACCCGCCCGAGCACACCAGGCTGCGCAGGCTGCTGTCGGGCACCTTCACCCCGCGCCAGGTCTCCACCTGGCGGCCGCGGCTGCGCGCGCTCACGCACGAGCTGATCGACCGGCTGCCCGCCGGCTTCGACCTCGTCGCCGACCTGGCCTTCCCGCTGCCGGTCCAGATGATCTGCGACGTGATGGGCGTGGCGGGCATCGACACCGAGCGCGTGCGCGGCTGGTCGGACGCGATGCTGTCGACGTCGAGCCTCACCTCGGAGGAGAAGCTCGCGGCGGCCACCGAGTTCTACACCTACGCCGCCGACCTCATCGCCGCCCACCGCGAGGACCCGGGTGACGGCCTGCTCGCCGCGATGATCGAGGCGAGGGACGAAGGCGACCGGCTGAGCCAGGACGAGCTCGTCCGGATGACCGTGGGGCTCTTCCTGGCCGGGCACGAGACGACGGGCTCCGTGCTGGCCAGGTCGATGCTCAGGCTGCTCGATCCGCGGGAGAGCTACGAGCGGCTCGTCGCCGCGCCCGAGCTGATCCCCACGGCCGTCGAGGAGCTGCTGCGGCTGGAGACGCCGGGCGAGGGCACGATGATCAGAGTGGCCACCGAGGACATCGAGCTGCCCTCGGGCACGGTCGGCAAGGGGGAAGGGATCATCGCCGCCTTCGTCGGCGCGAACAACGACCCGTCCGTCTTCCCCGAGCCGCGCACCATGGTCCTGGACAGGAGGGGGCCGCAGCACATCACGTTCGGCCGCGGCGCGCACTTCTGCCTCGGCGCGAACCTGGCCAGGATGGAGCTGCAGGAGATCCTGGGCGTGCTGGTCGACCGGCTGCCGGGGCTGACGCTCACCGAACCCGCCGACACCCTGCCGTGGACCACGGGGAACCTGGTCCACCGCCCCGTGCGGCTGCCCGTCCGCAAGACAGGCGGGACCTGACGGGACAGGCGCGGCGGGCCCTCGGCGATCCCCTCTCCGCGGACGCCGTCAGCCGCGCCGTACCCCCCGGGGTCCTCCGCCTGCCGTACCTCGGAGATACCGCCAACCAGGTGCGGAGACGGTGGAGAACTCGAGCACCCGCTCCCCCGGGCGGGCGTCGAGCGCGCGCCAGGTGGTCGAGCAGCGGCCGGTAGTGCCCGGGAGCCGGGCCGACCTGCGAGAAAAGGCCGACCGCGGACAGGATGCCGCTAGGTGAGCAGCGCCAGCGTCCGCTCCACCAGTCCCTCGGGCGCGGTCTTCGGCGAGCCCGCGTTGAAAGGCGGCTGCGGGTCGTACTCGATGGCCAGCTGTACGGCCTGCGCGGTCTCCACGTCGATGGCGCCGGCCAGCAGGGTGAGCGCCATGTCGATCCCGGCCGACACGCCCGCCGCTGTCACGATCTTGCCCTGCGTGACCACCCGCTCGCTCACCGGCTCGGCGCCGTACTGGGCCAGCATGTCGAGGATGGCCCAGTGCGTGGTGGCCTTCGTGCCCCGCAGCAGCCCCGCGGCGCCCAGCAGGAGCGATCCGCTGCAGACCGACGTCGTCCACCGGGTGTGGGCGTGCGCTTCGGCGATCCAGTCGACGAGGGCCTGGTCGTGCAGCGCGTCGAAGGTCCCCGCGCCGCCAGGCACGATGACCACGTCGGGACGGGGAAGGTCGGCGTAGCCCGCCGTGGCCTGCAAAGTGAGGCTGCCGCGGTCGTCGGTGACGGGGCCCGGCTCGGCGGCGACGAACGTGACGGTGCAACCGGGCGCGAAGGCCATCACGGTATAGGGGCCGACGGCGTCGAGCGCGGTGAAGCGCCGGTAGAGCGGGATGGCGACCTGCATGGTCAGTGCTCCTTCTTCTGGAAGCGGCGACGGTAGTCGCCGGGTGAGATCCGCCAGTGGCGGTGGAAGACGCGGTGGAGGGTCTCCGGTGTGCCCAGCCCCGCCTCCCTGGCCACCCGCTCGAGCGGGTGGTCGGTGAGCTCCAGCAGCCGCCGCGCGGCGTCGGCCCTGCTGCGCTCGACGTACCGGCCGGGTGACAGGCCGGCCTGCGCGGTGAAGACGCGGGAGAAGTGCCGCTCGCTCATCCCCGCGTGGCGGGCCAGGGCGGGCACGCTCAGGTCGCCTGCGGGATTGGCGTCGATGTACGTCTGGAGCTCGCGCAACGGCTCGCTGCGCGGAGTCAGCGCGCTCATCGGCGTGCTGAACTGGCTCTGCCCGCCGGGCCGTTGCAGGTAGACCACCAGCCCGCAGGCCACGTCCCTGGCCAGGGCGTGCCCGTGGTCCTCGGCCACCAGCGCGAGCGCGAGGTCGATGCCCGCCGTCACGCCCGCCGAGGTCCACACGGTGCCGTCCTTGATGTAGATCGGATCGGCGTCCACCTCGACCAGCGGGTACCTGGCGCGCAGCCCGTCGGCGGCCAGCCAGTGGGTGGTCGCCCGCCTGCCGTCCAGCAGGCCCGCCTCGGCCAGGAGCAGCGCGCCGCCGCACACCGAGGTGACCCTGCGCGACATCCCGGCCAGGCGCGTGATGCCGTCGATCAGCTCCCGGTCCGGCAGGAGGTCCAAGGTGGTCAGCCCGCCGGCGACCACCAGCGTGTCGACCGGCCCGCCGACGTCCGCCAGCGGGGTTCGCACGACCGTCGCGACCCCGTTGAGGGCGGCCACGTCGCCGACGCGGACGGCGGTCACCTCCACCTGGTAACCGCCTTCGCCGGCCAGCATGCCCGCCAGAGCGAACACGTCGGCGGGACCGGCCATGTCGAGCAGTTGGAACCCCTCGAAGACCACGATCACGACGCGCCGCTGCATGCTTTTCATGCTGGTCAGCGTCACACGATGGCGTCAATGACAGGAAGATTGCATATCCTGCCACGCCCGCCCGAGGTCGAGGCCCAGGTGCCCGTACCCGCCCCTGCCGGCGGTCCTGAACATCCCGCCGCCACCCGGGCCGACGAAGGCGGCCGGGCGGAGCTCGTGCCGCTGCCCGGCCACCGGGTCACGGTCCTTGAAGGCCGTGGCGAACAGCACCGTGTCCTGGGTGTCGGAGTGGCGGGCGATCCGGCCCCGGCCAGGACACCTTCTCGCGCACCGCGCCCTGCGGGTCGGCGTGCTCGCTGATGACGTACGGCCGGTCGGCGTCCAGGGGGCGTGCCGTACGGAAGGGCAGGACCCGCCCCTCCTTCGAGGGCCCGCTTCTCGCAGGACACGGGTCGCCGTGCACGGTCGGGGGCCCGTGCCGGGCGGCGAACGGCGGGTGCACGCACAGCCAGCCTGGGCGATATGTCCGAATTTATACCGATTAGTGGGGGTTTGGGAAAAATGGCCATTCACCCCCGTTATAACGGCCCAAATCGGGCTATATCGACTGATAGATCTTTAAGTAGAGCAATAGCAACGTTAATGTACAGCAAAATGGGGTGATGTCCCGTTTGTCTGGCATGCGGCCCGGCAATCAAGAGAATGCAGGGATGGTCGCTCGTGACCATAGAGAACATTTCAACCACCCTGAATTCGTCATTCACGGGCAGTCAATCCTTTCAGGAGGAAACCCAATGACCAGCTTCAAGCGAGTCATCGCAGGCCTCGCACTCACCACCGCCGTGAGCGGCGGCTTCGTCGCCGTCGGCGCCACCACCACCGCGGCATCCGCCGCCACCACTGCTTCGGCCGTCACGACGGGCTGGGGCGGCTGGGGCTGCGGTGGCTTCCGTCGCTGCGGCTTCAGGGGCTGGGGCGGCTGGGGCGGCGGCTGGGGCCGTCGCTGCCACAACCGGGGCGGCCACGGCCGTCTCAGGATCAACATCAACAACCACGTCAACACCAACAACACGAACACCAACAACAACAACAACGAGGCCGAGGTCGAGCGCGACAGGCACTGGGACGGTGCGAACACCTGAGTCCTGACCTGATGGCGCGGGCCGGCTTCGCCGGCCCGCGCTCACGCGAGCCGAACGCGAACCGCAAGGGGTTTATCACCGCTCAATAAATTGAACCGTCAGAACGACAGAGTTTTTTCGCGGATCGATTATTCAACGCTTTCCGATGACGGCGGGTCGATCCGATTCCCGTGAAGTGCGGCGCGGGTTCGTCGCGGTACGACCGATGAATTGTCCCAGTGATTCGTCGGGCCGCGACGAACCCGCGTGCTTTGTATTGAACCCGGCACCGACGCGCCCACATTCGAAAGCACAGCCCCTGCGGGCACCGATTGACGAGCCCCCAGGGCGGGAGGCGACCAGATCTACTTCCGCAAAGGCCGCCTCGTGACCGCCTGGGCGCGGGTCCGCGACCACATCACCGCCCGCGACACCCGCGGTCTGGCCGACCTCGTGATCATCCTGCCCGACGCCGGGCGCGCCGAGGTCGCCCGGCACCTGCCGGACCTGCGCACGGACCTGCGTGAGGCCGCCGCCCGCCGGGCGAGGGAGCGCCGGTCGCTCGGCCTGGGCGGCGCCGGGAGAGTCTGGACTCCTCGTTGATCTCTAGTCTCGTACTTCAGCGATCTTCAGTTCGGCTGGAGAGGCTCTGCGGGGCCCGGTGGAACTCGACGCCGACGAAGTGACCTTCGGTGAAGCCGAGGCGCACGCCATCGCAGTGGGCGAACGGCGTCCCCCATGTGTCGTGCGAGGCATCCGGCAAACACGCCACCAACGCCAGCTCGATCGCCCCTCCGTGCCCGATCAGCAGCGCCGACCCGCCCTCGGGGACACCAGCCACCGTGTCCGCCCAGATCGCGCGATGGGTCTGGGCCACCGCCGCCGCGGCATGACCCTTCCGGATGACGTCCGCGAGTCGCCTGTACGGCTGCGCCCAGTTCCACTGGGCATGCCGGGGGATCTCTCCGGATACGTAGCCCGACGGCATCTCCATGGTGTCGTCGACGGCGAAACCCATCGCGACGGCGGTCTCGACCGCCCGAGGGACCGAACTGGTGACGACGCGCTCGTACGGGCCGGCTCCGGAACCGATGAAACGGGCCAGGGCGATGCCTTCAGCCGACAGATGGGACCCCCGGCCACGCATCGCGCCCTTCTTGGTCAGGCTGTGCCGGCGCACGTCCAGCCAACGCATGGGGCGTCCTCCTTCACAAGGGCGGTGTGGTGGGCAGGCAGAACACCCGCGACCACCGCGATCATCCAGCAAACGACAATCATGCGGTGGCCGCCAACCACCGCATCACCACCGCATCACCACCGCGGCCGTAACCCGGCACGCCAGCGGGATCGCCGCGCGGCTGGAGTGCTAGCCCATCTCCTCCAGCTTGCGGCCCCGCGTCTCCTTGATCCACCTGGTGACGAAGACGAACGACAGCGCCGCGAAGCACGCGTACATGACGTAGGTGAGCGGCAGGTTCCACTCCGCCAGGCTGGGGAACGTCACGGTGATCGCCCAGTTGGCCAGCCACTGGGCGGCCGCGGCGACCGACAGGGCGACGGCGCGGATGCGGTTGGGGAACATCTCGCCCAGCAGGACCCACACCACCACACCCCATGACAGGGCGAAGAACAGCACGAACGTGTGGGCCGCGATCAGCGCGACGGCGCCCTGTGGGTCGGGCATCGTGACCGTCTGGCCGACGTACTTGGCGGCGCTGAACGCCCACGCGGCGGTGCCCAGCGAGATCGCCATGCCGGCCGAGCCGATCAGCAGCAACGGCTTGCGGCCGAGCTTGTCGACCAGGGCGATGGCGATGAACGTGCCGATGATGTTGATCACCGAGCTGGAGAAGCTGATCAGCAGCGAGTTGCTCTGGGTGACGCCGACCGACTGCCACAGCACGGAGGAGTAGTAGAAGATCACGTTGATGCCGACGAACTGCTGGAAGACCGACAGCACGATGCCGATCCACACGATCGGCAGCAGCCCCAGCGCGGGGCCGCGCAGGTCGCGCAGGTGCGTGCGTTCCTCCGTCCGCAGCACGCTGCGGATCTCCTCCAGCCGGGTGTCCAGGTCGGCGCTCTCTCCCTCGACCTCGGCCAGCACCCGCTTGGCCGCCTCGGTACGGCCGACGGCGACCAGGAAGCGCGGCGACTCGGGGATCACCGAGGCGAACAGCAGGTACAGCAGGGCCGGCACGACGCACGCGCCGAGCATCCACTGCCAGGCCTGCAGACCCCACAGCTCGTTGTTGACGTTGCCGCCGGCCAGGCGCGCGATCATGTAGTTGACCAGCTGGGAGACCGCGATGCCGAGCACGATGGCCAGCTGCTGGAAGGAGCCCAGCCGGCCGCGGTAGGCGGGCGGGGCCACCTCGGCGATGTAGGCGGGGCCGATCACGGAGGCCATGCCGATGGCCACGCCGGCGAGCACCCGCCAGAAGGCCAGGTCCCAGAGGGCGAAGGGCAGCATCTGGCCGATCGAGCTGACCGCGAACAGTCCCGCGGCCAGCTGCATGGTCCTGACGCGCCCCCACCGGTCGGCCACCCCGCCGGCCAGCCACGCGCCCGCCGCCGACCCCAGCAGGGCGATGGCCACGACGAAGCCCGTCTCGACCGCGCCCACCTGGAAGTGGTGCCGGATTCCGGTGACCGCGCCGTTGATCACCGAGCTGTCGTAGCCGAACAGGAAGCCGCCGATGGCGGCGGCCGCCGTGATGAAGACGACATGACCGATGTTTTCCTGTCGTACATGCTCAGAGCGCACCATGTCGCGCCCACTACCCACGGTCGCGCCCACTACCCACGACAGGCCTGGCTACGGCTCCGCCCTGGGTCGAGATCCGGCGATCACAACCGTGGGTCGACCGGCTCCGACTCCATCGCCAGCACGGCGAAGACAGGCTCGTGCACCCGCCACAGTGAGTCGCCGTCGGCCAGCCGGGCCAGCGCCTCCAATCCGAGGGCGTGCTCGCGCAGCGCCATGGAGCGCTTCTTGCCGAGGAAGCGGCGGCGCAGCGTGTCGAGCGACTCGGTGTAGTCGGGCCCGTAGATGATCCGCAGGTACTCGCGCCCGCGCACCTTCACACCCGGCTGGACGCGGCCCTCGGGGTGGACGGCGGGCTTGACGACCATGCCCTCGCCGCCCTCGGCCGTCAGCGCCTGCCACCACTCCACCGCCCGCTCCCGCGACTCGGCGGAGGTCAGGTCGACGAACAGGTGCCGGGTGGGCGTGATGATCGGGTCGTCGAGGAGGGCGAGCCGCTCCAGGTGCCAGGCGTGCGGCTCGAGCGCGGTGTTGCGCCCCTCGGCCGCCAGGATCTGGAACGGCGCCAGCCGTATCCCCGCGAGTCCGTCGACCGGCCAGCAGTAGCGCGCATAGGCGTCGCGAAAACGGGCAGCGTTGTCCTCGCGACGCCGGGTGCGGGCCAACAACTCGCCCACATCCAGCCCGCGCTCGGCCGCCGCGTTCAGGGCGCCGACCGCTGCCGGCAGCGCGGCCCGCGCGGCCGCGCCCACGGAGGCGTACTGCGTGCGGATCAGCTCCCCGGCCTTGGCCGACCACGGCAGCAGCTCGCAGTCGAGCACCACCCAGTCGGAGCCGAGCGCGCTCCACAGCGGCTCGCACGCCCGACGCAGCCTGTCGACCAGCGGCGCCAGGTCGTCGAAGAACGGCCGGCCGGTGCGGGTGTAGACCACGCCGGTGGTGCCGTCGCTCACGCCGAACCGCTCGGCCGCGACCTCGGCGGTCCTGGCCAGGACCACCACGGCCCGCGAGCCCATGTGCTTCTCCTCGCACACCACCTCGCGCACCCCGTGGGCGGCGAACTCCTCGAACGCCTCGTGCGGGTGCTCCAGGTAGCCGTCCAGGCGGGAGGTCTCCGGCGGGGCCATCGTCGGCGGCAGGTAGACCAGCCAGCGCGGGTCGACGGCGAAGCGGCTCATCACCTCCAGGGCGGCCGCCGCGTTCTCCTCCATGATCTTGACCTTGGCGCCGAAGCGCGTCTCGACGTACCGGGTGCCCCGCACGTCGTCGATGTCGAGGGTGACGGCGTCGCGGTGGCCGGGGGCGCCGAGCGGCTTGACCGGCTCGTACCAGACGGTCTCCGCCGGCACCGAGACGATCTCGCGCGAGGGGTAGCGCAGCGCGGTCAGCCGGCCGCCGAACACGCAGCCGGTGTCGAGGCAGATCGTGTTGTTGATCCACTCGGGCCTGGTCGTGGGGGTGTGGCCGTAGACGACCATGGCGCGGCCCCGGTACTGCTGCGCCCACGGGTAGCGCACGGGCAGGCCGTACTCGTCGGTCTCGCCGGTGGTCTCGCCGTACAGCGCGAAGGAGCGGACCCTGCCGGAGGCGCGGCCGTGGTAGGCCTCCTTCAACCCGGCGTGCGCGACCACCAGGCGGCCCTCGTCGAGCTGGTAGTGGCTGATGAGCCCGTCGAGGAACGCGCTCGCCTCGCGGGTGAACTCCTCGCTCTCGGCGGCGAACTGCTCGAGCGAGCGCTCCAGGCCGTGGGCCACCCGCACCTTGCGGCCCTTGAGCGCCTTGACCAGCTTGTCCTCGTGGTTGCCCCGCACGCAGAGGGCGGTGCCGGCCGCGACCATGCCCATGACCAGGCGGACCACGCCGGGCGAGTCGGGGCCGCGGTCGACGAGGTCGCCGACGAACACCGCGGTGCGACCCTCAGGATGCGTGGCGCCCACCGCCTTGCCGTCGACGCGGGTCAGCTCCCAGCCCAGCTCGGTGAGCAGCGACTCCAGCTCGGCCCGGCAGCCGTGGACGTCGCCGATGAGGTCGAAGGGCCCCGTGAGGTCCTTCCTGTCGCTCCAGGCCCTGTCGTAGGCGATCGTGGCGTTGTCGATCTCGTCCACGCCGCGCAGCACGTGGACCTTGCGGAAGCCGTCCCGGTGGATCGCGCCGAGCGAGCGGCGCAGGTCCTTGCGCTGCCTCAGCACCACACCGGCGCCGAAGTCGCGGTCGGGACGGGACGCGTTGCGCTCGATCGCCACCTCCTCCGGCACGTCGAGCACGATCGCGTCGCACAGCACGTCGTGCTTCCTGGCCAGCGCGATGAGGTTCTGGCGGGCGCCGTACTGCACGCTGGTGGCGTCGACCACGGTCAGCAGGCCGCGCGAGAGCCGGGTCGCGACGATGTGGTCGAGCAGCTCGAAGGCGGCGTGGGTGGCGCTCTGGTCGTTCTCGTCGTCGGAGACCAGGCCGCGGCAGAAGTCGGAGGAGATGACCTGGGTGGGCTTGAAGTGGCGGGCGGCGAACGTCGACTTCCCGCTGCCCGAGACGCCGACGAGCACCACGAGGGACAGCTCGGGGATGCGGATCTCAGTGCTCACGGGTGAAGACTCCCATCTGGGTCGGCGCGCCCCTGACGGGGTCCTCGTCGCCGACGGGCTTGAAGCCGACGGTGTAGCGGTGTTCCCTTGCCACACGGGTGGCCCAGTCCTGGAACTCGGCGCGGGTCCACTCGAAGCGGTGGTCGGGGTGGCGCATCCCGGTCAGGAACTCGTAGTTGACGTTGTACTCGGAATTGGGCGTGGTGACGATCACGTGCCGGGGCGCGGCCTGGCCGAACACCACCCGCTCCAGCGCCGCCAGCCGGGGCGGGTCGACGTGCTCGATCACCTCCATGAGCACGGCGGCGTCGTATCCGGCGAAGCGCGGGTCGGTGTAGGTGAGCGCGCCCTGGAACAGGGTGAGCCTGGCCCGCTTGGCGTCGGGCATCCGGTCGAGCTTGAGCTTGCGCGCGGCGATGGCCAGCGCGAGCGTCGAGACGTCCACGCCGGTGACCCTGGCGAACCTCGGCAGCGCCAGCAGCGCGCCGACCAGCTGGCCGGAGCCGCAGCCCAGATCGATGACGGAGGCGGCGCCCAGTTCCTCCAGTGTCCTGACGACCTCCTCGCGCCGCCGCGTGTTCAGCGGGACGGCCTTGTCCTCCAGCGGTCCGCCCTTGTCCTCCTCGATGCGCGGCTCGAGCGCCTCCTCGGTCTCGTCGCCCAGCTCGGCGAGCCTGGCGAAGGCCGTACGCTCCAGGGCTCTGCGCCGTCCGAGGTAGCGGCGGGTGATCAGGGTCCGCTCGGGATGCGGCGCCAGCCAGCCCTCGCCCGCGCGGATCAGCTTGTCGACCTCGTCGGGCGCGATCCAGTAGTGCTTGCCGTCGTCGAGCACCGGCAGCAGCACGTACAGGTGGTTGAGCGCGTCGGCCAGCCGTAGCCGCCCGCGCAGCCGCAGCCGCACGTACCGGGACTCGCCCCACGCGGGAAAGGCCTCGTCCAGCGGGACGGCCTGCGCCTCGGTCACCCAGCCGAGCGGCTCGAACAGCCTGCGCGCCAGGTCGGGGCCGCCCCTGCAGGGCAGCGCCGGCAGTGTGATCTCCAGCGGCAGCGGCGCCGCCGCCAGCTCGGGCCTGGCGTTGCAGCGCCCGCTCCGCGCGGTGCGGAAGACGTCGCCGATCGCCACCGCCATGAGGGAGGAGGCCGCGTACGGCCGGTCGTTGACGTACTGCGACAGGCTGAAGTCGGGCGAGGTGCGGCCCTTGGAGCGGACCAGCGCGACGGGGTCGACGTCGAGCAGCAGCGCCGCGGTGCACCGCTCCTCGCCCGCCTCCGGGTAGAACACCGTGGCCGTCCCGAAGGACTGGGCGAACTCCTGCACCCTGTCGGGATGCTTGTGCAGGAGAAAGCCCAGGTCGGTGGCCGGTGCGGCGGTGGTCGAGATCGTCAGCAGCACGGCTCAAGTGTGCCGTAGCCCGGTTTGTCATGCCATCGCATATCCCGGTGGGACCCGTCCCGGGATGTCGCCGGGACGGGCCGCGTCACACGTGGGGCAGTACCTCAGCCGCGATCAGCTCCAGGTGCTCCAGGTCGGACAGGTCCAGGACCTGCAGGTAGATCCGCTCGGCGCCGGCCTCGGCGAAACGGCCGATCTTGTCGAGCACCTCGGCGGGAGTGCCCGCCAGGCCCTCCTGGCGCAGCCGGGCCGGAGTGTTGCCGATGGCCGCCGCCCGCCGCTCCACCTCGGCCTCGTCGGCGCCGACGCAGACGGTCTGCGCGGCCGAGTAGGTCATCGGACGTTCGGCCAGCAGCCGGACCCGCTCGAAGGCCGCCCTCGTCTCCTCCACGGAGTGGAAGGGCACGTTGTACTCGTCGGCGAACCTGGCCGCCATGCGCGGGGTCCGCTTGGCCCCGATCCCGCCGATGATGATCGGCGGGCCGGGACGCTGGGCGGGCTTGGGCAGCGCGGGCGAGTCGGCCACGCGGTAGTAGGCGCCCTCGAAGGAGTAGCCCTCCTCGGCCGTCCACAGCCCCGTGATGATCTCCAACTGCTCCTCCCACCTGGCGAACCGCTCGCCGAGCGGCGGGAAGGGGATGCCGTAGGCGGTGTGCTCGCCGTCGAACCAGCCGGTGCCGAAGCCCAGTTCCACCCTGCCGCCGCTCATCTGGTCGACCTGGGCGACGCTGATGGCCAGCGGGCCCGGCAGGCGGAAGGTCGCGGGCGTCACCAGCGTGCCCAGCCTGATCGCCGAAGTCTCCCTCGCCAGCCCCGCCAGGGTGATCCACGCGTCGGTCGAGCCGGGGCCGGGGTCGCCGGGCCCGATGCGCTGGTAGTGGTCGGAGCGGAAGAACGCGTCGAACCCGAGCCGCTCGGTGGCCTTCGCCACGGCCAGCAGATCGTCATAGGTGGCACCCTGCTGGGGTTCGGTGAAGATCCTTAGCTTCATGCGGCCATTATCAGGTCACCCCGGCGCCGCCCCTGCTAGCGTTCACCATCGGTCATCGGCATGACACGGTAGGTGAGCATGGCGCGTCACAGAGAGCCGGGCACCCCGCCGCGCGCCCTCGTGGTGCTGGCCGGGCTCGTCCTGGTGGGGGTGACCGGCGTGGCGGTCTGGTTCCTGCCCGCCCAGGCCACGCCCGAGTGGCCCTCACCCCTCACCGCCGCGGGCCCGCCGGCCGCGGCCTTCCCCTCGACCACGGCCACGCCCTCGGCGAGCGCCGCCGCGAGTCCTTCCGGCTATGTCGCCTTCGTCGACACCGCCGAGAACCCGCGCTTCGACCCGGCCGAGGCCGCCCGCCGTACCGGGGTGCGGTGGTTCCTGCTGGGCCGGGTGACGGCGGGACCGAGCGGCTGCGCGCCCCGGTGGGGCGGCACGCTCGAGCCCGGCCTCGATCTCGTCGCCAACCGGATCCCGTCGCTGCGCGCGGCCGGCGGCCAGGCCGGTCTCGCCTTCGGCGGGCCCGCGGGCACGGAGCTGGCCGGCGCCTGCGTCGCCCAGGACGCGCTCACCTCCGCCTACCGCAGGATGATCGGCGCCTTCGGCGCCTCGTTCGTGGAGTTCGACGTCCGCGACGGCGGCGACCTGCCGGCCGTACGGCGCAGGGCCCGCGCGCTGGCCGACCTGCAACGCGACCAGGACCTCGCGGTCATCTACAGCCTGCCGCTGGGCCCGGCCGGCCTCGCGCCGTCCGACGTGGAGATGCTCCGCCAGACCAGGGCCGCGGGGGCGGAGCTGGGCACGGTCAACCTGCTGGCCCCGATCGAGCCGCTCACCGCTCCGGAGGGCCGCATGCGGCGCCTGGCCGCCGCCGTGCGGGCCGCGCACGGCCAGGTGCGCGAGGCGCTCAGGATCGACGAGGCGACGGCGTGGGGGCGGATCGCGCTCACCGCCGTGCTGGCCGGCTCCGGCGACCTCGGTCTGCTCGACGCCCGCAAGCTGTCGTTGTACGCCGCCCGCCACCACCTGGCTTGGCTGTCGGCCCGTGGCGCCCCGCCGTCCGCGACCGTCGTCAGGGCGCTGCGCGGCCCGCGCGGCTGAGCCAGGCGGACATCCGTCGATGGAGCCCATGGCAAATACCCCCGACGCCGTCATCTGTTCGACACCCGGCGGTAAAGGTATGGTTCCCATCCATTGATTTCCTTCCTCCGTTCCCCCTTGGAAGGAAAGATCCATGTCCCACGGCCACTCTCGCCGCCGGTTCCTCACGGTCGGCGCCGGCGTCCTGGCGAGCTCGCTGCTGCCGCCTTCGGTACACCGCGCGATGGCGATGCCGGTGCCGGCAGGCGGCCTGTCCGCCATCAAGCACGTCGTGTTCCTGATGCAGGAGAACCGCTCGTTCGACCACTATTTCGGGACGCTGCGCGGGGTGCGCGGATACGGCGACCGCAACGCCGTCAGGCTGCCGGACGGCAAGCCGGTCTTCGAGCAGCCCTCGGCGTCCGGCCGGGTGCTTCCCTTCTCGGTACGCGAGGCGGCCGGCCTGGTCGGCAAGGACCTGCAGTGGATCTCGGATCTGGCCCACGGCTGGAACGACGGCCAGGCCGCGGCGGCCAAGGGCTGGCACAACGGCTGGATCCCGGCCAAGTCGCCGGCCACGATGGCCTACTACGAGCGGCAGGACATCCCGCTCCAGTACGAGCTGGCCGACACCTTCACCCTCTGCGACCACTACTTCTGCTCGGTGCTCTCCTCCACCAGCCCGAACCGCAACTACCACGTCAGCGGGCACACCGGCTTCGAGCCGGGCACGAGCAAGCGGGCCATCGACAACTCCGCCTACAGCGAGAACACCCACGCCGGCTACACCTGGTCCAACGCCGGGGAGATCCTGGAGGCCGCCGGCCGGTCCTGGCAGGTCTACCACGAGTGGGACAACTACCAGGACAACAACCTGGAGTTCTTCGCCCGCTTCCGGCAGATCGCCCGCAAGGCGCTGCTCGGCGACTACAAGAGCATGGACTCCTTCTACGACGCGGTCCAGTCGGCGGCCCCGGCCAAGCGGGAGCAGCTGCTGGCCCGCCTGGAGGAGGGAGTGGCGCAGCTGACGCCGCAGGAGCGCTCGCTGTTCGACCGCGCGCTGCGCCGCGCGCCGTCCAAGACGCTGGCCCAGACCTTCCGCGCCGACGTCGAGGCGGGCAGGCTGCCCGAGGTGAGCTACATCGTGCCGTCGGCGGCCGACTCCGAGCACCCCTCGGCCTCGTCCCCCGCCCAGAGCGCGCGGATCACCTACGACATCCTCGACGCGATCGCCTCCACCCCCGAGGTGTGGCAGTCGACCGCGCTGTTCATCACCTACGACGAGAACGACGGCTTCTTCGACCACATGCCGCCGCCGCTGCCGCCCGCCGAGCTGACCGACGAGTTCTACAACGGCAACCCGATCGGGCTGGGCATCCGGGTCCCCATGACGGTCGTCTCGCCGTGGACCGTCGGCGGCTACACCTGCTCGCAGATCTTCGACCACTCCTCGACCGTGCGGTTCCTGGAGACGTGGCTGGGCGTGCGCTTCCCCGACGTCTCCCCCTGGCGGCGCACCGTCTCCGGCGACCTGACCTCGGCCTTCGACTTCGCCTCCGCCGGTCCCCGGCCGACCCCGACCGCGCCCGCCCAGGTCCCGGCCTTCACCGGCCGCTGGCGCCCGGCTCCCCCGGCCGAGCAGCGCATGCCGGTGCAGGAGCCCGGGGTCCGTCCCGCGCGGCCGCTGCCGTACCAGATCAACGCCTGGGCCCGCCTGCTGGGCGGCGACCTGGAGCTGACCCTGGCCAACGCCGGCAGCGACAGCGCGCACCTGACGCTCTACCCCTACGCCGGCGAGTTCGAGCGCCCGCTCCACCTCGACGTGCTCGGCGTCGCCACCCGGACCGTCGCGGTCAAGGACCGCTACGACCTGGTCCTGACCGGGCCGAACGGCTTCCGCCGGGAGTTCGCCGGCGAGCTCGGCGGCCGGGCCGCGCGCGTGCAGGTGCAGCAGGTGATCGATGTCGATCCGCGCAAGGTCCGCATCGAGATCACCAACCTCGGCGACCACCGCGTGACCCTCACGGTGCGGGCCAACGCCTACGGCACCAAGGAGCAGGCGGTGCCGTTGCGACCGGGTCAGTACCGCCAGGTCGTCTGGCCCGTCGAGGAGTCCCACGGCTGGTACGACGTGCAGATCAGCTGCGCGGAGGACCCCTCCTACGCTCGCCGCCTGATGGGCCACGTCGAGAACGGCCGCGCCAGCGTCACCGGCTGACGCCCTGAACGCGGGCGGACGCCCGGCCGGGGTATCCCGGCCGGGCGTCCGCTGCCGTGCCGCCGGTCAGGTCAGCACAGGTTCGCGCCGTCGAACGAGCGGACGCCGCGGGGCACCTGCGTGCTGATGGTCTGCCCCGGGCGCACGCTGCGGCACGGGCCGTCCGTGCCCCGAGCCCAGACGATCTTCAGGTTCAGCGTGGAGCGGCAGTCGTTGCGCGCGTAGCCGGTCTTGGTGATGCGCCCGACGTGCTCCCAGACGGTGACGCAGGACGGCGCGTTGCCGGACGGGACGGCCGCGGCCGCCGGACCGGGAAGGCACAGCAGGCCGGCGGTGAGCAGGGTGGACGCGGCGAGGGCGATGAGGCGCATGGTCGCGGATCCTTTCGTGGAGAACCTGACCATCCGTTATTACACGACCACCCTCCGTCAGGTCAGCCTCTTTACCGAGGGAACGCGCGCCTCGCGTGCCACCCGTACCACGGGGGAGCCACCTTCCACGTTTCCCGCCCGACCAGCGCCTCATGGAAGGTGGCAGCCTGCGCTGAGAGGCGGCGGGCATGCCTGGAGCGCTGAGATACGAATGCCTTGCCCTGACCGGTGGGGCGTTCGTCGCCTTCAGGGCTTCCCTGCTGAAGGGAACGCCCGCCCTGATCGGCGGGGCGCAGGTGTTAGGCGCTGACGAGCGCCTCATGGAAGGTGGCAGCCTGGCTATCGTTCGGCCACCGCTCCAGCAGTTCGGCGTCCAGGGTGCGCAGCTCCCGCTGGATGCGCGCCGATCCGGTCTGGCGGGCGACGCCGAGCGCCTCGTGCCCGAGGTGCGCGGCCCGGCCCGGATCCTGCTCCGACTGGGCGACCGCGACGGCCAGCTTCGCAGTCAGGTGACCGCGGTCGCGGGCGAGGGTCGCGGGCAGCCTGCCGATCTGGTCTTCGAGGATGGTGACGGCGGTGTCGGCGCGGCCGGCGGCCCGGTAGCAGACCGCGGACTGCTCCTGCAGCGTGTCCCAGTCGTAGTGGTGCAGGTAGACGGGCACGTGCGGGTGGGTGACCTGTGGATGGTCGCGCAGAGTCTCGCCGGCCTCGTCCAGCAGGGCGAAGCAGTCGTCGTGCTCGCCGAGCATCACCAGGCCGCGGGCCTGCTGCTGGGCGGCCAGTGCGTTCAACTTGGGTTCCAGTTCAGCCGGGCGGCGGCGGGCGGCAGCCGCCAGGTGGACGACGGCGGCGTAGTCGTCGGTCAGGACGGAGATGTTGGACTGGCGGACCAGCATGTAGGCGCTCATCTGGGTGTCGCCAGCGCACTGCGCCCACTCGGCCGCCCGCCGGGTCCAGTCCATGGCGGTGTTGAGCTCTCCGAGATCCTGGTGCAGCCAGCCGGCCATCTCGGCGTACTGGGCCAGGACCTGCAGCAGCGGTTCGGCGTGCCGGGCGCCGGCACCGCGGCGCAGCTCGTCGAGCACGTCGATCTGGGCCAGCACGGGCCGAAGAAGTGAGCGGGGGCCGAGTATCTTGTCGGCGGTGTAGTGCTCGGCGAGGACGCGGCGGAAGTAGTCGATGACCTCGCCGTCGACGCGGGCGGGCTGCTCGATCGCGCGGGCGATGCGCTGGGTCTGGTCAGGGTCGCCGAGGCCTGGCACAACGGAGGCGAGCGCTCCGCTGGCGAGCAGTTGGGTGAACTGGCGTCGCGAGAGGGTCACCCGCACGCTCCTTCCGTCCGGTGTCTGCATGTCCAGCATGACCGGTTCGCCGTCGTGTATGCCAGCGGCGCTCGCGGCGAATGGGAGGCACTGCCATCCCCGGGCGGCGTCACTGAGGGCCAATAGCATCCCTCCCGCTTCCAGCGCGGCATCGAGGGCGCGCACCTGGTCAGCCGGCGGGAGGATCTCGCCCTTCTCCGCCCGGGAGATGCGCGTGTGGTCGTAGAGCGCCAGCTTGCCCAGCTCCCGCTGTGACAGGCCGGCTTGGTTGCGCAGGTGCCGCAACGCCGTACCCCACATGTGTGCCGTCATGCTGTGGTGCTCGTCCATCTGACCAGCTCCTCGCCGTGTTGCTGCGGTGTTGCGGCAACACCAGACCTCTGGGCGGCCCGGCTCCCGCCAGGTGACGATCCGTACGGGCGGATAGCCGGAGCGTAAACCGGCCGGTCAGTGATCGCACCCGGATCACGTCGACATCACCGTTCCGCCATGTCCCGACAGAAGTGGAGATCGTCATGTCTTCATGCAGGACCTGCGACGGTTCGGGGTTCATCACCACGACCGACGAGAACGGCAAGCCGATCAAGGTCCCGTGCCCCAACCACACCGGAAAGTGACCGGCTGAGCCTCGCCCGGCCCCGCCACACCGGAAGATCCACACCGAAGGGAGAACCAGAATGCAGACCACCGACCAGGCCTACCAGCCGCCCGCCGTCGTCGAGCTCGGTGACGTGCAGGCCGTCACGCTCGGCCAGTACGCCGAGGACAGCCAGGACAACAACCGCTACTTCTCCTAGGTAGCGAGCCCAAGGGGGCGGGCTGTCGTTGGGCAGCTCGCCCCCGCCCTTATCTGAGGGACGTAGGAGGAGACATGGGGCTGGCCGGGACGAGCGGCAGCCAGGACAAGCCCGGGTCGGGACGATCGCTGTGGGAGGCGCCTCACCCGGTATGGGTCGATGGGCCCGGCACGTGCCGTACGGCGCAGGCGGGCCGTACGTGGCTGGCGGTGGCGGGCGACTGCTACGCCAGCCAACGCCAGCTGGACGCCGCGCTCGTGGCGGTACGGGCGGGCCGGTGGCGTGAGCTGACCGGCTGGCCCGGCTCCTACTGGGTGGCCGCGACCGACGGGGTCAAGACGGTCGTCATCGGCGATGTGGCGGGCGTCCGGCCCGTCTACTACGCGCGGCGCGGCGACGATATCGTGTGGGCCGCCGAGGCGGGCCTGCTCGCCGCCCACACCGGCGCCGACATCGACCTCACCAGCGTGATCGCGTGGATGGCCGCGCCGACCGTGCCGGAACTGGCCGGCCACACCACCGTGTACCGAGGCGTGGCGCGGGTGCCGGCCGGCCGGCTGCTTGAACTTCCCACCGGGGCGGTCGTCGACTACGAGCCGGCCACTTGCGCCAGCCACGACCCCGCCGACGCCCGGTATGAGCTGCGGCACGCCTTGACCAGCAGCGTCGAAGCCCGTGCGGCCGCACATCCGCGGCTGTCCGCCGACCTGTCCGGGGGCGTCGACTCGACCTGCGTGGCGGCGGCTGCCGCGCACGCCAGCCCGCGCCGCCTGCCCGCGTTCACCCATCACCCGTACCTGGCCGACAACGACGACCTGATGTACGCACAGCGCGCCGTCGACGCGCTGCCCGGCGTCCTCCACCGGGTCGTGCCCGGCAGCGCACGCTGGTTCGACCACCTGGACCGGGTGCCGGCCACCGACCTGCCGTACGCGGACGCGGCCCGCTGGGCGGTGCACGCCGAATACCTACAGGTGATCGCCGCCGACGGCTCCGACGCGCATCTGACGGGCGGCGGCGGCGACACTCTGTTCGCCCCGCCGGCCTACGCGCTGGCCGACCTCGCCCGAGCCGGGCAGTGGCGGTGGTGGCTGGCCGAGACCACTGCCCGCGCCCGCCTCCGCCACCGGCCCGTCGCCGCTGCCGTGCGGGCGGGTCTGGCCGACGCGTCCTGCGGCTACCCGGGCGCGCTGCGCCGTCTCAGCCACTCGATCGTCTCCGCGGCTCAATGCTCCTACGCGATGTCCGGCCGTCGGGGCCACCATTCGGGCTGGCTGCTGTCACCTGGCATCGCTGCCTGGTTCACCCGTGATGCCGCCCTCGACGTCGGCCAGGCGCTGATGCAGGCCGCCGACGCCGCGCCGCGCCTGTCCGGCGCCGCGCAGGCCGCCTACCGGCTGCGCTGCGACGTCGTCGAATACGGCGGCTACCACGCCCAGTACGCTCAAGCGGTACGGCAGGCGGGCGTCCACCTGCACGCGCCCATGCTGGACAACCAGGTCGTGCGCGCCGCGCTGGCACGGCCCGCCTGGGAGCGGCTATCGCGCACCAGCCCGAAGCCGCTGCTGGCCGCCGCCCTCACCGGCATGGTGCCGGCCGAGATCCTCAGCCGGGCCACGAAAGGCAGCCTCGCCCAGAACGCCTACGCGGGGGTGGCCACCAACCACGACAACATCCGCGACGTGCTCGCCTCCTCCCGGCTCGTCGACGCCGGCCTGATCGACCACCGGCGAGCCGCCGCCGACGTGGCGCTGCTGGCCGCCGGCGTGCCCGGCCGGATGGCGGCGCTCGAACTGCTCCTGTCGGCAGAGCTGTGGCTCGCCCGCCACCAGCTGCAGCCGCCCGGCAGCGCCGTACTCCAGGGGGCCCGATGACACGCCTCCTCCACGTTTCCAGCCACGTTCACGCCACCATCACCGAGGAGGGCGGCATGCTGCTCGACGTGCGCCGTCGAGGTCGCTGGCACGTGCTCACCCCGGCCGCCGTGGCCTGCTGGCCCCACCTGGCCCGCGGCGACATCGACGCAGCAACCCAGGAGCTGATGCACCGCTGGGGCATCCCGGCCAAGCAGGCTTACGCCGACGTAGGCGGCCTCGTCCGCCAGCTGGACGCGGCCCGGCTCCTGGTCCGGCCTCGCCGCCACGGGTGGAGGTGGTGGTGGCGGTGACGACCGTCCGCATGATCCAGCCGGTCGGCGACCGGCAGACCGCCCGCACCTTCCGCGCAGCGGCCCATCTCGCGCTGGCGGCCGCCTGCCTGGTCGCTGCCGTCATGCTGCTACGCCTTCTGCCGCTGCGCGCCGTGCTGGCCTGCGCCCGCGCGGCGGCCAGGCTGATGCGCCGCCACCCGGCCGCCGGAGCGGCCGCCCAGCTGGCCGCCGGCCGTGACTGGGCCACGGCCCGGTGGCCGGGGCGTGCCGCCTGCCTGGAAAACAGCCTCGCCAGCTACCTGGCCGCCGCTGTGCTCGGCTACCACGCCAGCTGGCGGATCGGCTGCCGGTTCGCGCCGGCCGCCTGCCACGCATGGACCCAGACCTGCTTGGGTCTGCTTGGCGAACCCATCCAGCCTGACAGGCCACTGCACACTACCGTGGCCGTCGGACACCTGTTGAACTGCGAAAACCTGGGAGACCGATGAACGCTGACGTTCTATCCGCCGCCGTCGCCACGGTTCCGCGCGACTTCTACACCGACCACCCCGTGCACGGCCGGCCGCCGCAGACCACCGCACAGGCCGCGATCGAGCGTGACATCCTCCGCATCGGCACCGACCTCGCAGGCAAACGGATCCTCGAGGTGGGCACCGGCACCGGCTACACCGGCGCGCTGCTGGCCGCCCTCGTCGGCCCGGCCGGGCATGTCGTGTCGATCGACATCGACTCGGCCCTCGTCGAACGCGCCCGCCTCCTGCACGCCGAGCGCGGCTGCCCCGTTCAGGTGCTGTGCGGCGACGGACACGCGGCAGCGCCCGACCTGGCGCCCTTCGACGTGATCATCGGCTGGTGCACGCCGACGCACCTTCCCGGCGCGTGGCTCAAGCAGGTACGCCCAGGCGGGATCATCTCAACCCCGATCTACATCGCGCCGGTCGCCCGCGTGGTCGGGCACCTGCGCGCCACCGTCGACGACCGCCACCAGGTGACCGATGCGGCGCTCAGCAGCGCCGTGTATGTCGACATGGGCAGCGAGGTGAACACCACCCTCGGCACGCCCTTGTTCTACGTGGACGCCACCGACGGCGCCTCCTATGTGTCGGTCGCCTGGCGCGGCAGCGATGACCCCGCAGCCGCGCTCGCCCTGCTCAACAGCCCCGCCCACGTCGAGGCGTTCGACGTGGGCCTGGACGGGGCGGAAGCTGCCAAGGCGTGGGTCGACGCCCGCGCGTACTGCGCGGCCCGTGACCACGGGGCTGGCGCCTCCAACCTCACCACCTGGGGCACGGGCGCGCCGGACTGGATGAGCGGTTTCGGGTTCAGCAGCGGCCGTAACGCCGCAGTCCTGACCGACTCCTGGCAGATGCGCGCCAACGGGCCCGACTCGCCTGCGCTGGCGAAACTTCGGGACTACCTGGCAGTCTGGCAGGAAGTTGGCCGGCCCGGGGTGGACCGCCTCGATGTGACGCTCGTGCCCGGCGACCACGGCTGGGAGGCACGCGCGGCGCTTCCCACTACGGATGCATAGAGGACGTCTGCTGCAGGAGAAGGGGGCTGCCTATGGGCGGCCTCCTTCTTCGTCATCGGATTGACTCACCGAGGGCTTGGACAGCGGTCATGGCTCGGTGCGGCGCTCGCTGTTCGAGGTCTGGCGGCCGAACAGACGGCGTAGGCGTTCAGCTGAGCGCCAGGCCGAGCTCGGCGAGCTGCAGTTGCGGTTTGGCGCGCCGCTGGAGGGCGTAGGCGGTCACGCCCTGGTGCTCGACGGTGCGGACGACGGTCCAGCCCTGCACGTCGCGGTAGTAGGCCACAAGGCCGGGGTATGGGCCGGTGCCGCGTCTCACCCACGTGCGGCCCTGGGCGGCGGCCCGGTGCAGCGCCCACCACGCGATCAGGCTGCCGGGCCGCCGACCGTTCAGGCTCGGGTCGGTGATCGTGGTGGCCAGGAACAGCGACGGCTCTGACCGCTCGGACGGGTCTGGCCACAGCAGTGGCGAACTCTCCTCGTAGAGGCTGGTCACCCCGACTACCTGGCCGTCGTCGCCGGTCATGGCCCACACCGGAAACGCGGGGTCGCCAGCCTGGGCCGCGAGCTCGGCCGCCTTCGCGTGCCAGCCCTCCCAGCCGGGCAGATCCCGCTCGCGCATCCATGCGGCGCGGGCCCGGATCAGCGTCTCGATCTCGGGCTGGTCCCCGACACGTGCCGGCCGCATCTGGAACATGGTCGTCACCGTAGCGCTTCCTCCTCCACAGGGCGGGCGAACCCCGTTACTCCGTAGCGGGTTGGCCATCCATTCGCTGTATGGCTGCATGACCCTTGTGGTCGCCTCGGCCCGTTCCCCGGGTGTCTGCTCACGATCGGCGCCGAGGAGGATCAGCAGCCGGTCCTCCGGCTGGAGGGCGGGCCATGGCTGGAGAGATGCCGCTTGTCGCCACGAGGTCCGCGGTGGGCGAGAGCCGAGCGGCAGGTGTCACGAAAGCCGCCATCAAGTCACGTTTTCCCTGATGAAAGGGGGTGTCCGTATACATGAGACGCACAAGCGAACCTCGCCTGAAAGGAACCTCATGGCCCGCCGGCTGCCCCTCCGAGAACGAACACCCGAACGGGTCCGGAGCACTACAGCAGTTCGCGCGGGGCGCGATCGCCTGGTCGCCGGCAGTTGGGCCCGCAGCCACGCTGGCCGTGATCGACAACGGCCGCAACACTCGCGGCCAAAATGTCACGCTCAAGTGGGACCACATGGGCACACACTGGGACTTCTACATCGTCAGGGTCGTGGTCACCTCGCGAGATGGCAACAAGATCCGCCAGCGCGACGTCGCTCGGACAACCCCATGGAGCGGCCAGTTCACCGTCAACACGCGGGATGTCATGGACATCGGCTTCACCTCCAGCCACTCCAGGCGGCGAAGCGAGATGACTTTCTGGCTCAAAGGCTGCGACAATGGCACCTTCGGCTCGGATTGCGGCCCGTGGAGCGACGCCGTCACCTACACATGGAGGTAGCCAGCACGGCGAACCGCTCCTTTAACGCTCGCAGCGGTCAGTGACGCGTCGACCCGCCCCCGGAAGACGATGAGCGCTCTCACCCCACGGAGTGAGGGCGCTCAGTCAGGCCGGGCCCGGCGTCGCCATTCGTCGAACACTGCCAGCGCTCGCTCGTGGCTCACCTCCACTACGCCCATCCACGGTTTGCCCGACTCGTATGCCACCGTGGAGGAATGCAGGACCCTGTACCTGAGGTTCGCATCGTTGACGGGTGTGTGGTCACTGCGCCCGGGGTGGGCCCGATTGCGCAGGTATGGCTTCCGCGCGACGGGCAGGTGATCGCGAAGATCCCGGCGAGGAAGGGGAACTGGCGGTGGCTACGCCAGGCCGTCCGTATCCGTTCCCCCCGCCTCGACGGCGACCGGTGGCACCTGCCGCGGAACTGCCTGGTCAAGCTGGTGACGGCAGCGGTCGACAGGTACGGCTACATCGCGGTGTGGCGGGACATGTCGAGGTTGTCGCGATGCACGACGGCATGCCTTGAGGCGACCGGGGTGGAATGCGACTGCTCGTGCCTTGGGGCTTACCACGGGGAGAACTCCGGCGGCTGGTTCGAGCGCGTCAGAGACGCGGTGGTGGCCGACCTCGGCGAGATCACCCGCAGCGTCGTCATCTACGGACCTAAACAAGATGACGCGGACGCCACGGTCTACGGCGGCGAGCTGGCGGGTCGCCGCTACCGCGCGGACCGCGCCGGCCGCCATGGCTGGCCGAGAGCGTCACGGTTCATGTGCACGGGCTGCATGAGTGCGCGGGCGCGCGTGTGGGACCACTGCCACACCCACGGATTCGTCCGCGCGCCGCTGTGCAACACCTGCAACACCCGCCACTGGGCTGGGTGGCAGCCTCAGCACGGCAGAGCCGCACCGAGCCGCAACCTCGACACCAGCTACTACCGCTGGTGCCCTCACTACGGAGAGGAGCAGTGCAGTGCATAGTCGAGTTACGCGGCCACCTTCCGCATGATGTATCTGCGCTCTCTCGGACAGCCCGCCCCAGACGCCGGACAGTTCGTCGCACTCGAGCGCATAGTTGAGGCACTCGGCGCGCACCGGGCAGCCGCGGCACACCCGCTTACCTGTTCGCGATGAGCCGCCCTTCCCGGGGAAGAACGTCTCCGGGTCGGTCTCCGCGCACAGGGCCCAGGACATCCAGTCGAGCCGCGGTCAGCTTCCTGATGACGACGGCGAGACGCAGTGACAGGGCGTCGAGGACTTCCAGCGCGGTGTGTGGAGTGAGGGCGAGAGGAAGTTACGCCCCGCGACCGTTGGCGGGTCGCGGGGCGTTCAAGATCGTGCGCATCTCATGCGCGAAAGTTTGGTAGCAACAGAGGTTGCCCCTGATCATAGCTACACATCATCTGTTGCATTTCCGCTAGTCAGCGTGACACGCGATCAGCTGACCAGCAGCGCGACGCACTCCACGTGATGTGTCATCGGGAAGGCGTCGAACGCGCGCAGGTCCGCGAGGCTGTAGCCCAGCTCCGCGAACCACGCCAGGTCGCGCGCCAGCGTCGCCGGATCGCACGACACGTACACCACCCGCGTCGCCTCCAGCGCCGCGATGCGGTCGACCACCTGGCGGCCGAGCCCTGACCGTGGCGGGTCGACGACGACCAGGTCGGCGCGCTCGATCTCGTAGCGGTCCAGCGCGTCCTCCACCCGGCCGCGCTCCACCCGCGCCCACGGCAGGTCGCGCAGGTTGAGCCGGGCGTCGCGGACGGCGGCCGCCTCGCTCTCCACCCCGAACACCGCCCCGGACGGCCCGACGGCCTCGGCCAGCCCCGCCGCGAACAGGCCCACGCCGCAGTAGAGGTCGAGGGCCCACTCGCCGGGCTCGGGGGCGGCGTAGCTGAGCACGGCGTCGAGCAGGGTCTCGGCGGCGCCGGGGTGGACCTGCCAGAAGCCGCTGCCCGTCACCTGGAACTCGCGGTCGCCGACCCGCTCGTGCAGCATGCCGGAGCCGTGCCGCGGCTCGGTACGGCCCTTGCCCTGGTTGACCAGGATGGAGGCGGGTGCCTCGAGCACGGGCACGGCGACGGAGCGGCGCGGTTTGGGGGCGATGACGACGGCGTGGTCGCCGCTCGAGGAGGCGATGACCTCGACCGCCGACGCCCCCTCCCAGGTGCGGGACTCGACGCCGACGGCCTCGACCTCGGGATGGGCGATGAGGCAGGCGGCGACGGGCTCGATGTCGTGGGAGCGGTGCCTGCGGAAGCCGACCGTCCCGTCACGGGTGACGGCGAACTGGACACGGGTGCGCCAGCCGAGGCCGTCCTTGGCGCCCGGCACCTCCTCGACCACCACCTCGCGGGTGATGCCTGCGAGCCTGCGCAGTTGCTCGGCCACGACGTCGGCCTTGAGCGCGCGCTGCGCCTCCATGCTGGCGTGCTGCCAGTCGCAGCCGCCGCACCTGCCGGGCCCCGCGTAGGGGCAGGGCGGCGTCACGCGGTCGGGCGAGGGCTCCAGGATCTGGACGGCGTCGGCGCGCAGGAAGCGCGTGGTCTCCTCGGTCACCTCCGCGATGACGCGCTCGCCTGGCAGCGCGTGCCGTACGAAGACGACGCGCCCCTCGTGTCGCGCCACACACCAACCACCATGGGCCACCGGCCCTACTTCGAGTTCCACCTGCACAGGTTACTCAGGCCTTGGCCTTCTCGTCGTCGCCCTCGATCTCGTGCCACGGGCGGCGCACCGCGCCCGGCGCGTACGGCTCGCGGCGGGCCCGCAGCCGGTCGGAGGAGTGGAGCTGCCACGGCACGCTGGTCACCATCACCCCGGGCTTGAACAGCAGCCGCGCCTTGAGCCGCAGCGCGCTCTGGTTGTGCAGCAGGTGCTCCCACCAGCGGCCCACAACGTACTCGGGGATGAAGACGGTCACGACGTCGCGCGGCGACCGGCGGCGCAGCGTCTTGACGTAGTCGAGGATGGGCTGGGTGATCTCCCTGTACGGCGAGTCGAGCATCTTGAGCGGCACCGGGATGCCCCTGCGCTCCCACTCCTCCTGCAGGTTGGCGGCCTCTTCGCCCTCGACGCCCACGGTGACTGCCTCGATGGTGGAGGGCCTGGTGGCGCGGGCGTAGGCGAGCGCCCGCAGCGTGGGCTTGTGGAGCTTGGAGACGAGCACGATCGCGTGGTTGCGCGCGGGCAGTATGGTCTCGTCGAGGTCCTCGGTGACGGCCAGCTCGGCGGCGACCTTGTCGTAGTGGTGGCGGATGCCCTTCATCATCAGGAACAGCACCGGCATCGCGATGCAGACGATCCAGGCGCCCACCAGGAACTTGGTCAGCAGCACGACGACCAGCACCAGCGCGGTCATGACGCCGCCGAAGAAGTTGATGACCCTGGAGCGCTGCATCTGGAAGCGGACGCGCGGGTCGGTCTCGGTCTTCAGGTGGCGGGTCCAGTGGAGGACCATGCCGGTCTGGCTGAGGGTGAAGGAGACGAAGACGCCGACGATGTAGAGGTTCAGCAGGCGGCTGACGTCCGCCTGGAACCCCCACAGCAGCAGGCAGGCCCCCAGCGCCAGGATGACGATGCCGTTGGAGAAGGCCAGCCGGTCGCCGCGGGTGTGCAGCTGGCGGGGCAGGTAGCGGTCCTGGGCGAGGATCGAGCCGAGCACGGGGAAGCCGTTGAAGGCGGTGTTGGCGGCCAGGAACAGGATGAGCGCGGTGACGGCGGAGATGACGACGAACATCAGCGAGCCGCTGCCGAAGACCGCGTCGGCCACCTGGGAGATGATCGGCTGCTGGTAGTAGTCGGGCCCGACCGGGGTGCCGTCGGGACGTAGCAGGTCCTGCGCGACGTGCTGCGGCTCGGCCACGGTGACGCCCGAGACCAGCCCCAGGGCGATGATGCCGGAGAACATGGTGACGGCGATCAGGCCCATCATGAGCAGCGTGGTCGCCGCGTTCTTGCTCTTGGGTTTGCGGAAGGCCGGCACGCCGTTGCTGATGGCCTCGACACCGGTCAGCGCCGCGCAGCCGGAGGAGAAGGCGCGCAGGACGAGGAAGGCGGCGGCGAAGGAGGTCAGGTCCGTCATCTCGGGCACGACCTTGAAGCCCGCGGTGGGCGCCTGCAGGTCCTCGCCCAGGACCAGCAGCCGGAAGCCGCCCCATGTGACCATGCCGAGCACCGCGATCATGAAGGCGTAGGTGGGGACGGCGAAGGCGACGCCCGACTCGCGGATGCCGCGCAGGTTCACGATCGTGAGGAGGATGACGATGACGATGGCGACGGTCGGCTTGTGCTCGGCGACGAAGGGGACCGTGGCGCCCACGTAGTCGACGCCGTTGGCCACCGACACCGCCACCGTGAGCACGTAGTCCACGAGGAGGGCGCTGGCGACGGTGAGCCCCGCGTTCTTGCCGAGGTTGACGGTGGCGACCTCGTAGTCGCCGCCGCCGCTGGGGTAGGCGTGGACGTTCTGCCGGTAGGAGGCGACCACGGTGAGCATGACGATGACGACCGCGGCGGCGACCCACGGGCTGTAGCGGTAGAACGAGACGCCGGCAAGGGAGAGGATGACGAGGATCTCCTGCGGCGCATATGCCACGGAGGAGAGCGCGTCGCTCGCGAAAACGGGCAACGCAACCCGTTTGGGCAGCAGCTGTTCATGAAGCTGCCCGCTACGGAGCGCGCGTCCTACCAGGAGACGCTTGACAAGATCTGTCACCTTCGCCACGTGAAGATGCTAGTCGCCCTTCCCCTCCCCACCGACATGGCGCTCCCCCCGCGCGCCATACTGAGGAGAAGGCAACCCGTGGGGAGCACATGCATATCGTGATCATGGGATGCGGGCGGGTCGGGTCGACCATCGCCCACATCCTGGAGGACAACGGCCATTCGGTCGCGATCATTGATCGTGACCCGCAGGCGTTCAGGCGACTGAGGGCCGGGTTCAGGGGCCGCCGGGTCACCGGCATCGGATTCGACCGCGACGTGCTTCAGGAGGCGGGCATCGAGTCGGCGGCCGCCTACGTGGCCGTCAGCAGCGGCGACAACTCCAACATCATCTCCGCCCGGGTGGCGCGGGAGACGTTCGGCGTCGACAACGTCGTGGCGCGCATCTACGACTCCCGGCGAGCCGAGGTCTACCAGCGGCTCGGCATCCCCACGGTGGCCACCGTCCGGTGGACCGCCGACCAGATCCTGCGGCGCATCCTTCCCGAGGGCGCCGAGCCGCTGTGGCGCGACCCCACGGGCACGGTCGTGCTGGCCGAGGTCGCCACCAACCCCGCGTGGATCGGCACCAAGGTCACCACGCTGGAGGACGTCGCCGGCATCAGGGTCGCCTTCGTCAACCGGATGGGCGAGGCGCTGGTCACCCGGCACGACACGGTGGTGCAGGAAGGCGACGTCCTGCACGTGATCGCCGCCGAGAACGACATGGACCGGATCAACAAGGTGCTGGCCGCCGCACCGGAAGGGGAGCACTGATGCGCATCGCGATCGCCGGCGCCGGCGCGGTCGGCCGTTCCATCGCCGCCGAGCTCCTGGAGAACGGTCACGAGGTCCTGCTGATCGACAGCGACCCCAAGGCGATCAAGATCGACGCGGTGCCGCGCGCCGAATGGCTGCTCGCCGACGCCTGCGAGATCTCCTCCCTCGACGAGGCCGGGCTCAACAACTGCCATGTCGTGGTGGCCGCCAGCGGCGACGACAAGGTCAACCTGGTGGTCTCCCTGCTGGCCAAGACCGAGTACGGCGTGCCACGCGTGGTCGCCCGCATCAACCACCCCAACAACGAGTGGCTGTTCAACGAGTCGTGGGGCGTCGACGTCGCGGTCTCCACCCCGCGCCTGCTGTCGGCCCTGGTCGAGGAGGCGGTCAGCGTCGGCGACCTGGTCCGCCTGATGACCTTCCGCCAGGGGCAGGCCAACCTGGTCGAGCTGACCCTGCCCGAGGACGCGCCCGTCGTGGGCCAGCGCGCCGGCTCGGTGCCGTGGCCGGTCGACTCGGCGCTGGTGGCGATCCTGCGCGAGGGACGCGTGCTGGTGCCCTCCGCCGACGACCCACTGGAGGCCGGTGACGAGCTGATGTTCGTCGCCAGCCAGGAGGTCGAGGAGGAGCTGGCCCAGCTCCTGTCCCCCCACTAGCTAGCCGGTACGGCGGGCCGCCCACCACCCCCACAGGGTGGCCGCCAGCCAGGCGGCCGGCGTGACCTCGTCCGTCATCGCGTGGATCGGCGCCGCAGGACCGGCCGGCGACGCCAGGTCGGTCCAGAGCCGCGTCACCGCCAGGACCGCGAAGCAGACCACCGCGGCGGCCGCCACGACCGCCGCGGGTCTCGACCGCGGCCAGGTGCGGGCCGCCGTCACGGCCGTCCACGCGCACATCAGCGCGTAGACCATGGCCATGGTCACCGCCGATCCGCCGCCGCTCTGGTAGCCGCCCAGGTATCCGGCGAACGCGACGAACGGCAGCGCCCTGGTCACGGTCGCCGCCGTGGCGCCGCCGGGCAGCAGCGATCCGGGCAGCACGGCGGCCAGCAGCGCGAAGGCGGCGAACAGCACCAGCAGCGCGGTGGCCGGCCCCACGAAGGACATCGCCGTCCAGGGCGGCCCGGCGCCCGGCCCGGCGAAGGACGCGGCCGTCCAGGACAGCGCGTAGGCGGCCGTCCCGGCGGTGGCCGCGATCATCGCCACAACCCTGAGCCCCGCCGCCACCCGCCGTCCCACCCGCCAGCCCGCCTGCCGTCCCACCCGCCGGCCCGCCCGTACGGCGGCGCCGTCCCGCGGCGCGCCGCCCACGCCCTGGTCACGCTCCTGCGGCACCTCGGCCGAACCAGCGCTCGCCTCACGACCGGCCGCCCCCGCTCCTGACCCGGCGGAGCGATCCGACCCGGCGGAGCCACCGAGCCCCGCGGCGTGACCCGACCCTCCGGACCGATCCGGCCTGGCGGGGCGACCGGGCCCCGCGGGGCGATCCGGCCTGGCGGAGCGATCCGACCCGGCGGAGCGATCCGACCCGGCGGAGCGATCCGACCCGGCGGAGAGGTCGGACGCGGCAGAGCCACCGGGCCCCGCGACGTGATCCGACCCTCCGGGGCGACCCGACCCCGCGGAGCAACCCGACCCGGCAGAGCGACCCGACCCGGCGGCTTCACCGGACTCAACCGACCTGCCTCGACCTGCCACCCCGGCGGGACCACCGGTCGCTTCGTCCGGCGAGGCATCAGCCGCCCCCGCCCCGGCACCGGAAGACTGACCGCCATCGGCAACCCCACCAGGGCCGGCAGCCCCGGCAGCCTCGGAAGACCTGGCATCACCGGCGGACCCGAGAGACCCGTCAGACCCGGATCCGGCCGGGCCCGTAGACCCAACGAGACCGGCAGTCCCCGAAGACGTGCCGCCTTCGGCGGGTCCCGCAGAACCCGAAGGCCTCGCGGGTCCTGCAGGCCCAGAAGCATCGGCCGAGCCAGCGGGACCGGCAGGGTCCTCAGGACCAGAAGGACCAGCAGACCTGACCGGCCCGACGGGGTCGGCGGGAGCGGCCGGCGGGGCAGGACCCGAGGGCCTGCTCGGGCTGTCGTCATCCGCTGACCCCACGGGCCCGGCGGAGCCGCCGCCCCCCGCCGAGCCCGTGGACCCGGTCGGGGCGGCGGGACCCGACGCAGTGGAACCCGACGCGGTGGAACCCGACGCGGTGGGACCGGGGACGACCGTGCCCGAGCCGGTAGAGCTCGACGCGACGGAACCCGGAACGGGCGTACCCGAGGCAGCGGAGTCCGCGGCGGCAGAGTCGAGGCGTGGGGTGGCGGAACCCGGAACGGGCGTACCCGAGGCAGCGGAGTCCGCGGCGGCAGAGTCGAGGCGTGGGGTGGCGGAACCCGGAACGGGCGTACCCGAGGCAG
>NZ_JBSFNE010000010.1:233211-355537 GCF_053586935.1 Nonomuraea sp. NPDC003727
CAGGGGAGTCCGCGGCGGCGGAGTCCGGGGCGGCGGGGCGTGGGGCGGTGGGGCCGGGGGTGGTCGGGGCGTCGGGATGAGGACCGGCGGCGTCCGGGTCCCGGACCAGCGCCGCCAGCGCCCGCGAGCCCCGCCGCCGGCGCCCCTCCTCCCCCGGTGGTCGCGCCGCCACCCGGCGCAGGGCCGCGGCGGCCGGCTCGTGTGACAGCCGCTCGGCGGGATCCTTGCGCATGAGCCCCAGCACGACCCCCTCCAGCCGGTCGGCGCGCCGCATCGGCCGCGGCTCCCGCATGAGGATGGCGGCCATGATCGCGACGGGGCTGTCCATCGGGTACGGCGGGACGCCCTCCACCGCCGTGTACAGCGTCGCCCCCAGCGCCCACAGGTCGCTCGCCTCGGTGGCGGGCGCGCCTTCGAGCCGTTCGGGCGCCATGTACGCGGGCGACCCCATGAGCATGCCGGTCGCGGTGAGCGTCGGGGAGTCGGCGACGTGCGCGATGCCGAAGTCGGTCAGCACCACTCCCCCGTCGTCGAGCAGGAGGACGTTGGCCGGTTTGACGTCCCGGTGGGTGATTCCCGCGGTGTGGGCGGTGCGCAGGGCGTCCAGGACCTTGACGCCGATGTCGGCGGCGACTGGCTCCGGCAGCGGGCCGGTCCGCGCCACCGCCTGTGCCAGGGAGGAGGCGGCGAGCAGTTCCATGACGATCCACGGATGGCCCTCGTCCATGACCACGTCGTGGATGGTGATCACATAGGGGTTGCGCAGCCGCGCCGCCGCCCTGGCCTCGCGCAGCACACGGGCGAACGCGCGCTCCCTGTCCTTGTCGGCCATCCAGCCGGGGACCAGCACCTGCTTGAGCGCCACGGGCCGGTCGAGCACCTGGTCGTGGGCTCGCCACACGACGCCCATCCCGCCACGCCCCAGTTCGTCGGACAGCAGGTACCTGCCGCCGACCAGCCGTATCCCGGAGGGTTCACCCACGCTCCGCTTCCACCCCTGTCGCCGTTCGCATCCCGTTACGTCAACACTCGCATGAGATGCCCCGTTCTCGAACCCTGGGCTCGGACCGGAACCGGGATGGCAGGCCGTCCGGACGGCAGTGCCCACATCCTGACCGGCAAGGCCCGCACCGTCAGCCGACGCCCCACCACACCGGCCCGGCCCGCCGACAACCCGGCGACCGGCCGTCCCGGAAGGAGCGGACGACTCCTGAACGATCAGACCGGCAACGTCGTGGCCGGAGCCGATGCCCCCGGCCGACCAGGCAGCAGCCGACGACCTCTGAACGATCAGATCAGCAGCGCCGGAGCCGACGCTCACCGGCTGGCCAGACGACAGCTGACGACCTCTGAACGATCAGACCAGCAGGGCCGGAGCCGACGCTCCCCGGCTCACCGGCTGGCCAGACAGCAGCCGACGAAGTCCTGGACGATCGGGTTGGCGTCGTCGGCCGGGGCCCAGGCGACGCCGACCTCGCTGGGGCCGACACCGCTGACCGGCCGGTAGGTGACGCCGGGTCGCGCGTAGAACCGGGCGGCCGATTCGGGGGCCAGGGCGATGCCGTACCCGTTGGCGATCGCGCTGAGCCAGTCGTCCGGCTGGTCGGTGACGGCGCCGATGCGGACCGGATGGCCGTCACGCTCGTCGACAGCCAGCCAGTAGTCCCGCCAGGGGCCGGGTTCGGGCGGGGCCGCCACGAACGGCTCGTCCCAGAGATCCCGGAAGGGGATCAGTTCCCGTGTGGCGAGCGGGTGCGCCGAGGGCAGCGCGACCCAGCGGGGCTCGGTGAACAGCACCTCGACGCGCAGGGCGTCCTGGCCGGGAAAGGGCAGGCGCAGCAGGGCGACGTCGACCTCTCCGTCGGCGAGTCCGGCCGCCGGGTCCGACCATGCCGCCTGGCGCATGTCGACCCGCCAGCCCGGCCGGCGCCGGGCGAAGGCCGCGATGATGTCCTGGGTGGCCTCGTTGGCGGCGCTGGCCAGGAAGCCGACCCGCAGCACGCGGGCCGCCCGGCCGGCCACGCGCCTGGTCTCCCGCAGCACCCGGTCCCAGTCGTCCAGCAGGGCGGGGACCTGCTCCGCCAGGGCCTGGCCCGGTTCGGTGAGAGCCATGCCGGCTCGGGAACGGGTGAACAGCCGTACGCCGAGCTGCGATTCGAGCTGCCTGATCTGCTTGGTCAGCGCCGGTTGCGACACGAACAGCCGTTCCGCGGCCCGGGTGAGGCTGCCGTCCTCCGCCACGGCGACGAAGTACCGCAGCAACCGGGTGTCGACATCCATGCCGTCAGGTTATAGATGCAGGTATTGGACGTTCAAGCCGGCGCTCGACGAGGCTTGGTGCAGGTGGCCGCGACGGTCCACGGTGGTGGAGACACCCCGGCCACCCGACCTCGCCGACACTTGCCGCATCCCGGCCGAACGGAGGCCCTCCGCATGTCCATCGCCTATGTCCTGGTCACCCTCGTCACGATCGTGGTGAACGCCGGGGCCGCTTCCGCCGACTTCGCTCGGGCCCGGTTCGTCCTGGCCAACTCGGCTGAGCTGGGCATCTCGCACTCGTGGATCCCGCTGCTGGCCGCCCTGAAAGCCGCCGGCGCCGCCGGGCTCCTGCTCGGGCTCCTGGGTGTTCCGTTCATCGGGATCGCCGCCGCGATCGGACTCGTCCTGTTCTTCGTCGGCGCCGTCGCCCTCCACGTGCGCACGCGGGTGTTCCACAACATCGCTTTCCCCGGCGGTTTCCTCGCGCTGGCCGTCGCGTCACTCGTCCTGTCCACCGCGTCGGGCGCCACCGCCTGACCAGGGGTTCGCCCACCGGCCCGCCGGCGATAACGACGTGACCGCGGGCTCCCAGAGCGCCGGACAGACGTGACCGCGGGCTCTCAGAGCGCCGGACAGCCGTGACCGCGGGCTCTCAGAGCGCCGGACAGCCGTGACGGCGGGTTCTCAGGGCGCCGGGAATGACGAAAGGCCACCGGTGACCCCGGTGGCCTCTTCTGTCCCTGCCGTACCGGCGAAGCGCTCAGACCGCGGCGGCGATGGGGGTGCGGCCGCGGCTGAGGATCCAGGCCATCGCGGCCAGGCTCGCGACCTGCAGCGGCCAGCCCATCAGCACCTTGGCGATGCCCAGCGCGGCGATCGCCTCGTCGCCGCCGCCGAACAGGTAGATCGGCAGTTGCACCGCCACCCGCACCACGCACGGCAGCATGAGCAGCCACGTCAGCCTGGTGCACAGCTTCACGACGCTCGGCTCCTTGTGCCACCCGGTGGGATCGCCGGTGACCGATCCGATGATGAAGCCGACGACCGGCCACCGGGCCAGGATGGAGATCAGCATGGCCGCGGCGTATCCGGCGTTGTACAGGATGCCCGGCAGGTAGACGTCGCGCGCGTCACCGGTGCGGGAGGCGAAGAACCAGCCGATGCCGATGCCGATCAGGCTGTTGATCACGAACTGTGGCGTGGAGCGCTGCGCGAGGCGCGCCACCAGCAGCACGCCCGCGATGGATGCGCTGATGATGAGCGACTTGTTGAGCTGCCCGGTCACCAGCCACGACACGGTGAAGGCGATGGTCGGCACCGCGGCCTCCACGATGCCGCGGATGCCGCCGAGCGCCTTCGACAGCTGCGCCCTGATGGCCGCCTCAACGGTCTGGTGTGCCGTAGCCTGCTCTGTCACGTGTTCGCTAGCTCCCTGTCAGGCGCCTGGGCGCAGTTCGTAGCGCGGGTTGAACATCACCTTGCGCCCGTCTTGCATGCTGACCAGGCCCTCGGCTTTGACGGCGCGGCCCGGCTCGATGCCCGCGATCTTGCGTCGGCCCAGCCACACCAGGTCGATCACGTCGGAGCCGTCGTAGAGCTCGGCCTCCAGCGCGGGGGCGCCGCCCCGGGGCCGCAACGTCACCGTTCGTAGCGTACCCGCTACGCAGAAGCGCCGCCTGCCTCCGCAGGAGACGATCGGCGTGGCGCCCGCCTGGTCGGCGTCTTCCCGCAGCTCCTCGGCCTCCAGCTCGGCCTGCGTGGAGGCCAGTCTGCTGAAGAATCCGCGCAATCCCCCGCGTTTGGAGGGCTCTGCCGTACTAGTCATGATGACCCAGCTTATGCGATGCGGCGCTCAACGGGTCTCGGTGATTTCCGGCCCTCTCGTGAACGGGTCGAGACCGGCTTCCGGGGCGCCAGGCGCGGCGTGCCGGTCGCCGGGAATGCGCAGCAGGATGGGCTCTTCGGGAGCCATGGGCTCCTCGCCGCGGACCACGACGACGTCGCGGATGACGGCCTCGAACGGCCCGGCCGCGGCGGCGTCGACGGCGGCCTTGCCGTTGATCACCGCGCGTAGGAACCAGCGCGGGCCGTCGATGCCCACGTAGCGGACCGGCTGGGCGCCGCCTTCGGCGGGGATGGTGCCGACGAGCTCGGGGCCGAACGGGCCCTCGGTCGTCTCGACCGTGCCGCCCGCCTCCTTCACGCTGGCGGCCAGCTTGGTCCTGACCTCCTCCCACAGCCCTCCCCGCTTGGGCGCGGCGAAGGCGTGCAGTTGCAGGGCGCTGTCGCCCTGGATGACCACCACGCCGATCGGCTGGTCGCCGGCCACCGCGATCTGCACGTCGAAGCCAGAGCCGATGTTGACGCGCATGCCGCCGAGATCGACGCGGTCGGCCTCGGGGTGCGGCTCGTCGGCGTCCCACGGGCCCGATTCGCGTATGTCCTGCGGCTGCTGGACGGCCGCCTCGGCGGCAGCCTGCTCGGGCTGCTCACGCCTGCGACGTCGGAACACTGTCGATCACTCCCTATCTGCCCGTGGAACCGAAGCCGTTGTTCCCGCGCACGGAGCCGGGCAGCCGCTCGACCTCGTAGAAGGTGGCCCGCTCGACCCGCTGGACGACCAGCTGGGCGATGCGGTCGCCGCGGCGCAGCCGGACCGGCTCCTTGGTGTCGGTGTTGAGAAGCGTCACCTTGATCTCGCCCCGGTAGCCGGCGTCGACGGTGCCCGGCGCGTTGACGAGCGTGACGCCGTGCCTGGCGGCCAGACCGGACCGTGGGTGCACGAAGGCGGCGTAGCCGTCGGGCAGCGCGATCGCCACGCCGGTGCCGACCAGTGCCCGCTCGCCCGGCAGCAGCTCGACGTCCGCCGCGGCCACCAGATCCGCCCCCGCGTCGCCCGGGTGGGCGTAGCTCGGCGCCGGCAGGTCGGGGTCGAGGCGGTGAATGAGCACCTCTACGGTCATGCGGTCTCCTCGCTACACCCCAACGTACGCGTCATGAGGCATGAGACTACCCCTTGGACTGCTCGGATTCCTTCTCCGTGGGCGGCTGCGGCGATGGTGGCGTCTCCGCCGTCGGGGGCGGCGGCTTCTCCGCCGGTGGCAGCGCGGGGGTCTCGTGCCGGAGCTCGGGGAGCGCCCGATAGATGACCGCCGCGACGGGTACGGCCACGGCCGCCCCCGCGATGCCGCCGAGGATGCCGCCCACGGCCAGCACGATGATGATCGCCAGAGGGTGGAAGTTGAGCGCCCGCCCCACGATGAGCGGCTGCAGCACGTGGTTTTCCAGCTGCTGCTCGACGATGAGCACCGCCAGGAAGATCAGCGCCTTGAGCGGGCTGGTGGTGCCGAGCGTGACCAGCGTGGCCACCGTGCCGGCGATGAAGATGCCGATGATGGGGATGAAGCTGGCCAGGAAGATGAGGATGGCCAGCGGCGCCCACAGCGGCACGCCGAGCCCGGCCAGCACGATGCCCATGAGCAGGCCGTGGACGGCGGCGACGGCCACCGTGCCCTGCACGTAGTGGGAGACGGTGGTCCACGCGGCCCGGCCCGCCCGGTCGACGCGCGAGGACATCCCGCCGAAGCCCTTGAGGAACCACGACCAGATCCGGTCGCCGTCCTTGAGCAGGAAGAAGGTCACGAACAGCATGAGCACGATCGAGGCGAGCACCTCGATGGCGACCTGCCCCGCGGTCAGCACGGTGTTGGTGAGGGCGGCCTGCGAGGTCTTCAGCTGGTTGGTGATGGTCTGGACCCAGTCGTCGAGCTGCTTGGTGTCGAGGTGGATGGGTCCGGTCACCAGCCAGTCGCGCAGCTCGTTGATCGATTTCTGCACCTGGTCGACCACGGTCGGGAACTCGTCGCTGGCTCTGGCCCCGATGAGCCAGCCCGCGCCGACCAGGACGGCGAGCGCGATCAGCAGCGTGATCCAGGTGGCGTAGATGGGCCGCAGACCCGCACGGGTCAGCCGGCTGGTCAGCGGAAAGAGCAGCGCGGTCAGCAACAGCGCGATCGCCACCGGCAGGGCCACGAAGCTGAGCCTGGCCACTATCGAGGCGAAGACGTAGACGACCACGCCGACGACGATCAGGCACGCACTCCAGGCGGCCATCTTGGCCACGACGGGAGGTACCAGCTGGGTTGGGCGGTCGGAGAACACATGTTCAAGACTGGCATGTCACCGGCCCGAACGCGCGCGGTTATCGCCGTCGACGAAAGATACGGGGGTACGGCGCGGGCCGTACCCCCGCAAATCACGCCAGTTCGACGGAGACGGTCAGCTCCTCGGCCGGCTCCAGCACGAACTCGTCGACGTTGCCGGAGCCGCACAGGTCGTCGGCGCCCTGGCGGACCAGCCCGGCCTGCGGCGTTCCGACGGTGAGCCTGGCGATCTCGGCGCGCATCGACACCTTGGCCTCTGACTTGGCCTTGCGGACCTGCCGCAGCACCTCCGACACCTCCGCCAGCAGCGCGGGGTCGCCCTGGCCTGGCTCGGCCACGGGCCACGAGGCGCGGTGGACCGACCCGTCACGCCACCACGACCACACCTCTTCGGTGACGAACGGCAGGAACGGCGCGAACAGCCGCAGCTGCACGTCGAGCGCCTGCCTGAGCGCGGCGTGCGCGGAGGAGGCCGCCGCGTCGCCGTCGTAGGCGCGGGCCTTGACCAGCTCGAGGTAGTCGTCGCAGAAGGACCAGAAGAAGCGCTCGGCCACCTCCAGGGCCCGCGCGTAGTCGTAGCCCTCGAAGGCGTCGGTGGCCTCACGCACCGTCTGCGCCAGCGCGGCCAGCATCGACAGGTCGAGCGGCTCGGTGACCCGGTCTCCCTCGGGGAAGCCGAGCACGAACTTCGACGCGTTGAGGATCTTGATCGCCAGCCGGCGGCCGATCTTCATCTGGCCGGTGTCGAAGGCGGTGTCGGTGCCGGGACGGCCGCCCGCCGCCCAGTAGCGGACGGCGTCGGAGCCGTACTCCTCCAGCATCGCCATGGGCGTGGTGGCGTTGCCCTTGGACTTCGACATCTTCTTGCGGTCGGGATCGAGGATCCAGCCCGAGATCGCCACGTTCCTGAACGGCAGCGAGTCGAACTCCTGGTGAGCGCGGACCACCGTGGAGAACAGCCAGGTGCGGATGATCTCGTGGGCCTGGGGCCGCAGGTCCATCGGGAAGACCCGCGCGAACAGGTCGGGGTCCTGCTCCCAGCCGCCGACGATCTCCGGCGACAGCGACGAGGTGGCCCAGGTGTCCATGACGTCGGTGTCGCCGACGAACCCGCCCGGCACGCCGCGCTGGTCCTCGGTGTAGCCGGGCGGCACGTCGGAGGAGGGGTCGACGGGCAGCGTGTCCTCGGCCGGCAGGATCAGCGCCCCGGTGTCGACCTCGTACCAGACGGGGAACGGCACGCCGAAGAAACGCTGGCGGGAGATCAGCCAGTCGCCCGCCAGGCCCTTGACCCAGTTGTCGTAGCGCACCCGCATGTGCGGCGGGTGCCAGACCAGCTCGGCGCCCCTGGCCAGCAGCCGCTCGCGCAGCTCGGCGTCGCGCCCGCCGTTGCGGATGTACCACTGGCGGGTGGTGACGATCTCGAGGGGCTTGTCGCCCTTCTCGTAGAACTTCACCGGGCGGCTGACGGGGCGGGGCTCGCGGGCGAGGTCGCCGGAGGCGCGCAGCATCTCGACGATCCGCTCGCGGGCGCTGTGGACGGTCTTGCCCGCCAGCTCCTTGTACGGCTCGGCCTCCACGCCGTCCGGCGGCTCGGGCAGCAGCCTGCCGTCCCAGCCGATGACGGGCCTGGTGGGCAGGTTGAGCTCGCGCCACCAGGTGACGTCGGTGACGTCGCCGAAGGTGCAGATCATCGCGATGCCGGAGCCCTTGTCGGGCTCGGCCAGGTGGTGGGCCAGGACCGGCACCTCGGCGCCGAACAGCGGCGACAGCACGCTGGTGCCGAACAGGCGCTGGTAGCGCTCGTCGTCGGGGTGGGCGACGAGGGCGACGCAGGCCGGGATCAGCTCGGGCCTGGTGGTCTCGATCCAGACCGGGCCCTGGTCACCGTAGAAGGAGACGCGGTGGAAGGCGCCCGGCCACTCCCTGTCCTCCAGCTCGGCCTGGGCGACGGCGGTGCGGAAGGTGACGTCCCACAGCGTCGGCGCCTCGGCCTGGTAGGCCTCGCCCCTGGCCAGGTTGCGCAGGAAGGCGCGCTGGGAGGCGGCGCGGGAGGCGCCGTCGATGGTGGCGTAGGTCAGGCTCCAGTCGACCGACAGGCCCAGCCGCCGCCACAGGTGCTCGAAGGCCTTCTCGTCCTCCAGGGTGAGCCGCTCGCACAGCTCGACGAAGTTGCGCCGGGAGATGCTGATCTGCTGCTTGCCCGGCTTGTCGGGCGGCCGGAAGGAGGGGTCGTAGGGCACGGAGGCGTCGCAGCGCACGCCGAAGTGGTTCTGCACCCTGCGCTCGGTCGGCAGGCCGTTATCGTCCCACCCCATGGGGTAGAAGACCTCGCGCCCGCGCATCCGCTGGTAACGGGCGATGGTGTCGGTGTGGGTGTAGGAGAAGACGTGTCCGACGTGGAGCGAGCCGGAGACGGTCGGCGGCGGGGTGTCGATGGAGTAGATCTGCTCCCGCGTCTTCGACCGGTCGAAGCGGTAGACGCCATCGGAGTCCCAGCGCTCTACCCATACCTGCTCCAGGCCGTCGAGAGTGGGTTTCTCGGGCATGGGCACAGGGCGTGATCGCTGAGTCATGCCTCCAAATGGTACGCGGCGAAGGCGAATAGGGTTGCACACATGAAGACAGAGGAGAAGCCCGACCTGGCGTGGCGGGTGATCGGCGGCCTGGTGGGTCTTGCCACCGCCTGGGCGGCCAAGAAGCTGCTCGGCTACGCCTGGTTGAAGGTGACCGGCAAGCAGCCGCCCGTCGACACCGAGTCCGACGAGGTCGGCATGGCCGAGGCGATCGGCTACGCGGTGGTGATGGGCGTGGGCATGCAGGTGGCCCAGATCGTGGTCAACAAGACCGCGAAGAAGCGCTACCTGGCCTGGAAGTCGCTCAAGACTCCAGAGCAGTGAGGAACTCGCTCGCCCAGCGGTCGACGTCGTAGGTAGACACCCGCCGGCGCAGCGCGCGCATCCGCCGGGCCACCTCGTGCGGGGTGGCCCGCATGGCGGTCATCATCGTCCGCTTGAGCCCCTCGACGTCGTAGGGGTTGACCAGGTAGGCCTGCCGCAGCTCGTCGGCGGCGCCGGCGAACTCGCTCAGCACCAGCGCCCCGCGCAGGTCGTGGTGGCAGGAGACGTACTCCTTGGCCACCAGGTTCATCCCGTCGCGCAGCGGCGTCACGACCATCACGTCGGCCGCCAGGTAGAGGGCGGCCAGCTCGTCGCGGTCGTGCGACTGGTGGAAGTACTGGATCGGCTGGTGGCCGAGCAGGGAGTGCTCGCCGTTGATCCTGCCCACCTGCAGCTCGATGTCGTCGCGGAGCCTGCGGTACTCCTCGACGCGTTCCCTGCTCGGTGTGGCGATCTGGACGAACACCGCCTCGCCCGGGCTGACCTGGCCCTCGCCCAGCAGCTCGCCGAAGGCCTCCAGGCGCTGGCCGATGCCCTTGGTGTAGTCGAGCCGGTCGACGCCCAGCAGCACGTGCTCGGGGTCGCCGAGTTCGGCGCGGATCTCCTTGGCGCGCTGCACGATGTGCTGCTCGCGGACCAGGACGTCGAGTTCGGAGAAGTCGACCGAGATGGGGAAGGCCTGCGCGGTGACGACGCGGTCGCCGACGTAGACCTCGTTGCTCTTGTACGACAGCCCGAGCAGGCGGCGGCACAGCCTGATGAAGTTGGAGGCGCCGCCCGGCAGCTGGAAGCCGACCAGGTCGGCGCCGAGCAGGCCCTCCAGCAGCTCGGTACGCCACGGCAGGCGCCAGAACAGCTCGACCGGCGGGAAGGGGATGTGCAGGAAGAAGCCGATGCGCAGGTCGGGCCGGCGCTCACGGAGCATGGCGGGCACGAGCTGCAGCTGGTAGTCCTGGATCCAGACGACCGCCCCCTCCGCCGCGGTCGCGGCGGCCGCGTCGGCGAAGCGCTCGTTGACTCGCCGGTAGGCCTCCCACATGGGGCGCTCGAAGACGGGTGTGGCGACCACGTCGTGGTAGAGGGGCCAGAGGGTGGCGTTGGAGAAGCCCTCGTAGTAGAGCTCGACCTCCTCGGCCGACAGCGGGACCGGGATCAGGCTCATGCCTTCGTGTTCGAACGGCCGCAGGTGCTCGTCCGGCGCGCCGTGCCAGCCGAGCCAGGCGCCCTGGCGGCGCTGCATGACGGGCGCGATGGCCGTGACGAGCCCGCCGGGGCTCCTGCGCCATGAGGCCGTGCCGTCGGGTTCCGTCGTCCTGTCCACCGGCAACCGGTTGGCGACGATCAGGAACGAGCTGCGGCCGGTCACGCATGTCCTCCTGGGAGTCGAGGGTCCGCAGACCCATACCCCGGACGTGCACAAAGAAACACAAATCGGTCAACTGTCCCAGATGTAAAATCCTTTCCCCGTCTTGCGGCCCAGCTCCCCTCTGGCCACCATCGCCCGCAGCAGGGCGGGCGGCTCGAAGCGGGCACCGAGCCTGGCGTGCAGGTACTCGGCGATGGCCAGCCGTACGTCGAGGCCGACCAGGTCGCCGAGCCGGAGCGGGCCCATGGGGTGGTTGTAGCCGAGGGTCATGGCGGTGTCGATGTCCTCGGCGCCGGCCACGCCCTCCTCGACCATGCGGATGGCCTCCAGGCCGAGGAGCACGCCGAGGCGGCTGGTGGCGAAGCCGGGCGAGTCGTTGACCACCACGCCCGTCTTGCCCAGCGCCTCGACGTGCCGCCGGGCCGCGGCCAGCACCGCGGGCGGCGTGTGCGGGGTGACGACGATCTCGACCAGGCGCTGGACCGGGACGGGGTTGAAGAAGTGCAGGCCGATCAGCCGGTGCGGGCCGCGCAGCGCGGCCGACAGCTCGCTGACGGACAGCGAGCTGGTGTTGGTGGCCAGCAGCGCCTGCGGCCCGACGCGCGCCTCGGCCTCGGCCAGGACCTCGGCCTTGAGCTTCGGGTCCTCCGGCACCGCCTCGATCACCAGGTCGGCCATCTCGGGCACCGGGCCGACAGACAGCCGCCGCAGCGCCTCGGCGGCGCGCACGTCCGGCTGCCGGGACTCGGCCGTCCGCAGACCCTTGGCGATGCGCTCGGCGGCCGCCCCGGCCGCGCGGTCGTCGGCCTCCTGGACGGTCACCAGCGCGCCGGTGGCGAGGAAGACCTGGGCGATGCCGGCGCCCATGCGACCGCCGCCGATCACCGCGACCCGCACACTCATCTCACGCCGCCGGGTCAGGCGTGGCGACGGGACTGGACGACGTAGAACCGGCTCGCCACGTACCCCGGATCGGTGAGCGAGGCGGTGGCGGCCGGATTGGCCCCGGTGCCGTGGTAGTCGCTGAAGGCCGCCGACTGGTTGACGAACACCCCGCCGGTCAGGTTGCACGACAGGTTGACCCCCGCGTCGAGCGCCGCCCGCTCGGCCGCCTCGAGCACCTGAGGGGAGGTGGAGTAGACCGAGGCGGTCAGCGCGCCGCGGGCCGAGATCGTCCGCCGCAGCACGGCCAGGGACTCCTCGGTGGACCCCGTGGCGATGACGAAGGCGATCGGGCCGAAGTGCTCGCGCCCGTAGATCTCCTCGTCGGCCTGGGAGAGCTTGACGATCACCGGGGTGCGCACGGTCGCCTCGGGGAAGGAGGGGTGGGCCACCGCCCTGGACTCCAGGACGACCTCGCCGAGGGAGGGCGCCGCCTCCAGCCGGCCCAGCACGCCCGCGTTGACGATCGCGCCGGTGAACTCGACGGCCCTGGTGTCGTCGCCGAGCAGCCGCGTGACGGCGCCGGCCAGGTCGGTGGCCACCTCGGCGAAGCTCTTGTGACCCGCGTCGGTCTCGATGCCGCCGGAGGGGATGAGGATGTTCTGCGGCGCCGTGCACATCTGGCCGCTGTAGAGCGACAGCGAGAAGGCGATGTTGCCGAGCATGCCCCGGTAGGAGTCGGTGGAGTCGACGACGATCGGGTTGACCCCGGCCTTCTCGGTGTGCACGAGCGCCTGGGTGGCGTTGCGCTCCAGCCAGTCGCCGTACTCGGTGGAGCCGGTGAAGTCGACGATCCGCACGTCGGGATGAGTGGCGAGCTGGGTGGCCAGGCCCTGGCCCTCCTCGGCGGCGAGCGTGACGAGGTTGGGGTCGAAGCCGGCCTCCTCCAGCACCTGCCTGGCGACGGCCACGGTGATGGCCAGCGGCAGGATCGCGCCAGGGTGCGGCTTGACGATGACCGGGTTGCCGGTCACCAGCGAGGCGAACAGCCCCGGGTAGGCGTTCCAGGTGGGGAAGGTGTTGCAGCCGATGACCAGGCTGACGCCGCGCGGCACGACGGTGAACGTCTTGTCCATGACCAGCGGGTCACCCTTGCCGGGCTTCTCCCACCGCGCGCGGGGCCGGGCGGCGGTCATGGCGGCCAGGCCGTAGGCGACGGCTTCGAGCCCGCGATCCTGCGCGTGGGGCCCGCCGGCCTGGAAGGCCATGACGAACGCCTGCCCGGTGGTGTGCTGGACGGCGTTGGCGATCTCGAAGCTGCGCTGGTTGATCCGGTGCAGGATCTCGGCGCAGACCTGCGCGCGCACCTGCGGGCCCGCGTCGCGCCAGGCGGGCATCGCGGCTCCGGCGACGTCGACGAGCTGCTCGGGCGACGGCTCCGGATAGGTCACCCCCAGCTCCATCCCGTACGGCGAGCGCTCGGCGCCGATCCACAGGCCGGTGCCCGGCTGGTCGAGCGGGAAGGGCTTGCCCAGGTAGGACTCGAAGGCCTCCTTGCCCCGCTCGGCCGCGCCCTCGCCGTAGACCCGGGGGCTCGGCGACTCGGGGTAGGCGCTCCAGTAGCCCCGCTCGGCGATGGCCTCCATGGCCCGGCTGAGCGTCTGCCTGTGCTGGTCGAACATGGTCGCCCCTCCCTTGACAGGACCTGCGGACGATGATGTGTTTACCGAACATTCGGTCAGCTGACAAGGGAGACATCCGTGTCGCGCCGGCGTGTCCCCGCCTGCGGGAGGAGGAGCCATGATCTCGTCGGACGAGCTGGCCGCGCTGCAGCTGGAGCGGCTGCGGTGGACCCTCGACCACGCCTACCGCAACGTCGCGCTGTACCGGGAGAAGTTCGACGCGGCGGGGGTCCATCCGGCTGACTGCAAGAAGCTGGACGACCTGGCCATGTTCCCCTTCACCACCAAGGACGACCTGCGGTCCCGCTACCCGTTCGGCATGTTCGCGGTGCCGCGCGAGCAGGTGGTGCGCATCCACGCCTCCAGCGGCACGACCGGAAGGCCCACCGTGGTGGGCTACACCAGGCGCGACATCGACACCTGGGCCGACGTCATGGCCAGGTCGCTCAGGGCGGCCGGCGGCAGGCCCGGCGACATCGTGCACGTCGCCTACGGCTACGGGCTGTTCACCGGCGGGCTCGGCGCGCACTACGGCGCCGAGCGGCTCGGCTGCACGGTGGTGCCGGTCTCCGGCGGCATGACGCCCCGCCAGGTCCAGCTCATCACCGACTTCCGCCCCGACGTCATCATGGTGACGCCGTCGTACATGCTGGCGCTGCTGGAGGAGTTCGAGGCGCAGGGGCTCGACCCGCGCGCGACCTCGCTGCGGGTCGGCCTGTTCGGCGCCGAGCCGTGGACGGAGGAGATGCGCGCCGAGATCGAGGACGCCTTCGGCCTGGACGCCGTCGACATCTACGGCCTGTCGGAGGTCATCGGCCCCGGCGTGGCCCAGGAGTGCGTCGAGACGAAGGACGGCCTGCACATCTGGGAGGACCACTTCTATCCCGAGATCGTCGACGCGGACGCCTCCGGCAGGGGCGAGCTGGTCTTCACCTCGCTCACGAAGGAGGCCATGCCCGTCATCCGCTACCGCACCCACGACCTGACCCGCCTGCTGCCCGGTACGGCGATGCCCGCCTTCCGGCGGATGGAGAAGGTGCGGGGCCGTACCGACGACATGATCATCCTGCGCGGCGTCAACGTCTTCCCCACGCAGATCGAGGAGATCGTGCTGCGCACGCCGGGCCTGTCGCCGCACTTCCTGATCGAGCTGAGCAGGCCCGGGCGCCTCGACGTGATGACGGTCCGGGTGGAGGCCGCCCCGGGGGCCGAAGGCGCCGGCGAGGCGCTCGCCAGGACGGTCAAGGACACCGTCGGCGTGACGATCGCGGTCGAGCTCGTGGCGCAGGGGACGCTGGCCAGGTCGGCGGGAAAGCTCCAGCGCGTAGTGGACCTTCGGGATAATTAGCCCATGACCACCACTCCGACCCGTCAGCGCGGGCGCGGGCACGACCCCGAGTCCGTCCTGCACACGGCCGTGACGGTGTTCAACGAGCGCGGCTACGACGGCACCAGCATGGAGGACCTCGCCCGCGCCCTCGGGATGACCAAGTCGGCGATCTACTACCACGTGCCGGGCAAGGAGCAGCTGCTCGCCCGGGCCCTCGACCGGGCGCTGGACGGCCTGTTCACGATGATCGCCGACCCCATGGCCACCTCGGGCCCCGCGATCGCGCGGCTGGAGTGGGTGGTCCGGCGCAGCGTGTCGATCCTCGTCGAACGGCTGCCGTACGTGACACTGTTGCTGAGGGTGCGCGGCAACAGCGCCACCGAGCAGCAGGCGCTCGAGCGGCGGAGGGAGTTCGACAGGTTCGTCAGCCACCTGGTGAAGGAGGCCGCGGCGGAGGGGCACATCAGACCGGACGTGGATCCCGCGCTGGTGACACGGTTGCTGTTCGGCACGGTCAACTCGATCACCGAGTGGTACCAGCCGTCACGCGGCGGATCGGCCGACGAGCTGGCCGAGGCGATCCTGACGATCGCCTTCGACGGGTTGCGCACCCGTTGACGCGGACCCCAGGGGCGCGACGGGGGAAGGGCCACGCCACCTGGGCGCGGATCAGCTCTCGAGCTCGGCGGCGTCGGCGGGCCGCGGCAGAGCGGACCCCTTGATGCGCAGGTCGGCGCGGATCGCCGCGCCGAGTCGCCTGGTCGCGGCCCGGTTGAGCGCGCCACCGGCCACGGCTCCGGTCAGGAACGGGCCGAGCGTCGTCAGGTGCCGTCCGAGGGTCCGCATCAGCCTGTTGCGGAGCGCCGTCTTCGCGGCCCCGCCCAGCGCGAGCGTGACCGAGGCGGGGGCGAGGGGGTCGATGCCGCGTTGCTTGGACCACGCCACGGTGAAGGCGACGGCCCGCTGGGTGCCCGTGCCCGGCACCTCGACGCCGTAGACCTGGTGGAGTTCGGCCAGCAGCTTGACCTCGATCGCGGCCACCAGGATGGTCTCGGCGACCAGCTGGGCGGGCGCCGACAGCAGCAGCGGGGGCGCGGCGAACTCGGCGGCGGCCAGTGCCCCGCCGATCGCGCCGATCGTCATCGTCGCCTTCTGCGCGGTGCGGACGAGATCGTCGGCCAGTTGCTCGCCGGTGAGGCCGTGGTGGTGGTCGGACAGGGTCGCGAGGTCTCGGATGGGGATGCGCGGTGCGATCTTCAGGAAGACCTCGGCCAGCCACCTGCCCCGGCCGACGCCCGAGGCCTGCGCCTTCCTGGCTCCCTCGGACAGTGCCGCGCCGAGGCGGCCGAGCAGCCTGCGCCGCTCGGCGCTCTTCAGCTCACCGGGCCGCACCAGGCGGCCGACGAGCTCGCCTACCTCGTTGTCGAGGTCCGCGGCCTCGTGTTCGCGATCCTCGTCCGCGGTGGAGGCAGCGGACGACTCTGCGACCGTCGGGTCGTTCACAGGGTCGTCCCGCTCCTCATTCCTGGATGACACGATGAGGTGCCCTCTCCGTCAGGCGGCGCACTCCTTGCAGACCTGCTGCCCGTTCCTCTCGGAGGCCAGCTGGCTGCGGTGGTGCACAAGGAAGCACCGCGAGCAGGTGAACTCGTCGGCCTGGCGAGGGATCACCCGCAGGGACAGCTCCTCGTTCGACAGGTCAGCACCGGGCAGCTCCAGCGACTCGGCGAGGTCGGTCTCGTCGATGTCGATGCTGCCGGACGACTTGTCAGTGCGCCGCGCCTGGAGTTCCTGGAGGCTGTCCTCCCCCAGGTCGTCGTCGGTCTTGCGCGGGCTGTCGTAGTCGGTTGCCATTGTGCTCGCTCCATCCCCCTCATCTATGGTCTCGCGCTCGTCGCGCGTGTCTAACGTCCGAGAGGCCCATCTTGTGCCCGATTCCTCCGGGAGATTTGTGCATCGGTACCCCGAAGGAACGGCTGCTGAACCTCCCGACACGTTGGGGCGTGCTACCAACGGCCCGTGGTTAGCCAAATATGGCGAAACACACAGCATTGGCGGCATGCACCACCGTGTTCGACGGCACATCCAACCACATGTACGGCGCGAACGAGACTCCCCCGTCAGATCAACACGCCGGACTAGCGCCCGGGAAGTCGAATGGTCACGACAAGTCCTCCGCCGTCGCGCGGCACCGCGGCCACGTTTCCGCCGTGCGCCTGCACGACCGCGCGGACGATGGACAGGCCGAGACCCGAGCCTTTCGCCGAGTCCACGCGGTCGGCGTGGAGCCGTCTGAAGGGCTCGAACAGGCTGTTGACCTCGTACGCCGGGACATGCTGTCCCGTGTTGGCCACCTGAACAACCAGTGCCCCGTCCACCATTCCCGTCCGGATCCAGACTTTTCCGTTTTCTGGGATGTTGTATTTGACGGCGTTCTCGAGCAGGTTGCTGATGGAGCGTTCTAGCAGGACGGGGTCGCCCAGCGTCGGCGCGGCCGACAGCTCGGTGGTGACGGTGACGCCGTGCTCGGCCGCGAAGGGCGCCAGCTGCTCCACGGCCGTCGTCGCGACCTCCTTGACGTCGACCGGCTTGCGCACGCGCAGCTCGCGCTCGCTCCTGGCCAGCAGCAGCAGGCCCTCGATCAGCTTCTCGTTGCGGGCGTTGACCTCCAGGAGGGTACGGCCCAGCGCCTTGAGGTCCTCGGACGCCTCAGGGTCGGACAGCGCGATCTCCAGCACCGTCCTGTTGATGGTCAGCGGTGTGCGCAGCTCGTGCGAGGCGTTGGCCACGAACCTGCGCTGGGTGTCGAAGGCGATGTTGAGCCTGGTCAGCATCGCGTCGAAGGTGTCGGCCAGCTCCTTCAGCTCGTCCTGCGGACCCTTGAGGTCGATGCGCTGGTGGGCGAGGTTGCTCTCGGACAGCTTCTTGGCCGTCGCGGTCATCTGCGTCACGGGACGCAGCGCCCGGTCGGCCACGAAGTAGCCGAGGATCAGCGCCAGGATGCCGACCCCGATCAACACCATGATCGACTGCCTGATCAGGTTCTCGAGGATCAGGTTGATGTTGTTGTTCATCAGCAGCTGGGACTGGTCGTTCAGGGACTCGGCCAGCCCTTCCGGCGCCCACTGCGGCAGCTTCAGGGTGAAGGAGAAGCCCTGGTGCAGCACCGCGCTGACGATCAGGTACATCACCGCGAGCAGGAAGGCGCCCGCGGCGAAGAACAGCGCGCTGTAGGTGAGGGTGAGCCGCCAGCGGATGCTCACCCTGTCGCGCATCACCCTGATGCGCTCGGCCATCGTCTCCTCGGCCGCCGGCTGGATGGGCGGCGGGCCGTCCCACGCCTCCTCCTGCGGCGGCCGCTGCCCGCCCTTGTCCCCGTCCCCCTGGCCCAGCTGCTCCACCCGCGTCCGTGTCATGCTCGCCCGCTCCGAGTGCGGGCTGATCATCGGATGGGTGGGGACCGCCGGGCGGTCCTGCTCGTCGCTCACAACTTGTATCCCACTCCCGGGACGGTCTCGATCACCTGGGGCTCACCGAGCTTCTTGCGCAGCGTCATCATGGTGACGCGCACGACGTTGGTGAACGGGTCGATGTTCTCGTCCCATGCCTTGTCCAGCAGGTCCTCCTGGCTGACCACGGCGCCGTCGGCGCGCAGCAGCTCCTCCAGGACCGCGAACTCCTTCTTCGTCAGCTGGATCTCCCTGCCGTCGCGCTCCACCAGGCGCTTGCCGGGGTCCAGCCGTACCCCCGAACGTTCCAGCACCGGCGGCAGGGCGGGCGCCGACCTGCGGCCGAGGGCGCGCACCCGGGCCACCAGCTCGATGAACACGAACGGCTTGGCCAGGTAGTCGTCGGCGCCGAGGCCGAGGCCCTCCACCTTGTCGTCGACGTCGCCCGCGGCGGTCAGCATGAGGATGCGGGAGGCGCTGCGGTCGGCGACCAGCCGGCGGGCCACCTCGTCGCCGTGGACCACCGGCAGGTCCCTGTCCAGCACGATCACGTCGTAGTCGATGTAGGAGGTCTTCTCCAGCGCCGTTCCGCCGTCGTAGGCCACGTCCACGGCCATGGCCTCACGACGCAAACCCGTCGCGATCGCGTCGGCGAGCACCCGCTCATCCTCCACCACAAGCACCCGCACGGCTGCCGGCCCCTCTCCCTGCTCCTCGATGTGGCTTCATTGTCCCCACATCCCCGATAAACGCACGGTAAGCCATGTTCGGCGGCAGCGTGACGCAGGGCACACGCGATCGGAGGTTTCGGACCGCGGCCGGGGTGGGTAAACCCGGCAGACACTCATCGCCGCGTGCCGTGGAACCCCCATGACCGCACGCGCCGCCCCCGAGATGCATGTGAGAGAGAAGGTGAGATGGGCGAGTTCACGATCACGATCGAACGCCGCCTCTGCCAGGCCTACAAGGGTCTCGACGAGGCGAGGTCCGTCGGCGACGACTACCTCGCCGACACCCTCACCGCGGAGATCGAGGACCTGCGCCGCCTGGCCGACGACCACGGCGTCCCCTTGCCGCGCTGAACCGCACCCGCACGCGTGACGGCCGGAGCCTGAAGGCTCCGGCCGTCGTCGTGTCCGGGGTGCGCCGCACCCCACCGGTCAGGCGTCGCGCTCGGGATCGAGCGGCACGAGCAGGTCGTGCAGTTCCTCGAACAGCCCCTGCGCGGCGCAGATGGTGAGCTCGCCGCCGGCCGGCCTGCCGTGCAGGCCGCCGACCCTGGCCCCCGCCTCGGTGGCGATCAGCCCGGCCGCGGCGTGGTCCCAGTAGTTGATCCCGCGCTCGTAGTAGGCGTCCACCCGGCCCGCCGCCACCGAGCACAGGTCGATCGCGCACGAACCGCCCCGCCTGATGTCGCGTACGGCGGGCAGCACGGCCGCCACGATCTGCCCCTGCACCCTGCGCCGTGCGGCGTCGTAGCCGAACCCGGTCGCCACCAGCGCCCGCGCCAGCGGCACCCCGCTGTTGCAGCGCAGCCGCTCCTGCGCGAGCCCGTCCTTGTGCAGGACGGCCCCGCCGCCGAGGGAGGCGCTGAACAGCTCGCCGCGCGGCGCCACGTTGACGGCGCCCGCGACGACCCTGCCGTCCACCTCGACGGCGATGGAGACCGCCCACTCGGGCAGGCCGTACAGGAAGTTGACGGTCCCGTCGATGGGATCGACGACCCACCGCACGCCGCTGGAGCCCGGGGTGTCGCCGCCCTCCTCCCCGAGGATCATGTCGTCGGGCCTGGCCTGCCTGATCCTGGCCCTGATGAGCTCCTCCGAGGCCCGGTCGAGCGCGGTGACCACGTCGGTGGGGCTCGACTTGGTCTGCACGACCTCGGGGTTGCTCGGCCGCTTGGCCAGCAGCATGTCGCCCGCCTCGCGGGCGATGTCCGTGGCCAGTGCCGCGAAGTCGGTCATCTACGCCACCGACTCGGGGCGCTTCCACTCCTGGCCGAGCACGTGCTGAGCGAGGAAGGCGAGCACCGTCTCGTACCAGGCGACGGCGTTGCCCGGCTTGAGGATCCAGTGGTTCTCGTCGGGGAAGTAGAGGAACTTCGACTCGACGTCGCTGCGCTGCAGGTCCCACCACAGGCGCAGCGCCTCGCCGATCGGCACCCGGTAGTCCCTGTCGCCGTGGACGACCAGCATCGGCGTGCTGATCCGGTCGAGGGCCACGTGCGGGGACAGCTTGCCGTACCGCTCGGAGCCGGGCGCGCCGAACTCCCGCTGCCAGTACATGGAGGCGTCGGTGGTGCCGGCGAACTGGTCGAGGTTCCACAGCGAGGCGTGGGTGACGATCGCGCGGTAGCGGTCGGAGTGCCCGGCCACCCAGTTGGCCATGTAGCCGCCGAAGGAGCCGCCCATCGCGCCCAGGCGGGTCTCGTCGATCTCGGGCAGCTTGAGCGCCTCGTCGACGATGGAGTCGAGGTCGGCCAGCGTGCGCGGGCCCCAGTCGCCCCAGCCGCGGTCGATCATGTGCTGGCCGTAGCCGGTGGACAGGGCGGGGTCGGGCATGAGGACGGCGTAGCCGTGCTCGGCCATGATCCACGGGTTCCACCGCCACGACCAGTCGTTCCAGGAGGCGACCGGGCCGCCGTGGATCCACAGCAGGAACGGCGCCGGGTTCTCGGCCGAGGCGTCCCTGGGCAGCACCAGCCAGCCGCGGATCTCCTGCCCGTCGTCGGCCACGGCCGTCAGCTCGGTGAGCGTGCCGGGCAGCTCCAGCGCGGGGGCGGGCGAGGGCAGCTCGACGACCTCGCCGGTGGCGGTGTCGATCCTGGCCGGGGTGGCGGGGGCGTGGTAGCCGCTGCGCAGGACGTACAGGAAGCGGCCGTCCACGGAGGCGTTGAGCGCCAGGTAGGCGGCGTCGTCGGCGGTGAGCCGCGTGACGGCGCCGTCGAGGGAGACGCGGAAGACCGGGCGGCGGCCCTGGTGGTCGGCCGCGAGGTAGACGGCCGTGGAGTCGGCCGCCCACGCCAGGTCGGTGGGGAACAGGTCGTCGGCGTGGACCCTGCCCTCGCCCGTGGCGATCTCGCCGATCCACAGCTCGGAGCGGGCCGAGACGTCGAACGCGGTGTGGCGGCTGCGCGAGCAGGCCACGCGGGCGCCGTCGGGCGAGATCCGCAGCGGCCCCTCGAAGTCGTGGTCGTCGGCGGCGAACAGGGTGCGCCGCTCGCCGGTGGCCACGTCGATGGCGACCACCTCGATCCGCTGCTGGCCCGCGCCGGTCGGCACCGCCCAGGTGCTCAGGACCGTGGCGCCGTCGGGGGTGAGGGCGAAGTCCAGGTGGTCGCCGAGGGAACTGCCGGAGTCGGGGGTCAGATCCCGCACGTCCTCCAGCCGGTCGGCGCCGAGCCTGCCGGCGAACAGGCGGGTACGGCCGGGCCCGAGGTCGTGGTCCCAGTAGCGGACGGGGTACCCCTCGTGCAGGATCGCGCTGATCCCTGCGTCCTTGCGGGCCTTGCGCCGCTCCTCGTCGGCGGCCTCGTCGCCGGGCAGCACGTCGGAGGCGAAGACGACCACGTCGCCCGCCGTCCTGGCCGCGGCGATGCCGCCGGGGCGGGCGGCCACCTGGCGGGCCTCGCCGCCGGCGCGCGGCAGCAGCCAGAGGGCGGGCACCTCCTCGTCGGCGTCCTTGACGGTCGGATCGGGACGGCGTGAGGCGAACAGCACGTCACCCGCCGAGGTGAACTCGGTGCCGGTCTCTCCCTTGGCGCTCCTGGTGAGACGGTACGGCTCGCCGTCCACGGGGATGGCCCACAGCGCGGTGCCGAACGACTTGCCGTCGGGATTGAGCGACTGGACGGCGCTGACGAGCCGGGATCCGTCCGGCGACAGCTTCAGCGAGAGAACTCGGGGGATGGCAACGTAGTCTCGAATATCCTTGAATGAGCTCACGTCACGAACCTACATCGTGGTCCGCCTAGGCTTACCGGCGTGGGGAACTATGACGCGCTGCTGCTGCTGTCCTTCGGCGGTCCCGAGGGGCCCGACGACGTGATGCCGTTCCTGGAGAACGTCGTGCGGGGCCGGGGGGTGCCGCGCGAGCGGCTGCTCGAGGTGGCCGAGCACTACCAGTCCTTCGGCGGGGTCAGCCCGATCAACCAGCAGAACCGCGACCTGATGGCGGCCCTGCGCCCGGAGCTGGACGTGCCGGTCTACTGGGGCAACCGCAACTGGCGGCCGTTCGGCGAGGACACGGTCAAGCAGATGAAGGCCGACGGGGTCAGGAAGGCGGCGGTCTTCGCCACCTCGGCCTTCGCCGGCTACTCCAGCTGCCGGCAGTACTACGAGGACATCCGGCGCATCTCCCTCGATGGCGGGCCCGAGCTGGTCAAGATGCGCCACTTCGGCGACCATCCGGGGTTCGTGGCCGCGCTGGCCGACCACACCAGGCAGGCGCTCGACCGGCTGGGCCGCGACGACGCCAGGCTGGTGTTCACCGCGCACAGCATCCCCGTCTCCATGGCCGAGACGGCGGGCCCCTCCGGCGGGCTCTACGAGGCGCAGCTGCGCAGGTCGGCCGAGCTGGTCAACCAGGCGCTCGGCCGCGACGAGCCGTGGGATCTGGTGTGGCAGTCGCGCAGCGGCCCGCCGCAGGTGCCGTGGCTGGAGCCGGACGTGCTCGACCACCTGCGCAAGACGAACGCGCCCGCCGTGGTGCTGGTGCCGATCGGTTTCGTCTCCGACCACATGGAGGTCGTCTTCGACCTCGACGTCGAGGCCCGGCAACTGGCCGCCGAGCTGGGGCTGCCGCTGGAGCGGGCGGCGACGGCGGGCACGCATCCGCGTTTCGTGCGCATGGTGCGCGAGCTGATGGACGAGCCGGAGCCGGTGGCGTGCCCGCTGACCTGCTGCCCGGCGCCCGTGCGACGCCCCTCGTAGACCGGGGCCGGCGGGGTCAGGCGGGCGGGGTCAGGTGTAGGCGCGGGCGTAGGCGTCGGCCAGGCCGAGGACCTTGTTCACGTAGTCCCAGGAGTGGTTGTAGAACCACACCGCCTTGCGCAGCTTCTGCCCGCCCTGGCCGGCGCCGTTGGCGCACAGGTAGTTGGCCGCGCCCGGCACCGCGTCGTAGGGGCTCCAGATGTCCCTGCGGCCGTCGCCGTCTCCGTCGACGCCGTAGGCCTTCCAGGTGGCGGGCATGAACTGCATCGGGCCGAGGGCGCCGGCGCTCGACGGGCCGTTGTTGCGCCCGTGGGAGCTCTCCACCTGGCCGATGGCGGCCAGCACGGTCCACGACAGGCCGGGGCAGCGGGTGGCGGCCGACTTGTAGAGGTCCAGGTAGCTGCCCTGCCGTACCACCTGCTTCTGCGGCCGGGGCCGGGCGGGGGCGCGGCCGATGGTGACCACCTGGGTGTCCTTGCCCAGCAGCCGGCGCACGCCCGCCTCGCGGATCTTGCCCTCCTTGCCGTGCAGGAGGACGGCCACGCCCTGCATGAGGCCGAGGCTGCGGCCGACCTCGGTGCTGACGACGCCGTCCACGCCGGGCAGGCCGAGCGTGGCGGAGGCGGCCACGCGCAGTCTCGGGCCGCCGTCGATCTGGTAGGTGGCACCGAGGACCAGGCCGAACCTGCGGGCGGCGGAGGTGTCGGCGACCAGCTCGCCCCTGGCCAGCGCGCTCCACACCTCCGGCTGGTCGGCGACCGCCTGCGGGGTCCACGAGCGGTACTCGGTGGGGTCGACGGCCAGGAGGTTGACGCCGGTGCCGGAGATCCTGACCGAGCCCGCGTCCACCACGATCACCTTCTGCACGTGCTTGAGGCCGCCGAGGGCCAGGCGGGTGTCCTTGGGCACCGTGGCCCGGGCGATGCCCAGCATGCGCGGCGGCGTGACCGAGACCCCCGGGCCGCCCTGCCCGAACTCCTTGACCGGCACCAGCTGGTCGAGCCGCGGGGTCTCCTCCTTGAGGACGACGGGCGGGGCGGGATCGGCGCCCTTCTTCTTCTCCTCGCTCATCGTGAACGCGAACGCGCCCGCGGCGCCCACCGACACCACGACGGCGAGAACGATCATGAGTCCCCGGACAGAGGGAAGAGCAGACACCTGCGCCACGTTAGACGATCAGGCGAAAAATCACTTGCTGTCCGGACACACGGTGCGCAAAGGTTGAACGCTTGAAGAGTAGGGGGACACAAGTGGTCGGGCCGTACCGGGGGCTGTTCAACATGCCCGGCGTGAAGGGTTTCGTCGTCGCGGGATTCATCGGCAGGATGCCGATGTCGATGCTGGGAATCGGCATCGTCCTGCTCATCTCCTTCATCACCGGCTCGTACGCCACGGCAGGCGCCGTCGCCGCCGTCACCAACCTCTCCTACGCCATCGCCGCCCCGCTGTCGGGCCGCCTGGTCGACAGGTTCGGCCAGGGCCGGGTCATCACACCGCTCGCCCTGGTCAACGGCGCGGCCATGGCGGCGCTCATGCTGTGCGCGGGACTCGGCCTGCCCGGCTGGACGCTCTACGTCTCCGGCTTCGTGGTCGGCGCCAGCTCGGTCTCCCTCGGGTCGCTGGTCCGGGCGCGCTGGTCCCACCTGCTGGGCGGCTCGGCGCGGCTGCACACCGCCTTCGCGTTCGAGTCGGTGGCCGACGAGGTGATCTTCGTTACCGGGCCAGCGACGGTGACCGTCCTGGCGACCATGGTCAACCCGTTCGCGGGGCTGATCGTGGCGCTGGTGCTCATGCTGGTGGGCACGCTCGCGTTCGCGATGCAGCGCCGTACCGAGCCTCCCGTCGCCCTGGTACGGCACGTCGGCGGCAGCCCGATCACCATCCCCGGCATCGCCCTGCTGTCGTGCGTCTACCTCGCGCTGGGGGCGGTCTTCGGCTCGGTCGACCTGATCACGGTGGCCTTCGCCGACGAGCACGGCGTCAAGGGCATGGCCGGCTTCCTGCTGGCGGCCTTCGCGGGCGGCTCGATGGTGTCGGGCCTGTGGTTCGGCTCGCGGGCGTGGAAGGTGTCGCTGCGGGCCAGGTTCGTCAGGGCGCTGGCGGTCTTCGCGGTCGGCCTGCTGCCGATCGCCTTCATCGGCAGCGCGCCGGTCATGGCGATCGCGTTGTTCATCGCGGGCCTGGCGATCTCGCCGACGCTCATCACCGGCTTCTCGCTCACCGAGCGGCTGGTGCCGCCGTCGCTGCTCACCGAGGGCATGGCGTGGATCTCCACCTCGATCGGGTTCGGCGTGGCGGTCGGCGCGTGGGCGGGCGGGCGGCTCACCGAGGCGTTCGGCGCCTCCAACGCCTACGGCTTCTCGCTGACGTGTGCGCTGCTGGCGGCCGTCGTCGGCATCGGAGGTTCGGGTTTGCTGAGACTTCCTGAGGCTCCTTCACCCGCCAAAGGATGATCCGCTACGGTCGGGAGATCCCCTCAGACACCCCCTCAACCTACGAAAGTCTGCTATGTCCCGACATCTCCTTTCACTTCTGGCCATCGCCGCGGTAACGGTCGCATCGACCCCCGCCGCCGCGACAGCCGCACCCGCCCCCAAAGAGGTCGACTGCACCCAGGTCAAGTGCCTGGCGCTGACCTTCGACGACGGCCCCGGCCAGTACGCGGGCCAGTTGCTCGACACGTTGAAGAAGTACAACGCCAAGGCCACGTTCTTCCTCGAAGGCCAGTACGTGACGAGCCGTCCGGCCTTCGTCAAGCGCATGGCCGCCGAAGGGCACGAGCTGGGCAACCACAGCTACAAGCACCCCAACTTCACCACGCTCGAGCCGGGGGCCATCCGGAACGAGATCAAGAAGACCCAGGACGCCGTCAAGCAGGCCGCCGGCGTGGAGCCCAAGCTGCTGCGCCCGCCGTACGGCCTGGCCGACCTGCAGGTCTCCGAGATCGCGGCGGAGTTCGGGATGCCGATGATCCTGTGGACCGGCGGCTCGCGCGACTGGGAGTCCAAGAACGAGGCGGCCATCAAGAAGCAGACGCTCGCGGTGGCCAAGCAGGACGGCATCATCCTCATGCACGACTGGGTGAAGCAGACCGTGGACTCGATGCCCGCGCTCATCAAGACGTTGCAGGGCAAGGGCTACCATCTCGTGACGGTCTCCGAGGTCGTCAAGAGCCAGAACCTGCAGCCGGGCGACATCTTCCCCGTTCCCGAAGGATGGGAAAAGTGAGTATCGTTCGCGTTTAACCGAACGTTGCTCCGGAGGGGTGCGCATGGTCTTCACGAACTGGGCCGGCAACCAGTCAGCCACGCCCGCCGAGGTGCGCACCCCATCCTCCGTGCAGGACGTGGCGCGGGCCGTCCAGGACGCCGCCGCGAGCGGGCGCCGCGTCCGCATGGTCGGCACGGGCCACTCCTTCACCGGGGTGGCCCTCACCGACGGCATCATGCTCAGGCCGCACAAGCTGACCGGCATCCGCTCGGTCACCAGGGACAACGGCTCCAGCTCGGTGTGCGTGCTGGCGGGCACCCCGCTCAGCGTGCTCAACGAGGAGCTCGCCAAGCGCGACCTGGCGCTGGCCAACATGGGCGACATCACCGCGCAGACGGTCGCCGGCGCCATCCAGACCGGCACCCACGGCACCGGACGCGACACCGGCGGCCTGGCCGACCAGGTGGTCAAGCTCGAGATGGTGCTGGCCGACGGCTCCGTGGCGACGGCCGTCCCCGGTGACGACCTGTTCGACGCCGCCAGGGTCGGGCTCGGCGCGCTGGGCGTGCTCACCGCCGTCACCTTCCGGGTCGAGCCCTCCTTCCTGCTGCACAACCGGCGCAGGGCGATGCCGCTGAGCGACATCCTGGACGGCCTCGACGCGATGACGGCCGACAACGAGCACCTCGACTTCTTCTGGCTCCCGCACACCGACGCCTGCCTGGTCAAGACCAACAACCGGCACCCGGGCCCGGCCAGCCCGCCCGGCGCCGTCAAGCACTGGCTGGACAACGTGTTCCTGGAGAACACCCTCTTCGGGGCGCTGTGCGGCATCGGCGGACGCTTCCCCGCCGCGATCCCCCGGCTCAACGCGCTGTCAGCGGCCTTCCTCGGCGACTCCGAATCGGTGAACACCAGTTACAAGGTCTTCACCTCCGTGCGTGACGTGCGCTTCCTGGAGATGGAGTACGCCGTCCCCCGCGAACGGCTCGGCCAGGCGCTGCGCGAGACCAGGGACCTGGTCGAGCGGATGGACTGGAAGATCACCTTCCCGATCGAGGTGCGCGTCACGCCGCCGAGCGATGCCTGGCTGTCCACCGCGTACGGCAGGCCGTCGGCCTACATCGCCTGCCACATCTACCGGCCGACCCCGAACCCCGCCTACTTCGAGGGCGTCGAGGAGATCATGACGCGCCTCGACGGGCGGCCGCACTGGGGCAAGCTCCACACCAGGGACGCCGCCTACCTGCGCGGGGTGTATCCGCGGTTCGCCGACTTCGTGGCGCTGCGCGACCGCCTCGACCCCGGCAGGGTGTTCGCCAACCCCTACCTGGACACCGTCCTGGGCGCCTGAGGGCCGAGGCCGCGCTCCAGGTGGATGCGCACCGGCGCTTCGGGAACCCTTCAGCACTGCCCCATGAGGTGGTGCTCGAGACGCTGGAGCGGGCTCTGAGCGACCGCTCGCAGGAGGCCGCCGCGGCGGACGCTCTGGTCGGTACCGCGTTGAACGAGGACGACCGGGCGTTCGTCGAGCACTGCTGCGTGGAGGTCGGAACGCGGGCTTCGGCCGGCAGTCCGCTGCTCGGGCTGGCCGGCCTGTGCCTGGGGCATACCGCGCGACGTTTCGGACACCTCAGCGATCACGCCGTCGCGCTCGCGACGTCCCTGGCGGCGCGAGCGGAGGCCGATCCGTCGGACGTGGACGGACGGGCGCTCGACGGCCTCGACGACATCCGGGGCTTCCTGCGTCGCGATGAGGCCGGAAAGCGCTAGGACTGGCCGGGCAGTTGCTCGAGACGGTCTTCGGCGGGCGCGTCCTGGTCCGGCTCGGTGCCCCTGTCGCTCTGCGTCTCGGCGGGCGCGGGCGCCTCGGTGGCCGAGCCGGTGGGCTCCGGCGTGGGCTCGGTCGCGGGTGGCGTGGGCGTCGCCGCGGGCGTCCGGGTGGGCGTCGGGCTGGGGGTCGGCGTCGGCGTGGGAGACGGGGTGGGCGTGGTCGCCGGCTCCCGCGACCGCGGCGCCTCGGACGACGGCGGCGCCACCGGCTCCTCCCGCTCGCGCTTCGGCTCCTTCTTCTGCTGGACGGCGCTGGACCTGCCGGTCACCGTCTCGTGCACGGTCTCGTGGGCCAGCGCCTGGTAGGCGAGGATGACCCCGGTGCTGATCGCGAACACCAGCGCCGCAGCCGCCAGCAGCTTGGGCCACGGCAGCCGTCGCTTCGGCACCACCGGGGCCATCACCAGCGTGGGCGCGGACTCGCCCTCCTCCCGCACGGTGGCCTGCACCGCCGTGGCCAGCTCCCCCGCCCCCTCGACGCGGGCCGGCGGCTCGGACCGGTCGCGCCAGGCGACGACGGTATGCTGCTTGATCTGCTCGTTGGCGCGTTTCAGGTAGTGCGTGTAGACCGCGCCGCCGATCGTGCTGGCGACGCTCGCCACGGCCGCGCCGACGAAGGTCCCCGCCACCCCGAGGTACGACGCCGCGACAGCCGCGGTCACCGCGGCCAGCGCTCCCCCTGCGATCTGCGGCACGCTCAGCTCGAACTTCTGCTGCTCGCCGCTCATCCCCCGGATCAGTCCCCTCTTGTCACGCGTTCGGTAAAGAGCTTCTTCGTAACTAGACGCGACCGCGTGTCCTGTTGTTCCTGTGACCTGCGTGACAGCAGATTGGACCCTCGTGCCCCGCCGATTCGGACTGCCCTCCGTCTACGCCGCCGCGGCCGTGGCGACGGCGGTCACCACAGCGGCCCCCGTGGTGGCCTCTGTCGTGACACCCGCCGCCACGCTCACCGTGCCCGACGAGCCGCCCCGCCCCTCCATCGTCACCGCCGTCGGCAGAGCCGAGGCCCGGGCACTGGTCGGCGACGCGCGCTGGCGGGTACGCCGCTACTACGCCGCCGCGCTGCCCGGCTTCGCCACCGTGCTGACTCCGGCGGAGGCGGCCGAGCTGCGCGCCGACCCCAGGGTGAGCGCGGTGGAACCCGACAGCAGGGTCCGGGCGCTCCAGCTCGGCGGCCGCGCGGGTGATCTCGGGGGCCGCGTGGGCGAGCCGGGGCCGGGCCACGCGCTCGGCCTGGCGTCGGCCGGGCCGTCCCGCTCGCCGTCGACCGGCAGGGGCGTCACCGTCTACGTGCTCGGCACCGGCGTCGACGTCACCCGTCCCGACTTCGGCGGCCGGGCCTGGCACGCCTTCGACGCCACGGGCGCGCGCGGCCGCTTCTGCGGCTCGCACGGCACCCGCGCCGCCGCCATCGCGGCCGGCAGCCCGTACGGCAGGGCGCCCGGCGCCCACGTCGGCTCGGTCAAGGTGCTCGGCTGCGACGGCTCCGGCCGCCTGTCCGACGTGATCGCGGGACTCGACTGGGTGCGCAGGCACGCCCACCGCCCCGCCGTGGCCACCCTGCCCGTCGACTCCGGCGACTCCCCCGCCCTCGCCACCGCCGTACGTCGGCTCAGCGAGGCCGGAGTGGCCGTGGTCACCTCCCCACGCGCGGCGGGCGTCCTCGCCCGCCACCTGGAGCCCCGACCGTCCGGCGACCCGCCAGATCAGGCCACTTGGCCGAAGTTCACGGCGACGCGTGACGCGATTCGCCAGAATCCCTCGGGGACGCCTAACCTCCTGCTGCACGGTGGCGGGCTGTAATTCCGGATGGAAACATCAAATGTGACCGGCGTCACATCGAACAGGGCCCGTCCCATGAAGGCGATGTTCGGACATGCCGGGTACGGTGCTGGCAGGCAACCGGCACACGCGAGAGACTCAAGGGTCCGGGGGAAGATTGAGCACGACGCTGACGAAGGGACTCGCATGCAGGAGCTCCGACTCGTCGCGGTGAGCGAGGACGGCACCTATCTCGTGCTGGCGACGGCCGGGAGAGGGACCCGCTTCACGCTTCCCGTGGACGACCGGCTCCGCGCTGCCGTCCGCGGAAACTTCTCCCGTCTCGGCCAGTACGAGATCGAAGTGGAGAGTCCGTTGCGCCCCAAGGAGATCCAGGCCCGCATCCGAGCCGGGGAGACCGCGGAGGAGATCGCCGCGACCGCGGGAATCCCCGTCGAGCGGGTCCGCTGGTTCGAGGGCCCCGTGCTCCAGGAGAGGGAGTACGTCGCCCAGCAGGCGCAGCGCGTGTCCGTGCGCATGCCTGGGGAGTCGGCCCCCGGCCCCACGCTCGGCGACCTGGTCGCCGAGCGGCTCACCCGGCGTGGCGTGCCGTCCGACGAGATCGACTGGGACTCCGCCAAGCGCGACGACGGCATGTGGCGGGTCAAGCTCGGCTACGTATGGAACGGTCACACCCGGCACGCCGAGTGGCTGTTCGACCCGCGCCGCCGCCACGTCACCCCGCACGACGACGAGGCCATGCGGCTGTCGTCGGCCGACTTCGACCCGAACCCGCAGGTCGAGGACACCACCGTCACGCCCTTCGCGCCGCGTGTGGCCAAGCTGCAGCCGGTGCCGCCGCTGGCCGCCGAGCCGCTGATGCAGCCGCCCGTGCCGTTCCCGACGGTGGCCCGCCACGAACCACCGGCCCCGGTGGCCCGCCACGAACCACCCGCTCCGGTTGTCCGCCACGAGCCGCCGGCCGCCTTGATCCACCACGACGCGCCCGCGCCGGCGGCCAGGCAGGAGCCGCCCGCTCCGGCGGCGTTCCAGGACTCGACGAGCTTCCCGCCGCCGGTGGCACATCCCGCCGTTGCCGAGCCGCCCGCGGCGTGGACACCGAGCCTTTCGCGTACGGCCGAGGCCGGGGGGCGCGGCGCCGCCCGGGAGCCGGAGTCGATCTACGCACCCGCGGTGCGCGAGCCCGCACCGTCGCCGTCGCCCGAAGCGCCCGCAGGCCCCGCGCACGGCTCTGCGGGTTCCGCCGCCGGCCGGCCCCTGCTCGACGGAGCCGAGGCTGTCCCGGCTCCCGCCGCCACGGGCGACGCCGCGCCCGGTGAGGCGCCAGTCACGGCCGCTCCGCTGGTCGAGGACACGGTTGGGGCCGTCGCGCCCGCGCCTGCCTCCGTCGCCCCTGCTTCTCCGGAGGCCACCGCTTCTCCGGAGACTCCTGCTTCTCCGGAGGCCGCCGCTTCTCCGGAGGCCACCGCGACCGCGCAGGCCGCCACCGCCGTGGAGTCACCAGGAGCCGCTGACACCGCGCGGCCCGCTTCCGACGCCGAGCTGCCCTCTTCCGGTACCGCGCAGCCTGCTTCTGACGCCGCGACCGCACCGGCAGCCGCCGACGTGGCCGCTGTTCAGGGATCCGCCGCGGTGAAGGGGGCCGGGGAGGTGTCTCCGCCTGTCGACGGCGCCGTCGAGACCGCACAAGCCGTCCCCACGACCCCGCAGACCACCGCGCAGGACGCTGCAGCCACCGCGCAGGACGGCCCTGCCACTGCGCAGGACGCTTCGACCACCGTGCAGGACAGCCCTGCCACCGCGCAGGACGCTTCGACCACCGCGCAGGATGGCCCTGGTGCTGAGCAGGTCGCCCCTGCCGGGCCGGAGGTCGTCCCTGCGGCCGCGCAGGTGGCTACCGCCGAGCCGGAGGCCGCTCAGCACGCGACCACTCCAGCCGGGGCTTCCCAGGGGGTCGACGCGGACCTCGCTGAGCAGCCGCAGGCGGCCGAAGGGCCGTCGGAGGCAGCTGACGCGTCCGTGCGGGAGCAGAAGGCCGTCGAGTCGCCGCAAGCCGCCGAAACTCCCGGGGCCGCCGCGACTCAGCAGGCGGTCGAGACTCTCGAGGCAGCCGCGACCCCGCAGGCCGCGGACACTCCCGGGGCAGCCGCCACGCAGGCCGCAGGAACTTCCGAGGCAGCCGCCACGCAGCAGGCCGCAGGAACTTCCGAAGCAGCCACGCGGCAGGCCGCCGAGGCGCCGAAGCCAGCGGTAAGCGCCGAGGCCACCGAGGCTCCCAAGCCCGCCACGACCGCGCCAGCCACCGAGACGCCGAAGACTGACGTGAGCGCCGAAGCGCCCAAGCCCGATGTGACCGCCCAGGCCACCGAGGCGCCGCAGCCTGACGTGACCGAGCAGAGCACCGGCACACCGACCGCGACCGCGACAGCGACCGACCCGGGCGCTGGAAGTCCGGCGGCGAACGCGACCGACCAGACCAGGCAGGCCGACCCGGCCGGACAGGCCAACCCGGCCGGACAGAACCAGACCAGGCAGACCGACCAGGCCGGGCAAGCTGACCAGGCCGGGCAGGTTCCCCAGGCCGGACAGGCTCACCAGACAGCGCAGGCCGAGCAGGCCGCCCAGGGCGGACGGGGTCACCAGGTCGGCGAAGTCGGTGAGGTCTCGAAGGGGGCGGAGGCCGAGCGAGGCGCCGAGGACCTCAAGGTCGCCGAGTCCGGGCAGAGCGCCGACGCCGTGGAGGCGGCCCAGGCCGACAGGGACGCGGAGACGCCCAAGGCGCCCCAGGCCGAGGAAGCCGTCCAGAACTCGGCGGCAGCCGTGGCCGGACAGGGCACCGAGGCCGGGCAGGGTGCCGAAGCCGGGCAGCGTGCCGAGGCTGGGCAGGGTGCCGAGGCGGTGAAGGCGGCGGGGCAGGCCGTACCCGAGGAGAAGGCCCAGGTGCCCGCCGCGCGCCCGAGCACCGACGAGGGCGCCAAGGAGAGCAGGCCGGTCCCGGACAAGCCGCCGGTGCCCAAGCCGCCCGTCCCCAAGAAGCCGGGGGACGCGGGGCCCGTGCCGTCGCCGCCGCCGGCGCCCGCCGCGCGCCAGCCCAAGAAGGGCTCCAGGGGCCGTCGCGCCTCGGTGCCCACCTGGGACGAGATCATGTTCGGCGCCCGCCGCCAGGACTGACGCGAGCAGCCGACACGAGGGGTGGTCCCACAGGACCGCCCCTCGTTCGCATCATCGGGGGCACACACGCCGCCCGGCGCCTTCCCCGCATCCGCACCTGGAGCGTGCGACCCGACTCAACAGCGCCAGCCACCCCGGCCTGAGCCTCACGAGCAACCCCGGCGCGAACCACCCACGCCTGAGCCGTGCGAGCGGACCCACCCCGGACGTGCAGACCCGGCCCGAACCCGACGAGCAGGCCCGCCCGAGAGAACAGGCCCGCCCGAGAGAACAGGCCCGGTCAGGATCCTGCCGGCAGGCCCGACCAAAGGGTGGGCCCGGCCGGGGAGCGCTCCGGCGAACCCTCCAAGCAGACCACCGGGCGCTCAGGCGGATCCCGGACAGGCGGCCAGGAGCGGTCGGGCGGGGGAGCCGTCAGGGGTGGCGGCTGTCCGGGGTGCGCAGGAACGGGGTCATCCATTCGGGCGTGACCTCGGCGGGGAATCCGACCGCCTGCACGGCGGAGACGTCCACCGCCTCGTAGCCGCCCTTGCCCGCGCCCACCCCCGCGATGAGGGTGAACACTCCGGCCCGCCGCTGGAACCACGTCTGCCGCAGCCGCCACCCGACGACCGCCCGCCGTTCGACGACCGCCTGGGCACGCCGCAGCGAACCCGAGCGGACCGACAGCAGCCGCCCGTCGTAGCCGTGGCCGAGCGACCGGTAGCGGTCGTCGCCGAGGGGAAGGCCGAGACCGGCCAGCACCAGCGCCACGCCGGCCACGAGCCACCACAGCCCCGTCCCGGTCGCCAGGGCCAGGACGGCGAAGGCGGCCGCCACGGCGAGCCAGGGGGCGATCGCCCTGAACAGGCGGCGGTTGCGGGCGATGGGCGGGTGCGGGCGCAGCGGCGCGGTGAACGGCCCCACGGCCCGGGCGGCGACCTCCAGCGCCATGGGGCGGGGGACGTCGGGCAGCAACTGCCCCCGGGTCTCGGAGTCGCCGAGGCCGGTGACGATCGCCCACATCCTGACGACGCCCGCCTTGCGCTCGGCCAGGGCGTCGACGATCTCGTAGCCCCTGGTACGGCGGGCCTCGAGGGAGACGCTGCGCCTGGTGATCAGGCCGCGTTCGGCGACCAGGTAGCCCTCGCGCTCGGTCAGCGTGAAGTCCCAGTTGAAGACGGCGTACATGACCGCCGCGACGAACGGCATGGCCAGCACCAGCAGCACGACGGCGGCCACGATGAGCAGGGGGTGCCGCCACAGCCACTCGCCCGCGTACCAGGCGACGTCGCGCAGGCCGAGGTCGTTGCCCCACTGGAGGACCAGGCCGATGGCGCCGCCGGCAAGGGCGAAGGGGGTGAGCAAGTAGGCGCCCGACAGCGGGCCGTACAGCAGCCACGCGCGGGGCACCTTGACGATCACCCGCTCCTCGGGCGGCGGCGGGGGCGCCTCGGTGAGGGTGTCTCCCGGCTGTCGCGCCTCCTCGGCCCTGACCGCTCTGGCGCGGCGCAGCAGGACGCTCTTGAGCCTCTCGGCCTCCGCGACGGTCACCCCGTCGAGCTCGCCCTCCTGCTCGCCGCCTCCGCTGGCGCCCGTGTCGATCTTGACGACGGCCAGCCCCAGCAGCCGGTGCATGGGCGGGGTGCTGACGTCCACGCCCCTGATGCGTTCCAGCGGGATCGTCCGCACCGACCTGCTGATGAGCGACCGCCTGATCTCCAGCCGGTCGCCGGCGACTCGGTAGCTGAACGTCGCCCAGCGCACGACGGCGAAGACGACGGCGCCGACCACGCCGACGGCGGCCCACCCGAACGAGCGCGGCGAGAAGCCGCCCACGAACAGCACGCCCACCAGCGGCACGAGCAGCGAGGGCAGCATGCGGACGGGATCGATGAGCAGCACCTTGGGGCTCAGCTTCGTGCCGGGGGCCTCCTCGCTCATGTCGCGTCGTCCCTGAGCTCCTCGGCCCTTCGCGCCAGCCGTTCGGCGAGGCCGGCGGCGACCGCCTGGTCGAGACCCTGGATGCTGGACGACCCGGCGTGTGAGGCGGTGCGGATCTCGAGCGTGGCCAGCCCCAGCATCCGCTCGAACCACCCTTGCGCCTTGTCGACCGTCTGGATGCGGCTGACGGGCACGAACACCCACTCCCTGGTCAGGAAGCCGGACCTGGCGTAGACGACGTCGCCGGACAGTTCCCAGCGATGGACGGCATAGCGCACGAAAGGCTCCAGCAGGAGCAGCGGCGTGCCGGGCACCAGCACCAGCACGGGCACCAGCCAGGAGTTGCCCGACAGCCACTCCGGCAGCCATGACCAGCTCGGGATCCAGGCGGCGAGCCCGAACGAGCCCCCCGCGAAGATCACGAAGGCGACCACGGCCTCCAGCAGCCACAGGCGCACGGCCTTGGGCGAGACGCGATGCTCGGGGTCGCGCAGGGGACCCGCGACGGGGTCGGGCTGCTCACTCACACTGCCCAGCTTAGAAGGGCCCACCCGGTTTCCCTCCGTCTCGGCCGTATCGATCGATCAAGGGTCACCGGACGGCTGAAACGGCTGGCCGGCGCGGCGCGGAACTGACCGCGACGGTCAGGGTTGTGTCCAAGGTCACCCTTCGATGCCCTGATTATGGTGGATTTCCGTGGCTTTCCTCGCGACCGAACCTCCCGAACCGGTCGGCGCACCACCGGCAGGCGCGTAGCATCTTCCGGCATGGGGCAGGCGAACACGTCCACGCGCGTACGGCGCGTCACCGTCATGGGGATGGTGGCCGCGCTGACGCTCGGCGTGTCCGGCTGCGGCATCCTGAACGGTCCCGCGAGGGAGATCAGGGAGATCAACGTCAGCAGTTCGCGACTGCGTGACCGCACTCCCCTGCCGTCGGAATATTCCTGTCACGGCACCCGGAAGAGCCCGCCGCTGCGCTGGTCGAGCGATGTGCTCTCCCGTGCCAAGTCGATCGCGATCGTGGTCGACGAAACCACCTCCCCCAGCCCCGCCGTGCACTGGGTGGTCTACAACATCGACCCCCGCACGACCGAGCTCGGCGAGGACGCCGCCTCCGACCTGCCGAAGGAGGCCGCCCAAGCGGCGGTGACCAGTACGAAGGTCGGCTACGAGCCGCCCTGCGAGAAGACCGGAAGCTATCGATTCAGCGTCTACGCGTTGAGCGGGCGGCTGCAGGACCCGGTGGGCGCCTCCCTCCCCGAGATCCTGAAGATGATCGCCGACCACACCATCGCGCGCGGGCGCCTGACGGCGGTGCACATCGAGTGATGACCTAAACGCTGCCGGTAGTGATGGTTACCAATTCTTCACTTTGGGTGTGACAACGCTCATAGTGGTCCGACACAATCAGATCCGTTCGCTGTGCGTTGGTGATCAAAGGGGGCAGATCGCGTCGATGGCCGCGCGATCTCACCGGCGCTGCTGGCAGGCCATGGCCTTGAGGGTGGTGCAATGACCGCGGTCGTACTGGTTCTCGTCGCCGTCGTGCTCCTCGTGCTCGTAGTCGTGGCACTGGGCATGCGTTCGATGAACAAGCGTGAGAGCTCGCTCCCTCCGGAGCGGCTGAAGGCGATGGCCGAGAAAGAGGAGATGACCCAGGCTCGGTCGACGGACGAGTTCGCCGCCCACGAGCCGCGCATGTCCAACTTCAGCCCCGACTTCAGCCCCATTGACCAGGCGAAGCAGCCCAAACCCGTGCGTACGGGCCAGCGCGGCAGGCGTGGTGTCGACGAGTGGGGCAACGGCGCGGCCGAGGACGACGACGAGGAGTTCTGGGCCAACATCCGCAACGAGGCCACCGAGGGCGGCTTCGGCGCGGGCGGCACGGTGAAGGCGCGCATGGCGGCCAGCAGGCCCGTCGAGCCGGAGCGCCCGGCGGCCGACCCCTCGGGCGAGCGGACCGTCCAGCTTCCCCTGCCGCCGCGGCCCGCCGCCGCCGCGGCCGCCCCCCCGGCGCCCGCCGCGGCCGCTCCCGCCGCTCCGGCCGCCTCCGCACCGCCCGCGCCCGCCGCCAGGCCGGCCCGCTCCACCCGGTCGAGCAGGGCCGCTGCCCGCGCCGCCGCGGCGGCCGCCGCCGCCGAGCGGCCGCTGGTCGAGCCGGCGCCGGCGGCCGAGCCGCGCCCCGCCGTCTCCACCTCCGACCTGGCCGACCAGCGCACGGTGACGTTCGCCGCCCCGACGCCCGACGTGATGAGCATCCTGGGCGCGGGCGCCAAGCCGGTGCCGCCGCCGCAGCCCGAGCCGCAGCCGAACAGCGGCTCCTTCTCCGCGTTCGGCAGCAACTCGTTCCCCGCCGTCAACAGCGGCTCCTTCCCCTCGGTGCCGGCCGCTCCGGTTCACGGGGCGCCGACGAGCGACCCGTTCCCCGCCTACGGCGCGGCCGACGCCGAGACGACCTGGCAGTCGGCGCAGCAGCCGGCACGGCAGTCGGCACAACAGCCGGCACAGCAGCCCGCCGCGGGGCAGAACTCCGGCTCGTGGCCGGCTCCCCCCGCCCATGACGTGCTCGACGCCGCCGCCCCCGCCTCGTCGTGGCCCGCGTTCGAGACCTACACCCAGCCCGCCGCCGCCTTCCCCAACTCCTACGAGGTGCGCTCCGGCTGGGCCGCACCCGACGACGACGCGCTGGTCACCGGGCCGACGCCCGCGGCCACCACGCCCACCGCCCCGGGCCGCGCGGTCTCGCCGTACGACGACGTGCTGGGCGGCGGCGCGCAGCGCGCCTCCGGTTACGAGCCGCAGGCGCAGACGCAGGCCACCCCGTACGCGCCGCCGGCCACGCCCGCCGCCTGGCCCGAGCAGCCCGCCGCGGGCGGCAGCTGGCCCTCCTACGGCGAGATGTACGGCCAGGAGGAGCCCGAGTCGGCCAGGCAGGGGCGCCGGGGCAACCACCACCGCGCCCCAGACCAGGACTATCCCGACTATTACCGCTGATCGTAAAGGCCCCTCGTAACAGGCGTTTCACCGGGCCGCCAGCAGTTACAGTCTGTCGGTGGACACTCAGAGTAATCGCCTGACTGCCCTTAGACACGATGTGCCCGCGTCGCTGGTGGTGTTCCTCGTCGCGGTCCCGCTGTCGCTCGGCATCGCCGTCGCCTCCGACGCCCCGCTGGCCGCCGGGCTGACCGCCGCGGTCGTGGGCGGCGTGGTGGCGGGGCTGTTCGGCGGCTCGGCCGTCCAGGTGAGCGGGCCCGCCGCCGGCCTGTCACTGGTGGTGGCCGAGCTCGTGCACACCTATGGCTGGCGGGCCACCTGCATGATCACGCTGCTGGCCGGTGTGGTGCAGCTGCTGCTCGGCGTGTTCAAGGCGGCCCGTGCGGCGCTGGCCGTCTCCCCCGCCGTCATCCACGGCATGCTGGCGGGCGTGGGCGTGGTGATCGCGCTGTCGCAGCTGCACGTGGTGCTGGGCGGCAGCCCGCAGTCCTCGGCCGTCGACAACCTGCTGGAGCTGCCCGCGCAGGTCGCCGACCTGCACGACCACGCGGCCGCGGTCGGGCTGATCACGATCGGCGTGCTGCTGGTGTGGAAGTGGCTGCCCCGCCGGGTCCGCCTGGTCCCCGGACCGCTGGCGGCGCTGCTGATCGCCTCGGTCGCGGCGGCGGCGTTCAGCCTGGACGTCACCCGGGTGGACCTGCCGGAGAACCTCCTGCAGTGGGTGCCCCCCGTGCTGCCCGCGGGCGACTGGCACGGCATCCTCGCCGCGGTGCTGCTGGTGGCGCTGCTGGCGGGCGTGGAGTCGCTGCTGTGCTCGGTGGCCGTCGACAGCCAGCACGACGGCCCGCGCACCGACCTGGACAGGGAGCTGCGCGGGCAGGGCATCGCCAACATCGTCTCGGGCGCGCTCGGCGGGCTGCCGACGGCCGGCGTGATCGTGCGCAGCACCACCAACGTCCAGGCGGGTGCCCGCAGCCGCTGGTCGACCGTGCTGCACGGCGTGTGGGTGCTGGTCTTCGTCCTGTGCTTCGGCTGGGCCATCCGGCTGATCCCGCTGGAGGCGCTGGCGGCGCTGCTGGCCTTCATCGGCCTGCAGATGTTCAACCTGGGTCATGTGCGCAAGGTCCACGGCCACGGCGAGGTGCCCGTCTACCTCGTCACGCTGGCGGGCGTGGTCGTCCTCGGCCTGGCCGAGGGGGTGCTGTTCGGGCTGGCGCTGGCCGTCCTGCTCGCGTTGCGGCGGCTGACGTGGATCTCGGCGCACGTACGGCAGGAGCAGGACGGGCGCCGGCACGTGACGATCTCGGGATCGCTCACCTTCCTCGGCGTGCCGCGCCTCACCGACGAGCTGCGCGCCATCCCGCCGGGCGTGCCCGTCGACCTCGATCTCAACATCGACTTCATGGACAACGCCGCCTTCGAGGCGCTGCACTCGTGGCGGCTCATGCACGAGCGCTCCGGCGGCAGCGTCGACATCGACGAGCTGCACGACGAGTGGTACAGCCTGGCCGCCGCCGGCCACCGCATGTTCCCCGCCAAGACGCCGGCCAAGGCGCACGAGCACGGGTGGCTGCCGTGGGCGCACCGCCGCAGGCGCAAGAGTGCGACGGTGCCCGAGCAGGGCGGTCCGGCCGAGTGCGAGCTGACCGTGGGGGCGCGCGAGTTCCACCGGCGGGCGGCGCCGCAGATGCGGCCCATCTTCACCGAGCTGGCGCGCCGGCAGCAGCCGACGCACCTGTTCATCACCTGCGCCGACTCCCGCATCGTGCCCACGCTCATCACCGCCAGCGGTCCAGGCGACCTGTTCGTGGTGCGCAACATCGGCAACATGGTCCCCCGGTACGGCGCCGAGCCGCACGACGACTCGATGGCGGCGGCGATCGAGTACGCGACGCAGGTGCTGGGCGTGCGGACGATCACGGTGTGCGGCCATTCGGGGTGCGGGGCGATGGCCGGGCTGCTGTCGGGCGGGGAGAAGGCGGGCAGCCTGCCCGGGCTGCGGCGGTGGCTGCGGCACGGCAACCACAGCCTGGCCCGGTTCATCCTCGGCGACAGCGACGGCAGCGACAGCGGGCCGCTGGACCGGCTGTGCAGGGTGAACGTGACGCAGCAGCTGGAGAACCTGCGCACGCACCGGAAGGTCGCCGAGCAGGTGGCCGCCGGGTCGCTGGAGCTGGTGGGGCTCTACTTCGACATCGCCTCGGCCAGGGTGCACATCCTGCCCTCCCCCGAGGTGCCCGTGCCGGCCGGTGAGGAGGAAGCCGTCTCGTGAGCCCGCCTACGCTCTCGGTGAAGCCGCGGCGTGAATCGCGTGCCGTACCCGAAGAATGCTCGTATGAGAGTTCTGGTCATCGGAGGTTCAGCGTTCCTCGGCCGCGCGATCGTGTCCGAGGCGCTCGGGCGCGGTCACGAGGTCACGACCTTCAACAGGGGGCAGAGCTACCCTGACGTGCCTGGCGTGGAGGCCGTCCGCGGCGACAGGGAGTCGGCGGCGGACCTCGAACGCCTGGTGGACGGGCGGCAGTGGGACATCGTCGTGGACACCTCGGCGTTCGTGCCGCGCGTGGCCGGGCAGTCGGCGCGGCTGCTGTCCGGCCACGCCGGCACCTACGCCTTCGTCTCGACGGTGTCGGCCGTGCGCGGCTTCCCTGCCGAGCCGGCGACCGACGAGTCAGGGCTGTTGGACTGCGCGCCCGACGCCGGTCCCGACGACGGCGACTACGGCGTGCTCAAGGCGGGCTGCGAGCGCGCGGTCGAGCAGGGCTTCGACGGCAACACACTGATCATCCAGCCCGGGCTCATCCTCGGCCCGCACGAGAACGTCGCCCGGCTGCCGTGGTGGCTGACCAGGATCGAGCGCGGGGGTCAGGTGCTGGCTCCCGGCGACCCCTCGGTGGCCATGCAGCTCATCGACGCCCGCGACATCGCGATCTTCACCCTCGACCAGGCGGAGAAGGGCGTCCGCGACCGCTTCATGGTCACCGGGCCGGCGGGCAACGCCACCTACGGCGAGTGGCTGGAGCTGTGCAGGCAGGCCACCGGCTCCGACGCGGAGTTCGTGTGGGTGGACGACCAGTTCCTCCTCGACCACGAGGCCGGTGCCTGGATGGAGCTGCCGCTCTGGGCGCCGCGCAATCCCGAGACGGCCAACTTCTGGACGATCTCCACGGCGAAGGCGGAGGCGGCGGGGCTGCGCTGCCGTAGCGTGGCCGAGACGGTCCGCGACACCTGGGAGTGGCTGCGGGAGATCCCGGTCGCCGAGCGGGTGTTCGGCCGGAGGAACGTCCACGGCATCGCGCCCGAGAAGGAGGCGGCGATCCTGGCCGCCTGGGCGGCACGCTAGCGGACGACCGCACGCCGCGCCCCGGGCCGGGGAACATCCCGGCCCGGTCGGGCGGTCGCGGGGCTCGTCGCTCGTCAGCGGGTGCGGGTCAGGGGGACGACCACCAGGTCGACTGCGTGACGGTGGTGAAGCCGAGCGAGTCGTAGAGCGGCTTGCCCGCGCTGGCCGCCGTCAGCGTGACCGGCAGGTCCTTCAGCAGTCCGCCGAGCACCGCGTGCATGAGCGCCCGCCCGACGCCGAGCGAGCGGAAGCCGGGCAGCGTGGTCACCCAGTACAGCCCGCCCACCGTGCCGTCGGCGACCGTCACGCACGCCCCCGCGGGCTCGCCGTCCTTCTCCGCGACGAAAAGATCGACGCCCTCGTGGCCCAGCAGCGCCGCCGGGAAGGCCTGGCCGGCGAGGTGCGGCTGGAAACGGGACAGCGGGAAACCCTCGACGACGATCCGCTCGGCCGTCTCCAGCTGCTCCGCACGCTCCACCCTGACGATCTCGACGGCCGGGGGCGGCAGGGCCGTACCGGGTCTGCGGATCATGACGGGCATCCGGCGCGGGGTCAGCCCGATCGCGGTCATGTGGACGACGCCGTAGGAGTCCTCGACCAGCGCGGGGCCGCGGGTCCAGCCCTCGGCCAGCGCGGTCAGCTCGGCGACGTCGGACGCGTCGGGCGAGGAGGACTGCAGGATGATCCGCAACCCCGCCCGCTCGTCGCCGGCCACGGCGACGAAGCCGGGCCGCTCGACCACGTCGTGGCCACGCGCGCCGGCCAGCGCCTTCCACAACGCCGTGGCGTTCGTGGTGGCCAGGCGGAGCTCGGCCAGATCGGTGATGGTCATGGAAGGGACCCTACAAGAGCGCGCCCTGACCTACGGCGACCGGATCGGCCGGCCCGACGGCCGCCTCCGGGATCTGGGTGACATGCCGCCCCTCGGCGCCCTTGTGGCATCCTGAGAGGCCCGCGATCACGAGGAGATCAGTGATGGCCCACCCTCCCGGCACGCAGCCCGTGCCCCGGCGCACCCCTCTCAGCGCGGAGGAGAAGGTCCGCGCCGAGGCGAACTTCGTGCCACTCGTCGCCGAGCAGCTCGCCGCCGGCGGCCGGTTCCGGGTGAGCGCCGACACTCCGGAGCTGGTGGAGCTGTTCCAGGGGTCGCCCGCAGGGTGGGTGACCTGCTCCAGCGCCCTGTGGTCAGCTACGCCAACGGCAGGTACATCGTGATCGAGTTCGGTCGGGAGGAGGCGGGTCTCACCGCCTGAGATCTCTGCTCGGCGCATGCCGTCCGCCCTGACACACGAACCAGGTCACGGGGACGTTCCGTCATCACGGACGGTCACCGTCCCCTTGCAAAACTCATGCGCTCGGCGCCCGGCGAGGTCACGCTGGCCGGGGTGACGCTGCCGGCGGGCGCGCCGGTCGCGGCCATCGTCGCCTCCGCCAACCGCGACGAGAGCGTGTTCGACGATCCCGACCGCTTCGACCTCTACGGCCGCTGCACCCGCACGTCTCGCTGGGCTACGCCCGGCACCGCTGCCTGGCCATCGACTTCGTGCCCGAGATCGTCCGCATCAGCCTGGAGGTACTGCTGGAACGCCTGCCCGGCCTGCGGGCCGACGCGGACCGGCCGCCCGCCTTCCACGGCTGGCGCTACCGGCACCCCGACAGCCTCCACGTCCGCTGGTGAGGAAGACATGACGACAGAACGCCGCAAGCACGGCGAAGCCATCCTGGACCGCCTGGACGGCACCGCCCGCGCGCACCTCACCGCCGCCCTCGACGACATCTCGCCTGACCTCGCCGACCAGGTGATCTCCTGGGCCTTCGGCGAGATCTACGACCGGCCCGCGCTGCCGCCGCGCGACCGCCAGCTCGTCATCCTGGGCATCCTCACCACGCTGGGGAACTGCGAGCCGCAGCTCAAGATGCACCTCAGGATCGCGCTCAACGCGGGACTGACCCCGGACCAGATCACCGAGGCCCTGCTGCAGGCGGCCGTCTACTGCGGGATGCCGCGGGCGCTGGTCGCCACCTCGATCGCCAAGCAGGTCTTCGCCGAGCGCGGCCTGCTGCCCGTCCCCCCGGCCGGGCCGTAAGCCCGCCCAGGGCCAACGGGGCCCCGACGGGGTGATCCCCGAGACCCGACGGGGAGACCCAACGCGGTGACGCGCCGGGATGACGCGGCGGGAAGGCGGCGGCCCGCTCATCGCGGGCCGCCGGCGCGCGCCGCCATCGTCCACCGTGACCGATTCCCCCTCCTACCTGTTCCCCTCCTACCTGTTCTCCTCCTGCCTGTTCCCCTCCTGCCTGCGGGCCACCGCGCAGGCCTACGACGCCCCGGTCAGAGGGGTGTGTGACGAGCGGGCCTGTAGGCCGGGTTGAAATTCGCCGTGATCGTGACCTGCTGGTTTGCGCCGGACCGGGGTGTTGACCAGGCAAGACGCTGCCGTTGCTTGTCAGTGATTCACAAGATCTTCGGATGCGATGTGCACGGATTGTGCACTCTTCCAGGGGCACCTACGCAGGGTCGATCCCGTGGAGGGTGCGCCGGGTTGACGAATTGTTGCGGTGGCGCAGGATCTGATGGGGAAGATCTTCCAGGGGATCGTTAAACTTGATCATCGGTGAGGCCGCTGGCCTCACCGCGCGGAGCGTGGCCCTGATCCCCTGGGAGATCTTCGTGGGTCCCATCTGATCCGGCTCCGCAACAATTCGGTGAGGCGGCGAGCCCGGAGCGGGTCGGCCCCCGGCGTACAGCGCCCAGCCACCGAACGGCGTTACGGCGCGCGGCCCGTGTGGACCGATGCGCGGGTGCGGCCTCGCGCGGTGCCGGCGCCGCGTCGCCGTCAAGGCGTAAGCGGGGGCCGGCGACCGCGCCCCACTTGGCCACAGCTGCCGCGCTTGCCCAGTCTTCCGCATGGCGCGCGTGCGCTCCGATGGTCAGCCCGTTCGCACGAGGACGCGCCTACCCACACATGGCGATCAGCTCGGCGGCGCGCGGTAGCGCGCCCTTGAAGCAGTAAAGAAAGTACTCACAGCGGGAGATGTCCCAGAGATATCGCATGCGCGATTTCTCCGTTTTGAGCCTACAGAGGTCCGCCGAACATTATTCTTCCGATTGAGGCCTAGAATCCAGCTGGACAGTGCCACGACGCTGCATATCCATATAGAATCCAAGTCTATCCAGCGCGAAAGAAATCACTCTTGCCGAAAGCGGAGAACGACTTTCTTCCGAGGAAAGCCCCATGGATTCCTGTAGTAGCATGCGAGCCAAGGAGTTACGCTGGGCGCTATCCAAACGAGCCCAGTTGGCCACCTGCAAGTATGCTGCAGCAATTGCCTCCCAGATTCGCAGCTCCGTTTCCGGATTAGCATCCCTATAAAGATCACCAATGAAAGTTGGCAGGTCCTCGACCAACTCTCTAGCCGCATCACTAAGCGCATTAACCACCAGAGCACAGCGAACTATAACATCTCCCTCGGTAGTGATTATTTTGGGCAGCGGAGCGGGGGCGAGGGCACTCAATGGAACATTAATCCTCTCACCCTCCGAGCGCCTCAAGGCCCGATACAGAGAAAGACGATTTTCGAGGTCTGGCCGAATTGCGACGATAATAGATTCGGCGATATCCTGAATCGACTTGCCGCCGGTTGTGATCGCCACCGTATCAGCAAGCGTGGGAGACTTGGCCCTGATCTGATCTCCTGTAACCCCATGCCAAAGAGGCAGGATTACCTTGCTACGCTCACTTACTTGACGAACATTCAATCCTTTTAACTCGAAATCCGTCCACCCCTTCTTAAGGAAGTGGGGACTGATTACCACCAAACCATATTTCGAAGTGGCGATTCCTCGATTGATGGAGTCATATAGACTGTCCCCCAACTTGAGGGTAAACTCGTCATACCAAACACTAACGCCTAAGCGTCGCAGGAATTCGGCAAGGGGGCGAACAAGGAGCTCTTTATCCTCGGAAGCGTGAGAGATGAACAGCTCTAGAGCAAAGTCTCGCTGAGGCTCATCGTATGAAGGCTTCGGGTTTGATGCCATAAGGCCTCACCTTCTTCTATAGCGGGTTAAGCATGCTGTAGAGGATGCTGTCCCGCCACTGGCCATTGGTAAATACGTGATCACGAATTCGCCCCTCGGGTACGAAACCGAGTTTCGTGACAAGAAGCATCGACGTCGAGTTTTTGGGACCGATTGCTGCGCTGATCCGATGCAAGTTAAGGCTTTCAAAACCGAAGGCGATCAAAGTTCGTGCTGCGTCTGTGGCAAAGCCACAGCCCCATTCCTCAGCCACGATGGCGAAGCCGAGCTTTGCCGCTTGGACACCGCTTAGCCCGAGGCGCGCAAAGCCGATCAACTCTTCCGCGTCGTGCTTGGTGACCGCGAGATAGTACTCAGTGCGTGGCTCTTCCTTGGCACGCGTGACGATACCCGCCACCATGTCAGCAGCCTGATCACGGGTGCGGGTATCGAATGAGAGCCAGTCAGTCACGCGAGGATCGCCAACGATGCGGAACGCGCCGTCAACGTCGTCAGGGCGGAACTCGCGGAGGATGACCTTCTCGCCGACCAAGCGAACCGGATGCATGATCCGGAGGCTACATCGGCAGAGCCTTCATCGGGGAGCGCGTGAAGAACTCGATGTGCTCTTGCAACTCCCGAGCTTCGCCGCTGGCCGGCGCCTTGGACAGCACCTGGTGGACGTGCTCAACGGACTTGATGATGCCATTGATGCGCTGCTCAGGTGGAAGATCCAGGACTGGTGTGAGGGCCTCGGCGGCTCCTTCGACCTCACCACGTTGGATGCGTGCGATGGCAAGGTCGGAATGCGAACCGGCCTGGTCGCCGAACGCCCACTCAGGTCGGCTGGCGTCGCTGTATTCGGCTACGGCCTGAGTCGAGTAGCTCTCGGCTTGCTCGGCCTCTGATGGAAGCCAGGCGAGAGCATCGGGCGCGTAGTAGAGCTGACGCGCCCGGCTGAAAGTGGCGATGCCTCCGAGCTCGTCCATCTCGTCCGGCTGGACCTGGTCCCAAGCGTCCTCGGCCCGTTGGATAGCTGCCGTGGTGTTGATCGGGTTGCCGAGCGCGGCCCAACTCCGGGCCTCGTTCATCGCGAGCCAGACCATCGAGGTGTTCCGCGAGCGTGCCGCGAACTCCGTGCCCTGCTGCGCGTACCGGATCGCCTCGTTGTGCCGCTTGGCCCAGTACGCCACGAACGACTGTAGGCCGCGAATCCAGGCTCGCAAACCGTCGTGATCGGAGTGGTCGGCGCACATGAACGCCGTCCGCGCCTGGGTCATGGCCGCGTGTGGGTCGGCAAGGTCGTGTGATGCCTTGGCCAGCAGCCCGCCGTTCACCCCTGCCAGGAAGTAGAGGTGCTTGGCCTGGTCGGGACGCTGACGCTGCTCCAACAGAGTGAAGATCACGTCTTGGACGCTGACCAGGTCGCCGAGGATCTCGGAAAGCGGGCGCTGTGGATAGGCCATCGCCAGTTCGTGAACATCCTCGTGGATCTGCTGCGGCCAAGGCTCGCGAGTACGCCCACGTGGCCCGAGAAGAGATCGCCTGCACGGCCTGATCCAGGCAGAAAGAGGTATCCGCATGGCCGTACACACTGAAGATCGCCTGTGGACTTCGAGGGAGGTCGCCGAGTTCTTAGGTGTCCCCCTCGGCACGCTCTACCAATGGCGCACACGCGGGCTCGGGCCCCCTGGCCGCCGTATCGGCAAGCATCTCCGCTATCTCCCCGCTGACGTGCTCGCCTGGGTCCGGGAGCAGTCATGACGGTCACTGACCGATGGCACAAGTCTCGGCCCGAGCCCGGCGAGCCGAGGTGTTCAGAACATCGCAAAGTGCCGACCAAGGAGCATGGCAAGGGTGACCGATGGCTGGTTCGCTATCGAGATGAGGGTGGCGAGCAACGCGCCCGGAGCTTCGAGCGCAAGGCCGATGCTGACCGCTTCGAGGCGACCAGGAAGGCGGACCAGTCGCGGGGTGACTGGATCGATCCCCGGCTCGGCCAGACTCGATTCGATCAGTACGCCCCCAACTGGATGGCTGCGCGGCTGCATAAGGCCGGGACCATCGAGCGTTACGAGCATGCGCTTCGCAACCACATCTACCCGACCTTCGGCGCACTCGGGCTGGTCTCGATTCGCCCGACCGCCGTTCAGCACTGGGTGAAGGTCCTCCAACAGACCGGTCTCGCTCCTCGGACGATCGAGACCATTTACACGATTTTCGCGAGCATCATGCGCGGAGCCGTACGAGATGAGCTGATCCGCAAGTCTCCCTGCATTGACATCCGCTTGCCGTAGCCAGCAAGACCACGATCCACCTCCTCTCCCCTGATCAGGTGGTCTCCCTCTATGAGGCCATGGCCAAGGAGTACGCCGCCCTGGTTCTTGTCGGCGCCGGTGCCGGTCTCCGTCAGGGCGAGGCGTTCGGGCTGGCCAAGGATCGGATCGACTTCGAGGCGGGCATGATCCGAGTCGATCAACAGGTCGTCGTGATCAAGAGTCGCGCCGTGCTGGGCACTCCGAAGAGCCCGGCGTCGGTTCGAGACGTGCCCATGCCCGACTTCGTGGCCGAGGCACTAGCCAAGCACATCGCGACATACGACCCGTCCGACATCGTGTTTCGTACTGCGCTGCGGGACAACCTGATTCGCCGCGACTACTTCAATGCCAAGATCTGGAAACCCGCGATCAAGTTGGCGGGCCTGATGCCCGACACCACGTTTCATGACCTCCGCCACACCTACGCGAGCACTGCCCTCGCCGCTGGCGTTCCGATCTCCGAGGTCTCCAAGTGGCTCGGCCACGAGTCGATCACAACGACTGTGGATCTCTACGGCCATCTCGTTCCGGAAGCTTCCGGGCGGGCCCGGACGGCGCTGGACATGGCCTTCCGGTCTGCGTTCCGTGTGCACTGAATGTGCACTGGCAGGGTCTAGACACAGCTCCGCCCCTGGTCAGAGAAGCGGAGAGAGACGAGCCGGCCTGTAGGCCGGGTTCTGTCCTTCGCGAACGAAGGGGCGACCATCCATCTAGGACCGCCGTTGCCGGCGGTCTCAAGCGGTCTACCCGCGCGACTCGGACGGGCAGTCCTCGAACGCCGCGCGCGGGACGCTCCTGCTGGGGCGTCCCTTCTTGACCTTGCTCCGGGTGGGGTTTACCTAGCCGCTCACGTCACCGCGAGCGCTGGTGGTCTCTTACACCACCCTTTCACCCTTACCTCCCGGATGTCCGGGAGGCGGTCTGCTCTCTGTGGCACTGTCCCGCGGGTCACCCCGGGTCGGGGTTACCGACCACCCTGCCCTGCGGAGCCCGGACCTTCCTCGGCGAGCCCCGCGAAGGGGCTCGACGCGGTCGCCCGGCCGGCTCGTCTGCAGGGAGGTTATCAAACTCCCAGCCACCTCCAATCCATCCACAAGAGCCCCGTGATGTCCTGGGGTGGTCATCGTCTGAGGGGGACGGTGCCCACGGCTCGGTCGTGCCGGGTGAAACCTCGCGGCATCCGGCCCGACCGGGCCGTGACCGGACGACGGTCACGCCTCGGCCCACACGCTCCTGGGATGCCTGGGCGGTGCCCGAGGGCGCGGGCTCCTCGTGCCGACCCACGGAGCGGGCGAACCTGACTGGACCCTCCTGGCCCGCCGGCCTGCCGCGTCCGCAGGCGGGTGTTCACCCAGGGCACGGCGGGCGGGGCACCGCGGGCGGGGTGGGAACGCGGGCGGGGTTCCGCCCGCCTCCAGGGCCACGGGAGCGGGGACCCGGCGCGGCCCCGGCGCAGGCGTTCTGCCCTTGGTCCGGTGGGCCGGGGTTCTGCCCTTGGTCCGGTGGGCCGGGGTTCTGCCCTTGGTCCGGTGGGCCAGGGTTCTGCCCTTGGTCCGGTGGACCGGGGTTCTGTCTGGACCCCGTTCTGCAGCCGACGGGCCGAGGTCCGCCCGAAGACAGCGGTCCGAGGCGCTACCTGGCGGCAGCGGTCCGAGGCGCTACCTGGGGGCAGCGGTCCGGGGTGCAACCCGCGGGGCTGTGGGCCGCGGCACTGCCCAGCAGGCCGAGGGACCGCCCGAAGACAGCGGGTCGGCAGGTGGGGGGTCAGTGCAAGTGGCTGATGTCGTTGAACGCCTTCACGACGGCGGGCCCGTCGGCGTAGAAGTCGATCAGGGACAGGCACGCCACGTCGAGATGCATGCGGTACAGCGCCTCGGGCGGCGCGAGCAGCGCGAGCCTGAGGAGCGTCTTGATCGGCGTGACGTGGGAGACGACCAGCACGGTCTTGCCTTCGTACTGCTCGACCAGCCGGTCCCTGGTCGCCTCGACGCGTCGGGCGACCTGGGTGAAGCTCTCCCCCCTGGGTGGCGCGACGGCGGGGTCGGCCAGCCAGGCGGCCAGCTCGTCCGGCCACTCGCGCTGGATCTCGGTGAAGGTGTGCCCCTCCCAGGCGCCGAAGTCGGTCTCCCTGAGGCCTTCGTCCACCTCGACGTCCACGCCGACGAGCCGCGCCACCATCTCGGCGGTCTGGCGGGCCCGCTTGAGCGGGGAGCTGACGATCACGTCGATCCGGTACGGCGGCGCCGCCAGCCTGCGCGCGGCGGCGCCGGCCTGGGCCAGGCCGTTCGCGGTGAGTTCGGCGTCGCCGAGCCCCGAGAAGCGGCGTTCGGCCGACAGTGGGGTCTCGCCGTGGCGCAGCAGGAGGAGCGAGGTGGCGACCCTGGTGGCGGGGCCCCAGCCGGTGCCCTTGGCGGCCTGCCGGGTGACCAGCGAGGCGGTCGGCGCCGACAGGTCGAGCAGGTCGGTCTGCCCGCCGGTCTTCGGCGCCGAGGGTGCCTCCCGTCCGGCCCCCGCGGGCGGCGTCTCCGGCACGCCCCCGGTCTCGGGGATCGCGCGACCGCCCGGCGAGCCCGCCCCGGCAGCCTCCCGCGAGCCCGGCTCCGAGGCGCCGCGCGAGCCGGCCGCCGAAGCGCCGCGCCCGCCCGCCTCCGGGACGGCGGTGCCGCCCGCCTGCCACGCCAGTCCCTTGGCCGCGGCGTCCATCGCCTCGTTGGCCAGCCGGTCGGCGTGCTTGTTGCGCTCGCGGGGGATCCACGTCCACCCGGTGATCCGCAGCCGCCTGGCCAGGCCCTGCGCCTCGAGGGCGAGCGGCCTGAGCCCCTCGTTCTTGATCTTCCAGCGGCCGGCCATCTGCTCGATGACGAGCTTGGAGTCCATACGGACCTCGACCTCGGCGCCTTCACCGCCGAGGTCGAGCACGGCGGCGAGCCCCGCGACCAGGCCGCGGTACTCGGCGACGTTGTTGGTGGTGACGCCGATCGCCTCGGCCCGCTCGGCGAGGACCTGGCGGTCGCGGGCGTCCATCACGACGGCCCCGTAGCCGGCGGGGCCGGGATTGCCTCTCGACCCGCCGTCGGCCTCGACGAGGTACGGGGTCGTGCTCATGGAAGCTCCTTGATCGCTGCCGGCCGGTTCGGCGGCCTGGGTCAGATGCCGGACTCGGGGGTGCGGACGAGGATGCGGCGGCATTCCTCGCAGCGCAGCACCTCGTCGTGGGGGGCGGCCTTGATGCGGTTCATGTCGGCGATCGACAGCGTCACCTTGCATCCCATGCAGCGGCCGCCGTGCAGCATCGCGGCGCCCACGCCGTACTGGCCGCGCAGCTTCTCGTACAGGGCGAGCAGGTCGGCGGGGATGTCGGGGAGCACGCCCGCGCGGCGGCCCTCGACGTCGGCCGTCTCCTTGTCGATCTCGGCCAGGGCGGCGTCGCGGCGGTCCTCGGCGGCGGCCCTGGTGGTCGCGATTTCGTCGCGCCTGGCGATCAGGTCGGTGACCTTGGAGTCGGCGGCCTCGCGGCGCTCCATGATCTCCAGGACGACCTCCTCGAGGTCGCCCTGGCGGCGGTGCAGCGAGGCGATCTCGGACTGCAGGCTGGACAGGTCCTTGGGCGAGGTGACCATGCCGGAGTCGAGGCGCTTCTGGTCGCGGTCGGCGCGGGTGCGCACGGTCTCGACGTCGCTTTCCGCCTTGGTCTGCTCGCGGGACAGGTCACCGGCCTCGGTCTCGGCGGCGATCACCTGGGTGGCCAGCTGGGCCAGCTGCTTCGACTGCTCGTCGATCTCGGCCAGCTCGGGCAGGGTACGGCGGCGGTGCGCCAGGCGGTCGGCAGCGGAGTCAAGCTCGGCCAGGTCGAGCAGTCGCTTCTGAGCGGCAGGGGCTGCTTTCATGATCAATATCCTTTTGTCCAAGCATCGGTGACCGTGGCGGAGACGCGCGTCTCAACGTTAACGCCACTGGAGCTCAGGATGGACGCCGCGCTGTCGAGCCATGGCCACTCGGTGGCCCAGTGGGCGGCGTCGATCAGGGCGGGACCGCCGGCCTCGACGAACTCGCTGGCGGGGTGGTGACGCAGGTCGGCGGTGAGGAAGACGTCGACGCCGGCGGCGCGTGCCGTACCGAGGAGGGAGTCTCCTGACCCGCCGCTGACGGCCACGCGCGTGACGGGCCTGGACGGGTCGCCCGCGACGCGCAGGCCCCACGAGGTCTTCGGCAGCCCGGCAGCGGCCTGCTCGGCGAACGCGCCGAGCGTCATCGTGCGGGGCAGGTCGCCGACGCGGCCGAGGCCGCGCCAGGGGTCGTCGGGGAACGGCTGCAGCGGCACCAGGTCGCCGACCAGGCCGACGGCGCGGGCCAGGGCGTCTGAGACGCCGGGGTTGGCGACGTCGGCGTTGGTGTGGGCGGTGTAGAGGGCGACGTCGTTGCGGATCAGGTCGTGGATCAGCCTGCCCTTGTAGGTGGTCGCGGCGACGCTGGTGGTGCCGCGCAGGTAGAGCGGGTGGTGGACGACGATCAGGTCGGCGCCCCAGTCGAGCGCCTCCTCGGCCACGACGGGCACGGGATCGACCGCGAACAGCACCCGCCGCACCGCCTGGTCGGGGTCTCCGCAGACCAGGCCCACGGCGTCCCACGACTCGGCCCTGCCAGGCGGATAGGCGGCCTCGAACACGTTGATCACATCAGCCAGCGTCACCTGCGCAGACTACCGGTTCGGCCACCTCGACACGTGAGCGAGCGCCGCCTAACGTAAGTGGATCCTGACATCTGTGGAGGGGCGCATGAGGGTCGCGATCATCGGTGCGGGGTTCGGCGGGCTGTGCATGGCGATCAGGCTCGAGCAGGCGGGCATCGGCTCCTACACGGTCTTCGAGAAGGCGGACGGCCTCGGCGGCACGTGGCGCGACAACACCTATCCGGGAGCGGGCTGCGACATCCCCTCCCAGCTGTATTCGTACTCGTTCGAGAAGGACGCGAGCTGGACGCGCCGCTACCCCGGGCAGCCGGAGATCCTCGCCTACCTGGACAGGTGCGCCGACAAGTACGGCGTCCGGCCGAAGATCCGCTTCGGCGCCGAGGTCGTCGCGGCGGACTTCGACGGTCGGCGCTGGCGGGTCACCACGGGTGAGGGGAGCGAGGAGTTCGACGTCGTGGTGTCGTGCGTGGGCCAGCTGACCCGTCCCGCGTACCCGCCGATCCCTGGACGGGAGAGCTTCGCGGGCGTCGCCTTCCACAGCGCCCGCTGGAACCACGACCACGACCTGACCGACCGCCGGGTGGCGGTGATCGGCAACGGCTCGTCCGCCGCGCAGTTCATCCCCCGCATCCAGCCGCTGGCCGCCCGTCTCGACGTCTTCCAGCGCACCCCCAACTGGGTCATCCCCAAGCCCGACGCGACGTTCGGGCCGGCGGCGCGGCTCGCCCTGCGCCTGGTTCCCGGCCTGCGGCGGGCCTACCGCGAGTGGATCTACCGGTACGCCGAGGGCACCCTCTACCCCGCCCTCGCCCGCGGCTGGAGCGCCGGCCTGCTGAGGAAGCGGGCGCTCGGCCACCTGCACGCCCAGGTCGCCGATCCGGTCCTGCGGGCCAAGCTCACCCCCCGCTTCCCGGTCGGCTGCAAGCGGGTGGTCATCGACAGCGCGTTCTACCCGGCGCTCACCCGGCCCAACGTGGAGGTCGTCACGGACCCGATCGTCAGGGTCACGCCGGAGGGGGTGCAGACCACCGAGGGCGTGCGCGCGGCCGACACGATCATCTACGCCACGGGCTTCCGCACCACCGAGTTCCTGCAGCCGATCGCGTTCACCGGGCTGGGCGGGGTGTCGCTGACCGACCAGTGGAAGGACGGCGCCGAGGCGTATCTCGGCATCGCGGTGCCGAACTTCCCCAACCTGTTCCTGGTCTACGGGCCGAACACCAACCTCGGCCACAACTCCATCGTCTTCATGATCGAGTGCCAGGTGCGGCACGTCATGGCGTGCCTGCCGTACCTGGAGAGGAACGGGCCGATGGAGGTCAGGCCCGAGGCCATGGCGGCCTGGCGGCGGCAGCTGGCGGCGGCGATGGAGCGGATGGTGTGGGGCGGCGGCTGCCAGAGCTGGTACAAGACCGCCGACGGGCGCGTCGTCAACAACTGGCCGGGACGCGCGGGCCTGTACCGCAGGCTCACCGCTCTCCCGCCGCTCGACGCCTACCGGATAACGTCATCGGCATGACGTCGCATGTGGTGGCTGACACGCACAACGATCTCCTCATGGCGGTCTCGGCGAGACCGCCCGACCGGTGGGCGGACTTCTTCCGCACCCAATGGCTTCCCCAGCTGCGCGCCGGCCGGGTGAACCTCCAGGTCCTGCCGGTGTTCATCTCCTCGGAGTACCGTCCGGAGGGATCACTCAGGCAGACGTTGCGCATGATCGAGTGCGCGCACGTGATCGCCGAGGGCAACCCCGACGAGGTCGCGCTGTGCACGGACGCCGCGCAGATCGACGCGGCCATCGACGCCGGCAGGATCGCGCTGGTGCTGGCGATGGAGAGCATGCCCGGCATCGACGCCAGCGTGGAGCTGATCCCGACGATGCACCGCCTCGGCGTGCGGATCGCCTCGATCGCGCACTGGGGCCGCACCCCGCTGGCCGACGGCAGCGGCGAGGACGCCACCGGCAGCGGCCTCACCTCCCACGGCGTCGAGGCGCTGAAGGAGATGGAGCGGCTGGGCATCCTGTTCGACGTCTCCCACCTGGGCGCCTCGGGCGTCGCGCACGTGCTGGAGCTGGCGACCAAGCCGGTGATGGCGACCCACTCCTCGGCGCGCGCCCTGCGCGACCACCACCGCAACCTGACCGACGAGCAGCTCAGGGGCGTGGCCGGGACCGGCGGCGTGGTCTGCGTGAACTTCCTGGCCGCCTTCCTCACCGAGAACGCCCGCGAGGCCACGCTCGACCACGTGCTCGACCACATCGAGCACATCGCGGGCGTCGTGGGGATCGACCACGTGGGCCTCGGGCCCGACTTCATGGACGAGGTCAGGCGCGACCTCACGCCTCCGTGCTGCGAGAGCGTCACCTCCACCGGTCTCGACGTCGCCGCCGCCGTACCGGGGCTCGAGGGACCCCGCGGCCTGCCACTGGTCACCGAGGGGCTGCTGGCGCGGGGGCTGCCGGAGGCCGACGTGCACAAGATCGTCGGCGGGAACGTGCACCGGTTCTTCGGAAAGGCGCTGGCGTGATCGAGGACCTGGAGGAACTGGTCGGCTGCGAGTCCTTCTCCAGCGACCTGGAGGCGGTGGCGCGCAGCGCGAAGGTCGTCGCGGCGATGGGCGCGCGCCACCTGGGCGCGCAGCCGGAGACGATCGTCGTCGACGGTGTCACGCACCTGCGGTGGACCTTCGGCGAGCCGAAGGTGCTGCTGCTCGGGCACCACGACACCGTCTGGCCGATCGGCACGCTGGCCACCCACCCGTGGTCGGTGGTGGACGGCATCGCGCGCGGCCCCGGCGTCTTCGACATGAAGGCGGGGCTGGTGCAGATGTTCCACGCGCTGGCCGGGCTGGAGACGCTCGACGGCGTCAGCGTGCTGGTGACGGGTGACGAGGAGGCCGGCTCCATCACCTCGCGCGCGCTGATCGAGGACTCCGCGCGCGGTCTCGCGGCCGCGTTCGTGCTGGAGGCCAGCGCGGACGGCGGCGCGCTCAAGACCGCCCGCAAGGGCACCTCCGACTACACGGTCACCGTGCACGGCAAGGCGGCGCACGCCGGGCTGGAGCCGTGGAAGGGGGCCAACGCGGGGATCGAGCTCGCCCATCAGATCCTCACGATCGCGGGGATGGCGGCGGTGGTGGACTCGGACGAGCCGGGCGGCCCGGCCGGCCAGGCCGGCCCGGGCGGTCCGGGCGGTCCGGGTGGCCCGGGCGGCTCCGGGGACGCGGCGGCGCCGGCAGGCTCCGGCGGGCCGGTCGCGGGAACGACGGTGACGCCGACGGTCCTGTCCGGCGGGACCACCGTGAACACGGTGCCCGCCCTGGCGCACGTGGGGGTGGACGTGCGGGTGCCGACCCTGGCCGCCCAGGCCAAGGTGGACACGCTCATGCGGGCGCTGTCGCCGCGGCTGGAGGGCATCCGGCTGGAGGTGCGCGGCGGGCCGAACCGGCCGCCGATGGAGGCGGCGCAGTCGGCCCGGCTGTTCGCGCTGGCGCAGCGGCTGGCGGAGGAGCTGGGGCTCGGGGCGCTGACGTCGGCCTCGGTGGGCGGCGCCTCGGACGGGAACTTCACCGCCGGCCTGGGCGTGCCGACGCTCGACGGGCTCGGCGCGGTCGGCGGTGGCGCGCACGCGGACCACGAGCACGTCGTGGTGGCGGAGCTGCCGCGCCGGATGGAGCTGCTCAGGGCGCTGGTCCGCGCGGTGCTGGCCGCCTGACCCCGGAGGCCGCGCGGGGCGCCGCTGCCGCGGCGCCCCGCCCGCAACACCCCGCCGCGACACCCCTCCCGCAACACCGCGCCGGCAAGACCGCGCCGGCAAGCCCCTCTTGGTGAGACCCGTCGGTGAGACCCCACAACGAGACCGCGCCGGCAACGCGCCGCCGGCAACGCCCCGCCGGCAACACCCTGCCGGCGAGGGTCCGCCGCGCGGGGTGAGAGCGGCCGGCTCGGATAGATTCCCAGGGTGACGACTGTCCAGGTGGAAGTGCGCGAGCTGCACCGGATCGACGAGTTCGCCGACGTGTTCAGGCTGTTCGACGAGATCTGGCACCCCGACCCGGCCAACCCGCCCGTCACCGTCGAGCTGATGCGGGTCCTGTCCCACACGGGAAGCTACGTCGCCGGCGCCTACGCGGGCGACCGCCTGGTGGGCGCATCGGTGGGCATTCTCGCCGCGGGCAACACCCTGCACTCGCACGTCACGGGCGCCGCCCAGGGCGGCAGGGGCATCGGCCAGGCGCTGAAGGCGCACCAGCGCGACTGGTGCGCCCGGCGCGGCATCGACCGCATCACCTGGACCTTCGACCCGCTCGTGCGCCGCAACGCCTACTTCAACCTCGCCAAGCTCGGCGCCCGCCCCGTGGAGTACGTGGAGAACTTCTACGGCCCGATGGCGGACGCGATCAACGAGGGTGACGAGTCCGACCGGCTGGTGGTCGAGTGGCCGGTGAAGGAGCGGGCCCCGGCGCGGGAGCCGTACGAGGGGGTGGTGGCGCTGGAGGAGGAGGACCGGCTGCCGGTCAGGGGGGCGGTGAAGGGGCCGGTGGCGCTGGTCGGGACGCCCGCCGACATCGAGGCCCTGCGCCGCGACGACCCCTCGGCGGCCGTGGCCTGGCGCCTGGCGATGCGTGAGGTGCTGGGCGGGCTGATGGCCGAGGGCGGGCAGGTCGTGGCCTTCACCGGGAACGGTGAATACGTCGTGCTGGCCAGGTTGACCTGAAGCTTGCTTGAGGTTCAAGACTGACTGGTATGAGAGTTATCGAGGTGACGCGGTTCGGCGGTCCCGAGGTGCTGCGGGCGCGCGAGGTCGGCGATCCGGTGGCGGGGCCGGGACAGGTCGTGGTGGGCGTGGCGGCGGCCGACGTCCTCGCGGTCGAGGCGCAGCTGCGCACGGGCTGGGGCGTCGAGTGGTCCGGGACGCGCCCGCCGTTCGTGCCGGGGACCGGTGTTGCGGGGCACGTGCTGTCGGTCGGCGAGGGGGTGGATCCGGCGTGGCGGGGCCGCAGGGTGGCCGCGATGGTCAGCGGCGGCTACGCCGAGCAGGCGCTGGCCGGGGTGGAGGCGCTGGTGCCGGTGCCCGACGACCTGTCGTTGCCCGAGGCGGCGGCGTTGCTGCAGGTGGGTCCGGCCGCGCTCAGCCTGATCGACGCGGCCGAGCTGAAGCCCGGTACGCGGGTGCTGGTCACCGGCGCGGGCGGCGGGCTCGGCCTGGTGCTGGTCGAGCTGGCCGCGGCGGCGGGCGCCGAGGTCACCGCCGCGGCCACCGCTCCTGACAAGCGGCGCCGGGCCGAGCTGCTCGGGGCGGCGCACACCGAGGTGGCCGGCCCGTTCGAGGTGGTCTTCGACGGCGTGGGCGGCGAGCAGGGTGCCAGGGCGGCCGAGCTGACCGTGCGGGGCGGCAGGTTCTTCGCCTACGGCGTCGCGGCGGGCGGGCCCGCCCCTGTCGACGCCGCCGAGGCCGAGCGGCGCGGGATCACCGTCGTCGGCATGGAGCAGGTGCAGTTCGCGCCTGAGGACTTCGGGCGGCTGGCCGGGCGGGCCTTCGCTGCGGGGATCACGCCGACGATCGGGCTGGCCGTCCCGCTGGACCGGGCGGCCGAGGCGCACACCGCGATCGAGCGGCGCACGCTCGTGGGCAAGGCGGTCCTGCTGGCCACCTCGCGCGCCGTCCGCTACCGCGAGTACGGCGAGGCGGACGTGCTGACCGTCGACGAGGTGCCCATCCCGGCGCCCGGCCCCGGCCAGGTGCGGGTGGCGGTGCGGGCGGCCGGTGTGAACGCCCTCGACTGGAAGTTCCGCAGGGGCTACATGGTGGTCCCGCTGGAGGAGCCGGCCGGCACGGGGATCGAGGTCTCCGGCACGATCGACGCGCTCGGCGAGGGCGTCGAGGGCTGGTCGGTGGGCCGGCCGGTGTTCGGCAGGGTGGCGACCGGCGGCCTGGCCGACCACGTGCTCGCCGACCCCGCGCAGCTGCTGCCGAAACCGGACCACCTGTCCTACGAGGAGGCCGCGGCGCTGCCCGTGGCCGCGGAGACCGCCGCGCGGACGCTGGCGGAGCTGGACGTCGAGCCCGGCCGGCGGCTGCTGATCCACGCGGTGGCGGGCGGTGTCGGCCTGGTCGCCGCCCAGCTGGCCCGTGCCAGGGGCGTCGAGGTCGTCGGGACGGCCAGCGAGGGCCATCACGCGTTCCTGCGCGACCTCGGCGTCACCCCCGTCACCTACGGCGACGGCTGGGCGGAGCGGGCCGGTCGGGTCGACGCCGTGCTGGACGCCTCCGGCAGGGGCGTGCTGGCCGACTCGGTGCGGCTGACCGGCGACGCGGGCAAGGTGGTCACGATCGCCGATCCGCGGGCGGGCGAGTTCGGCGTGCGCTTCTCGCAGGGCGGCCCGGACCCGGAGCCGGTCCGGCAGGTCGTCGAGTCGGGCGCCGTGCGCATGCCGATCGCCCGGGTGTTCCCGCTGGAACAGGCCGCCGACGCGCACCGGCTGAGCGAGGACGGTCACCTGCTCGGCAAGATCGTCGTGATCACGGAAGCGGACGTTCCGCGATAGGCGGCACACTGGGGGCATGCTCGAAACCTCGGCTCGCCTGCTCAAGCTCCTCTCGCTGCTGCAGGCGCACAGGGAGTGGTCCGGCCCGGAGCTGGCCACCCGCCTGGGCGTCACGACCAGGACGGTGCGCAACGACGTGGAGCGCCTGCGCACCCTCGGCTATCCGGTGCACGCCACCCCGGGCGTGGCGGGCGGCTACCGCCTCGGGGCGGGCGCCGCCCTGCCTCCGCTGCTGCTCGACGACGAGGAGGCGGTGGCGGTCGCGGTCGGCCTCGGCCGGGCGGCCGGCGGCGGGGTGGCGGGCATCGAGGAGAGCTCGGTGCGGGCGCTGGCCAAGCTGGAGCAGGTCCTGCCGGCCAAGCTGCGGCACAGGGTCAGCGCGCTCAACGCCTACACCGTGCAGATCCCCGGCGCGGCGCCCGCGGTGCCGCCGGAGGTGCTGACCACGATCGCCAACGCCGCGCGCGACCACGAGCGGCTGCGCTTCGACTACACCGGTCACGACGGCGCCACCGGCACGCGCGAGGCCGAGCCGTACCGGCTGGTGCACCGGCGCGGGCGCTGGTACCTGGTGGCCTGGGACGTCGAGCGGCGCGACTGGCGGACGTTCAGGGTCGACAGGATCACCACCCGCACCCCGAACGGCCCCCGCTTCACCCCCCGCGAGCTGCCGTTCGACGTGGCCGAGCACGTGGAGCGGGGGGTCAGCACCGCGATGTGGCGCTACCGGGCCAAGGTGCTGGTGCACGCGCCCGCCGACCGGATGGCCGGGCTGCCGACCGGGCTCGACTTCGAGCCGGTCGACGAGCACACCTCGATCGCGCACCTCGGCGGCGACGACCTCACCGGCATCGCGGTCTGGATCGGCATGCTCGACGTCGACTTCGAGGTGATCGAGCCGCCTGAGCTGGCCGAGGTGGTCAGCAGGCTGGCGGAGCGCTACCGCAGGGCGGTCAGCGAGCGGTAGGCGGACGGTCAGCGCCCGGGCCGAGGCTCGGTGGCATGACCATTGTCAAGCGAATCGCCGGCGGCGAGGACGACTTCCAGCTCGTACGGCACCTGACCGTGCGCGGCAGCCAGTTTGAGATCGGTAAGGCGCTGGCGCAGGAGGCACGTACCCGCTCGGGCTGGGCGCCGGGTCCCGCCGACCAGACGGTGAACAGGGCGCGCATGGCCTGGTTCGAGCACTTCTGGCCGCAGCACCACGAACGGCTGGACGGCGTGGCGGCGGCCTTCGACCTCGACCCCGACCGTGACGACCTCATCATGGACGGGTTGAACGCGCTGCCCATGGGCTCGGGCTGCTCGGCGCTGTGGTGCCCGCCCTCGGCCGCGACCGACGGGCACGGCAGGATCGCCCGCAACTACGATTTCTTCACCCTCGCCACCAGCGAGATCATGGGCGGGGCCGCGAAACCGGGCGAGCTGCCCATGGCCTCCCGCCCTTACGTGATCACCACGATCCCCGACGAGGGCCTGGCCTCCACCGTCATCACGATGAACGAGCTCGACGGCTGCATGGACGGCGTCAACGCGGCGGGTCTCGCGGTCGTGCTGCTCATCGCGGACGTCGCCCATGCCGCGCCGCCCGAGTCGGCCGACCCGCGGGTGGGGCTCAGCTCGGTGCAGCTGCCCAGGTTCGTGCTGGACACCTGCGAGAACGTCGAGCAGGCCAAGCGGGCGCTGCTGATGGCCAAGCACTACGACCACGGCCTGCCCCTGCACTACCTGATCGCCGACGCCGCGGGGAAGGCGTTCGTGTGGGAGAGCGAGCGCATCATCGACGCGGGCGACGCGCCGATGTGCGTGACCAACCACCCGCTGCACCGCCACCCCGACCCCATGGCGCTGCCCGACGACGACGAGACCACGATGGACACCTTCGGCCGGTTGCGCAGGCTGCACAAGCGGAGCAGGGACGTGCCGCTGTCGGCCGAGCGCCTGTCGGGCGCGCTGGGCGAGGTCGCCGCCGGAGCGGACAAGCCGTGGCGCACCACGTGGACGAGCGTGCTCGACACCCGGGACAGGACGCTGACCGCCCGCTTCTACCTCGGCGACGCCCCGGAGGGCGGCACCAGGTTCACCGAGGAGCTGCGCTTCGAGATCAGGCCCGACTCGTAGGCGATGACCACCAGCTGGGCGCGGTCGCGCGCGCCCAGCTTCACCATGGCCCTGCTGACGTGGGTCTTGGCAGTGAACGGGCTGATCACCATGTGGGCGGCGATCTCGTCGTTGGACAGGCCACGCCCGACCAGCGCCAGCACCTCCCGCTCGCGCCTGGTCAGCGAGCCGAGGTCGGTCACCTGCCGCACGGGGGCGCGCTGGACGAACTCGTCCATCAGCCGGCGCGTGATCGCGGGCGACAGCAGCGCGTCTCCCCTGGCCGCCACCCTGATGCCGGACAGCAGGTCGGCCGGGTCGGTGTCCTTGAGCAGGAAGCCGGCCGCGCCCGCGCGCAGCGCGTCGAGCACGTACTCGTCGACGCCGTAGTTGGTCAGCATCACCACGTGCACGCCTGCCAGGCGCTCGTCGGAGGCGATGCGCCTGGTGGCCTCGATGCCGTCCATGACGGGCATCTGGATGTCGAGGAGCGCGACGTGCGGCTGGTGCCGTACGGCCAGCTCGACGGCCTGGCGGCCGTCGGCCGCCTCGCCGACCACCCGCAGGTCGTCCTCGGCGTCCAGCAGCGCCCGGAACCCGGCCCTGATCAGCGCCTGGTCGTCGGCGAGCAGCACGTTGATCATGACTGCGCCGCCGGGAGCTCGGCCCTGACGGTGAAGCCGCCCTCGGGTCGCGGTCCGGTGCGCAGCCGGCCGCCGAGCGCGGTGACGCGCTCGCGCATGCCTGTCAGGCCGACACCCGGCTGGTGTCCGTGTTCCGGTACGGCGGTGCCGTCGTCGTCGATCTGCACGACCACCTCGTCAGGCAGGTATCCGATGCGCACGGAGGCGGAGGCGGGCCCCGCGTGCCTGGTGATGTTGGTCAGCGCCTCCTGGACGATGCGGTAGGCGGCCCTGCCGACCTCGGCGGGCACCGGCCGCGGCGATCCGCTGACCTCGACGTTGGCGGGCAACCCCGCCGCGCGGGCCCGTTCGACCAGGTCGGGCACCTGCTCGAGGCCGCTGCCGTCGGGCGCGCGCAGCACTTCCAGCGTGGCGCGCAGCTCGCGCATCGCGTCGGCGCTGGCCTGCTGGATGGCGGTCAGCGCGGCGGGCACCTCCTCGCCCCGCTTGCGGGCCAGGTGCGCGGCCACGCCGGCCTGCACCTTGATGATCGAGATGCTGTGGGTGAGGGAGTCGTGCAGCTCGCGGGCGATGCGCAGCCGTTCCTCCCCCGCGCGGCGCAGGGCGGTCTCCTCGCGGGTCCGCTCGGCCTCCGTCGCGCGCTGCTCGACCTGCTCCAGGTAGTGGCTCCAGGCGCGCTTGGCCTCGCCGATCACCGCGGCCGCCACGAGCCAGCCCACCAGCAGCACCCTGCCCTCGATGGCCGCCCTGGGCGGCAGCGCCGTCGTCGAGTCCTGCCCGAAGGCGAACATGCCGGTCAGGAAGACCACGATGCCGGCCAGGGCGGCCGGGTGCCGGCCCTGCCTGACCGTGGTGTAGACGGCGATGAGGACGGGGAAGACGGCCGCCGCGCCGGGGTGGGCGCGGGCGCTGTAGGCCAGCATGCAGGCGACGGTGACGGCCAGCACCGCGACGGGGTGGCGGCGCCGGAGCGCGAGCACGAGCGTGCCGCCCAGCAGCAGCGCGTAGTCCAGCGGGGCCAAGCCCGGCGAGAGCAGCAGCTCACCGCCCACCTGCGCCGCAGCCACCACCACGGCGAGCAGCGCGTCCCGATCGAGCCTCATACCGGCACAATAGAGGCAGCCGCCGGGCCGGACGTCGTACGCAGGGAGTACTTCGTGCGCGTGACGACAGTCGGGCCGTGCCCCCGTCAGTGTGGCGGCATGACCCGATACGTCACTCCCGTGGGCAAGAACGTCCGCAGCGGTCCCGTCGGCCAGATCTACGCGCAGCTCAAGACGGACTTCGGGTTCGTCGGCGAGATGTTCATGAGCCTCTCCCCCGCGCCCGAGGTGCTGGCCGCAACCTGGGCGCTGCTGCGCGAGTCGCTGCTGGCCGGCCCCTCGTCCAGGACCGACAAGGAGGTCATCGCGCTCGGCGTCTCGCTGGCCAACCGGTGGCCGTTCTGCGTCGACGCGCACACCGTGCTCCTGCACGCCACGGGCGACCACGCGGTGGGCGAGGCGATCGCGCGCGGCGAGCGGCCCGCCGACCCGCACCACGCGACGCTGCTGGCGTGGGCGCGGCGCGAGCGCCCGACCGCGCTGCCGGCCGACCACGTGGGCACGGCACTGGCCTTCCACTTCATCAACAGGATGGTGTCGGCGCTGGTGGGCGAGAACCTGTTTCCCGCCGGCGCGGCCTCCTCGCCGGTGGTACGGCGGGCGGCCGGCACGGCGATGGCCCGCGTCGTGCGCCGGCGGCTCGTGGCGGGAGAGAGCCTGCCGCTGCTGGCGCTCGGCCGCCGGCCGGCGGGCCCGGAGCCCGCGTGGGCGGACGGCTCCCCCGTCGGCACGGCGTACGCGGCCCTCCGGCAGGCGGCGGAGGGCCGGGTCCTCGGCGAGCGTGCGAGGGCGGTCGTCAGGGCGGCCGTCGAGGAGCACGACGCCACGCATCCGCCGCTCGGCACCGCGTGGCTGGACGGCCCGCTGGCGGAGCTGCCTGCCGACGAGCGACCGGCGGTGAGGCTGGCGTTGCTGGGGGCGCTGGCGCCGTACCGGATCACCGAGGCGGACGTGGCGGCGTGGCCGGCGCCCGACGCCGACCTGGTGCGGCTGCTGGCCTTCGGCGCGTTCGCCGCTGTCGAGCACGTGGAGCGGGAGATCATCCGGGGGGTGCCAGGTACTCCTCCCGCACCTTCGAGCGCGACAGCTTCCCCGTCGGCGTCCGCGGCAGCTCCGTCCGGAACTCGATGACCTTGGGGTGCTTGAACCTGGCGATCCGCGGCTCCAGGTGGGCGCGCAGTTCCTCCTCCGTGACCGGCGCGTGCGGTTGCACCAACGCCACGACGTTGTGGCCCCACTCCTCGTCGGGCACGCCGATGACGGCGGCGTCGGCGACCGCAGGGTGTTCGAGCAGCGCGGCCTCGATCTCGGCGGGGTAGATGTTGACCCCGCCCGAGATGATCAGGTCGGTGCGCCGGTCACACAGGAACAGGTAGCCGTCCTCGTCGAGGTAGCCGATGTCGCCCGGGGCGTACCACTCGCCGCGCATGCTGGCGGCGGTCTTGGCCGGGTCCTTGCGGTACTCGAAGGTGCCGAGGCCGGACTTGACGTGGATCATGCCGGGCTCGCCCGGGGGCAGCTCCTCGCCGCGCTCGTCGAGGATCTTCGCCTCGAAGGTGGGCGCGGGCCTGCCGACCGTGCCCGGCCGGGCCAGCCATTCGTGCGGCTTGACCGAGAAGGCGATGGTCGACTCGGTCGAGCCGTAGTACTCGTAGAGCACCGGCCCCCACCAGTCCATGATCGCCTTCTTGACGGCCACGGGGCAGGCCGCGGCGGTGTGGATCACCTGCCGGAGCGAGGACACGTCGTACCTCTTCCTGACCTCCTCGGGCAGCAGGAGCATCCGGTGGAACATCGTGGGCACCATCATCGCGTTGGTGACCCGGTACCTGTCGATCAGCTCCAGGATCGGCTCGGGGTCGAAGCGCGGCGCGATGACCAGCGTGTGGCCGAGGTGCAGCGCGAACTGCGTGTGCGCGCACGGCGCGGAGTGGTACATGGGCGAGGTGACCAGGTGCACGCCGTCGCCGGCCCGCAGGTCGACCACCTCGCCGAGGAACCACGCGTACAGCGGCAGGACGGCCTCCGGCGCGGCCCCCGGCAGCGGGCGCTGCACGCCCTTCGGGAAGCCCGTGGTGCCCGAGGTGTACCACATGACCGCGCCCGCGGTGCGGTCGCCGGGGGCGCCGGACGGCATGCCCTCGGCCAGCGCGGCCACGTCCTCGGGCCCGGTGACGAGCACCTTGGCGTCGCAGTCGCCGAGGATGTAGTCGATCTCGGCCTGGGCGAGATGCCAGTTGACCGGCACGTAGTAGAGGCCGATCTGGCCGGTGGCCATGAGCATGACGACCGGGTCGACGCCGTTGCGCAGCACGCCCGCCACGACGTCGCCGGTGACCAGGCCGCGGGCGCGCAGGCCGTGGGAGACCTGGTTGACGCGGGCGAGCAGCTCTCCGTAGGTGGTGCGCGGCTCGGCCACCGCCAGGCGTCCCGGGTCGGCGGCGGCCGTCTCGTAGAACCCGTTCATCACAGCTCCAGCAGGTGGGCCAGCCGCTCGCGGTGCGTGCGGGGCGGGCCGAGCAGGACCTCGTCGGTCTTGGCCCGCTTGTAGTACAGGTGAGCGTCGTGCTCCCAGGTGAACCCGATGCCGCCGTGCAGGAGCAGGTGGTCGCGGGCCACCTCGAAGCAGGCCCTGCCGACGTAGGCCTGGGCGAGGGCGGCGGCCTCCGGCAGCTCGCCGGGCGCCGCGTCGGCCGCCCACGCCGCGTAGCGGACGATCGACTCGGCCTGCTCGAGCTTGGCGTGCATGTCGGCGAGCTTGTGCTTGACGCCCTGGTAGGAGCCGATGTACCGGCCGAAGGCGACGCGGATCTTGGCGTAGGCCACGATGGCGTCGAGGCAGGCCCGCATGACGCCCAGCTGCTCGGCGGCGAGGGCGACCGAGAACAGGCTCCGTGCCTGCTCCAGCGCGGCCCCGTCGTCCGGCGCGCCGAGCACCCTGGCCGGCGCGCCCGCGAGCACGACCTCGGCCATGCTCCTGGTCTGGTCGAGGGGGGTCAGCGGCAGGCGGGTGACGCCCTGGCCGTCGAGTTCGATCGCGGCCAGCGTGACGCCGTCGTGGCGGGTGACCGGCACCAGCAGCACGTCGGCCTCGGCGGCGTCGAGCACCTGCGGCAGCCGGCCGTCCACCAGCGCCCGGCCGTCGCGGAGGGTGACGAGCGGCTCGCCGCCCGCCGCCAGCGGCGCGACCGTGGCCGTGAGGCGTCCCTCCGCGATGGCGGTGAGCAGTTCCTTGTCGGGCAGGCGGGTCAGGGTGAGGGCGGCCAGCGTGGTGGCGAGGAAGGGGCCGGGCAGCAGCGCCGCGCCCGTCTCCTCCAGCACGACGGCGAGTTCGGTCATGCCGGCGCCGGCGCCGCCGTACTCCTCGGGGATGATCAGGCCGGACAGGCCGAGCTCCCCGTTGAGCCGGGCGTAGACGGCGGGCGAGTGTCCCTCGCGTGGTGAGACGGTCCGCAGGAAGGAGCCGACCGTCGCGCGCAGCTCCTGCTGTTCCTTGCCGAGTACGAGCTTCACCCCTGCGTCCCCACCTTCAGGTCCTTGAACGGCACGGTCTTGTCCACGCGCGGCTCGGGCGGCAGGCCGAGGACGCGTTCGCCGACGATGTTGCGCATGATCTCGTTCGTGCCGCCGCCCAGGGCCATGGCGGGCGCCAGGCACAGGGCGTGCGACAGGCGCTCGTCGACCACGGCCTCGGGTCCGACCAGCGACGTGGCGAGGTCGGCCTGGAACAGCGTGAGCTCGGCCAGCAGCAGCTTGGCCGCGCTGCCCCGCGCGCCGGGGAAGATCCCCGCCCGGGTCTCCTGGGCCAGCCGCTGGTTGAACAGCGAGAGCGCACGGGTGCGGATGTGCAGCTCGACGAGCTGGTCGCGGACGTAAGGATCGCCGGTGTCGACGACCTGGCGCAGCTCGGCCAGCCAGTCGACGCCGCCGCCCATGCCGACGCCCGCGGAGATCGACAGCCGCTCGTGCAGCAGCGTCGTCACCGCCACGCTCCAGCCGTCGTCGACCTCGCCGATCCGGTGGGCGTCGGGGACGGTCACGTCGTCGAAGAAGACCTCGTTGAAGTGCGCCCGCCCGGTCATGTCCTTGAGCGGCCTGACGGTGACGCCGGGGTGGTGCATGTCGACGGCGAACATCGTCAACCCCTTGTGCTTGGGCACCTCGACGTCCGTCCTGGCCAGCAGCAGGCCCCAGTCGGCCTCCTGGGCGACCGAGGTCCAGACCTTCTGCCCGTTGACGACCCAGCCGTCGCCGTCGCGTACGGCCCGCGTCTGCAGGCTGGCCACGTCGCTGCCGGCGCCCGGCTCGGAGAACAGCTGGCACCAGACCTCCTCGCCGCGCAGCAGGGGCCTGATGAAGCGCTCGCGCTGGGCGTCGCTGCCCCGGTCGAGGATCGTCGGCCCGCACATGCCGAGGCCGATGGAGAAGATGTAGGTGGGCAGCGTGTAGGCGCGGGCCTCGGCGGTGAAGGCGCGCTCCTCCGCCTGGGTGAGTCCCTGGCCGCCCCACCGCCGCGGCCAGGTGATGCCCGAGTAGCCGGCGTCGTGCAGCCTGGCCATGAACTCCCTGGCGTCGCCGGTGCGGCCGGCGTTCTCGGCCAGCCAGCTCCTGGCGGCGCTCCGATACTCCTCAAGGTTCACGGGCCCTCCTCGGTATCAGTGCTCACTTACTCTAATCAGCCCGCCTCCACCCGCCTAGTGCAGAGATTTGTCCTGATTTGTTAATGAATCTCCGTTAATTAGAGCCGAGGGCACCTAGTGTGATCATCTGATTACCAGGGGGAGAGGTGTGATCGCACGGTACGCAGGTTCGGTCCGTTCACGGCTGACGCTGATCGCGACGGTCGGCGTGGCCGCGCTCTGCGTCCTGGTCAACAGCCTCGTCCTCGTCGGCCTGCACAAGGCCGCGGTGGACTACCGGACCCAGGAGGTCACCAGCGCGGCCCTGCGCGTGGTCCACCTGGTCAAGCGCGGCGACCTGACCTCCGTGATCGTCACCGACGTCGAGGGCATCCAGGTGATCAACCTCGACGGCGAGGTGGTGGCCTCCACGGCCAACCTGATGGGCAAGGACCGGCTGCTCACCCTCATGCCGGACGAGGACAGCGCCAGCCGTACGGAGGTGGTGTGCGGGCTGACGGTGTTCGATCCGCCGTGCCAGATCGTCACCGTCTTCAGGGTCTACGAGATCGAGGGCGACTGGCTGGTGTACGCCTTCGGCGACACCGTGCCCTGGTACGTGCATCCGTGGGTGCTGGCGTTCCTGATCGGCATCTCGGCGGCGCTCACCGTGCTGACCTGGTTCGGCACCTCCCGCACGGTCGAGAGGACCCTCGCGCCCGTCGAGGCGATCAGGCAGAAGCTGGACGAGATCACCGCCACCGACCTGGGCCAGCGGGTGCCGGTCCCACCCAACCCCGACGAGCTGCACGCTCTGGCCAGGACCGCCAACAGGACGCTCGACCGGCTGGAGGCGGCGGTGGAGCAGCAGCGCAGGTTCGCCTCCGACGCCTCCCACGACCTGCGCAGCCCCATCACCGCCATGCGCGCGCAGGTGGAGGAGGCACTGCTGCACCCCGGCGACGCCGACTGGGAGGAGATCGCCCGCGCGCTGCTGGCCAGCCTCGACCGGCTGCAGGCCATCGTGACCGACCTGCTCACCCTCGCCAGGCTGGACGCCGGTGAGCCCCAGACGGTCGAGACGGTGGACCTGGCGCAGCTGGTGACCGACGAGCTGCGCGGCCGGCCCCACGGCAAGGAGGTCAAGCTCGACCTGCGTCCCGACGTGGTCGTGGACGGCGACCGGCTCAGGCTCGCCCGCCTGCTCACCAACCTGCTGGACAACGCCGAACGCCACGCCGAGACCGCGCTCACCGTCTCGGTCTACAACGAGGGCTCCGACGCGGTGCTGGAGGTCCTCGACGACGGCGCCGGCATCCCGCCGGACCAGCGGGAGTTCGTCTTCCGCCGCTTCACCAGGCTCGACGCCTCCCGCAACCGCGACGCCGGAGGCACCGGGCTCGGCCTGGCCATCGCGCGCGAGATCGCCCAGACCCACGGCGGCTCGCTGGGACTGGCCGACTCCGACACCGGCGCGCGCTTCGTACTCCGGCTGCCCGCGAAGGCGGGCTGAGCATGCTGACCACCTGGTCGGTACGGCGCCGGCTGACCCTCCTGGCCGGGATCACCGCCCTGGCCGGCTGCCTGGTCACCGCCGTCCTGGTCACCATGCTGACCCATGTGGTCCTGCACGACTACCGGACCGAGCAGGCCGCCGCGGCCAGCCACAGGGTCGCCTTCAACGTGGAGTCCTTCGCGCCCGACCGCCTCAAGCCGCTGACCCCCACCGAGGAGATCGACCTCATCCAGGTGGCCGACGACCACGGCATCGTCCGCCAGGCCAGCGCCCGCCTGACGGGCAAGCCGCTGCTGGTCGACGTGAACGCCACGGGCGACGACGGCAGGGTGGACACGACCATCTGCACGCGCCTGGTGCCGGGCGAGCACTGCCTGATCGCCGTCACCTACCGGGCCAAGGTGGGCGACGGCTACTGGATGGTCAACTCCTACGCCCCGGTGGTCCCCTGGTACATCCACCCCCTGTACCTGCTGGGGGTGGGGCTGGCCGTGGTGGTCCTGACCGGGCTGGCCACGGCCGGCGCGTGGGTCACCGTGCGCAGGGCCCTGGCCCCGGTCAAGACCATCAAGAACGAGCTGGCCGAGATCACCGCCACGGACCTGGGCCGCAGGGTCCCGCCCTCGCGCCACGAGGACGAGATCTCCGACCTGGCCGAGACGGTCAACCAGACGCTCGACCGGCTGGAGGCGGCGGTGGAGCAGCAGCGCAGGTTCGCCTCCGACGCCTCCCACGACCTGCGCAGCCCCATCACCGCCATGCGGACGCAGGTCGAGGAGGCCATGCTGCATCCGGACGACACCGACTGGCCCCAGACCAGCAAGGCCCTGCTGTCCAGCATCGACCGGCTGCAGGCGATCGTGGCCGACCTGCTCACGCTGACCAAGCTCGACTCGGGCGCGCCGGGCGCGAGGGAGCCCGTGGACCTGGGCGTGCTGGTGGCCGAGGAACTGGCCCGGCGATCGAGGGGCAAGACGATCATCCGCCATCTGGAGCGGGGCGTGGTGGTGACCGGCGACCGGCTGCGGCTGGCCAGGCTGCTCACCAACCTGCTCGACAACGCCGAGCGCCACGCCGAGACCAGCATCCAGGTGTCGGTGTCCGCGGGCCGCGACGCGATGCTCGAGGTGCTGGACGACGGCGCGGGCATCGCACCCGACCAGCGCGAGATCGTCTTCCGCCGCTTCACCAGGCTCGACGCCTCCCGCAACCGCGACGCCGGGGGCACGGGCCTGGGCCTGCCGATCGCCAGGGAGATCGCCAGGACGCACGGCGGTACGCTCAAGATCGCCGACTCCCTCGTAGGCGCCCGCTTTGTCCTACATCTTCCTCTACGCAACGGTTACCACGGGTAATACAGTTTCCCCCTGTGACACGTGGTTTCAGCCGATTGCGGCGAGAAGACTTACTCAAGAGCGCCTGCGAGGTCATCGCGGCACAGGGCTTCGGGCACACCAGGACGCTCGACATCGCGCGGGCGGCGGGCGTCAGCCAGGCGTTGCTCTTCTACCACTTCGAGACCAAGGACAAACTCTTCGCACAGGCCTTCGCCTACGCGGCCAGGCGGGACCTCGACGCGCTCGCGCGGCTGGAGCGCTCCGGCGGCACCGCGGTGGAGCGGCTGCGCACGCTGCTCAAGATCTACTCCCCCACGGGCTCGGCCAAGATGTGGCGCGTGTGGATCGACGCCTGGGCGGAGTCGATGCGCAGCGACGACCTGGAGGAGACCTCGCGCCGTCTGGACCTGCGCTGGAAGGAGTCCTTCCGGACGATCGTGGAGGAGGGCGTGGGCCTCGGGGGCGTTCGTCTGCGCCGACCCGGAGGCGGCCACCTGGCGCATCCTGTCGCTCGTGGACGGCCTGGCCGTCCAGGTGACCGTCCACCGCAAGGTGCTGTCGCGGCGCAGGATCGCCGAACTGGTGCGCACGGCCGCGGCCGCCGAGCTCTGCATCGCGGCGGAGGACCTTTCGTAGTTATTGGATTCTCCGTACAATTGCGGCCATGACAGCTGCACCGAGCTCAACCGCCGCCAGGGAACGCGACGAGTCGGTCGCGGAGAAGCGCGCTTACGAGGCAGTCATCGAGCGCCTGTCGAAGGCATCGGTCGACAAGCACTGGGAGCCCTACGTCGACATCCCATGGGACGACCCCGACTTCCTCATCGACCCCGCCGACCCCCGGTGGGAACTGCCGCCGGTCGACAAGCTCGGCCGGCACCCCTGGTACCGGAGCCGCTCGCCGGAGACCAGGGCGCGCATCGGGCTGTGGCGGGTGGCGACGGCCATGAAGATCGGCCTGCAGTTCGAGAACCTGCTCAAGCGGGGGCTGCTCAACTACGCCTACCGGCTGCCCAACGGCTCGCCCGAGTTCCGCTACGTCTACCACGAGACCATCGAAGAGGGACATCACGGGATGATGTTCCAGGAGTTCGTCAACCGCACGAAGCTCCCGATCCGCGGCATGCCGGGGCCGCTGTCCCTGCTGGCCCAGGTGGCGCCGTGGATCCCGCTGATCTCCACCGAGCTGTTCTTCGTCTTCGTGCTCGGCGGCGAGGACCCGATCGACCACGTGCAGCGCAAGGTGCTCAAGGACGGCTACCGGCACCACCCGCTCGAAGAGACCATCATGCGCATCCACATCGCCGAGGAGGCCAGGCACATCTCCTTCGCGCGCCACTACCTGCGCCGCCGCGTGCCCCGGATGCCCCGCCACCGCCGCTTCGCGCTCGGCGTGCTGTCCCCCGTGATCCTCGGCTTCATGGCCAGGATCATGCTCTCCCCTCCCGGGCCGATGATCCGCGCCTTCAAGATCCCGCCCCAGGTGGTGGAGGAGGTCTACACGGGCAACCAGGAGTTCAAGGCGGAGATCCGCGACTCGGTGGGCAAGACCCGCGCGCTCTGCGCCGAACTGGGCCTGGTCAACCCGGTGACCAGGCGGATCTGGCAGGTCATGGGGATCTGGGCGGAGCCGCGCCGGTGAGGACGGCGTTCGTCACCGGCGGCGCCTCCGGCATCGGCAGGGCGCTCGCCCAGGCGCTCACGGCGCGGGGCGTGGCCGTCACCGTCGCCGACCTGGCCGCGCCCGACCTTCCCGCCGTGGACCACGCCGAGGTCGACGTCACCTCCGCCGCCGCCGTCAGCGCCGCGGTCCAGGAGGTCGCACGCCGCCACGGCAGGCTCGACTTCGTCTTCAACAACGCGGGGATCGCGGTCGGCGGGCACGCCGAGGAGCTCACCCTCGACCACTGGAACAAGACGATCGACGTCAACCTGCGCGGGGTCGTGCACGGCGTGCACGCCGCCTATCCGATCATGATCGAGCAGGGGTTCGGCCACATCGTCAACACCGCCTCGCTGGCCGGGCTGGTGCCCGCGCCGCTCATGCTCCCCTACACGGCCACCAAGCACGCCGTCGTCGGGCTCTCGACCGCGCTGCGCGCCGAGGCGGCGGCGCACGGGGTCAGGGTGAGCGTGGTCTGCCCCGGGTTCACCGACACGCCGCTGCTGGACAACGCCAATCCGGGCCTGCCGTACACGGAGACGGGCGCCCAGGCGCGCAGCGCCGCGGTCAGGGCGCAGGGGCGGCTGTATCCCGTGGATTCGCTGGCGGCCGACATCATGCGCGGCGTCGCCCGCAACCAGGCGATCATCGTCGCCCCCGCCTCGGGGCGGGCGGCCTGGCGCGGCGCCCGGCTCTGGCCTGCCGGCGCGATCAGGGCGGCGGCGCTGGCCATCAGCCGCGTTTCACCCTCCCAGAAACGGACATAACTCGCATATCGGGGAGGTGGTGGTGTGAGTTCCAAGTCGCGGCAGACCCGCGAGCAGCACGCCCTGCGTGGCGAGTCCGAGACACCGGACGTCCAGCAGCCCTCGAAGGCGACGCGCCAGTCGTCGGCATGGACCAGGCGGACGGCGGGCGGCGGGGCACTCTCGCACCGGCTGGCCAAGTCCTCGCTCCCGTTGCGACGCGGCCAGCGTTCGAGCTAGCGGGTGCGACCCTGATGCCGGTCCCGTCACTCCCGTGCGGGACCGGCACGCGCGTGCCCTGGCGCCCTCGCCGCGGCGGGCGCGCGCGGGTCACCGGCGGCGGGCGCGCGCGGGTCACCGGCGGCGGGCGCGCGGCCACCACCCCAGGTCGTGCAGCGCCGGGGTCCAGTCGAGCCGGCTCCTCCTGTAGTCGCCGGTGATCGTGTAGGCGGCGAAACCAGGACCGCGCCGCTCCAGCGCGGCGACGAACGCCGCGGCCGCGTCGCCGGCCGCCGTCACCAGGTCGGAGTGGTCACCGGCGTAGGCCTGCCACTCCTCGTCCGGCATGGGGTGGACCAGGCGCAGCGCCGTGACGGTCAGATCGTGCTCGCGGGCCGCGGCCTCGCAGATCTGCTCGCCCAGGCGCTTGGTGAGGCCGTAGGCGTCGACGGCGTCGGGCTCGGGCCGTTTTTCGTAGTCGCGCGTGGCGTACCCCTCGAACACCGACATGCTGCTGGCGTGGACGGCCACCCGCGCCCCCGCCTGCGCGCAGGCCCGCAGCGTGACGTACAGGCCCGTGACGTTGACCGCGAAGTGGCTGTCGACCCACGCGTCACCTTCGCGCCAGCCCTCCTTCCTGCCCATGGCCAGGTAGACGAGCGCGTCGTGGCCCTCGGCCGCGCGCCGTACGTCGTCGTGGTCGGTGACGCTGCCCCGCACGTACGGCACGCCCGCGGCGGGCGGCCGCAGATCCATGACGGTCACGTCGTGGTGGGCGGCCAGCTCGGGCACGACCAGCGCGCCGACCGCGCCGGAACCGCCCGCGACGAGGACGCGCACCCTCACACCTCCTCGTCGGCGAACGCCTTGGCGAACTCCAGGGCCCGGCTGTAGGCGACGGCGACGATCGCCTTCCCCAGCTCCGCCGAGGCGTGCCTGGCGTCGCCGAGCGCGCCAGAGCCCGACAGCAGGTGGTACTGCAACGCCAGGTCGACGCGGGGCGCGGGCGGCGCGGCGTGCGGAGGGACGGGCAGCGGCCGGCCCGGCTCGCCGATCCTGTCGTGCCGCACCACCTCCGGCGCCAGCACCATGCCGACCGAGGTCTCGGCCTCGCACGCGTGGCCGTACCGCTCGCTGCCGACCTCACGGGCGATCACGTCGGCGGCCAGGCCGGCCCACATGAGGTGCGCCATGACGATGCCGTTGTCGCGGCGCAGGCCCCGCGCGGCCAGCCGGACGGCGTCGACGTTGCCGCCGTGCCCGTTGACCACCACGATCCTGCGCGGCCCGGACTGGGCGATCGACTCGGCCACGTCGCGCAGGAAGCCGAGCAGCGTCTCCGGGCGCAGGGTGAGCGTTCCGGGGAAGCCCAGATGGTGCTCCGACAGCCCGTACGGCAGGCCGGGGCACAGCACCGCCGTCTGCCCGAGGTCTTCGGCCAGCCGCCGGGCGAACGCCACGGCGATCGCGTAGTCGGTGTCGTAGGTCAGGTGGTGGCCGTGCTGCTCGGTGGAGCCGATCGGCAGCAGCGCGATCCTCGCTCCGGCCATCGCGGTGGCCGCCTCGTCGGTGACCATGCGGGCGATCTCGTTCACTGACTCCTCCATCTGTCGAGTACCCGCATCGCGGGCAGCACGTCGGCGACCACGCACCGCGGGCGGCGGCCCTCGGTGACGGCCGTGAGAAAGTCGCGGTCCTGCCGGTACAGGCCCTCGCGTTCCATCCGGTCGGCGTCGCCGCAGTCGACCAGCACGCCTGCGGTGCCGTACAGGCGGCCGCCGCTCAGGCGCAGCGTCCGGTCCTCGGCGATCACCACGATGTCCCTGTCGGGCAGCCGCGCGTGGTACGACAGGGCGATCGTGGCCAGCGCCCCGTCCGGGGCGCGCAGCACGGCCGCGGCGTCCATCGGCCTGCCGCTGCCCTGCCACGGCTCGCCGCGCGCCGCCCGCACCGAGACCTCGCCGGCGCCCAGGAACCACAGCGCCGCGTCGACGGTGTGCGCCCCGTGGTGCCACAGGACGTCGTCGGTCCAGTCGCGGGGGCGCCCGTTCATGCCGGTGTCGCGCTGGCGCAGCATCAGCGTGCGGGCCACGACGTGCGTCACGCGCAGCCCCTCCTCGATCCGCTCCCGCACGGCGAGGTACGGCGCGCAGTGGCGCAGCGTGTGCGCGACCGCCAGGTACCTGCCCGTCTCGGCGGACGTCCTGGCCAGCGACTCGGCCTCGCGCAGGCCGAGCGCGACGGGGATCTCGCACAGGGTGTGCAGCCCGGCGCGCAGCGCGGCCTCGGCCTGGGCGGCGTGGCAGGCGTGCGGGGAGGCGATGACGACGGCGTCCAGGCCAGGCTGGGCGTAGAGGTCGTCGGCGGTCGGGTGGACGGCGGGCGGGCCGTACCCGGGGGTGGCGTGCGCGACGGCGAACGCCCTGGCCCGCTCCCTGTCCGGCCCCGCGACGCCGGCCAGGACCGCGCCCGCCCGCGCCAGCGCGGCGGCGTGCCGTTCGGCGATGCCGCCGGGTCCGACGATCCCCACCCGAAGGCCCGCGCTCCGGGTCACGGCGCCAGCCCGAACAACTCGCGGGCCGTGCCGCCGAGGATGAGCCGGTGGTCGTCCTCGGTGAGGTAGGGCCGTTCGAGGACGTGCCTGACGGCGGCGGCGTAGTCGCCGGGGCCGGGGTCGGGGCGGTTCCAGTCGCCGCTCCAGGTGATGCGGTGCGCGCCGTAGGCGGCGACCGTTTCGCGCAGGTAGGCGTCGGCGTCCGCGTGCGGGTACGGCGTGCCGCTGTTGGCGTGGAAGCCCGCCCACATCGTGTAGGTGAGCGGGCGCTCGGCCAGGGCCAGGAAGCGGTCGAAGGCGCGGCGGTCGGCGTCGGGGTAGGTGGTGAAGCCGACGTGCTCCAGCCGTACGCGCAGGCCCGGCAGCTCGGCCAGCAGGCCGGCGAAGCCGGGGTGGGCGATGTCGGCCAGCGGGCCCCTGACGCTGGCCACCAGCCCCGCCGCCGCGATCGCGCGCCAGAGCGCCAGCGGGTCGGGGCCGGGCGACCTGGTCGAGGCCCACAGCCGGACGCCCCTGACGTGGCCGGTGGCGGCCAGCCTGGCGACGTGCGCGGGCGCCCCGTGGGTGTCGGTGTCGACCATCGCCACCGCGGCGAACCTGGCGGGATCGGCCGCGACGCAGCGGGTGAGGTAGGCGTTGTCGGTGTTGCCGACGAACTGGACGAGCACGGCGGCGACCACCCCCGCCTGCGCCATGGCCGGCAGGTACTCCTCCAGAGGCGGATACTTCCACCTGCCGACGTGCACGTGGGAGTCGACGATCACCGCTCGGCCACCTTGACCAGGACCTGGGTGCCGCGCTCGCCGCCGTACACGGCGCGGATCCGCTCGGCCAGCTCGCCGGCCCGCTCCGTCGCCGGCATCGGCAGTTCGCCGGCCGCCTCGTGCACCAGGCGCAGATCCTTCAGCAGGTGGTCGAGCTTGAAGCCGGGCTCCAGATCGGCGGCGGCCAGCCGCGACCACAGGAAGTCCAGCAGCGGCGAGCCCGCCACGCCCAGCCCGACCGACGCGAGCACCTTGGCGATGTCGAGGCCGCCGTGGACGGCCAGCGCGTAGGCCTCGCACGCCGCCAGCGTCGCGCCCGCCACGACGGTCTGGTTGACCAGCTTGGCCAGCTGGCCGGAGCCGGGCGGGCCGTGGTGGACGACCGTCGTGCCCAGGGTCTCCAGCAGCGGCCTGACCCGGGCGAAGGCCGACGCGTCGCCGCCCACCATGATCGACAGCGTGCCCGCCTTCGCTCCCGCGGGGCCGCCGCTGACGGGCGCGTCGAGAACGCTCACGCCGCGCCGCTCCCCCTCCTCGGCCCAGTGCCTGGCCAGGTCGGGCGCCGAGGTGGAGCAGTCGACGACGACCGTGCCGGGGACGGCGTTCGCCAGGACGTCGTCCATCACCTCGCGGGGCGCCGGCAGCATCGTGATCACCACCTCCCCGCCGGCGGCCGCGACCGTGGGCGCCGCGCGGGCGCCCAGCTCGACCAGCCGAGCCGTACGGCCCGCCGTCCTGTTGTGCACGATCAGCGCGTGCCCGGCCGCGAGGAGGCGGCCGGCCATCGGCTCGCCCATCGTTCCGGTACCGATCCATCCCACCTGCATGGTCACTCCTGGGTCAGTGGATGCCGGGCCGCGCAGGTCCCGGGACGACGTGCCCCTGCCGGACCCGGACGAGTTCGGCGGGCAGGTCGCCGTTGGCGCGGGGCGCGTACTGGCGGCTGTTGTACTCGAAGGCCTGCCAGTCCAGCGGCAGGGCGGCGGCGAGCCTGGCGGAGTGGACCAGCGCCAGGCCGACGGCGGTGAGGTCCTGGAGCGCGACGCGCATGCCGTGCGCGCGGGCGTGGGCGAGGCTGCGCATGGCCAGGCTCTGCCCGCGGGCGGCCTTGATGACCGATCCGCTCCAGCCGGCCGCGGCGAGGCGCGCGAGGTCTGCCTCGGTGGCCAGGCTCTCGTCGGCGAGGACGGGCAGCCGGGCGCCGATCGCCCGCATGCCGCCGGGGTCGGGCGGCGCGTCCCGCGGGACGGGTTGTTCCAGGTAGGTGAGGGCGTCCCACGCCGGGCTCCCGTCGAGGGCGTCGAGGAGTTCGAGGACGGCGGCGGGCTCCTGGTAGCCCTCGTTGGGGTCGAGGGAGACGGTGTGCCGGGCGCCGGCGCTCTCCCGCAGCACGCGGTGCACCTCGATGACGCGGCGGGCGTCGGCGGCGGGGTCCCGTCCCGAGAGTTTGATCTTGACGTGGGCGATGCCCTCGGCGCGCAGCCACTCCCGCAGCGGGCGGACGGCCGCGCGGCGCGGGGGCGCGACGTCATCCCGGCCGGGCGGGCCCGACTCGAGGCGGCCCGATTCGACCGCGTCCGGTTTGAGGGGGTCCGGTTCGCGGGGGTGTTCGAGGGGATCTGCTTCGAGGGGGTCGTCGAGCCCGACGACGTGCTGGACCGGCAGCCGGCGGCGGGCCGGGCCGAGATCGAGGCCCTCGTACAGCGAGGTGGCCGGGGCTCCCGCGGCCCGCGCCCATCCGTCGTGGACGGCGTTGTCCACGGCCCCGAGAGCGAGGGCGGCGGCCAGCTCGGGCACCGGCTCGGGGCCGCCGGCCGCTTCCGCCCCGTCGCGCCGCGCGCACGCGGCGGCCTCGGACAGCTCCCGGTGGATCGCGAACGGGTCGCCGGACCCCACCTCGGTCGCGGCGGCGGCCAGCCGCTCGGTCAACCGGCGTAAGACGAGGTCGCGTACCGTCCACGACAGCCCGGACACCGGCCACGACCACGGCACGGACAGCACGCTCGCCCCCTCGCCCCAGGCCACGCGACCCGCGCGGTCCTCGACCGTCACCCGCACCACGGCGAGGGTGAACCTGTCGACCGTCGCGCCGGACAGGCGCAACGGGTGGTCGAGCCGGACGTCGTGGAAGGCGGCGGCCGCCTCGCGGACCGAGACGTCTGTCGAACGCATCTCACCAACCTAGGACCTAGGATCTACCTGCTGGCTCATTTCATCACATCCTGGGGGCTGCCGTGAAGATCGTGACCCTGCCCTACGACGCCGCGCCGCCCGCGGACGGCCACCACCCGGCGGCGCGCCGCTCCCGGCCCGACGAGCGGCGCCGGCTCGATTTGCTGGAGCCCAACCACGTACGCGCGCCGTACGTCCTCTGCTTCGTCCACGGCGGCGGCTGGCGGTCGGGCGACCGCACGCAGTGGCACGAGCAGATGCGCGCCGCGGCCGGCCGCGGCGTGACGAGCGCCTCGCTCGGCTACCGCGTCGGCGGGCGGCTGGCGGAGATGACGGCCGACGTCGCCGACGGCTACCGCACGCTGCGGCGACGACTCGGCGATCGGCCCGTCGCGCTGGTCGGCAGCTCGGCCGGCGCGCACCTGGCCACGCTGTTCGCCCTGTCCGGCCATGGTGCCGGCCATCAGGACAAGCATCAGGACGGGCACCCGGACGGGCATCAGGACAGCCCTCGGGGCGGCCACCCGGACGGCGAGGCGCCGCTGGCGTGCGTGAGCCTCAACGGCCCCGGCACGCCGTTCCCATGGGAGGGCATGCATCCCGAGATCGCCCCCGCGGTCGAAGAGTTGGCCGCGGAGGGGCGCGCGGCCGACCCCGGCACGCTCGCGCACGCGGGCGCGCCGCCGTTCCTGTTCGTCGTCGTGGGCAGGGAGCGCTACTTCCCGCACGCGCACGTCCACGCGCTGGCCGCGCTCCTGCCCTCGGCGAGGGTCGTGACGCTCCCCCGCGCCGAGCACGGCTTCTTCTACCGGACGGCGGCCGAGGGCGCGGCCGCCGCTCAGGCCGAGATCGACGCGTTCCTGACCGCGGCGCTGACCGCCTCCAGCACGCGCACGGGGGCGAGCAGCTCCTCGGCCGACAGCGGCCACTCGCCGGTGCGCACCATGTCGGCGAAGCGCCGCAGCGACGGCAGCGTGTAGTCCGGGCCCAGCGCGAGCCGCTCGGCCGCCACCGCCTTGGTGCCGGCCACCTGCAGATGGAAGGGCACAGCCGTGTGAGCGTCGCGCTCGACCAGGGTGACGACGGCGTGGCCGTCCCCCGCGGCGACGGTCACCAGGACCACTCCCGGCAGGACCTGGACGGACGGCGCCGCGGTGGGGACGGGCAGCAGGTGCAGGGCCACCTCCACCGCGTGCACGCCGTAGAAGCCGATGCCGCCGAACGGGCTGTCGCGTTGCACGGGTCCGGTGGCGACGACCGCGCGCACCTCGCCGAGCTCGGCGGGCGCCGACACGGCGGGGTGCCAGCGCAGCGCGCTGTAGGAGGTGACGGGCACACCGCCCGCCGCGGCCGCCGCGATGACCGCCTCCGCGTCGGCGACCGTGGTGGCCAGCGGCTTGTCGACGAACACCGGGATGCCCGCCTTGAGCAGCGGCTCGGCGTGCCGGCGGTGCAGGGAGCCGTCCCTGTCCATGACGATCGCCGCGTCCACCAGGCCGATCAGCTCCTCGGGGTGCCGCACGTGCGTGGCGACGCCGAGCCGTTCCGCCTGCTCGCCCGTGCCGCCCTGGACGGCCACGACCCGGGCGGGTCCCAGCGCGTGCTCCTTGTTCAGGTGCCGGACGGCGTGGTCGGCGTGGGTGTTGTCGATGCCGATGAGGCCCAGTCGCATCCGCTGCTCCGATCGCTCGATGTGCCCGCGAGCTTATGACATAGGACCTCCCTTTGCCATGAATCCGGACTTATTGACCTATGGGAGGCAGAAAACTAGAGTCCTAGGTCAGATCTTTGAAGGGAGAACCGTGCGATTCGGGATCGTGGGGTGCGGGGTCATCGGAGCCCTGCACGCGAGGCTCATCGCCTCCATGGAGGGTACGGCGGAGCTGGCCGCCGTCGCGGACACCGACCGGGAACGGGCCACGCGCCTCGCCGCCGAGCACGGCGTGGACGCGCACGGCGACCCGGCCGAGCTGTACGCCAGGGACGACATCGAGGCCGTGGTCGTCTGCCTGCCCAGCGGCCTGCACGCCGAGGCCGCCGTCCCCGCGCTGCGGGCGGGCAAGCACGTGGTCATCGAGAAGCCGATCGACATCACGCTGGAGGCGGCCGACCGGATCATCGCGGCCGAGCGCGAGTCGGGCAGGACCGTCACGGTGATCAGCCAGCGCCGTTTCGAGCCGTCGTTCCGCCAGGTGGGGGCCGCGGTGGCGGCGGGCGAGCTCGGCCGCCTCACGTCCGGAACGGCGGAGGTGACGTTGTGGCGACCCCAGTCCTACTACGACTCGGGCGGCTGGCGCGGCACGTGGGCGCTGGACGGCGGAGGCGCGCTGATGAACCAGGGCGTGCACGTCGTCGACCTGATGCTGGCGCTGCTCGGCCCGGCCCAGGAGGTGTCGGCGTACGCGGGACTGCTGGCGCACGAGGGCATCGAGGTGGAGGACACCGCGGCGGCCGTGGTCCGCTTCGCGGGCGGCGCGCTGGGCCGGCTGTTCGCCACGACGGCCGCGCACGGCGGTAACAGCGTGCGCGTCTCGGTGCACGGCGACGCCGGGCACGCGGTCGTGGAGAACGAGGTGATCACCGCCTTCAGGGTCGGCGAGGACGACCGCGCCGAGCCGGAGCCGCCGGCCAGGCTCGGGGCGGCGGCCCACCGCCTGCAGCTGGAGGACTTCGTCGCGGCGGTGCGCGAGGGCCGGGCCCCCGAGGTCACCTCGTCCGACGGAAGGGCGGCGCTGGCCCTGGTCCTGGCGGTCTACGAGTCGGCCCGCACCGGGGTCTCGGTCAAGCCGGGCTGATCCCCGGGGCGCTTCGGATGCCTTGCCGCCCGTCCCGCACGAGTACGCGAGGGCACCCGTGCGGGACGGGCGGCGGGGCGGGACGGGCGGCGGGGCAGGGCACGCGCCGGCGGCGGGAGGCGGCCGCCGGGCATGCTCGGTCAGGTCACGCCGGTCAGACTGGAGGCCGGGCAGGTCATGCCGGGCAGGTCAGGCAGGCCGGTCAGGCCAGGCTGATCAGGCGGGGCAGGCGAAGCGGTAGGTGGCGTCGAGCCGCCAGGTCGCGCCTTCCGCCACGTCCTCCAGCTGTCCCGGGTAGACGCGGGTGGGGTAGGCCTTGTTGTAGCCCGGCTGGTCGGTCTTGACCCAGATCCCCGAGCCGCTCGCGTGGGCGTATCCCGCCTGGAAGTCGGGAGTCAGCTCCACCGAGAGCGCCAGGCCGTTGCTCCTGTTGTACATCTGCACGCCGTAGGCGTCGGCGCGCGGCCGTCCGGGAACGGTGAGGTCGTGCTCGCGCGCCTCGCCCATGAACCTGCACCTGGTCGAGACGGCGGCGTTCTTGTCGGCTGGAAGCATCGCGCCGTAGGCGTTCGCGACCGTCCGCGCCTGCCGCCAGGTCAGGCTCCAGCGCAGCCGCAGCCCGGCGGACGTGACGAGGTGGCGCACCCGCAGGTCGCCGACCACGCCTCTGTCGCCGCGGGAGAGCAGGTCGTTCTCCTGGGCCAGCTCGAACTCGGCCGCGGAGACGTACTCGGGGAGCTCGTCGACGGACATGGCACGCCCGTCCAGCACCACCAGCGATCCCCGCGAGAGCTCGAAGCCGTGCATGCCGCCGATATGACTCTCCCCCTGCAGCGAGAGGGCGTACTCGTAGTTGGCGGGCGTCGCGAGCCGCGCCGGGTTCGTCTCGACGACGCCGGGACCCGGGACGTCGGCCGACAGGTCGACCGCGAACACCTCCTGCAGGCGCCAGGCGTCGAGGCTGATCCCCGTCGCGGTGAACCGCTGCAGGTCGTAGCGGATCCACCGGTGCCCTTCGCGCCTGGTCCAGAGCCGCAGTCTGGTTTCCCGCCGCACGTACTGCGCGTACACCGCGGACACTCCCGCGGGCGCCGCCGAGGAGGCCGCCGCGGCGGGGACGGCCGCGGGGACGGCGACGGTGGCCGCCGCGCCCGCCACCGTCAGCGCGCCGCCGCCCAGCAGGGATCGCCGGCGCAGGAGGGTCCTCGGGCGCGCCGCGTCCGGTGCACCTGTCACGCGAGGTCCCCGACCTTGCGCCAGTCGGCCGCCGAGGCCGTGCCCTTGGCCACGTACAGCGCGTTGTTCGCCAGGGCCAGCTGTCCGGCGTAGGCGGGGGTGGCGGTGATCACCGCCGGGACGTCCAGGGAAGCCTCGGGCCGCCAGGTCCCCGGGGTGCCCGCCACCGTGCAGATCCACCGGGACGGCTGGCCCGCGGCCGGGTTGCGCAGCTGGACGACCATGTTCTTGTCCCACCAGCCCGTGGTCGGCAGGGCGTCGAGGGTGACGACGAAGGAGAAGGTGATGTCCTCGGCCGACTTGGTCTTGAACAGGCCCGTCTTGTTGCCGGTGAGGGTGTTGGCCCCGATGTCCACGCCCCTGGTGCGCGGGTGGATGAAGATGCCGAAGTCCTGGGTCTTGGTGGCCTGGTCGTCGAAGCTGCGGTTGCCGACGATGACGACGTTCTCCGACTTCTTGCCGTCCCTCGCGTAGGTCCTGATGCCGCCGCGGTCCTCGGCGATGAGGTGCCCGTCGAAGTTCTGGTAGTTGTTGTAGACCACGTTGCCGACGACGGTGCAGTCGACGGCCTCCCAGACGTTGATCCCGACCGTGTTGCAGTGGCCGATGATGTTGTTGGCGATCACGAGCTTGCGGCAGCGGTCGGTGGACAGGCCCGCGTCGCCGCCGCCGAAGATCACGTTGCGATCGAAGAAGCCGTCGTGGATGTCGTAGATGGCCATCATGTCGGCGTTTCCGCCCCACTTGAAGGCCTTGTAGTTGCCGGTGAGGGTGTTGTCGGTCGCCCTGACGAAGCGGTGCTTCTGCGCCCCCGGATGGATGGTGCCACCGGAGGTGATGTAGATCGGGGTACCGGAGAATTCGGGGTGCGGCCCGCCGCCGATGCGCTCGACGCGGCAGCGGCTGATGGTGAGGTGCTCGGTGTGGGAGGCGACCGTCCCGTGGACGTGCATGCCGAACTGGGATAGGTCGTGCACGTCGCAGTCGTCGATCAGGATGTGCGTGGAGTTGCCGACGACGTTGAGCCCGATGTAGCCCTTGGTCAGGCGGCAGCCCACCACCTGGAGCCGGTGGGAGTCCCCGATCCGCACCAGCGCGGTGGAGCCCACGCCGGAAGGACGGTCGTAGGCGCCGGCGGTGAGGCCCTCGACGTGCAGGTTGTCGAGGATCACGTCGGTGCTCGCGGTGACGTGCACACCGGCCAGGAGCGGGCGCCGCTCGCCGCAGTCCAGCTTGAGGTTGCGCAGCGTCACCACCGAGACGTCCTTGACGGCGAGCACGTGCGGATCGGCGTAGCCGCTGGTGAGGGCCAGCGTGGCGCGGGCGCGGTCGGAGGCGAGCGCGACGCCCGTCTTGAGCTGGAGCGACTTGCCGAGCAGGTACTGCTTGCCGGCCCGCAGCACCACCGTGCCGCCACCGGCCGCGGCGGCGGCGTCGATCGCCCGCTGCAGCGCCGCGGAGTCGTCGGCCACGCCGTCGGCGACCGCGCCGTAGGCGTCGGCGGGGTAGAGGTTGATGCTGTTGACGGTGGCGGCGTTCTCGGGGGTGGCCGCCTGGGCGGGCGGCGCAACGGCCACCATGGGGGCGGCCGCCGCGGCGGCGAGCCCGAGCCCTGCCAAGACCGAGCGGCGGGAGGTCTCCTGATGCGTCACGACGATCCTTTCCTAGGACCTAGGACGGAAGTATTGGCCGGAATGTAACCGCCGCTCCACGGGCCGTCAAGGAATCGGCCGCGCTGGAATGCCTCTTGACCCTGGGCGGAAGCGCTGTACGGTGGGCACACACATCTGTCCTATGTCTTAATTGAGAGGGCGGTCCCCATGAAGGTCGGAGCCGCGATCGTCGCCGTCTGCCTGTTAACCGCCTGCGGCGGCCAGGCCTCGGGCGGCGGCGACAGGGAGATCACCGTCTGGAGCATGTGGTCGGAGGGCGAGCCCAACCAGAAGGTGCTGGCCGAGGCCGCCGCCGACTTCGAGAAGGAGACGGGCGTCAAGGTCAGGACCCAGTGGAAGGGCCGCACCGCGGTCAAGACGTTCCTGCCCAGCCTGAACACCGACCACGTGCCCGCCGACCTGGTGGAGGGCAACAACAGGGAGCTGACCAGGCAGTTCGCCGCGACCAAGGCCGCCCTCGACCTGTCCGACGTCTACCAGGCCAAGGTCCACGGCGAGCAGGCCACCGTCGCCGAGACCGTCGGCGAGGCCTACCGGCGGATGGCCACCTCGGCCGACGGGGTGGTCACCCAGGTCCCCTACCAGGTCTCCACCTACGGCTGGTTCTTCAACGGCAAGGCCTTTCCCGAACTGGTCACCGCGCCCCCCAAGACGTGGGAGGAGTTCACCGCCCTGCTGGAGGCGCAGCAGGCCAAGGGCCGCAAACCGCTCGGGCAGGACGGCAGCATCCCGAACTACAACGCCCGCTACCTGGAGCACTTCGCCCGCGCGATCATGGGCGACGAGGGCTGGCACGCGCTCGCGCCCGACCGTACGGGGCGCGGCTGGCTCAAGCCGGAGGTGCTCCAGGCGGCCACGATGGTGGAGAACCTGGCCAAGAGCGGCTACTTCCCCGACGGCTTCAACGCCACCAAGTTCCCCGCCATGCAGCAGAAATGGGCAGGCGGGGAGTCAGACTTCCTCTACCAGGGCACCTACCTGCCCAAGGAGGTCGCGCCGTACGCCGCGCCCGGCTTCGAGTTCCGCGCCTTCCGCTTCCCGGCCGTGGCCGGGAAGACGCCGACGTTGAACGTGACGACCACCGGGTTCGGCATTCCCAAGAAGGCGCGCAACGCCGCCGACGCCAAGCGCTTCGTCGCCTTCTTCCTGCAGCGCAAGTACCAGGAGAAGGTATCCACCGTGGCGCTGGAGATGTCGGTGCGCAAGGACGTGCCCGCCGCGCCGCAGATCGCCGACCTGAAGAAGGCGCTGGACAGCGGTGAGATCAACAAGGCCGACGTGGTCGACTCCGGCGACTTCACCAGCAAGGTACTGCTGCCGCTGAGCGACCAGCTGCTCTTCGGGAAGATCAGCGCGGCCGAGTTCACCACGAGGATGGCCGAGCAGGCCGCCGCCTACTGGAAGTCGAAGGGCTGATGGCGGTACGCCTGCTGGAGCGCGCGCCGGCGCGGCCTGCCGTACGGAGGGAGGGTGTGGGGCCCTTCGAGGCGGCCAGGCGCCGGATGATCGGCCCGTTCCTGCTTCCCGCGCTGATCTGCTACACGCTCGTCATGATCGTGCCGAGCGTCTTCACCGTCTGGATCAGCTTCAACGACTGGGCCGGGGCCGGCCCCATGGAGTGGGCGGGGCTCGGCAACTACACCGAGATGGTCGCCGACCCCGTCTTCGGCCGGTCGTTCGCGAACACCATGAAGATCCTGTTCGGCGTGGGCGCGGCCGTCTTCGTCATCGCCTTCGTGCTGACCATGCTGCTGCAGGACATGGCCGGCCGGAAGTTCGTGCGGGCCGTGGTGTTCTTCCCCAGCCTGGTGCCGGGGCTGGTGATCGCCATCCTGTGGGGGTTCCTGCTGGACCCCGACGGGCTGGCCACCTCGGTCCTGAAGTCGCTGGGGGTGCCCGACCCGCCGCTGTGGCTGGCGCCGGAGAACATGTTCACCACCGTCATGGCCGGCATGACGTGGCTGGCGGCCGGGACGTACACGGTGATCTTCATGGCGGCGGCCGACCGCATCCCGCGCGCCTTCTACGAGGCCGCCGAGCTGGACGGCGCCTCGGCCGCGCGCCGGTTCTGGCACATCACGGTGCCGCTGATGTGGGACGTCATCGGGGTGTGCGCGGTGCTGTGGGCGATCGGCGCGCTCAAGACCTTCGAGTTCGTGCTGGTCTTCGCGGGAGCGGCGGGCAGCCTGCCGCCCACCGACCTGTGGACGTTCTCCGTCTACGCCTACGCGGGGGCCTTCCCCTCCGACGGTGTGCCGAGGTACGGCATCGCCTCGGCCGCCGCCGTCCTCACCATGGTCCTCACCGTCGTGCTGACCCTCCTGGTCCGCAGGGTGATGGGCCGCCGCGAGCGCACCGACTACTGAGGAGCCGCATGACCACCCGCACCGTACGGCGCAGCCGCGGCCCCCTGTTCCTGCTGGCGATGCCGCTGGCCTGGTCGCTGGCCGTCTTCGACCTGTTCGTGGTCGGCTGGATGGCGCTGTCGTCGCTGAAGACCACCAGGGAGGTCGTTCACGACCCGTGGGGCCTGCCCGCCCAGCTCCAGTGGGGCAACTACGCCGAGGCGTGGACCTCGGCCGCCTTCGGCGAGGGCGTGCTCAACTCGCTGCTGCTGGTGACGGGCAGCGGCCTCGGCACGATCCTGCTGGCCGCGCCCGCGGCCTACGTGCTGTCGCGCTTCCGCTGGCGGCTGTCGGGCCCCGTCACCGTGCTGTTCGCGATGGGCCTGGGCATCCCGGGCCCCGCCATCATGATCCCGATCTACCTGGGCCTGGACCGGATGGGCCTGATCGACTCGCTGGCCGGTCTGCTGATCGTCTACATCGCCACCAACCTGCCGTTCTCCGTCTTCTTCCTGACCGCCTTCTTCGCCTCGCTCCCCCGGGAGCTGGAGGAGGCGGCGGCGCTGGACGGGTCGGGGCCCTACCACACCTACTGGCGCGTCATGCTGCCGCTGACCAGATCGGGGCTGATCGCGCTGTTCATCCTTCAGGCGATCGGCGACTGGGGCGAGACCTTCTTCGCCCTGTCGTTCCTGCGCGAGCAGAAGACGATCTCGCTGACGCTGCTGAACTTCGTCCAGACCATGCAGTACACCGGCGCGCGCTGGTCGGTGCTGTTCGCCGGGATCTGCATCGTCGTGATCCCGCTGCTGCTGCTCTACCTGTGGATGAGCAGCCGCCTCATCGAGGGCATCGCCGCCGGGTACGGGAAGTGAGGAGCCCATGAGCCTGCGCGTCACCGCGGTGGAGCGCGTCACCCTGCACGTCCCCTTCCGCGAGCGCTCCCGCCCGTGGAACGAGATCCTGGTCGCCGAGTTCGCGGTGGTCGAGGTCGTGCGGGTCCGCACCAACGCCACCGACCTCGTGGGGTACGGCGAGAGCCTGCCCCACTACACCTGGGCCAGGACCACCGACGAGACCGTCGCCCGGGTCGTGGGCCGCCATCCCGCCGAGGTGATGGCCGACGACACGCTGGGCGCCGGGCTGCAGATGGCGCTGTACGACGTGGCGGGCAAGGCGCTCGGCGTGCCCGTCCACGCGCTGTTCGGCCAGCCGGTGGTGCGGCGCTGGTGCCCGCTGGCGTGGTGGAGCACCAAGATGCCGCCCGAGGTGCTGGCCGAGGAGGCCAAGGACGCCTTGGCGGAGGGCTACCTGGCCCACAAGCTGAAGGCCAGGCCCTGGTTCGACGTGCACGAGCAGGTCGCGGCGATCTCGGCGGTGACCCCCGAGCACTACGAGCTGGACCTCGACTGGAACGGCATGCTGCGCACCCCCGGCGAGGCGATCGAGGTGCTGCGGCGGCTGGACCGGCAGCCGAGGGTGCGGATGTACGAGTCGCCCGTGCTGCAGTCGGACGTGGCCGCGCAGCGGGCGGTCAGGGCGCGGGCCGGCCGGCCGGTCGTCGAGCACTACAACGCGGCCCTGTTCCCCGAGTGGATGCGGCAGGACGCGATCGACGGCTTCGTCTCCTGCAACGCGGGCGTGTCGGGCACGATCGCGCAGGGCCTGCGGGCCGCCGCGTTCAACAAGGACCTCTTCCTGCAGATCGTCGGCCCCGGGCTGACCACCGCCTGGACGCTGCACCTGGGCGCCGTGCTCACCCACGCCCGCTGGCCCGCGGTGACGTGCCTCAACGTCTACGCCGACGACCTGCTGACCGAGCCGATCGAGGTGCGCGGCGGGTACGGCAGGCTGCCCGAGGGCCCCGGCCTCGGCGTGACCTTCGACGAGGCGGCGCTGGAGCGGTGGCGCGTGCCCGACGGGTTCACGCCCGTGCTGCCCAGACGGCTGCTGAGCTTCCACCTCGGCGACGGCAGGGTGCGGCACTACGCGGGGATCAAGCAGCTGTTCGAGGAGTGCAGGTACGTGGGCAACCTGCCGGTCCAGCCGAGCGGGGCGAGCCTCGGGGTGCGCGACGACGACGGCTCGGCCGCGTTCGACGCGCTGTACCGGAGGGCGCAGGCCGCGCCGGTCTGGGAATGAGACCGGACCGGCTCCCGGCGCTCCGGTCCTCGCCGGGAGCCGGTCCTTTCCCGCGGTACTCCCGCGAGCGGTCCACCCGCACGCGGGCCTTCCGCACGCGGTCCACCCGCATGTGGGCCTTCCGCGCGCGGGCCTTCCGCGAGCGCCGGCGCCGTCGGCGCGGAAGGCGCGCTGGACCCGATGAATCCGTCAGTGGTCGGCGCGGAAGGCGCGCTGGACGCGCTGCAGGTGGGCGCGCATCTGCTGTTCGGCCAGGGCCGCGTCGCCGGTGCCGAGCCCGAGCAGCAGGGCGCGGTGCTCGGCGTCGCTCTCGGCGTGCCCCTCCCCCAGCGCCTCCGTCAGCTCCTTGCCCCGCTCCCGCTCGGTGGTCAGCGCGTCGGACAGCGCCTCGATCACGCCGCTGAAGAAGCGGTTGCGGGCCGCCTTGACCACCCCGATGTGGAAGGCGAGGTCGAGCTCCACCCGCCTGCGCAGGTCGTCGCCCACGTGCTCCACCTCGTCGAGCAGCGCCCGCAGCGCGTCGAGCTCGGCCTCGGTGATGCGTGTGGCGGCCAGGCCGGCCGCCTTCGTCTCCAGCGCGAGGCGCAGCTCGACCAGCTCGTCGAGGGCCGCGGCGTCGGCCTCCATCGCCAGGCGGAAGTAACTGTGCACGGCCACAGGGCGCAGCTCGCTCACGACGGCCCGCTTGCCCTGCCGGGTGCGGATCACGCCCTGCTGGGCGAGGGAGCGGAAGGCGTCGCGCACGACGCGCTGGCTCACGCCGTACTCGTCGGCCAGCTGGGCCTCCGAGGGCAGCTCATCGCCCTCGGACAGGCCCCTGGCGCGGATGTGCTCGGTGATCAGTCCGGCGATCCTCGTGCCGAGGAGGGCGCGGTCGCGCGGCATCGTCTCGGCCACTGAGTGCCTCCTTCACCAAAGACCTATGTTCGAGGAAAGCGTAGACCATGGCGGGTTTCCGGGAAAACCGCTGTGCTCAGGCACACTATTGACTTAGGTCCTAAGTGCGCTGAGGATGGGATCCATCCCCTCCCCGAAGGAGCCAGCGCATGCGCGTGACCGCTGTCCGCCAGTGGATCGCCGAGTTCGGTTACTACAACGCCATCTACGTCAAAATCGAGACCGACGACGGTGTCGAGGGGTACGCCGAGGTCGCCATGCGCCGCCGTACCAGGACGGTGTCCGCGCTGGTGGAGGAGCTCGGCGAGTATCTCGTCGGCAAGGACCCGACCAGGGTGGAGCAGCACTTCGAGCGGATGTACCGCGACTCCTTCCTCGGCGGCACGCTGCTGACGATCGGGATCTCGGCGATCGACGTGGCGCTGTGGGACCTCAACGCGCGCGCACTCGGCGTGCCCGTGCACCGGCTGCTCGGCGGCAGGTTCAGGGACACGGTGCCGGTCTACACCCACGCCAGGGCCACCGAGACGCCCGAGCAGTTCGCGGCCGAGGTGGCCGACAGGATCGCCCGAGGCTTCACCGCCATCAAGACCACGCTGCCCGGCTTCTACACCAAGGTGTCGAGCGTCCACCACGAGACGCCCGCGGCGATCCCGGCCCGGCACACCGAGACCGAACTGCTGCCGAACTGGATCTGGCCGCTGGTGACCGAGTACTTCACCGCGGCGCGCGAGGTGGCCGGGCCCGACGTGCGCCTGATGCTCGACTGCCACGGCCGGCTGAACGTGGCCGACGCGGTGCGGCTGTGCGAGGTGCTGGAGCCGTTCCGGCTGACCTTCATCGAGGAGCCGGTGCCGCCGGAGCGGCCGGAGTGGCTGGCCGAGGTCTCCAGGCGGTCGACGACGCCGATCGCGGCCGGCGAGCGCTGGGCCGGCCCGTACGCGGCGGCCCCGTTCCTGGAGCAGCGGGCACTGGCGGTCGCGCAGCCTGACGTGATCTTCTGCGGCGGCCTGACGGCGGCCAAGAGGATCGCCACGATGGCCGAGGCCAACGCCATCTCCATGGCCTTCCACAACCCGTTCGGCCCGCTGGCCAGCGCCGCCACCTGGCAGCTGGCCGCGACGCTGCCCAACCTGCTGATCTCCGAATCGATGCTGACGCCCGAGCAGCTCGTCTACTGGGACCGCTACACCGAGAACCCGCCCGAGGTGCGCGACGGCGAGTGGATCGTCTCCGACGCCCCCGGGCTCGGGCCGGTCCCGCGGATCGAGGAGATCGTCAAGCACCCCTTCCGGCCCGAGTACGACCGGGGCGGCACCCGATGAGAGGGGTCTGGCCGGCGGCGCTGACCATGTTCGCCGCCGACGGGAGCCTGGACGAGCGGGCCACGGCCGAGCACCTCGACTGGCTGGTCGAGCAGGGCGCGCACGGCCTGGTCGTGGGCGGCACCAGCGGCGAGTTCGTGGCGATGTCGGGGGCCGAGCGGCGGCGGCTGCTGGAGGTGGCGCTGGACGCGGTCGGGGACCGGGTGCCCGTGCTGGCCGGGACCGGCGCCTACACCACGGCCGAGACCATCGCGCTGACCCGGCACGCGGAGCGGATGGGGGCGGCGGCCGCGCTGGTGGTCCTGCCGTACTTCCAGCGTCCCAGCCTGCGGGAGATCCTCGGCCACTACCGCGCGGTGGCGGCGGCCTGCGGGCTGCCGCTGTGGGTCTACAACATCCCGGCCAACGCGGCCGTCCCTCCCCTGCCGGTCGCCGAGCTGGCCAGGCTCCACCAGGAGGGCGTGGCGCACGGGGTCAAGAGCACGCTGCCGACCGTGCACGAGGTGCACGAGCTGCGCGCGGCGACGGGTGAGGGCTTCGCGGTCTTCTACGGCGGGTTCACCGCGCCGCTCGAGGCCATGGCGGGCGGGGCGCACGGCTGGATCAGCGGGCTGCTCAACGTCGCCACGGCGGAGGGCACCGGCCTGTGGCGGGCGGTCCAGGCGGGCGACCTGCCGGACGCCCGCGCCAGGTGGGGCCGCCTGCTCCCGCTGCGCCGCCTGGTCACCGACGCCGTCGTGCCGGGGGCCGGCGACCTGGCGGTCTACCGCGGGCTGCTGCGCGTCTGGGGCCGGCCTGCCGGGTACTGCCGGGCGCCGCTGCGCGACCTGGACAGCGAGGAGCTGGCGACCCTGGAGCGGGCCTGGCGGACCGTCGAGGACCGGGCCGAGCCGCCACCCGCCGCAGCCGGCCCACCACCCGCCGCTCCCTAGCCACCAGCCGCCGCTCCCGGCCCGCCAGCCGCCGATCCTGGCCCACCAGCCGCCACCCCCGGACCACCACCCGCCGATCCCGGCCCACCACCCGCGGCTCCCGGCTCGCCGTCCGCGCGGTAGGGCACGGCCGGCGACGGATTCAGTTCTGCCGGACGGTGACCGTGGCGGCGTGGGCGGGGAAGTCCTCGTGCTCGGCCAGCGCGATGATCGTCGGCGCGAGCCGCCAGAACGCGTCCTTGTCGAGCTGGGCGACGGGGATCCTGGTCAGGTAGGTGTGCACCGACACCCCGCTGGCCACCTTCGCGAAGCCGGTCGTGGGCAGCGTGGCGGGCGTGCCGATGGCGAAGTTCGACGCGGCGGGCGTGGTCCACTGGCCGAGCAGGACCGCGCCCGCGTGCCGTACCAGGGGTAGCCAGGCCTCGGGCTCGGCGACGGCCAGCTGCAGGTGTTCGGGCGCGTAGGCGTTGGCGACGGCCATGGCCTCCTCGGCCGATCCCACCAGCACGATGCCGCCGTTTCCGCGCACCGACTTCTCGGCGTAGTCGCGGCGCGGCCCCGGCAGCTCGTCGATCTGGGCGGCCAGCTCGGCGGCGGCGCGTTCCAGCACCTGCCGGTCGGTGCCGACCAGGACGGCGGCCGAGTCGAAGCCGTACTCGGCCTCGTTCAGCAGGTCGGCGGCCAGCAGGCGGGGGTCGGCCGACCCGTCGCAGACGATCATGAGGTCGGTGGGCCCGAAGCCGGTCTCCACCACGCAGCCGAGCCGCTGCGCCGCCGCCATCGCCACGCTCACCGCCGGGCTGCCGGGGCCGACGAGTTTGCGGACGGCCGGGATCGTGGCGGTCCCGCAGGCCAGGGCGGCGATGCCGGCGGGCCCGTTGCTGCGGTAGACCTCGGTGAGGCCCAGCTCGTGCGCGGCGAACAGCACCGCCGGGTCCACCCGGCCGTCCACGCACGGCGGCACGACCAGCGCGATCCTGCCCACGCCCGCGACGAGCGCCGGGGTGGCGAGCATGATCAGGACCGAGGGGAAGGAGCCCTTGCCGCACGGGACGTAGAGGCCGGCGCTCTCGATCGGGCGGACCAGCTCGCCGACGGTGACGCCGTCGCGCTCCACCCGCCAGTGCGAGCGGGCGAGCGCCGTCTCGTTGAACGCTCTGACCTGGGCGATCGACATCCTGACCGCCTCCTTGAGCGTGTCGTCCAGCTCGCCGCCGGCCGCCTCCAGCTCCGCCGCGCCGACCCTGAGGCCGGCCTTGACGCAGTGGAAACGGTCGAGCGCCTCGGCCAGTGCCTCGTCGCCGCGCAGCCGTACCCGCTGGACCAGGTCGGTCACCGACTTCACCAGTTCGGGGTCCGGCGCGGCCGTGCCTCCCCTGGCCAGCAACCGGCGCCGCTCCATCTCCCCCGCCAGCCGCCACTCGATGATCGCCGCCATGCCGCCTCGCTCTCCGCACGGGAACCCTGACGACGGCTTGCCCGCGTCAGGGGAGGTATCCGGTCAGACCCCCGTCAAGTTCAGGTCAGAGAGACGGCGCCGCGACGCGCGGACCCCCGAGTCAGCCGGTGGCGATGCCGTCCAGCATGACGCGCAGGTAGTGCTCGCCGCGGGGCGTCGGGTGGCAGGTGAAGATGTTCAGCAACGTCATCAGGTCGTCGGCGCCCACGTCGGCCCGCATCTCCCCGCGTTCCTGCGCCGCGGCCACGAGCGCCTCGAGGCGCTCGACCATGTTCGCCCTGACCGTGACGAACTCCCGCATCTCCTCGAACAGCTCCTGCGGCAGGTCGGCCAGCGCCGCCGCCAGGGCGCCCCTGCCCTGGTCTCCGCACCACAGCACGAACGACCTGACGGCCGCCCACGCCCCCCGCTCCGACTCCTCCGCCCTGGTGAGCGCGTCGGCGATCTCGTGGATGTACTGCTCGGCCATGGCCGCGATCAGCGCGTGGCGGTCGGGAAAGCGCCGGTAGACGGTGCCGACGCCGACCCCGGCACGGCGCGCGATGAGCTCCATCGGCGCCTCGATCCCCCGCTCGGCCACCACGGCGCGCGCCGCCTCCACGATCCGGTCCCTGTTGCGGCGGGCGTCAGCGCGCACCTTCACTCCTAACTGGACGACGATCTTCCGCTTAGTGTACCGTCCCGACAGAAGCGGAATCCGATCGTCCACTTATGGAGGCTTCGATGATCGTGGTGACAGGCGCGACCGGTTCGATCGGCCGCGCGCTGGTGTCCCGGCTGCGCGAGTCGGGGGCCGACGTCCTGGCCCTGGTGCGCCGGCCCGAGCAGGGCGAGGCGCTCGGCGTGGAGTACGCGGTCGGCGACTTCGAACGGCCGTCGTCCGTGCCCATGGGCGAGCGGCTCTTCCTGAACACCGCGCCGTGGCCGAACTTCGCCCGGCGGCACAAGGAGGTCATCGACCGCGCCGCGGCCGCGGGCGTCTCCCAGGTGGTGAGCGTCTCGGTGCTCGGCGCGCGACCCGGCGCCCCGCTCAGCGGCGGGCCGCACGGCGAGGCCGACGCCCATCTGCGCGCGTCGGGACTGCCCCACACCATCCTGGAACCCGTGGGCTTCATGCAGAGCCTGCCCGGCGAGGTCGCCGACGGGCGCTTCCACGGCTCCTACGGCACCGGCCGCACCGGCTACATCGACACGCGCGACATCGCGGACGTGGCCTTCGCCCTGCTCACCGCCCCCGTCGGCGAGAGCGCGACGCACGTCCTGACCGGTCCGGAGGCGCTGACCCAGCAGGAGGTGGCCGCCCAGCTCAGCGCGGCGCTCGGCCGTACCGTCACCTACGTGGATCTGAGCATCGAGGAGATGACCGAGCATGCCCGGCGGCGGTGGGGGCTGCCCGAGGCGACCGCCCGCGAGCTGGCCGAGATGATGGCCGCGGTGCCGGACAGCGAGTGGTCGAAGACCACCGGCACTGTGGCGGACCTGGCGGGGCACCCGCCGCGCTCGCTGGCCGACTACCTCGCCGACCACGCGGCCGACTTCGCCGGTTGACCCTCTCAGGACCTCCCCGGGACGTCCGGGGGACGGATCACGGCACGCCGCGGATCTTCCACACCAGCGCCGCGCCGAGCAGCGCCAGCACGGCGGAGGTCAGGTAGAGCACGGTGTAGCCGCCGAGCCCCGCGACGATCGGGCCGGCGATCACCGGGCCGAGCACCTGGGGGCCGGAGTTGGCGATGTTGATGACGCCCAGGTCCTTCGCCCTGCCGCCGGCGCTCGGCAGGACCTGGGTGACCAGCGCGTTGTCGACCGACAGGTAGGCGCCGAACCCCGCGCCGAGGACGGCGGCGGCGGCCACGACCACGGGCCACTGCGGCCAGCAGGCCATCATGACCGCGGGGATGACGCTGACCAGGCCCGAGCAGGTCACCAGCGCCTTGCGGCGGCCCAGCCGGTCGGAGACGACGCCCGCCACCACCGTGGTGAGGACGACCGTGACGGTGTAGACGAGTATCAGGACCAGCAGGCCGTCGGTCGCCTTCTCGCCCGGGAAGAGCCGCTCGTAGCCCACCTCGTCGGTCAGGAAGTACAGCAGGTAGAGGGTGGCGATGGCGTTGCCGAGCATCATCAGGAACCGGGTGATCCACGCCCAGAAGAAGTCGGGATGCCTGACCCACAGCTGCTTCGGGTCGAACGGCGGGCGCTCGGCCAGCCGGGGATCCTTCGTGGTCAGCACGAACGGCAGCACCAGCAGCGCGACCACCGCCCCGACGAGCAGGTACCCCGACGTGGTCGTGGTGGCCACGACGGTCACCAGCACCACGCCGAGCACCACGCCCACCGACTGCGGGACGCCGATCCATCCCGACACCTCGCCGCGCTGTTCGACCGGCACGTGGTCGGGCACGCCGGCGCTGAGAGCGGCCTGGGTGGCGTTGAGCGCGGCCTGGGCCAGGCACCAGCCGAGCGCGATGCCCAGCACGCTGGTCTGGAAGGCCATGAACACCATCGCCAGGCCGCCCGCGAGCGCGCCCGCGAGCGTCCACGGGTGCCGGCGGCCCCACCTGCCGGTCGTGCGGTCCGACAGGGCGCCGGCGATCGGGTTGGACAGCATCGCCACCAGCGCGCCCGCGCCGGTCACCCAGGCCAGCGCGCTCTCCTTGCCGGCGGGGTCGGCGGCGGCGACCTGCTCGGGCAGCAGGACCTGCAGCGGGGCGAAGTAGCCGACGAACAGCGCCAGGTTGGCGAGCGCGATGCCCGCCACCCACCAGGGGCCCACCCTGCGCACGGGTTCGGCCAGCGCGCCGGAGGGCGGCGGGGACAGGCTGCTCATCGGGGCCTCCGCGCGGTGAAGGTCGGGGGAACCCGGGGAAGCCTCGAGAAACCGGGGAGCCCGGGGAAACGCGGGGAAAGCGGGAAAGGCGGGGAAACGCGGTGGCGGCATGCTACGCCGTATCCGATCATCACGGCTACACCCGCGCGCGGCCGGTGACGACCAGTGGGACCATGTCTTGGTCAAGACAGCTCTACGGAAGGTCGAGATCGGTGAGGCGGCTACTCACGGTCCTGCTGCTGGCGTGCGCCGCGCTGGGCGTCGCGGTCGCGCCCGCGCAGGCGCACAACGTGCTGACGGGAAGCGACCCAGCGGAGGGCGCCCGGCTGGCCTCCGCGCCCGAGCAGGTCACGCTGGAGTTCGACCAGCCGGCCCGGCAGGGCTTCACGCAGGTCACCGTGACCGGCCCGGACGGCGGCAGGTGGGAGGCCGGGCAGGCCGCCGTCAACGCGAAGAAGGTCACCGCGCGGCTCAGGCCGCTCGGGCCGGCGGGCGACTACGTGATCGGCTACCGGATCCTGTCGGCCGACGGGCACCCGATCTCGGGCAAGGTGACCTTCACCCTGACCGTCGCAGGAACCGGCGTCCCCGCGTCGCAGGCCCCGGCCGCCGAGGGGGCGCAGGACACGACGCCAGGCACGGTCCCGGGCACGGTTTCAGGCCCCGTTTCAGGCACGGTTTCGGGCACGGTTTCGGGCACGGCGCGGGGCGCGGAAGGCGGCGCCCCGGGCGTTCCGCCCGCCGACCTCAGCGCGCAGGCGGCCGAGGCGGCGGCCAACGGCGGCGCGGGCATGGCGATCGTGTGGGTGGTCGGCGCCCTCGTCCTGCTCGCCGGCGGCACGATCGTCGCCCTCCGCCGCGCCGCGCCCGCCGGCGGCCCCGCCGCCGTCGCCGAGGGGCCCCGCGAGCGCCCCGGTCCGGCCGCCCCCGGGGGCGAGGACCCCGCGCCCGCCCACCCCGGCCAGACGGTCACCGGCGCGGGGAAGGGCGAGGCATGACCGTCACCGGAGTACGGCCCCGCGCCCTCGCCGGGCCGTCGGCGGGCATCCGGCTGGCGGCGGGCCTGGTCCTGGCCGCCGTCTGCGCCGCCGTCGTCGCCGGCACGCTGACCGCCGAGGACCCCGTCCCCGGCATCCCGCTCCCCGGCCCGGCCGTCGAGTACGGCCTGCCCGTCGTCAGGGTCCTGCTCGACCTGGCCGCCACCACGGTGGTCGGTCTCAGCCTGCTGCCCAAGCTGCTCGGCTTCGACGATCCCGACGCCACCGAGCCGGTCATGCGCCGGGTCAGGGCCCACGCCGTCACCGCCGCGTGGATCTGGGCGATCACCGCTCTGGTGACGATCGTGCTCTACACCGCGGAGCTGAACCCCGGCGCGGTCCCGACCCTCGGCATGATCGCCACCTACATCGGCTCGGTGGGCGCCGGCCAGGGCCTGCTGTTCAGCACGGCGTGCGCGCTCGGCTACGCGGGCATCGGGCTGCTGGCCGTACGGTTCGGCGAGAAGGTCCCCGCCGAGCTGCGGATCGTCATCGCGCTGTTCGGGCTGTTGCCGGTGCCGGTGACGGGGCACGCGGTCGACTCGGTCTGGCACGACCCCATCATGATCTCGATGGAGCTCCACGTGATGGGCTCCGCCGTCTGGACCGGCGGCCTGCTGGCGGTCGCCGCCACGCTCGCCACGCGCGGCGACCTGCTGGCCGTCGCGCTGCCGAGGTTCTCCAGGGCCGCCACGGTCGCGCTGGCCCTGGTGTCGCTGTCGGGCCTGGTCAGCGGCCTGTCCACGATGGCGCTGACCACGGGCGTGGAGCTGCCGGTCGACCTCGTCGCCTCCGAGTACGGCCTGCTGCTGCTGGCCAAGGTGGCGCTGGTCGGCCTCCTGCTCCCCCTCGCGGCGAACATCAGGTGGCGCCTCATGCCCGGCATCGCCAGGAAAGAGAAGAGCTCCATCGCCGCGTGGGCGGCGACGGAGCTCGTGGTGATGGGCCTGGCCTACGGGGTGGCCGTGGCGCTCACCCGCGCCCCGATCGGCTGATCGGCGGCGCGCAGCCCGAACCTGGTGACGAACCACTCCATGACCAGCCAGGCCACGGCCAGGCCGGCCGCCGCCCACACCGCCGAGGAGGTGGCCAGGGGCGGCGCGGCCAGCAGGGAGTGCTGGGCGATCAGCGCGCCGTACACGGCGGCGGTCGCCAGCACCGCCCCCAGCACCGCCCTCAGGTACGGCAGGCGCACCAGGAACGCCACGTCGACCGCCAGCGCGGCGACGACCAGGAAGAACGGCACCGCGGACTCGGGGAAGCCGGCGACGCTGAGCAGCGGCCAGATGGCCGCCCGGTAGGCGACGAGCGCGGCGGCGACCAGCGTCGCGGTGCCGAACCTGCCGATCATCATCCGCGCGACGGCCAGCACGATCAGGCCCGCGACGGTGAAGTAGACGGGGTAGAGGAAGTCGGGCACCGGCAGGGAGAAGGCGACCATCATGTCACGGTCCACCGGCCTGCCCATCTGGTCGGCGGCGAACTGCATGAGGATCGGCTCGGCCGCCGGCGTTCCCCTGTCCCAGGCGGCGATGGAGAACACGCCGTACTCCTGGTGCTGGGCGGGGAAGAGCACGTTCTCCAGGAAGTAGACGAACAGCGCGGCGAGCACGGGCTTGCCGCCCCCGCCGATGTACCAGCCGCGGATCACGCCGGCGATCATGAAGAAGGTGCCCAGGTACAGCAGGATGTGGGAGGGGCTCCACGAGGTGATGTCGAGCCCGTTGATCCGGTGGTTGATCAGGTCGAGCGGTACCGCGACCAGGAAGACGCCGGTACCCCACTGGATCAGCCGCAGCGCGGTCCTGTCCACGCCGTACCCGGTGTAGCCGTGGATGATCGTGAGCGCGAGGACGATCGCCGTTCCCGCCGAGTTGAGCAGGTGCGGCGGCGCGAGATCGTCACGCAGCCACTTGAAATGCCAGGAGACGTCCCAGGAGGAACCCAGCACTTTCAGGGCGAAGGCCAGCAGCCATCCGTAGTAGAGGACCTTGAAAAGCTCTGGCGGCGTCTCACGCCCGGCCGGCCCGCGTGTCCAGTAGGGCAGGGCCCAATCGATGGCCGCTCGTATTCTCACGCCTGGACATCTTGCCTGGCCTTTACCTTCTCCGCAATCAGAGACCGGACGGGCGGGGCTTCCTTGGCCTGGGCGGGGCCAATACCCCACACCTGCCACAAAACGGTCAGGTCAGGGTCACGCCCGCCGGCGACTCCACCGGTCGTGACGAACGGTCCCGGGGTCGGCGGGCTCGGACTGACCGTAGCCGGGATGATTGCGCCTTATGAGAACTGAGATACGCCCCGCGACCCCCGACGACGCTCCCGGCATCGAGGCCGTCCGGATCCAGACCTGGAAGTACGCCTACCGGGGCGCGATGCCCGACGCCTTCCTCGACGACCTGGCCGTCACCGAGGAGAACGTGCGCCTGCGCCGGCAGGCGCTCGACTCCGGCCGCACCCGCGCCATCGTCGGCGAGACCGCCGGCGCGCTGGTGGGTTTCAGCATGTACGGCGACAGCCGCGACGACCGCGCCGACACCGAGGTCTACGCGATCTACGTGCTGCCTGCCCACCTGTCGACCGGCCTCGGCCGCGCCCTGATGACGGCCACGGTCGAGGCGATACCCGCCGAGCGCACGGTCGGCCTGTGGGTGCTGGCTTCCAATCCGCGCGCCCGCCGCTTCTACGAGAGGTTCGGGTTCGTGGAGACCGGAGGCGCCAAGGTCGAGGACGGCCTGCGGCAGGTCCACTACATCCTGGCCGCGCGCAGCGAGTAGAGGAGCGGCACGCCGGGGCGTCCCTCGGGGAAGCGGTAGAGCCCGCCGTGGCGTTCGAGCGACTCGAAGCGGGGGAAGAGCGTGAAGTCGTGCTCGTGCAGGAACTCCACGCGCATCCCCGCCCCGGCCAGGGCGGTCACGATCTCGCCGAGGCCGTGCGCGAACTGGACGGAGGTGGCGTTCCGCAGCACCTCGGTGCCGGTGTAGGTGTGCGGGTAGTCCTCCACCTGGGGGCGGCGGTCGAAGTAGTCGAAGGCCACCCTGGAGCCGTCCTCGAAGTCGAGGATGTCGCCGAAGGGGTGGAACTCGGCCAGGTAGAGGAAACCGCCCGGCTTGAGCAGCGAGGCGACGACCTGCGCCCACCTGACCATGTCGGGCAGCCAGACCAGCGCGCCGATGCCGGTGTAGACGATGTCGTAGCCGTCGCCCGCCACCTCGGCGGCGTCGTAGACGTCGGCCTCCAGGAAGCGGGCCTCGATGCCGCACTCGTCCGCGATCGCGCGGGCCGCCTCGACCGCCCTGCCGGAGAGGTCGACACCGGTGACCTCGGCGCCCAGCCGTGCCCACGCCATCGTGTCGAGCCCGAAGTGGCACTGCAGGTGGATCAGCCGCCTGCCGTGCACGTCGCCCATCTCGGCCAGTTCGAAGGGGCGCAGCGGCTGCCCGCCCGCCTTGAACCCTTCGACGTCGTAGAAGTCGCTGCCCAGGTGGATGCCCACGCGTTCGTCCCAGTTGGCCCGGTTGACAGCAAGATAGTCGGTCATGATCTTGACTCTAGGAGGACGGGCAAATGCTTTAATCCGTTCTGGAAGTTCGAGATCAGCCTGACCGGCTGGCCGGCGAGCCGTACGTCCCACTTCAGCAGTTCGGCGAAGAACGCGCGCATCTGCGTCCTGGCCAGGTGGGCGCCGAGGCAGACGTGCGGGCCGGAACCGAAGCTGACGTGGTCGTTCGGGGTGCGGGTGATGTCGAACCTGTCGGGGTCGGCGAAGACCGTCTCGTCCCTGTTGGCGGAGGCGTGGTAGACGACGACCTTCTCGCCCGCGCCGATCCGCTGACCGCCCAGCTCGAGGTCGCGCGTCGCCGTACGGCGGAAGTTCATGACGGGCGGCCAGAAGCGCAGCATCTCCTCCACCGCGGAGGGCAGCAGCTCGGGCCTGGCCCGCAGCAGGTCCATGGCGCCGGGGTGCTCCAGCAGGCACAGCAGGCCGCCGGGGATGCCGTTGCGCAGCGTCTCGTTGCCGGCCACCGCGAACAGGAAGAACATGTTCTCGAACTCGGCCTCGGTCAGGCCGCCGCCGAGCATGGCCGCCATCACGTCGTCGCCGCCGCCGGGGCGGGCGGCCAGCGCGTGCGCGTAGGCGAACATGTCCGCCAGCGCCGCCCTCGACCTGGGGTTGACGCCGGGGCGCCGGGCGGGCGGCCGGGCCGCCAGCGCGATCCTGCCGAGCGGGCTGAGATCGTCGGCGGTGGACAGGTCCGCGTACTCCTCGTCCTGGTAGCCGATCACCCGCGACGCCCAGTCGTACAGCAGGCGGCGGTCCTGCTCGGGCACGCCCATGACGTGCGCCAGCGTCCACACCGGCAGGTCGGCGGCCACCTCGACGACGTCGCAGGCGCCCCGCGCGAACAGCCGCGCGGCCCGCGCCGCGATCGTCTCCTCGAGGGCGCGGACGGCCCGCGGGGTGAAGGCGGCCGAGACGATCCTGCGCAGCCGCGCGTGTTCCGGCGGGTCGGTGTTGAGCATCATCGCCTGGACGAACGCCAGGTCGGCCGGGGTGTCGGGGTCGCGGATCTGCGTCGCGCCCAGGTGGGAGGAGAAGTCGGCGGGGGTGCGCAGCACGTGTTTCACGTCCGCGTGCGCGAACACGCCCCAGAAGCCGGGCCCGGCCCGCCACGGCCCGAACGCGGGCTCGGGGATCCGGCGGACGGGCGACTCGCGCCGCAGCGTCGCGAACAACTCGTACGGCACGCCCACGCCGTACGTCGAGGGCAGGAAGACCTCCTCAAGCATGGCTCCAGCGTGCATGATGACGGCGTGACTCCTGAAGAAGGCGACGCCATACTCAAGGACAACTTCGCCCCGTGGGTCCTCGACCTGGGGCTGAGCGTGGAGGAGGTCGGTCAGAGCCACGCGCTGCTGCGCCTGCCGTGGTCCGACCGGCTGGCCAGGCAGGGCGGCGGGATCAGCGGCCAGGCGCTCATGGCCGCCGCCGACACCGCGACCGTCATCGCGATCTCCTCGGCCAGGGGCGGTTTCGTGCCGATGACCACGGTCCAGCAGTCCACGACGTTCCAGCGGCCGGTGACAGGGTCCGACGTCCTGGTCGAGGCGCAAGTCACCAAGCTGGGCCGCACGCTCGCCTTCGCCGACATCACGCTGAGCGCCGAAGGGGGTCCCGGCCCGGCCGCCCGGGCCAGCACCGTCTACGCCCTGCTGGGCTGAGATCGTCTCAGCTGCCTCTCAGGACCGGTCAGTACGCTCGCCACATGAAGAGAGCAGCCGCGCTGGTCGCGGCGCTGGCCGTGCTCGCGGCGGCGGTCTGGCTGGTGTGGCCGTCCGCGCCCGCGGTGCGCGGCCAGGAGCAGCGGATCGCCGTCGTCGACGGCCCGGGAGACGACCAGCGGGTCGAGCTCGACACGACGTACTTCCCGCCGGCCGGAGAGGGCAGGGCGCCCGCTGTGCTGCTCGCCCACGGCTTCGGCGGCAGCAAGGACAGCGTCAGGGCCCAGGCCGTACGGCTGGCGCGGCAGGGTTACGCGGTGCTGACCTGGTCGGCGCGCGGCTTCGGCCGCTCCACCGGGCAGATCGCGCTCAACTCGCCGGACTACGAGGTCAAGGGCGTCAAGCAGCTCATCGACTGGCTGGCCAAGCGGCCCGAGGTCCGGCTCGACGCCGCGGGCGACCCGCGCGTGGGCATCGCGGGCGGCTCGTACGGCGGCGCCATCGCGCTCATGACCGCCGCCCACGACGCCAGGGTCGACGCGATCGTCCCGATGATCACCTGGAGTGACCTGTCGGAGGCGCTGTTCCCGAACGGCGTGTTCAAGAAGATGTGGGCGGGACTGTTCTTCAGCAGGGGCGCTCCCGCCGCCGGCGCCGAGGGGCTGCGCGCGCTGACCGCGCCGCCGCGGCCGCTGTCGGCCGAGGAGGCCAGGTGCGGCCGGTTCCTGCCCGCGGTGTGCGAGATGTACCAGCGGGTCGCGGCCACCGGCAGGCCGACGCCCGAGGCGGTCGAGATGCTGCGCGCCTCGAGCCCGGTGACGGTGGCCGGGCGGATCAAGGCGCCCACCCTGCTGATCCAGGGGCAGCGCGACTCGCTGTTCACGCTCGCGCAGGCCGACGCGAACGCCAAGGCGATCGCGGCGGCGGGGACGCCGGTCGAGGTGATGTGGTTCGACGGCGGGCACGACGGCGGCAACGGTGAGGTGGACTGGCTGGACGAGCGGCTGCTCGACTGGTTCGACCGCCACCTGCGGGCGGCGGCCGGCCCCGGCACCGCCGCGGTCTCCCCTGGAACGGGCACGGCGGGAAGAGGCACAACGGAAACGGGCAGCGCGGGGACAGGAACAGCGGGCACGGGCAGCGCGGAGACGGGCTCCGTGGGGACGGGCTCCCCAGGGACCGTGCAGGGGTTCACCATCACGCGTGACGGGGGCCGCGACCCCGGCACCCGCCAGCGCATCCGCCTGCACCCCGGCACCGACCGCTACCCCGGCCTGACCGGCACCGCCACCACGCCGATCCAGCTCGCCGGGCCCGACCAGAACGTCGCCAACCCGCCGGGCGGCAACCCCGCCTCCATCTCGGCCGTGCCGGGGATCGGCGGGCTGCTCGGCGGTGGCGGCGCGCAGGGCGGCAACCCGGGCGTCTCCCTCGACATGCCGGGCCAGAGCGCGGTCTTCGAGTCCGCGCCGCTGGCCGAGCCGCTGCAGCTCACCGGCACCGCGACCGTGAAGATCAGGGTGCGGGCGCCGGGCGAGGCGACGCTGTTCGCCAAGCTCTACGACGTGGCCGACGCCGTCACCCCGCCGACGCTGCCCGCCGGTCTGGTGACGCCCGTACGGGTGCCCGCCGGAGCCGGCGAGGTGACGGTCACGCTGCCCGCCGTCGACCACCGCTTCCCGGCCGGTCATCGGCTGCGGCTGGCGCTGACCACGACCGACATGGGCTACGCGACGCCCGCCGAGCCCGCCGGCTACGTGGTGGGCCTGGCCGCGCCGACGCTGACCGTGCCGACGGTGCCCGAACTGGCCGCGCCGCCGAGCGGCCCGGTGTGGTGGACGTGGGCGCTGCCGCTGGCGGCCGTCGCGGTCGCCGCCCTCGTCCTGGCGACGGGCCGCAAAACGGCCGCCCCCTCCGGCACCCCCTCCGGGCGATCCGTCAAGGGGAACGGCACAAGCCCGAACGGCACAGGCGCGCACGGCACAGGCGCGCACGGCACACCCACGAACACCGCAGACACGAACGGCACGGGTACGAACGGCGCGAACGGCGCGGGCGCGAACGGCGCCGCGGCACCGGGCGCGGGCGGCGCCGAGGTGCCGCTGGAGATCGCCGGGCTGACGAAGGCCTACCGGAACGGCGAGAAGGCCGTGGACGGGCTGTCGTTCCGGGTGGAGAAGGGCCAGGTGCTCGGCCTGCTCGGCCCGAACGGCGCGGGCAAGACCACCACGATGCGGATGATGATGGGGCTCATCCACCCCGACGCCGGCCAGATCAGGATCTTCGGTGATCCGGTGACGCCCGGGGCGCCGGTCCTGTCCAGGCTGGGCTCGTTCGTCGAAGGCCCCGGATTCCTGCCGCACCTGTCCGGCCGCGACAACCTGACCCTGTACTGGCAGGCCACGGGCCGCCCGCCGCAGGACGCCCACATGGCCGAGGCGCTGGAGATCGCCGGGCTCGGCTCGGCGCTGGAGCGGGCCGTGCGCACCTACTCCCAGGGCATGCGGCAGCGCCTGGCCATCGCCCAGGCCATGCTCGGCCTGCCGGACCTGCTGGTTCTCGACGAACCCACCAACGGGCTCGACCCACCGCAGATCAGGGAGATGCGCGAGGTCCTCAAGCGCTACGCCCGCGACGGCCGTACCGTGATCGTCTCCAGCCATCTGCTGGCGGAGGTGGAGCAGACGTGCAGCCACGTGGTGGTCATGCACCGCGGCCGCCTGGTGAGCGCCGGCCCGGTGTCCGACCTGCTCGCCACGGCCAGGCACAACGGCCACGGGCCGCGTCTCGAGGACGTCTTCCTCGACCTGATCGGAGACAAGTCATGACCGTTCACAGCGGCGGGGCCCCGGGCTATGCCGCGCGCCGTACGCTGCCGCTGCGGGTGGAGATCGTCAGGCAGTTCAAGCGGCGGCGCACGCTGGTGATGTTCGGGCTGCTGCTGGCCCTGCCGTGGATCCTGGTCATCGCCTTCCAGCTCGGCCCGCAGAACACCGGCCAGCAGAACGCCCTGCGCCTGTCCGACCTGGCCACGCAGAGCGGGCTGAACTTCGCCGCGTTCGCGCTGTCGGTGTCGGCGAGCTTCCTGCTGGTCGTGGCGGTGGCGCTGTTCTGCGGCGACACCGTCGCCAGCGAGGCGAGCTGGTCGTCGCTGCGCTACCTGCTGGCCGCCCCCGTGCCGCGCGACCGGTTGCTGCGGCAGAAGCTCGTCGTGGCGCTCGGCTACTCGACGGCGGCGGTGATCTGCCTGCCGGTGATGGCGCTGGTGGCGGGAACGCTGGTGTTCGGCTGGAACGACATCCAGGTGCCGGGGACGGGCGAGACGATCCCCGCCTTCGACGTGCTGCCGCGGTTCGGGATCGTCATCGGGTACGCCCTGGTGAGCCAGCTGACGGTGGCGGCGCTGGCGTTCCTGCTCTCGACGGTCACCGACTCGCCGCTGGGCGCGGTGGGCGGCGCGGTGGGGCTGGTCATCGTCAGCACGATCCTGCAGGCGGTGGAGGCGCTGGGGTCGTTGCGGGAATTCCTGCCCACGTTCTGGAACACCGCGTGGATGGACGCGCTGGCGCCGACGCTGGACTGGGGAGGGATGACCAAGGGGGCGGCGGTGTCGGTCAGCTACGCCGCGATCCTGGTCGCGGTCGCCTTCCGCCGCTTCCGCCGCAGGGACGTGGTCAGCTGATCCGCCCGTGAACGGCGGCCGCGGCGCGGGGAACGCGCACGGCCGTGGAGGGGGGCCGATGGGCCGGGGCTCGCGAGGGCGCCGGTCCATCGGTCGTCATGGGCCCGTCAGAGACGGGACAAAAGTGGTAAATCGTACGGCTGAGCGCCAGGGTTACAGAAGTTCGTCCTCCGCGACAGGCCGTGTCAGCCCCAGTGCGGTGGTTTGTTGTCGAGGTAGAAAGCGTCCGGATCCTCGTCCGGAATTTCGCCCCACCCCAGGTCGGTGTCATCCGTGGTTTGCTCAGGCAGGAATTCGGTCACGACGTCAATGCTATCCGGAGGAAGAAACGTCACCCCGGCACAGGTAAGCCACAAGGGACAGTAAAGGCTCCTCGGGGTACAGTTGGTCCCGCGCGTGAGAAGGTGTCCGGCTACCCCCCGTGAGGCTGCCCATGGCCACCCCGACAGGTTGGCGTCGAGAAGGCAATTTGCCGGCGGAGCTCACGAGCTTCGTCGGGCGGACGAGGCTGCTTGCCAACCTCAAACGCCACTTGTCCGAGTCCAATCTCGTGACCGTCACCGGCATCGGCGGCGTGGGCAAGTCGCGGACGGTGCTGCGGCTGGCCCATCAGGTCCGCTCGCAGTTCGCCGACGGCGTGTGGTTCGCCGACCTGGCGCGGCTGCAGGACGCGGGCATGGTGAAGAACACGATCGCCTCGGCCTTCGGCGTGGCCGACCAGTCGGCGCGCGGCGAGTCGGAGTCGCTGTCGGAGTGGGTCGGCGACCGCAACATGCTGCTCATCCTCGACACGTGCGAGCACCTGATCGAGGGCTGCGCCGAGCTGATCGACGAGCTGCTGCAGGCCAACCCGCGGCTGAAGATCCTGGCCACCAGCCGCCAGTCGCTGCACCTGGCGTACGAGCACGTGGTGCCGGTGCCGCCGCTGGCGGTGCCGGGCGACAACACCGACGAGAACCCGTTCACCAACGAGTCGGTGCAGCTGTTCGCGGCCAGGGCCGGCGCGGTCGTGCCCGACTTCGTGCTGGACGAGCAGAACATCGGCTCGGTGGCCGAGCTGTGCCGCCGCCTCGACGGCATCCCGCTGGCGATCGAGCTGGCCGCGGTGCGGCTGCGGGCGCTGTCGGTCGACCAGATCCTGGGCCTGCTGACCGACCGCTTCAGCCTGCTGGCCGGGGCCAGCCGTACGGCGCTGCCCCGCCACCAGACGCTGCGCGCGGCCATCGGCTGGAGCCACGAGCTGTGCGAGCCCGCCGAGCGACTGCTGTGGGCGCGCCTTTCGGTGTTCGCGGGCGACTTCGAGCTCGACGCGGCCAGGTTCGTCTGCTCCGACGACCGGCTGCCCGCCGAGGACATCACCGACCTGGTGACCGGGCTGGTGGAGAAGTCGATCCTGCTGATCAAGAGCGACCACGCGGGCGTGCGCTACAAGCTCATCGACACGCTGGCCGAGTACGGCGAGGAGTGGCTGGAGAAGCTCGGCGAGTCCGAGAGCCTGCGCCACCAGCACCTGGCCTACTACCTGAGCCTGGCCCGCAGGAGCGAGGACGCCTGGTCGGGGCCGCGGCAGATCTACTGGTTCGTGCGCATGCGCCAGGAGCACGACAATGTCAGGCTCGCGCTCGAGCACGCCCTGCGCACGCCGGGCGACAGCCTCCTGGCGCTGGAGCTGCTGTCGTCGCTGTGGTTCATGTGGATCTGCTGCGGGTTCGTCCGCGAGGGGCGCATCTACCTGGAGCGGGCGCTGCGCGCCAACCCCGATCCCAGCAAGGAACGCTGCAAGGCGCTGTGGGTGCTGTCCTACGTGCGCAGCGCCCAGGGCGACAGCGTGGGCGCGCTGGAGGCGGCCGAGCAGTGCAGCAGCGAGGCGGTGCTGGTCGGCGACTCCCGCGCGGTCATCCTGGCCTCCAAGATGCAGGGCACGGCGGCGCTGCTCCAGGGCGACCTGCAGAAGGCCAGCGCCCTGCTGGGCATGGCGATCGAGTTCAACACCGGCAACAAGGAGCTCAACCCGGGCCTGCTGCCGGCCATCGTCGAGCTGTCGATCGTGCTGACGACGCAGGGCGAGGTGTACGAGGCCGAATCGCTCCTGGTCGACGTGCTGCAGGTGTGCAAGGAGCGGGGCGAGCTGTGGGTCAGCTCCTACGCCAGCTGGGCGCTGTCACTTCCGCTGCTGGCGATGGGCCGGCCGGAGGCGGCCCTGACCACGGCCCAGGAGGGCCTGCGCATCAAGCGCTACTTCCACGACACGCTGGGCACTCTGGTCGCGTTGGAGACGACGGCGCGGACCTTCGCCATGCTCGAGCAGGCCGAGTTGGCCGCTCACCTGCTGGGCGCGCTGAAGGCCAACTGGACGACGTCGGGGCTGCCGATGATGGGCGCGCCGTTCCTGACCAACGAGCACGAGAAGTGCGTGAAGGAGTGCCAGAAGCTGCTGGGCGAGGCGGCCTACAACTCGGCGTTCGAAAGCGGGGCGCGCCTCGATCTGGACGAGGCGTCCACGTTGGCGCTGGGCGAGGTGGACGCCCCGCCATCCTGATCAGCCGGCCTTGCTCCAGGTGGTGCCGGTCGGCCATGCGTGGATGTAACGGGCACTGCCGAGGGAGAACTCGATGTGCCCGCGGACCCAGTGCTCCAGTCCACGCACGTATCTGCGTACCGGCAGCGATGCCCATCGCTCGAGATGGGCGCGGCGTTCGATGAACGCGGCGACGGCGTCGTTGTGCATGTTCGACACCTCGTCGAGAGCCTTCTGCAGGCTGAGAGACCTGTGTGTGGCCAGCACCGTGACCAGGTTGTGCCGGGCCTTGTCGTTGTCGCGCTCCTTGGCGTACGACAGCAGGTCGTTGTCCCAGCCGATGAGGTCGCAGGCAAGGTCGGACAGCATGCGGACGTCCGGATGGTGCCATTCCTCCGCTTCGAGGCGATAGCCGCCGCCTACGTCGATGAGAGCCAGGCAGGTGTAGGTCGCCCCCGTGATGCGGCGCATGAGCACGTAGTCCTCAACGCTGGGGATGAGGTCCACCTCCCGGTTGGCCGCCTCCCAGATCTGCGCGAACAGGTACTCCTTGACCGTCGTACGCCAGCGTTCGACCTGGGCGGGCGTCGCCGTTTCCGTGATGCGCAGTTGCAGTTCGCGCAGAGTCAGGCCGAAGGGATCGTCCGATGCGGGTTGCCGACGACCGTCGAGGATCTCGAGGAGCGGCGGCAGGGCGTGAGCCAGTGCCGAGGCCCGGTGCCCGATGAGGGCTCCCTCGCAGAAAGCGTCGTCGAAGGCGAACAACCAGTTGTACCAGTCGTTGAGCAGTCTCAAACTTTCGCGAGGTACTAACGGGTTGGTGCGAGCCGCCAGCACTCCGATCTTGGAGCGTCTGAAGTGTTCGACGGCCTTGTCGTCGCCGAGCATGCCAGAGGTCGCCAGCCATCGGTGACTCTCGGCGTCCACCTCTTCCGAATGGATGTTGATCTCGTTGGGGAAAGGACACGGAAGTGCGGGGATGCGGAGTGGTCGCCTACTGAAGGCCTGCGCAGAGGGGATCGTAGTTGCCACCCCCCTAGCATGACGATGGACCGTTCAAAAAGCCACACTGACGATATATGGCGATATTCCACCCTATTCTTCAGGGCACTGACGGCGAAATTGTTGGCTGGAAAATATCTGCCCTGTGTCAACTGCTGACGGGATGCCCGCCCGCGGGTCGGCTCCGCCCATCCGGCGAAGTCCTGACCACGCCTGATTCTTTCCTGAAGACCGCGCGGGCCGTAGGGGTCACGCCTCTGTCGTTGGCCCGGTCGGAGGCGGCGCCCATCTCCGTGCGCGCCTTCATCGTGTCGGCGTGACCGTGATATGCCGTCGGCATCAGCAAGATGTCACCCTTCTGATTGGCGAGGGCCACCGGGACACCTGCTCGACGCAGGCGGCAGCGTGACCGTGTCGCCCACCCTGGCCAGGTCGAACATCCTGGTGAACGAACCCCTTGAGCGCGCTCACGGGAGCATTGTGCCGGTGCGGGAGCGTACGCCCTTCAGGCGATGGATGGTGTGACCCGGGGGTTCCGTGCTGATTTCTCATCGATATGGTGCCGTGCACGGAATCGTTCCGGCTCGCCGCAGGTTGCTGGAGAGAGTACCGAGGGAAAGGCTGATCAACCGTGTTCGACCCGACGGATCTCTACCGGCTGGCGGAGGGGACCCCCGAGCTCACCGATCCCGTGCTGGTGTACCACTTCGACGGGTTCGTCGACGCGGGCAGCACCGGACGGCTCGCGCTGGGCCACCTGCTGGCCGAGCTTGAGCACAGCGTCGTGGCGACCTTCGACGTCGACCGCCTGATCGACTACCGGTCGCGGCGGCCGACGATGACGTTCGACACCGACAGGTGGGTCGACTACGAGGCCCCCGAGCTGGCCCTCTACCACGCGCGTGACCTGACGGGCACGCCGTTCCTGCTGTTGACCGGGCCCGAGCCCGACCGGGAGTGGGAGCTGTTCGTCGCCGCAGTGGGCCGGCTGGTCGAACGGCTCGGCGTGAGCAGGCTGGTGACCGTGCACGGCATCCCGATGGCCGTCCCCCACACCAGGCCGCTGGGCGTCACGGCCCACGCGAGCCGGCCCGAGCTGATCAACTCGCAGGTGAGCGCGTTCGGCCGGGTGCAGGTGCCGGGAAGCGTCGCCGCGCTGCTGGAGTTCCGCCTGGGCGGGCAGGGGCGCGACGCGCTCGGCTACGCCGTCCATGTGCCGCACTACCTGTCGCAGGCGGAGTATCCGCAGGCCGCGGTCACGGCGCTGGAGGCGATCACGAAGGGGACCGGGCTGGTGTTCCCGATGGACAGCCTGCACGACGCGGCGGACCGGACGACGTCCGAGATCGAGGAGCAGATCCGCGCCTCGAGCGAGCTGTCGTCGGCGATCCAGGGGCTTGAGCAGCAGTACGACGCCTTCGCCGGTGGCCAGGAGCGGCAGAACCTGATGGCCGAGGCCACCCCGATGCCGACGGGTGACGAGCTGGCGGCCCAGTTCGAGGCCTTCCTGGCCGAGCGGGACGACCGCGACAGCTAGCCGGTGGCGCCCGGCCGGCTGTCGCCGGGCCAGAGGTGCCGGGCGCCCTCGTGGTCGACGTGGCCGGCGGGTTCGAGCTGGAGCGTGGAGTGCTCCACGTCGAAGTGGCCCGCCAGGCACTCGTGCAGCCGGTCGAGCAGCGGGCCGCACTGGCTGAAGGTCTCGACGTCCACGACCACGTGGGCGGACATGACGGGCACGCCCGAGGTGATCGTCCACGCGTGCAGGTCGTGGACGTCGGTGACGCCGGGCGTCTCCAGCAGGTGCTCGCGCACCTCGGCCAGGTCGACGCCCTTGGGGGTGGCCTCGAGGAGGATGTCGACGGCCTCCTTGAGCAGCTTCCACGTGCGGGGCAGGATGAGCAGCGCGATGATCATCGAGATGATCGCGTCGGCGGGGTACCAGCCGGTGAGCTGGATGACGATGGCGCCGGCGATGACGGCCACCGAGCCGAGCAGGTCGCCGAGGACCTCCAGGTAGGCGCCCCTGAGGTTGAGGCTGTCCTGCTGGCCCTCGCGCAGCAGCCACAGCGCGATCCCGTTGGCGATCAGGCCGGCCACGGCGGCGACCAGCATGACGGTGGTGCCGACCGGCTCGGGGTTGGCGAACCTGCGCACGGCCTCGATGAGGATGTAGCCGCTCAGGCCGAGCAGCACCACGGCGTTGACGGCGGCGGCCAGGATCTCGGCCCGCTGGTAGCCGAAGGTCCGGCGGGAGCTGGCGGGCTTGCCGGCGATCCAGATCGCGAACAGCGCGAGCGCGACACCCGCGGCGTCGGTCGCCATGTGGCCGGCGTCGGCGAGCAGGGCGAGGCTTCCCGACAGCAGCGCCCCGACGACCTGCACGACCAGGACACTCAGCGTGAGCGGCAGCACGATCATCAACCGTTTGCGGTGAACCGCGCCGGCCGTCGCGTGGCCGTGTCCGTGCCCGTGTCCCATGTGCCGCCTCCTCGCTCTATACAGTCAACCATGTATATACAGCAGCAACTGTATATACAGCAAATCGTGTACCCTGATTATCGTGTTCACTGTGGAGACCCGGCTCGACGCGATGGCCAGAATCGGCAGAGCCCTCGCCGACCCGAACCGCTGCCGCCTGCTCATCGCCCTGCTCCAGGGGCCCTCCTACCCCGCCCGGCTGGCCGACGAACTGGGGCTCACCAGGCAGAACGTCTCCAACCACCTGGCCTGCCTGCGCGGCTGCGGCCTGGTCGTCGCGGTGCCCGAAGGACGGCAGACGCGCTACGAGATCGCCGACGGGCGCCTGGCGCACGCGATCGAGGACCTCATCCACGTCGCCCTCGCCGTCGACCCCGACCACATCTGACCGGCCGCCGCGGTGAGCGGGCCGTGCGCGCGGGTCGCGTCGCCGTTCACCTGGCCATGATCGGGTGACGGTTATCGTGGGGTGATGAGCGAGATCCGAGTGGGCCTGGTCGGGTACGGCACGGCGGGGGCCGTCTTCCACGCCCCGCTCATCCACGCGACGCCCGGCCTGAGACTGGCCGCCGTGGTGACCCGCGATCCCGGCAGGGCCGCCGAGGTCTCCTCCAGGTACGGCGCGACGGCGGTGAAGGCCGCCGACGACCTGTGGCCGCGCTGCGACCTGGCGGTGATCGCCTCGCCCAACAGGACCCACGTCCCCCTCGCCACCGCCGCGCTGGAGGCGGGGCGTCCCGTCGTCGTCGACAAGCCCCTCGCGAGAACCGCCCAGGAGGCCCGCGACCTGGTCGAACTGGCCGCCAAGAAGCGCCTGATGCTGACCGTGTTCCAGAACCGCCGGTGGGACGGCGACTTCCTGACCCTGCGCCGCCTGGTGGCCGAGGGCGCGCTCGGGGACGTCCACCGGTTCGAGTCGCGCTTCGAGCGCTGGCGGCCGGTGCCCAAGGGCGGCTGGCGGGAGAGCGGCGGCGCCGACGAGGTCGGCGGGCTCCTCTACGACCTGGGCAGCCACCTGGTCGACCAGGCGCTGCAACTGCTCGGGCCGGTGCGCGAGGTCTACGCCGAGAGCGACATCCGCAGGGCCGGCGTGGGCGCGGACGACGACTCCTTCCTGGCGCTCACCCACGACAGCGGGGCCCGCTCCCACCTGTGGGTGAGCGCGGTGGCCGCCCTGCTCGGGCCGCGGTTCAGGGTGCTCGGCTCGTCGGCGGCGTACGAGAAGCACGGCCTCGACGTGCAGGAGGAGCGGCTGCGGGCGGGGATGACGCCGGACGCCCCCGGGTTCGGGGCGGATCCGGAGGAGCAGTGGGGCACGCTCGGCACGATCGGGTCGGCCGCACGCGTGCACACCGAGCCTGGCTCCTACCTGGACTTCTACCTGGGGGTCGCGGCCTGCCTCCGGACCGGGTCGGCGCCCCCTGTCGACCCTCGGGACGTGGTCGACGCCCTCGCCGTCATCGAGGCCGCTCGCCGTTCCGCCGACGAACGCACGGTGGTGCGCATCCCCTGACCCTTCGGAGCCGGACGGACCTCGGACGGGCGCCGGCCGACGCCCTTCAAGGGAGCGGCGCATTGGCGGCCACCCTCTTCGAGGGAGCGGCGCGTCGGCGGCCGGCGGGCGTTCCCCGGAGGGACGGGCCACCCCCTGGCCGCCGACGCACCCGGGCGTTCAGCCGGTGGACGTTGCCCGGCGGGACGGGCCACCCCCTGGCCGCCGACGTGCGGGACGCGCACGCGCCCCGGACGGCCCGCAGGACCGGGACGTCCAGGCGCCTCCGCCGATGCGCACGCGCGGCGGCGGCCGTACGGACGGATGGGTCGGGAGGATCAGTCGCGGAGGCGGGAGCGGAGGGCGTAGGTGTCGGTCTCGGTCCAGCCGTGCGCGTGCAGCCACGGCAGCGGCCCGCCGAACCGGTCGTCGAGCACGCCGAGGAACTGCAGCATGTACTTCGCCCGCGGCCGGTGGTCGTCGGCGGGGCGGGAGTCGAGGTCGTCGCGGTAGGTGTCGCTGGCGCGCAGCCGGGCCAGCACCTGCTCAAGGCGTTCGCCGGTCGCCTCGTAGTCGGCGACGATGGCCTCGCGGGTGGCCCCGGCGACCTCGAGCGCGAGCGCGCACAGCACGCCGGTGCGGTCCTTGCCCGCCGCGCAGTGCACGATGGCCGCGCCGTCGTCCTTCGCCATGACGCGCAGGGCGGAGACGACCGAGTCGGGGCGGTCGCGCAGGTAGCCGTAGTAGAACCCGGTCACGCGCAGGTCGTCGTCGGCGCCCCGTTCCTGCCACGGCAGGGCCCGGTCGGCGTCGACGTCGGTGTGGCGGCCACCCTCGGCGAAGAGGGTCAGGTGGTGGATGGTGACCTCGGGGACCGTGGTGAGGGGTCCTGGACCTTCGAGGGTGACCTCCGGGCCGGAGCGGAGGTCGACGACGTGCCTGACCTTGTGCGAGCCCACGAGCAGCTCGATGTCGGCGTCGGTCAGTCCCTGCAGGTTGTCGGATCTGAGAATGCGGCCGGAGCGCGTGGTCGCGCCGTCGGTGGTGGGGAGTCCGCCCAGGTCACGAACGTTGGCGGCGCCTTCGAGCTCTATCCATCGCGTGAAGTCGTTCATCGAGATGGAGCCTATATGTCGGGATAAGGCTGTGCGGATTCGCGATTTGTAACGCAGCATGAAGAGATGGATCCGCGTGCATTTCCCCCGCGTCCGGTGCTCGATCCTTCTCTACCCGAGGAGGTCGCGGCACAGCTCAGAGCGGGCCCCCACGCGATGCACATGGCGAGAGCGGGCAAGCAGCACGAGCCCGCGCGCAACACGGCCCTGCTGTTCGTCCTGCCCGGCTTCCTGCTGCTGATCTGGATGCTGACCAGCACGGCCGGGATGATCGTCGCCCTGGTAGGCGTGTCGCTGGTGGCGCTGATGCGCTGGATGGCGACGGACGAGGGCAACAGGGTGGCGCGCCGCCGGCTCAAGCTGGCCTACGAGCACGCCGACCGCTACGTCCTGGCCGAGGATCTGGACTATCCCTGCCAGGTGCTGCTGCGCAGGGCGCAGGACGCGGCCGACACCATCCTCGCCTCCGAGGTGCACAAGGCGGGGTTGATCGACTCCATCGACAACAGGGTGACGCTGCCCGACGAGGTATGGCAGATCGCCAGGCGGCTGGCCAAGCTCTCGCGCATGCACGACGAGCATCGCAGGATCGTTCCGACCGACCTGCCGAGGAACCTCAGGGCGGCGTTCGCGCCGTACGCCACGGCGCTGGACCAGGCCTGGACCTCGCTGTCGCAGCGGGTGCGCAACCTGGAGGAGTACGCCGTGCAGGTGCTGCGGGCCGACGACGTCTACCGCGCCCACCGGCGGCTGGAGATGCTGGCCGCCCGCACCTCCGACTACCAGCACCTGCTTGCCGAGACGGTGCGCGACGACCTGGCGCTGCCGCACATCCAGCAGCTGGCCGACCAGGCCCGCCACGTGCGGGAGCTGTTCGAGCAGTCGATCCAGGACGCCCGCAGGGCGGCGGGCCACCTGATCAGAACTCCGCTCTCCTGAGCAGTTCGAGGGTCCTGCGCATCCCCGCCTCGTTGCCGAGGCTGCGGTAGATCTCGCGGGCCTGCTCCAGCGGCGGTACGGCGGCGCGCCGGTCCCGCGCGTCGAGGTGCGTCTCCCCGAGATAGCGCAGGCTGCGCGCCATCCACCACTGGTCGCCGAGCTCCTCGAAGGCGGCGACGGCGCGCTTGAGCTCCTTCTCCGCCTCGGCCATCCGGCCCAGCCTGGCCAGCGACCTGCCTGACGACAGGTGGGTGCGGGCCACACCCCAGGAGTCGCCGAGCGCGATGAGGATCTCCTCGGCCCGCCGTACCGAGTCGAGCTCGCGCAGGCCGTTGACGGGGTCGCCGACCTCGCCCATGGCGCGCATGCAGCGCGCCTCTTCCCACAGCTCGCCCCTGCTGCTGAACATCTCGGCCGCCCGGTCAAGGCTGAAGCCCGCCTTGGTGAACAGGTCGGCGGCGGCCTTGGCCTCCCCCTCCCGGTGGAGCCCGCGCGCCTGGGCGGCCAGCACCTCGCCGTAGGCGCGCAGCGTCTGCGCCTCGGAGTAGCGGTTGCCGTCCCGTTTGAAGACCGCGAGGGCGTCCTCCAGCAGGTCACGTGCCTCTTCGGAGCGCCGTTCGGCCAGGCGGAGCTCGGCGAGGTTGCGCTGGGTGCGCGCCATCCACCAGTAGTCCTCTTCGGCGTCGAAGGCGGCGATCGCGTCGACGAGGTAGCCCTGGGCGCGGTCGAGGTTGCCGCCGGTGAACAGCCGCATGCCGATCGTGCGCATGGCCCTGGCCGCCCACCACGACTCGCCGAGCTCGGTGAAGATCCGTAGTGCCTCCTCGGCCGCCTCGCCACCGCCGAGGACGGCGGCGCGGTCGAGCAGGGCGATGCCGAGCGCTCGCCGGTCGCCCATCCGGCGGGCGGCCTCCACGGTGATCTCGGCGATCTCGCCCCAGTCGCTCCAGTAGGCGCGCAGGGAGTGGCAGATCGAGCAGAAGGCCCTGCCGAGGCCGAAGACCAGCTCCCACAGCTCCATCGACCTGGCCAGGTGGATCATCGCCATCAGGCTGAGGCGTTCGGCGTTGAGCCAGTCGCTGGCGTGGGCCTGCCCGCCGGCGTCGCCGACGCGTCCGGTGCGGCCCCAGTCCTGGGGCCACCTGGCCTGGGCGGCGGCCTCGGCGCGGCGGCGGTAGCCGTACAGGACGCGTTCGATGGCCGCCTCGCGCCGGTCGTCCTCCAGCTCGGCGGCGAACAGCCGGACCAGGTCGTGCAGGCGGTAGCGCATGGCGCCGGTCTGGTCGGTGCCCGAGCTCTCGGCCAGCTGCACGTCGACCAGCGCCTCCAGCTGGTCGGCGCCGTCGAGCTCGGAGATGTCCAGCAGCTCGCCGGCCACCCAGCCGGGCACGTCGGGCGAGGTCAGCGAAGACAGCAGGCGCAGCAGCCGGCGCTGGATGCCGGTGCAGTCGTCGTAGCTGAGCTGCACCGAGGCGCGGACGCTCTTGTCGATCGTGGGGGCCAGCTCCAGCTGGTCCAGGATGCGGCGCTCGAGCCGGTTGGCCAGCTCGCGCAGCGACCAGCCGGACCTGGTGGCCAGGCGCGCGCCGCAGATGTTGATCGCCAGGGGCAGGTAGTCGCAGATCCTGACGATCTCCTTGGCGGCGGCCAGGTCGTCGACGATCCGCTCGCCGCCGGCCAGCCTGGCCAGCAGTTCCACGCCCTGCGCCTCGCTGAAGACGCTCAGCTGGGTGTCGTAGGCGTTCATGAGGAACAGCGGCTGGCGCGAGGTGACCACGACCGCGCAGCCGCGCTCGGCGGGGATGAGCGCCTTGACCTGCTCGGCGTCGTCGACGTTGTCGAGGCCGATGAGGATCCGGCGGCCCTTCGTCCAGGTCAGCCACAGCTTGCGCAGTTCCTCCAGCCCTCCGGGGTCGGTGGTGAGCCGCACCCCGAGCGCGCGCAGGAAACCGATCAGGACTTCGTCAGGTCTGATGCCGCGCAGGCTCGCGTAGAGGCGGCCGTCGGGGAACCAGTCGGCGATCTCCTGCCCGAACCTGGCCATGAGCGCCGACTTGCCGACGCCGCCCCTGCCGTACAGGGAGACGACCAGCGGCGGTCCGAGCTCGTCGGACCTGCGCCTGGCGGTGAAGACCGCGCGCAGTTCGGTCAGGGCCTCCGAGCGGCCGGTGAAGTGCTCGGGGGACGGCGGCCACTGGTCGGGCGGCCGCCATGCCTGGTCCTCCGGCGACGGCTGCGGCTCTTTCCTGGTGGTGGCGGTGGTGGCCCAGGTGGTCACGCCCACCAGCAGCGCCGCGAGCGCGGTCACGCCGATCTTGGCCACGGGCGGGATCTCCCACTCCAGCGACGCGGCCAGGATGCTGGCCGCTCCCGCGGCCGCACCCGCCGCGACGGGCGCCAGCCAGTGCCGCCGCCTGCGCCGGGGCCGGGCAACCTCCTCCGGCAGTCGCAACACACACCCCCTTCGGAGGTGATTCAAGCCGATCACGTACGGCCCGCGCCACCCCTGATCGCGGAACCGCCGAGCCCGTGCGTCCGTTGTCCCTTCAACCACACCGCGCCTCCACGGAAGGGGCTCCTTTGGCGCGTGCCGCAGACGTCTCCGCCTTACGAATCATCCGCGTCCTGCTTGTGATCGCTGTCCTGGTCGGCACCTCGGCCTGTTCCGACACCCAGGTGAAGGGCAGCTTCCGTCCCGCGTTCGTCCCCGTCAGCCTCGAGTGGGGGCCCGACGGGCTCAAGGTGAGCGGGCAGAGCTCGCTCGTCACCCCCGTGGGGGTCTTCTCGATCGGCGCGGAGTACGCGCTGCCGGACAGCGAGGACGACGCCCTCTACGTGATCGTCCGCAACGCCACCGAGGTCCCGCCGGGGCAGACGGAGGTCGGGTTCGACCACATCTACAAGGTCAGGACCGGCCAGGGCGAGTTCACCGCCGTCGTGAACGGCACCACGAGGATCCAGGTGGTCGACCGCACGGTGCTCATCGACGTCACCGACGGTCAGGTACGGACCATCACCTTCGCGCAGGCCGAGGTCACGGTCAAGGAACACGTCCCGGGTCCCGTGGAGCGGTGGAACACCTACTGGGCCGGCTCGTTCTACTCGCCCTTCGCGCTGTCGCGGTGGGCCTACGACGACTCGACGATGTCGCGGTGGTTCGGCCTCGGGTTCGTGCTCTTCCTGCTCAGGCTGGTCGTGGCGATCATCCTGGGCGTGGTCGACGTGGTCCTGCTGGTGTGCTGCGTCGTCGCGGCCGTCGCCTACGTGCTGTTCGGCCAGACGGGCACGAACATCGCCTATGGAGTGGAGGTGCTGCTCGGGCTGCTGTTCGCGCTCGGGCTGGCCGGCCTCTGGCTGGAGTGACCGATGGGGTACGGCCGGGCCGTACCCCATCAGCTGGTTAGCCGGGCACCTCGCGGTAACCCTGTCATACGGTTATCCGAACCCTTCGCGGTAACCCTGTCATGCGGTTACCCGGGCGCCGGGCGGCGACCCCGTCAGGCGGTTACAGGCCGACCACGTGGCAGGTGGCGCTCACCGTCTTGGACGGGTCCGACTCGGACGTGGCGGTCAGCGTCACCTTGGCCAGGTGGCTGCCGCCTTCGGCACGCACGGCGTTGACCGTGACGGCCTCCTGCTGCCCGTTGCCGACCGCGGCCAGGGCGTTGGGCAGCTGGGCGGTCCAGCCCTGCCCCGAGACCGACGCCTTCAGGCGGTAGACGTCGCCGCCGAGGTAGGCGGAGACGTCCTCGGGGTGCGCGGCCGTCGTGGCGCGCGTCCTGCCGGTGTTGAACAGCGGGAACCTGCAGGTGGAGACACCCTTGCCGGCCGGGACGCCGGCGGCGGGCAGCAGCCTGACGCCGCGCTGGTGCGGCCCCGCGCCGTCCAGCGAGCGGACCGCGACGGTGTAGGAGAGCGTGCCCTTGCGGTCGCGGTGCACGTCGGTGACGTAGAAGTGCAGGCGGTTGGCCTGGTCGACGTACTCGTACTCGCTGCCGGAGTCGGTCCCGGCGTGGAAGAGCGCGTCAGACAGCTGACGGTAGTCACCGATGGTGATCGGGACCTTCGTGCCGTCCGGCAGGACGTAGTCGGTCATGTTGATGTCCTGCGGGTTGGCGTCGATCACCCACTCGAACGGCGCCCGGTCCTGGTTCTTGGTCTTGGCCAGCAGCACGCCGGAGTCGGGCGTGAAGGAGTCGGTGCCCATCCGGTCGACGACCTCGACGGTGTAGTTCTCGTAGCCGCCGCCGTCGCACAGCGGGTCGGTCTGCCACTGGCAGGCGGGCGACTTGTCGCCGGAGTCGAACTGGATGTTGAGACCCATCAGCCCGTCAGGACCCGGCTGGACGGCGCGGGCGGTGACCCTGGCGGTGACCAGGCCCGACTCGTCGAGCGCGTCGCGCGACAGGCGCAGCACGTTCTTCTCGTCGACCATGTTGAGCTTGATCTTGTTGCGCAGCATGTGCTGGGCGCCCATCGAGGCGCCCGAGGTGGGCGGGATCAGCCAGCGGCTGTGCGGGCCGCCGGGGCCGTTGAAGCTGCCTCTGCTGAGCATCTCCCACACGCCGGTGTAGGCGCGGCGGACCGGGTTGGCGTACGGGTTGTTGTAGTTGTCGAGCACGCCGAGGATGTGGCTCAGCTCGTGCGCGTAGACGGCCATGCCCGAGCTCTCGGCCTGCACGGAGTTGACGCCGATCTCGGCGTTGGGCCAGAAGTTGGAGCCGGCCTGCCAGGAGGTCCAGTCGACGTAGCGGGTCCTGACCCAGTTGGGGAGGCTGGGGTCCTCAGGGCCCCACTCGTCGGTCACGGCCTCCTTGTTCGGGAACTTCATCATCCCGAACTCCTGCCAGGTGCTCGACTCGTCCTGGCCGGCGCTGAGGTAGAAGATGAAGTCGAACTTCTTGGCCTCCTCCTCGCCGATGGCGCCAACCCACAGCGCCTTGCCCTCGGTGCGCAGGTTCTTGTTGCAGTTGTCGCCGGCGGGGCAGCCGGTGCCGCCCTGGAACTCCATGGCGTACTCGTGGTCCTTGCCCGACAGCGTGTAGGGCCCGAACCCGGACAGCTCCACGCCGTAGCGGCCGCCGGAGTCCTCCATCCAGTACTCGTGGATGGTGTGGCCGCGGTTGAGCGCGTTGGGGGTGTTGAGGAAGTTCTGGTAGAACGTGGCGACCTGGTCGCGCGGCACGTCGTGCGCCTCGGCGCTGGGGTTGCGGTAGATCGTCGAGCCCTTGGGCTGGGTGACCACGAACGGCTGGTTGGGGTAGTCGAGCAGCACCAGCGCGCCCTTGAAGGTGCGGACGGAGCCCTTGATATTCGGGTCGGCCCAGTTGGTGTCCGGCACCTTCTTGTAGTCCGCCCACGTCATGTGGTCGGGGTTCTTCCAGTTCTGCGGGTCGATCGGACCGATCGGGGCCGAGGGACGGCCGCGCAGCGCCTGCTCGCCCGGCTCGGGCTGGTCGCGTTGCCACGGCTGGGTCTGCGGCCAGTGGTCCTGCCGCCAGGGGATCTCGGGGTCCTTGGGAGGGTCGGCGGAAGCGGGGGTGGCCGCAAGGCCGATGGGGGCCAGCACGAGGGCCGCCAGCAGGCCTTTCAGCAGCTTCTTCGGGAGATTCACGATCTAGGACGGTATAGACGCTCTTGACGGAGATCACCGTTCAGTTGTAGGGAAGAGCCCACCCGCGGTTTCCGACATTTGCTGAAAAGGCCAGGCAGTGCTGCAGCGCAGCGTCGACGACTTAGCCATCCGTCTCGGACGGCCCCTGTTGCTGGAGGACCGCCTCCAGCGCGTCATCGCCTACTCCGAGCAGGACGGCGCGATGGACGACATCAGGCGCGACTCGATCCTGCGCCGCCACACCACACCCGAGGTGCGCGGCTTCCTGCACGCCGCGGGCATCCTGGAGGCCACCGGGCCGCTGCGCACGCCCGGCGCGCCCGCGCTCGGCCTGCTGCCGCGGGTGTGCGTCCCCGTACGGCACGACGGCGCACTGATGGGCTTCCTGTGGTTCATCGACACCGCCCCCGCCATGACGGCCGCCGAGATCGACGAGGCCGTGGCCGCCGCCGGCACGCTGGCGCTGGCGCTGTTCCACGAGAGCCTGGCCACCGGTCTCGCCTCGCACCGCGAGCTGGAGGCCGTCACCGGGGTGCTGTCCGGCGACCGCGACGCCGCCCGCACCCTGGTCGAGGCGGGCTTCCCGCAGGCCCTGCCGGTCACCGCGCTGGTCGCCGCGCCGCTGGCCGCCGAGCCGTCCGAGCGGTCCCGGCTGGCGCTGGAGCAGGGCATGCTCACCGTACGGCGCCGCCTCGGCGGGCTGCACCTGGTGCGCTACGACCACGCCGCGCTCCTCACCACGGCCGCGCCGCCCGCCGAGGAGGTGCACGCGGCGATGGCGCTTCCCGTCGTGGTCGGCATCGGCCGGCCCCGGCCGGCCCTCGCGGAGGCCGGCGAGTCGTACGCCGAGGCCCTGCACGCGGCGCAGGTGGCGGCCAGGGTGCAGGGCCTCGGCAGGTCGGTGGAGTGGACCAGGCTCGGCGTCTACCGGATGCTGGCCAACGTCCCGCAGGCGGACCTGCATCCGGGGCTGGAACGGCTGCTGGCCGACCCGCAGCACCTGCCGCTGCTGGAGACGCTGGAGACCTACCTCGACCTGGCCGGCAGCGCGGTGTCCACCGCCAGGCGGCTGCGGCTGCACCGGACGTCGCTGTACTACCGGCTGCAGCGGGTGGAGGAGCTGGCGGAGACGGATCTCAAGGACGGCGGGGAACGGCTCAGCCTGCATCTCAGTCTCAAGCTCGCCCGCCTGTCCGGCCGCTACCGCCCCCGCAGCTGACCACACCCGCCACCAGGCCCGCCGCACCCGCCACCGCGTCCGCCACCAGGCCCGCCGCACCCGCCACCGCGTCCGCCACCAGGCCCGCCGCACCCGCCACCGCGTCCGCCACCAGGCCCGCCGCACCCGCCACC
>NZ_JBSFNE010000010.1:355637-435036 GCF_053586935.1 Nonomuraea sp. NPDC003727
GCGTCCGCAACCGGGCCCACCGTGCCCACCACTGTGCCCACCGCCGGGCCTGCGGAGCGGTGTCACGGGGCGGTTCCACGCACGGCCCACCGGGAGCCGGCAGGATCTTCCGGGGAACGGCTCACCCGAGGAGGAGAAGGAGCGTACCGGACCTGCCGGGGCCATCTCCTGTCCGCAACCGGACAGGTCTCCCCCGGGAGAGCCGGCGTCGGGTCAGGGGCGGGAAGAGTCGCCGTCCGTGCCGGGTGGGACCCTCGCGAGAGGGACCGGCGGGAGGCGGGTGCGGCCGGAAACCTGGCGAGCGTGATTGATTTGCCAGCACTCGTGCCTTTTAATCACACAATGGGAGCGTTGACGCGGGGGTTCGGCCTCCGCACCCCCGCGCCCGTCGTGCTCCACTCGGCCCCCTGCGTGCTGCCCGTCTGCGCCCCGCCCGTCCGCGACGGTGGCGTCGCCATCAGGGGCGAGCGCGTGCTCCAGGTGGGCTCGCGGGCCGACCTGCTGGCCTACTTCCCCGTCGAGGACGAGATCCGCTGGCCGGGGCTGATCAGTCCCGGGCTGGTGGACGCCTGCCGTACCGGACCGCCGGTGCCCGGGGTGACGAGCGCGGCCGATCTCGGGGATCGCCGCGGCCCAGGTGGTGTCACCTACCTGGAGATCGAAGGCGCCGGCGAGCAGGCGTGGGAGGACAGCGAGCGGGACGCGCTGATCACCGCGATCCGCGAGCATCCCGGCACGGTGGGCGTGGCGGCGTACGCGTCCGACCCGCTGGTGCTGGAGGATCTGGCGGTGCTCGCGCGGACGTTCGGGCTGCGGCTCATGGCCGACCTCGGCCGCCACTCCCCCGCCGAGCTGGACGAGGCCGGCGTGCTGGGGCAGCACTGCCACGTCACGGGCGAGGCGCCGCTCGGGCCCGGCGAGCGCAAGCTGCTGCGGCTGCGCGGCACCACGCTGGCGCTGTTCGGCGGGGACGCCTCGGCGCTGGTGGAGGAGGGCTGCGCGATCGCGTTCGGCGGTCCGCCGCTGGCGACGGCGCGGGCCGTACGGCAGGCCACGCGGATGCGCCGCCTGGAGCGGGTGCTGGTGGAGGCGGCGACCGTCGGCGGCGCGCGGGCCCTGGGGATGGCCGACGGCCCCGGCCGGATCGGCACGCTGGGCCCCGGCAGCCGCGCCGACCTGGCGGTCTTCGACACGCGCGGCGGGCGCGACCCGTACGCGGCGCTCCTGGAGCAGCCGCCGTGCCTGGCCACGGTGGTCGGCGGCGTGCCGGTCACGCGCGCGGGGGGCCGGGCGGGCCGGACCGAGCCGCGCCGGGCAGGCCAGGCCACACCCGGCAGGACAGGGCAGGCCGCGCCCGGCAGGGTGCATCCCGAGCAGGAGCAGGCGGGCTGAGGCCCGCCGCCGGACGGTCTAGTCGCCCTCGACCTCGCGCAGCAGTTCCCTCAGCCGCTCGCGCTGCTCCTGCGACAGCCCGCCGAACAGGTCCCTGGCGACCTCCCTGCGGGCCTGGCGCGCCCGCTCGTAGACCTCGCCGCCGCGCGGGGTGATCAGCACCAGCGTGGATCGCCGGTTGGCCGGGTCGATCTCCCTGCGCACCAGCCCCGCCTCCTCCAGCGCGTCGACGACGGGCGTGAGGGAGCGCGGCACGATGCGCAGCGCCTCGGCGAGCTGGACCATCCGCAGTGGCCGGTCCGCCTCGATGAGCTCGCGCAGCGCCCGCGCCTGGCCGGGGCTCAGCCCCAGCGGCTCCAGACGGTTCCGGTAGCCGTGCCTGGACAGACGGCTGATCCTGTGCACGAGTTCCAGCAGCTCGGAGGCGGTGTCCACGATCAGGAGCCTACCGGTGGAAGAATTGTGAGCTAACCTCTGTTTGAGAGAACATCTGAAAGGAGTTCTATGACAGAGGAACCACGCGCGCCCTTGCGGCGCATCATCAGGCTGTTCCGGCCCTACCGCGGCCGCCTGGCCGCCGTCCTGGCCCTCATCGCCCTGTCCTCGCTGGTCTCCCTCGCCTCGCCGTTCCTGCTGCGCGAGATCCTCGACGTCGCCGTCCCCGCGCGCGACGTGGCGCTGCTGAGCCTGCTGGCGCTCGGCATGGTCGCCGTCGCCGTCACCACCAGCGTGTTCGACGTGATGCAGACCTTCATCTCGACCACCGTGGGCCAGCGGGTCATGCACGACCTGCGCGCCGCCGTGTACGGCCACCTGCAGCGCATGTCGCTGGCCTTCTTCACCCGCACCCGCACCGGCGAGGTGCAGTCGCGCCTGGCCAACGACATCGGCGGCATGCAGCAGGTCGTCACCTCGACCGCGACCTCGATCGTCTCCAACCTCACCACCGTGGTGGCCAGCGTCATCGCGATGCTCGTCCTGGAGTGGCGGCTGACGGCGGTGTCGCTGGCGCTGCTGCCGCTGTTCGTGTGGATCAGCCGCAAGGTCGGCGTGGAGCGCAGGCGCATCACGGCCGAGCGGCAGCGCAAACTGGCCGCCATGTCGTCGATGGTGCAGGAGTCGCTGTCGGTCAGCGGCATCCTGCTCGGCCGGACACTGGGCCGCTCCACCGAGCTGACGCGCAGGTTCACCACCGCCTCCGACGAGCTGGCCGAGCTGGGCGTGCGGGCGAGCATGGCGGGACGCTGGCGGCAGTCGTCCATCCAGATCATCATGGCCGCGATGCCCGCCATGATCTACTGGGCCGCCGGCATGACCTCGCTGGTGTCGGTCGGCACGGTCGTCGCCTTCACCACCCTCCAGGCGGCGCTGTTCAGGCCCGCGGTCTCGCTCATGCGGACCGGGGTGGAGGTGCAGAGCTCGCTGGCGCTGTTCGGCCGCATCTTCGAGTACCTCGACCTGCCGGTCGACGTCACGCCGGGCACGCGGGAGCTGAGCGCGCCGCGCGGCGCGGTCCGCTTCGAGCGCGTCGACTTCTCCTACGGCGAGCGCCCCACCCTCACCGGCGTCGATCTCGACGTCCCCGCCGGGACCAGCCTGGCCGTCGTCGGGGAGACCGGCTCGGGCAAGACCACGCTCAGCTATCTCATCCCCCGCCTCTACGACGTCACGGGCGGCCGGGTCACGATCGACGGGGTGGACGTGCGCGAGCTGAGCTTCGAGACCCTGGCCGCCACCGTGGGCGTGGTCTCGCAGGAGACCTACCTCTTCCACGCCTCGATCGCCGAGAACCTGCGCTTCGCCAGGCCCGGAGCCAGCGACGAGGAACTGGTGGCCGCGGCCCGCGCCGCCAGGATCCACGACCACGTCGCCGCCCTGCCCGACGGGTACGACACGGTGGTGGGCGAGCGCGGCTACCGTTTCTCCGGCGGCGAGAAGCAGCGCCTGGCCATCGCCCGCACGCTGCTGCGCGACCCGCCGGTGCTGGTGCTCGACGAGGCGACCAGCGCGCTGGACAACCAGACCGAGCGCGCCGTCCAGGAGGCGCTCGACACGCTGGCCGACGGCCGTACCACGATCACCATCGCCCACCGGCTGTCGACCGTGCGCGCGGCCGACCAGATCGTCGTGCTGGACGGCGGCGCGATCGCCGAGCGGGGGACGCACGAGGAGCTCATGGCTCTCGACGGCCGGTACGCGGCTCTCGTCCGGCGCGAAGAACCTCTCATCACCCTCTAAACGTGATAAACAGCACATTCGGAAATCGAGGCAGGTAAAGGGGCGTTCAAGTCTCTCGGTATACCCCCAAGAGATGGTCTCGCCTTGCTCTTCGCTTCCCTCAAGCACCGTAATTACCGCCTATGGGCCGCTGCCGACCTGGTCTCCGTGACCGGCACCTGGATGCAGGTGCTGGGCGTCAACTGGCTCATCCTGTCCGCCACGGGCTCGGCCACCAGCGTCGGCGTGAGCCTGGTCCTGCAGGCGCTGCCCACGCTGGCCTTCGGCCTGTGGGGCGGCGCGCTCGCCGACCGGCTGCGCGCCCGCCCCGTCGTCGTGGCCTCCCAGATCGCGCAGGGCCTGCTCGCCGTGGTGCTCGCCGTCGTGGCCGGCTCCGGGGTGACCTCCGTCCTTCCCGTGTACGGCGTGGCGCTGGCCGGCGGGCTGGTCACCGCACTCGGCGGCCCCGCGCTCGGCCGGTTCGGCGCGGAGGTCGTCCCGCCCGCCGACCTGCCGAACGCCATGGCGCTCGGCTCGGTCGTCAACTCCGCCGGCCGCATCCTCGGCATGAGCCTGGCGGGCGTGCTGATCCCCCTCACCGGGCCCGCCGGCCTCTTCGTGCTCAACGCGATCAGCTTCCTCGCCGTGATCGCCGCCATCGCCGCGATGCGCGCCGGTGAGATGCACCGGCTGGCCCAGGCCCCCGCCGGCGCCGCCGGCATCCGCGAGGGCCTGCGGTACGTCCTGCGCACCCGCTGGCTGCTGGTGATCCTCGCGCTCTCCCTGGTCCTCGGCAGCATGGGCCGCAACTACCAGGTGACGATGGCCGCGATGGCGGCCGGGCCGCTCGGCGCGGGCGCCGGCGGTTACGGCCTGCTGTCCACGGTCTTCGCCGTCGGCACCGTGGTGGGCGGCGTCTTCGCGGCGGGCCGGCCGCGCCTGACGATGCGCCTGCTGCTGGTCACAGCCTTCCTGTCCAGCGTGGCGCAGGCGCTCAGCGGCCTGATGCCCGAGCTGTGGAGCTTCGCCGCACTGCTGCTGCCGATCGCCGCGGGCGCCGTGGTCATCGACACCACGATCGGGGCGCGCGCCCAGCTCGGCAGCCCCGACGAGCTGCGCGGCCGGGTGATCGCGGTGCTGGGCCTGGTGAGCGCGGCGGCGGGCGCGCTGGGCGGTCCGCTGCTCGGCTGGCTCAGCGACACCCTCGGCCCGCAGGCGGCGCTGCAGATCGGCGGCGTCAGCACCACGGCCGCCACGCTGCTGGCCGCACTGGCACTGGCCAAGGTCACGGGGGTACGGATCCTGCGGCCCAGGACCGCGTAAGGTCACTTCCGTGCAGAACACCCGATACGCCCGATCCGGCATGGTGTGCAGCGTCGACCACCTCGCCTCCGCCGCCGGCCTGACCATGCTCGACCGCGGCGGCTCGGCCGCCGACGCCGCCATCGCCACCAACGCGGTCCTCACGGTCACCGCTCCCCACATGTGCGGCCTCGGCGGCGACCTGTTCGCCCTCGTCCACGAGGGCGGCGGCGGGCAGGCTCCCGGCGGCGCGGGGAGCAGGGTCAGCGCGCTCAACGCCTCGGGCCGCGCCGGGTCGGGCGCGGATCCCGACCGGCTCAGGACCGAGGGCCACACCCGCATGCCGCACCAGCACGACATCAGGTCGGTGCCGGTGCCCGGCTGCGTCGACGGCTGGCTCGCGCTGCACTCCCGGTACGGCAGGCTGCCGCTGGGCACGGTGCTCGCCCCCGCCGTCGAACTGGCCGCCGGCGGCTTCCCCGTCTCGCCGCTGCTGGCGCCCATCGCCTCGACGGTCGGCCACCCCGACTTCGCCGGCGGCTTCACCCCGGGCCAGGTCATGACCAGACGGGGCGTGGCCCGCACGCTGGAGGCGATCGCCGGCTCCGGACGGGAGGGCTTCTACCAGGGCGAGTTCGGCCAGGGCCTGCTGAAGCTGGGCGCGGGCGAGTACACGGACGACGACCTGGCCGAGCCGCTGGCCGACTGGGTGGAGCCGCTGCGCGTGCCGGCCTTCGGCCACCAGGTGTGGTCGATGCCGCCGAACTCCCAGGGCTACCTGCTGCTGCTGTCGCTCGGCATCGTGGACGGGCTCGACCTGCCCGCCGCGCCCGACGACCCCCTCTGGGCGCACCTGCTGGGCGAGGCGGCCAGGATCGCGGGCCACGACCGGCTCGCGCTCCTGCACGAGCACGCGGAAGACCTGGTGTCGGCGGCCGAGATCGAGCGGCGCCGCGCGCTGGTCGATCCCGCCGCCCGGCTGACGGTGGCCGGCCTGACCGCCGAGGGCGACACGACGTACCTGTGCGCGGTCGACGGCGACGGCATGGGCGTGTCGCTCATCCAGTCGAACGCCTCGGGCTTCGGCAGCCTGCTGGTCGAGCCGAACACCGGGATCAACCTGCACAACCGCGGCATCGGCTTCTCGCTGACCCCCGGACACCCCGCCGAGTACGGCCCCGGCCGGCGTCCCCCGCACACGCTCACACCGGCCCTGGTCACCAGGCCGGACGGCTCCCTCCGCGCGGTCGTGGGGACGATGGGCGGCGACGCGCAGCCGCAGATCCTGCTGCAGGTCATCACCAGGCTGCTCCGGCACGGCCAGACGCCGGGCGAGGCCATCGGCGCGCCCCGCTGGCGGCTGGCGACCGGCGGCACCGGCTTCGACACGTGGGACGCGCCCGACGCGACCGTCATGGAGCTGGAGGAAGGCGCCGGCTGGGCCGACGGGCTGGCCGCGCTCGGCCATCCGGTGGCGGGCAGGCCGTACGGGACGGGGTTCGGGCACGCGCACCTGATCGACGTGCTGCCCGGAGGCGTCCTCGCGGGCGCGGCCGACCCGCGGGCCCTGATCGGCGCCGCGATCGGCCGCTGAGCCCCCGCGGTGGGGACGCGATGGGGGCGCGATGGGGGGGCGCGGTGGGCGATGCGCCGGCCGCCTCGTCAGGCGATGCGCGGGCTCCACGTGCGCCGGCCGCCCCGTCAGGCGCGATGTGCCTTGTAGGGGCGCGGTGGGCGATGCGCCGGGCTCCTCGTGCGCCAGCCTCCTCATCGGGCGCGATGCGCCTGGCAGGAGGGTTCCCCGTCGGAGGAGGGGTAGGGCACCATGCATGAGCCAACAACCACCGGACCGCTACGGACTCAGCGACGAGCAGGAGATAGAGGTCGAGGGCTGGACCGAGGACCTCGGCAGGGAGCACGTCATCGAGGAGGACGACCCCCGGCACCAGGACACCGTGGCCGAGCGGATGTGGCGCGAGGCGCCCGAGCGGGATCGCACGCCGCGCGAGGAGCACCGGCTGGTGGCGCCCGACGAGGGGCTGGCCCCCGACGTGGAGAGCGAGGAGGTCGCCGAGGAGGTGGGGGCCGACTCCGGTGACCTGTCCGCCGAGGAGCGGGCGATCCGCATCGAGCGAGATCTGCCCTAGCCGGCCGGGATCCGCTCTGGTCGAGCGCGATCCGCCCTAGTCGGTGCCGAGCCGTCGCACGGCGGGCAGCACGCCGTACAGGTCGTCGATGACGGTGTCGGCGGCGCTCGCCTCCGCCCTGTCGGCGTGCAGGTAGCCCCAGGGGCCCCGGCGCAGGAGCGCGGTCCGCATGCCCGCCCTGCCCGCGGGCAGCACGTCGTTGTCGAGCCGGTCGCCGACGTACAGGATCTCCTCGGGGCGCCGGCCGGCCACGGCGGCCACCTTGGCGAAGAAGGCGGGTGCGGGCTTGGCCACGCCCCAGCCGTCGGAGGTGTGGATGGAGTCGACCGGCAGGTCCATGGCCACGAGCGCGTCGTAGGCCCTGGTGGGCTGGTTGCCGGCGATGATCACCTGAACTCCCGCCGCGCGCAGCTCGACGAGGGCGGGCCGTACGTCGGGGTACAGGTCGTCGGCGTCGAAGTGGTTGCGCAGGCTGCCGGGCTCGTCCTTCTCCCATGCGGCGATCTCGGCCTCGACGTCGAGGCCGGGGCGGATGATCTCGAAGGCGTCGCGGTGGGAGCGGTCGAGCGCGGCGGTGCCGCCGAGGACGCCCATGAACGCGAAGCTGGGCACGCCCAGCCGGTCGGCCCAGCGCGACCAGATGCGCGTCTCGTCGATCAGCGTCTCGCCGACGTCGAACACCACTGCCTTGATCACCATGAATCTCCTTCGTCCGCCCCAACTCTACGGACTCCCCCGCGGCGCCCCGCGGACGGGAGCCCGCCCCCGCGCTCAGCCGGACGCCGGAGCGGCCAGGCCGCACCCATCGGTCAGCCGGACGTCGGAGCGTCCCGGCCGAGCCAGTCAGCCAGACGCCGGAGCGGCCCGGCCGGACCCGCCGGTCAGCCCCGCCGATGCGGCCAGGCCGAGCCCGCCGGTCAGCCGGTCAGCTGGACGCCGATGCGGCCAGGCGGGGTCCGCCGGTCAGCCGGATGACGGCGGGCAGCGGGAACAGCAGCAGGTACAGGTTCGGGATCCACCAGGCCGGGGAGAAGTCGCCCCGCAGCGTCCAGAACGCCACGGCCATGAGCCCCGACGCCATGGTGAGCACCAGCGACACCAGCATGAGCGGCTCCCCGCGCCGCCGCCGCCCGCCGCGCAGCAGCCACAGGCTGGTCAGCCCGGTCGCGCTTGCCGCCAGGTCGATCCAGAGGAACGACCAGTTCCAGTCGGCCATCAACGGGTTGGCGTAGTCGGCGAAGGCCCAGTCGGCGGGGATCAGCCCCAGACCGGTCACCGTGAAGTACACGACGAACCCGACGTCCGTCACCAGCATGAGGGCCTTAGTCGTTCGCAGCACGGTCGATCATCTCCAGGAGGTGGCGGCGGGTGCGCTCGTGCAGTTCAGGGTCGGGCTCGCCGAGGCCGAACAGCCTGGCCGCCCACCAGCCGTCCACGGCCAGCCGTACGGTCGTGGCCACGGCGGGGTCGATGCCGTCGCCGGTCAGCCGCGTCTGCCAGGCGGCGAACCTCTCCCGCAGCGGCGCGAGCCCGGCGGGGTCGACGATGACGGCGGCCAGCAGCGCCGCCGTCATCTGGTCGGCGGGAGCCGCCGCCGGCACCTGGCCGGCATGAGGCTCCCCCGGCACCTGGTCGGCATGAGCCTGCGCCGGCGGCTTGCCGGCATGAGCCGCCGTGCGGCCCTCCGGAACGCTAGGGGGGATGGTGGCCTCGACGTAGGCGCGCAGGAAGTCGCCCGGCCGGTCGCCCGCGACGGCCAGCGCGGCGTCGAAGGCGGCGGTGAGCCGGCCGACCATGGCGGCCACCAGGGCCTGTTTGGTCGGGAAGTGGTAGAACAGGCCGCCCTTCGACACGCCCGCGCGCTGGGCCACGGCCTCCAGGGTCAGCGCTTCGGCCCCGTCGCCGATCAGCACCTCGGCGGCGGCGTCGAGCAGCCGCTCTCTCGAACTCGGTCTCGGCATGGCCCGTAACTATACCGGCCAGCCGGTGAACTATGAAAGGTGATCGGCACGTCCGATCATGGTCAGTCCCCCCACCCCCAGGAGGACCTCGCGTGTCACGCTTACGGGCGACCCTCATCGCGCTGACCCTCGTCGCGACCACCGCGCCCCCCGCGCGGGCCGCCGTCGCCATCACCGTCGAGAACGACCGCTCCCAACCCGTCTTCTCCTACGCCGACGCCATCCGCGAGCACGTCTACGTCGAGGCCCCGATCGACAGCGACGCCGACGGCCGCCTCGACCGGGTGCGGGTGGACATCATCCGGCCCCGGGAGTCCGGCCCCTCGCTCAAGGTGCCGGTGATCATCGACGAGAGCCCCTACTACGACAACTCGGGCCGCGGCAACGAGGCCGAGCGCAAGGTCTACGACGCCGCGGGCGACCTGGCGAAGTTCCCGCTCTTCTACGACAACTACTTCGTCCCGCGCGGCTACGCCGTCCTCAACGTGGACATGCTGGGCACCACCAGGTCGGACGGCTGTCCGGACACCGGCGGGCAGGCCGACGTCCTCGGCGGCAAGGCCGTCATCGACTGGCTGAACGGCAGGGCCAAGGCCTACCGCGCCGACGGCTCCCCCGCCGAGGCGACGTGGACCACCGGCAAGGCCGCCATGATCGGCAAGTCGTACGACGGGACGCTGGCCAACGCCGTGGCCGCCACGGGCGTCGAAGGCCTGGAGACGATCGTCCCGATCTCGGCGATCAGCTCCTGGTACCGCTACCAGCGCTCAAACGGCGTCGTCTACAACTACAACTACGCCTCGTGGCTGGCCAACGTCGTCGACACCGACCCCGACGCCAAGTGCGCCGCCGTACGGGCCGGGATGGACGCCGAGGACGGCGACGACACGGGCGACTACAACGCCTTCTGGCGGCTGCGCGACTACGAGAAGGACGTCGCCAACGTCAGGGCCAGCGTGTTCGTCGTCCACACCGGCAACGACCTGAACGTCAAGCCCGACAACTTCTCCGCCTGGTGGGCGGCGCTGGGCCGGCGCGGCGTGCCGCGCAAGATCTGGGTCGGCCAGTACCAGCACGTCGACCCGTTCGACTTCGAGGGCAGGCGCGACCTGTGGGTCGACACGCTGCACCGGTGGTTCGACCACTGGCTCCTCGGCGTGCCCAACGGGATCATGCGCGAGCCGGTCGCCGACGTCCAGGTGGGCCCGGCGCAGTGGATCACCCAGCGCGACTGGCCGGCGCGCGGGGCGGTGCGGGTGCCGCTGCGCCCCGCCGCCGACGGCGGGCTCGGGCTGCTGCCGGCGCGCAGGGGGACGACGGCGACGTTCACCGACCTGCGGATGCCGGAGACGGAGATGGTCGCCGACGTCGGCACCGCCAAGCCGGGCCGGCTCGCCTACACCACCGGGCCGCTCCCCCTCGACCTGCGCCTTTCCGGCACGCCCCTGGTCGACCTGCGGGTGGCGCTGGACCGGCCGACCGCCAACCTGACCGCGCTGCTCGTCGACTTCGGCGAGGCCACCCGCGTCGACTGGCGGCGCGGCCAGGGCATCACCACGCTGGCCGAGGAGGACTGTCACGGCGAGGCGACCGCCGCCGACGACGGTTGCTACCGGAAGGTGGCCACCAACCTGGCCACCCGTCCCCTGGAGATCGTCGCTCGCGGCTGGATCGACGTGCAGAACCGCGACTCGCTGTCGTCGCCCAGCCCGCTGCCCGCCGGCGAGTACGGCAGGGTCGCCTGGGAGACGCTCCCGCACGACTACGTCTTCAGGAAGGGCCACCGCCTCGGCCTGGTGCTCGCCGGCACCGACGCCACCTACAGCGGTGAGACGGGCACGGGCGCGACCGTGACCGTCGACCTGGCCGGCAGCAAGATCAGCGTGCCGTTCGTGCTCAGCCGGCCGCTGACCGAGGTGCCCGCCGACCGGACCAGGTGGTACGGCCCGCAGGACGTCGAGCTGCCCACGCCCGAGATCGACTTCCGCTAGGCGGCGGGCGGCCGCCCCCGGGGGCTCAGTCCGCCGGTCAGTCCCACCAGAAGGACCAGAAGTACTGGCCGGCGATCTGCTCGGCGTAGCCGTACAGGTCGCCGGCCCCCTGCACCACGTTGTCGGGGCAGAACGCCCAGTGCTCGGCCGCCACGTGCAGCGCGTGCTCGCGGGTGACCGGCGGCGCGGCCACGCTCAGCTCCAGCGTGTTGAACCCCATCGCGACCAGGCGGGCGCCGAATCGCTCCTCCCAGCTGCGCACCACGGCGGCCAGCGGCACCATCCACTCGTTGTGGTGCAGGGCGCCCTGCCAGCCCATCACGGCGAGCGTGTCGGCGCCCCTGCGGGCGGCGGCCAGCCCGAGCGGCATGCCGCGCTCGGCCAGTATCCCCGCGTACCAGTCGGCCACCTGGCCGGGGTCGCCGCGCAGCTTCCCCGGCGCGGCCAGGCCGGGACAGATCGGCCCGAACGGCTCGATCTCTACCAGGGAGTCGGCGGGCACCTGCGCCACCCAGTCCTGCCACACCTCGGCCATGAAACCGGCCGCGGTGAAGGTGTCGATGAGGTCCGGCGAGTCGGGCATCACCTGCGCCGACGACCAGGGCTGCGCCGACTCGTCGAGCAGCACCGGCCACAGCCCCGAGTGGGGGTGCTCGGCCCGCATCGCCGCCCACAGCCCCCCGGACGCGGGCTCCTCGCTCATCCAGAAAGCCGGACGTCTGGCCGGCTGATCCGGCCACACGAGCTCGCCCGCGGGCAACCCGAAGGACAGCGACCGCCCGCGGCCGCCGTCCTCGAACAGCCGGCAAAGACTCGCCGGTAGCTGGTGCGTTTTCATGTCTCGGACGATCGTAGTGCCCCGGGACTTTCGTCCTGGTGAACACCGGATCGATGATTCTTCGGCGGATCCGGGCGATCCGCAACCCTGGAGGCATGAGGATTCCACTCGTTCCGGCGTTCCCGCTGGCAGGATGCGCGGCCGTGGACGTGCCGGCCGGATGCCGATGAGGCGCCCGCCACGCCGTCGGGCACAATCTGGCGTACTGGAGGTGAGGATGCGCCCGTTCTACGCCTGGGTCGCGGTGGCCTACTTTCCCGCCTACACGCTGGTCAGCGTGCCGACGTGGGGCGGAGCGCTGGGCCTGTCGCTCGTGGTGGCGGCCTACCTGCTGTCGGTCAGGACCGCGTCACTGCCGCCCCTGGCCGTGCTCGCCGTGACGGCGCTCGCGCTCGGCCTCGCCTACGGCGGCGCGTGGCTGTACCTGCTGCCGCTGGTGTCCATCGCGTGCGGGATCGTGGTGCGGGGGCGGGCGCTGCCGTACGCGCTGGCGGTCGTCACGCTCGCCTCGATGCTGGTGACGTGGCGGGCGGGCGGCGGCACTGACGGGGTGGCGGCCGTCGCCTGGGGCACGTTCATGGCGGGCGTCGTCGTGCACCTCACGCTGAAGCTGTCGGCGGCCAGGGAGGAGCTGGCCAGGGCCGCAGTCGCGCGGGAGCGCGAGCGCTTCTCCCGCGACCTGCACGACCTGCTGGGCCACACGCTGTCGCTGGTGGTGGTCAAGGCCGAGGCGGTGCGCAGGCTGGCGCCGCGCGACGCGGGCGCGGCGGCGGCGCAGGCGGCCGACATCGAGGAGATCGGGCGCAGGGCGCTGGGCGAGGTCCGCGCCGCGGTCGCGGGCTACCGGGGGCGCGGCATGGCCGACGAGCTGGCGGCCGCCCGGCTGGCGCTGGAGGAGGCGGGCGTGCGGGCCGAGGTCGAGCCAGTGGAGGTACGGCTGCCGCCGGAGGCCGACGTGCTGCTCGGGTGGGCGGTCAGGGAAGGAGTGACGAACGTGATCAGGCACGCCAGGGCGAGCACGTGCGCCATCACGGTGCGCGACGCGGGCGGCAGGGTGGTCCTGGAGATCGTCAACGACGGCGCGCCCGGCTCGTTCGTCCGGGGGAACGGGCTGAAGGGACTGGCCGAACGGGGCGCCGAGGTGGCCGCGGCGGTCGAGGGCGAGCGGTTCACGCTCAGGGTGGCGGTGCCGGTGTGATCAGGGTGCTGATCGCCGAGGACCAGGGCATGATGCGCGACGCGCTCGCCCTGCTGCTCGGCATGGAAGACGACCTGGAGGTGGTCGCCCAGGTCGCCGACGGCGCGGCGATCGCCGCCGCCGCCCGCCAGGCGCGGCCCGACGTGGCGCTGCTCGACATCGAACTGCCGGGCCGCAGCGGTCTGGACGCCGCCGCCGAACTGCACGAGGCGGGGGTCGTCGTGCTGATCCTGACCACGTTCGGCAGGCCCGGCTACCTGCGCAGGGCGATGGAGGCGGGCGCGGCGGGGTTCCTGGTGAAGGACGCGCCGGTCGAGGAGCTGGCGCAGGCCATCAGGAGAGCCGTGGCGGGCGAGCGGATCGTCGACCCCGCACTGGCCGCCGCCGCCCTGCACGCGGGCACCAACCCCCTCACCGACAGGGAGCGCGAGGTGCTGGCCGCCGCGCTCGACGGATCCACGATCGCCGACCTGGCCGCCAGGCTGCACCTGTCGGAGAGCACGGTGCGCAACCACCTGTCGGCGGCCATCGGCAAGACGCACACCAGGAACAGGATCGAGGCGGCCCGGCTGGCCCGGCACAATGGGTGGCTGTGACCTCCTCCTACGACGCTGTTCTCAGCGACCTCGACGGCGTGCTGCGCCAGTTCGACCACGCCGTCCAGGCCGACATCGAGGCCCGCTACGGCCTGCCGCTGATGAAGACGGCCTTCGCGCCCGACCGCATCCTGCCCGCCGTCCTCGGCCACATCACCGAGGCGCAGTGGGTCGAGTCGATCGCCGAGGCGCTGGGCGGCGACGAGCGGGCCCGCCAGGCGGCGACCGAGTTCGCCCAGGTGCCGTTCTGGGTCGACGAGGAGGTCAGGGCGCTGCTGGCCGAGGCGCAGCAGCGGGTGCCGGTGATCCTGGTGACCAACGCCATGGACACGCTGGAGGCGCACCTCGACCTGCTGGGCCTGACCCACTTCGCCGACGCCGTGGTCAGCAGCGCCCGGGTCGGCCTGGCCAAGCCCGACCCGCGCATCTACGAGCTGGCGGCCGAGATCGCGGGCGTCGCGCCGGCGCGCTGCCTGTTCGTCGACGACCGTACGGAGAACGTGGCGGCCGCCCGCGCGCTGGGCATGATCGGCGTGCACTTCACCGCGCCCGACGACCTGGCCGACGCGCTCGGCCGGTAGCGGCGCCCTCCGGGGCTCTTCCGCCGTGGCCGCCGGGGTCGGCCGGCGGCCGTCACCCCCGGCCGGAGGTCGTCACCTCCGGCCGGCGGTCGTGCGCATGGCCGTCGTCAGCCGGCGGCCATGTCGAAGAAGCGCTTCTCCAGCTCCACCGCCCGCCGGAAGACGCTCAGCACCTCCTGCCTGCGGTCCTCGCCGAGGGCGGGGCCGAGCCGGTCGAGCTCGCCGCGCAGGAAGTCCACCCACTGCCGGAACGCCGGCCCCTCGTGCAGCTCGATCCACTCCCTGTACACGAAGCTGTCCGGGTACGGCTGGGCGGCGCGCGAGGCCCAGCCCAGGTAGGTCCACTCCGCCACGCACAGCACCGCCACGATCAGCGGATAGTCCTGGCTGGTCCTGGCCTCGTCCATCAGGGTGCGGAAGTCCTCGGTGACCGGTTCGAGCACCGCGGGCCCCGTGCCGGCGCCGAGAGCCTCGAGCGCGCGGTGGAAGTAGGTCTTCTCCTCGGTGGTGGCCACCTGCCCGAGGAACTGCCCGTACGGCACGCGCGCCTCGAAGCTGTCGGCGCAGGCCACCGCCGCCCCGAGCAGCGCCGTGAAGGTGTCGACGAACTGGAAGTCCTGGACGAGATAGCGCCGCATGTCGTCGTCGGCCACCTCGCCGGTGGAGATCGCCGCCGCGAACGGATGGGTGACGACCTCGGTCCACGTGGGCTCGCACTGCGCCCGCAGCCACTCGCTGAAGTTTCCCTCGCTCACGTCCGCACTTTATCGACATCATGGTGACCATGACGGCGTTGGCCGGCGTGCGGCATCTCAAGATCTGGGCGAGCGATCCGGCAGCCGGCCGGGCGTGGCACGAGAAGGTCTTCGACGCCGAGCTGGTGCTCAGTAGCCGTAGCCCGAGCCGGGGGTGGAGGCGGCCGGTGAGGGGGCCGGGGTCGAGGACGGCGGCACCGGCGCGGACGACGACGGCGGGGCCGAGTGCGGGGCGCGGGCGCCCGCCGGGCGGATCAGGCCGAGCAGCCCGTGCCGGGCGCCCTCGATGCCCGCGGCGAACCACAGCGCGTTGTCGCCGCCGTTGGCGGCCGTGCCCGGCTCCAGGTCCCACAGGCCGGGCAGCACGATCGGGCGGCCGTTGCCATCGCGCAGCGGGCCGAGGTGGCGGCCGTTCCTGAACGCGTGGATCCAGCCGTCACCGAAGTTCCCGACCAGGATCGCGCCCGCGTACTGCCCGAAGCCGCGCGGCGCGACGGTCACCGCCCACGGGGCGTTGAGCGGGCCGCGGGCGGCCAGCCGTCCGGTGAAGCGGCCGGCGGCGTCGAAGCGGCTGACGAACCCCTTGCCCTTGCCGGCCACGGACCTGCCGGTCTGTGAGTCGCGGAGGGCGTAGGAGACCCAGACCGCGCCGCGGGCCACCGAGACGTTGAACGGGGCGTACCCCTCGGGCACGAACGGGTCGGCGAACCGGCGGTGCTGCAGCCGTACCCGGTTGAAGTCGGAGTCGAAGACGTGGACGCGGCCGCCGGCGAAGTCGGCGGCCAGCAGGAACGCGCCCTTCTCCGTCTTCATCAGGGCCAGGCCCTTGTAGTCGGCGCCGCGGGTGAAGGCGGCGATGACGGCGTTCCTGGGGTCGGCCTCGGCGTTCCAGCCGGTGATGGCGCCGCTCGGGCCGGCGAAGACGAACGTGGCCGGTCTGCCCTTGACGGTGAAGCCGTCGGTGGGGTTGAAGACCTGGCCCGTGGGCGCCCCGCCGGGCACGCTGACCTCGGTGGCCTCCTTCCTGCCCGTGCCGGAGTAGACGGTGGCGACGCCGGTTCCGGCGGCCGAGACCCACAGCGTCCTGCCCATGGCCAGGCCCCACGGGTTGACCAGCTTGGGATCGGTGACCGGCGCCTTGCCCCTGATGTCGGAGACCAGGTTGACGACGTCGAACCTGGTCCTGCTCCGACCCGAGACGAGACCGGCCGACGCCGGGGTGGCGGTGCCGAGGATCATGCCGAGGATCAGCGCCGATGCGCAGAGTGTGACGATGCGTGGCCGCATCCCTGCCTCCTTGGTATGTGCGCTTGTGCCGCGAGATACGTGGGAGGATGACGCCGGGTTCATCGCGACTTTTCGGGGCAAGGACACGGACATGGATGTTCTCGGCATCGATATCGGCGGCTCCGGCATCAAGGGCGCGCCGGTGGACGTGAAAGAGGGCACGCTCGCTGCCGAGCGGCTGCGCATCCCGACCCCCCAGCCCGCCAAGCCCGAAGGCGTGACCGAGGTCGTCTCGCAGATCGTCGAGCACTTCTCGTGGGAGGGGCCGGTCGGCGTGACCTTCCCCGGCGTGGTCGTCAACGGCGTCGTGCGGACCGCGGCCAACGTGCACCGTTCGTGGGTGGGCGTCGACGCCGGCAAGCTGTTCGGCGGGGCGCGGGTGCTCAACGACGCCGACGCGGCCGGTCTGGCCGAGGCGACCTTCGGCGAGGGCCGGGGCCGCGACGGTGTCGTGATCATGCTGACCTTCGGCACCGGCATCGGCAGCGCGGTGTTCACCGACGGCAGGCTGGTGCCCAACACCGAGCTCGGCCACCTGGAGCTGAACGGCAAGGACGCCGAGCGCAGGGCCTCCGACAAGGCCCGCGAGGACCACGAGCTGTCCTGGGACAAGTGGGCCGAGCGGGTCGAGGAGTATCTCAAGCACGTGGAGATGCTGTTCTCCCCCTCGCTGTTCATCATCGGCGGCGGGGTGAGCAAGAAGGCCGACAAGTTCCTGCCGCACGTGCGGATCGACACCCCGGTGGTCCCCGCCAGGCTGCAGAACGAGGCGGGCATCATCGGCGCCGCGCTGATGGCCGCGCCCGCGCAGGCGGGCGCCGTCCCCGCCCGGTAGTGGCCGGGCCTCCGCCCGGCCCGCGCGGGCGCGCGAATTCCGGCCCGCGCGGGCGCCGCCGCGGCATCCCGGTCGCTCGGGCGGGTGGCATCCCGGTCGCTCGGGCGGGTGGCATCCCGGTCGCTCGGAGGGCGGGAGTAATTGGGATGCGAGCGCGGGAATGAGTCCGGCACGATGAGCGGTTGATCCGCACGCATATCCTGATAGCAGTATGGGAACGCCTTCCTTGATCTCCTCGCTCACCGACCTCCAGTCACGCCTGCCCGCGTTGATGCCGCGCGACCAGCGGCGCCTTCGGCGCAGGCTCGACGGCGCGCGCCGGGTACGCTCCCGCGAAGCGCAACAGAAGATCGCCGCGGAGATCCTCGCCGACGTGGAACGTGCCGAGCAGCGCGTGACCCGCCGCCGCGAGGTGGTCCCCACGATCCGGTACCCGGACAACCTGCCCGTCTCGCAGCACAAGGACGACATCCTGGAGGCGATCCGCGACAACCAGGTCGTGATCATCGCCGGAGAGACGGGTTCGGGGAAGACGACCCAGATCCCGAAGATCTGCCTGGAGCTGGGCCGCGGCGTGCGCGGTGTCATCGGCCACACCCAGCCGCGCCGGATCGCCGCCCGTACGGTCGCCGAGCGCATCGCCGAGGAGCTCGACACCCAGCTCGGCGACGTCGTCGGCTACAAGGTGCGCTTCACCGACAAGGCGAGCGACAACACGCTCGTCAAGCTGATGACCGACGGCATCCTGCTGGCCGAGCTGCAGAACGACCGGCTGCTCGAGCAGTACGACACGCTGATCATCGACGAGGCCCACGAGCGCAGCCTCAACATCGACTTCATCCTCGGCTACGTCAAGCAGCTGCTGCCCAGGCGTCCGGATCTCAAAGTCGTCATCACCAGCGCCACGATCGACCCCGAGCGTTTCTCCCGCCACTTCGACGACGCGCCGATCATCGAGGTGTCGGGCCGGACCTACCCGGTCGAGGTGCGCTACCGGCCGCTGTCCGAGGACGACGACCAGACCCAGGGCATCGTCCACGCCTGCAAGGAGCTGGTGCTCGAGGGGCAGGGCGACATCCTGGTGTTCCTGTCCGGCGAGCGGGAGATCCGCGACGCCTTCGACGCGCTGTCCAAGGCCGACTTCCGCAACACCGAGATCCTCCCGCTGTACGCGCGGCTGTCGGCCGCCGAGCAGCACCGGGTCTTCCAGTCGCACACCGGCCGCAGGATCGTGCTGGCCACCAACGTGGCCGAGACGTCGCTGACCGTGCCCGGCATCAAGTACGTCGTGGACCCCGGCTACGCCCGCATCTCCCGCTACAGCCACCGCACCAAGGTGCAGCGCCTGCCGATCGAGGCGATCTCGCAGGCCTCCGCCAACCAGCGCAAGGGCCGCTGCGGCCGTACCTCCGACGGCATCTGCATCCGCCTCTACGAGGAGGAGGACTTCCTCGCCAGGCCCGAGTTCACCGACCCGGAGATCCTGCGCACGAACCTGGCCAGCGTCATCCTGCAGATGACCACGATCGGCCTCGGCGACATCGCCGCCTTCCCCTTCGTGGAGCCGCCGGACCAGCGGCAGGTGCGCGACGGCGTCAACCTGCTGCAGGAGCTGGGCGCCTTCGACGCCGCGGGCGGCCTGACCCCGATGGGGCGCAGGCTGGCCACGCTGCCGGTCGACCCGCGTCTGGCCCGCATGGTGCTCGAAGCGGACAAGAACGGCTGCGTGCGCGAGGTCATGGTGATCGCCGCCGCGCTGTCGATCCAGGACCCGCGCGAGCGGCCCTCCGACAAGCAGCAGCAGGCCGACGAGAAGCACCGCCGCTTCGCCGACCCCGAGTCCGACTTCCTGTCCTACCTCAACCTGTGGAACTACCTGCGGGAGAAGCAGAAGGAGCTGTCCTCCAGCGCGTTCCGGCGGCTGTGCAAGACCGAGTACCTCAACTACCTGCGGGTGCGCGAGTGGCAGGACATCTACAGCCAGCTACGGCAGGCGCTCGGCGCCCATCCCAACGGCCAGGACGCCTCGCCGTACCAGATCCACGTCTCGCTGCTGGTCGGGCTGCTGTCGCACCTGGGCGTCAAGGACGTCGTCGACAAGAAGTCCGGTGACGGACGCAGGCCCCTCCAGGAGTACATCGGGGCGCGCAACGCGCGCTTCGCCATCTTCCCCGGCTCGGCGCTGGCGAGGAAGCAGCCCGCGTGGGTGATGTCGGCCGAGCTGGTGGAGACCAGCCGGCTGTGGGCGCGGGTCAACGCCAAGATCGAGCCCGACTGGGTCGAGCCGCTGGCCCAGCACCTGGTCAAGCGCACCTACTCCGAGCCGCACTGGGAGAAGAAGCAGGGCGCGGTCGTCGCCCTGGAGAAGGTCACCCTGTACGGCGTGCCGCTCGTGGTCGGCCGCAAGGTCGGCTACGGGAAGATCGATCCGGAGCTGTCGCGTGAGCTGTTCATCAGGCACGCGCTCGTCGAGGGCGACTGGGACACCCACCACGCCTTCCTGCGCGAGAACCGGCGGCTGCTGGAGGAGGTCGAGGAGCTGGAGAACCGCGCCCGCCGCCGCGACATCATGGTCGACGACGAGGCGCTGTTCGACTTCTACGACCAGCGGGTGCCCGCCGACGTGGTCTCGGCCGGGCACTTCGACGCCTGGTGGAAGAAGCAGCAGGACAAGTCGCTGCTGACCTTCTCCCCCGAGATGCTGGTCAACGAGGGCGCGGACGTCAGCGCCCGCGACTACCCCGACACCTGGCGGCAGCTCGGCCAGCGGATGAAGCTGACCTACCAGTTCGAGCCGGGCACCGAGGCCGACGGCGTCACCGTGCACGTCCCGCTGCAGGTGCTCAACCAGGTCAGCGCCGACGGCTTCGACTGGCAGATCCCCGGCCTGCGCGAGGAGCTCGTCACCGCGCTCATCAGGTCGCTGCCCAAGAACATCAGGCGCAACTTCGTGCCCGCGCCCAACTACGCCAAGCAGGTGCTCCAGCACGTCAAGGCCGGTGGCGAGCCGCTGCTGGAGGCGCTGGAGCGGGAGCTGCTGCGGCTGACGGGGGTACGGGTGCCGCGCGAGGCGTGGCAGATCGACCAGCTGCCCGACCACCTGCGCGTCACCTACCGGGTGGTCGACGAGCGCAAGCGGACCATCGCCGAGGACAAGGACCTCGACGCGCTGAAGAAACGCCTGGCCCCCAGGCTGCGGCAGACGCTGTCGGCGGCCGGCGACGACCTGGAACGTACGGGGCTGACCACCTGGAGCATCGCGACGCTGCCGAAGGTGTTCGAGCAGGGCCGGATGAAGGGCTATCCCGCGCTGGTCGACGCGGGCGCCTCGGTCTCGGTGAAGATCTTCGAGACGGAGGCCGAGCAGCGCAGGGCGATGTGGCTGGGCACCAGGCGGCTGCTGCTGCTGAACGTGACCTCGCCCGCCAAGGCGCTGCTCGGGGGCCTGTCCAACCAGGCGAAGCTGGCGCTGTCGCGCTCGCCGCACGGCGGGGCGGTGGCGCTGTTCGAAGACGTGGTCAACGCGGCCGTGGACAAGCTGATGCGCGACGTCGGCGGGCCCGCCTGGGACCCGGTCTCCTTCGACCGGCTCTACCAGCACGTGCGGGCCGAGCTGTACGACACCGCGGCCGAGATCCTGGCGAAGGTCGAGCAGATCCTGGCCGCCTGGCACGACGTCAACCTGAAGCTGGGGGCGCTGCGCTCGTCCGCCTCGACGGAGGATGTGCGCGAGCAGTTGGGCAAGCTGGTCCATCCCGGCTTCATCACGGCGACCGGTGCCGCCCGCCTCACCGACATTTCCCGATATATCCGGGCAATCGACCGGCGGCTGGCCAAGCTGCCGGAGGAGCCGTGGCGCGACGTCGAGTGGATGGACAAGGTGCACCGGGTCGAGGACGACTACCTCGACGTGCTCGACAAGCTGCCGCCCGCCCGACGGGGCGACGCCGACGTGCTGGAGATCCGGTGGATGATCGAGGAACTGCGGGTCAGCTTCTTCGCCCAGACCCTCGGCACCCCGACGCCGGTCTCGGAGAAACGCATCGGCAAGTCCCTGGACAAGCTGCTCCCCTGACGGCACGGTCCTTCCCGGTGGGCCGCCCGAGAGGCTCTCCACCGGACCGGTCACCGTCGGGGGCGGTCACGGTCGGGGACCGTCGGGAGCGGTCCCCGTGCGGTCACCGGCCGGAGCGGTCACCGCCGGTCTTCGGTGAGCTCGCGCCCTCTCCGGCGGAGGAAGGCGAACTGCAGCAGTAGAGCGGTGGCGCGCGGCAGCGGGGCGTGGACGAAGGACGGCAGCGAGCGCATCACGTTCCGGCCCTTCGCGACCATGAGCAGCTGCCCCGAGTCCCGGTAGGCGGGCGGACGGACGCCGAGCGACCTCAGCACCCGGGTGGCCGCCTCCCAGTCCGGGGAGTAGTCGCGCGCGCCCTCCATGGTCGCCGGCATCACGAAGACGCACTTGTCCAGCAGCCGGTTCGCGTGCAGCCACCTGATCTCCCATACCGTCCCGGCGAAGGCCAGCGGGACGATCACGATCAGCTCGGCCTGCCTGGCGAGCAGCTTGACCTTGTCCTGCCAGTCGCTCTCCGTACACGCCACCTTGCCGGTGCCGGGGATGTCCCAGGTGTGGTTGATCGGCCAGGTCTGCACCCCTTCGGGGTGGGTGGGCAGTAGCGCGCCTGGCACGCCGAGCGCGATCAGCGGCCGGTGGGCGGGAAAGGCGGCGGCCAGGATCGCCTCGAAGTCGGTCTGGATGTTGCCGGGCTGCTCGCTGGCGCTCGCCTGCACGCCCACGGAGTTGCTGGCCAGGCGGCCCGTGGTCGCGAACGGCCGCAGGTAGAGCGAGAAGCGCGGCGGCGGCCCTCCGGTGGGATCCGCGACGAGGGTCATGACGCGGGCGGCCCGCCGGTCGCGGGAGGACTGCCGGCCACGGCTCTCCAGCTCGATGAGCGCGAACAACGGGGAGAGAATGAGCTTGACCTGGAGAAATCCGGCCACGGTGGCGATGATCAAGAACAGAATGACGTAGATCAGGTAGCCGGGGATCCGCAGAAAGACCGACGGAAACGTGCCGACGAACTCCAGGCCGTCGATGACCTTGGTCACCGTCCATGCGTAGAGGTCGAGCGCGGCCGACCATAACGGCGACAGCAGGACCACCACGATCACCGTCCGCAGGACCGCCCCCGTGTGGACGGGTCGCAGCGCCACGCAGGCCAGCACCGCCCCGGCCACCAGGAGCGGATGGTGGCCGAACAGCAGACCCGCGGTGACCGCCGCCGCGCCCGGCAGCGCCCAGTGGATCGCGAAGAACACCCTCAGCGATGCATGCCCCACATGCTCACTGTGCCCGCTGAGCACGGCATGGCAAGACCGGACCGCAGAACTTGGTGCGGGGCCATGACGTTTCCCGGTTCACGGCCGACGGCCCGCGACGCTGCATGGCCGCCATCATCGTGTCCACGCCACGCACAAAGTGCGATCAGTGCCCTCGGTCGTGCCCGATGGATCACACGGCGATCAGGGAAGCAGCCCGGCGATACCCGCCCCTCGTGCGGTGACGCAAGTTGCGGCGGCACGGCCGCCGAGACCGTCAAGCGCACGTCTCGGTCGGTGAGGCCGGTCTTAATACGGACGCGGAGGCCGTCAGGCAGCCGGCGCCTTGGGCGTCAGGCGGACCTCGACATCCGCGTCCAAGGCGCGTGCCAAGCGCTCCAGGACCGGCAACGTGGGGACGGTTCCGCCCGCTTCGAACCGCGCCACCGCCGATTGGGTCATGCCGGCCTCGCGGGCCAGGTCGTTCTGGCTCCAGCCCCGCCCTTCGCGCATCGCCCGGACCGTCCTGCCCAGGTCGTAGGCCAGGCGCGCGGCCTCGTACGCCTCGGCTGCACCCGGCTCGGCCATCCGGCGATCCCTGAGCTCTCGCCAGCTTCCCTGCTCGCTCATGCCGCTCCTCCCTCCTCGTCGACGGTGTGCGCCGACTCGACGCAACGGCGCATCGCCCGCCGAGCCCGCTCGACCTCCCTACGTTCCCGAACCCGCGTCTTGTGGAACACGGTCAAGAGCACGATCCGGCGACCAGGCGCGATCCAGTAGGTGATGCGCACCGCGAACTCGTCGAGATGGAACCGAAGCTCACGTAGCTTGCCGTCAAGCTGCTTCGCGTAGGGCTCTCCTAGCAGCGGCAGCTCATAGCAACGATGCTATGACCCTCGCTCCGGCCACGTCTCGCGCTTTAGTGGACGCGTTAAGTGACCGAAACGCTGCAGCCCGAGGCCGATCCTGGTCGTCGAAGACGGTCGGGGCGGAGCGACGGCCTGGCCCGAGGACAGGCAGGGCGGAGAGGCGGGACGGAGAGGTGGGCCAGACTGAGGGTGCGTGCCGTCACAGGTACTGGCCGGTGCCCGCGTCGTCGGTCGCGGGCGTCGGGCCGGAGGGGATGTCCCCGGGGAGCAGGATCCTGATGTCCTCGGCCGTCGGGTCCTGCCCCGCCATGACGCGTTCGGCCTGCAGCGCCATCGCCCGCTCCAGCAGGTTGCGGACGACCCGGCCGTTGCCGAACGACTCGCCGCGCGGGACGGCGCGCAGCGCGTGGCGGACCTGCTCGCGCACCCCGGCCTCCAGGACGAGACCGGCGCCGGCCGCCATGCTCTCGAAGATCGCGACCAGCTCGTCCTCGCTGTAGTCGGGAAAGCGGACCGTGGTCGGAAAGCGGGAAGCCAGCCCGGGATTGGCGGCCAGGAACTCCGCCATCCTGCCGTCGTAGCCGGCGGCGATGACGACCAGGTCGTCCCTGTGCTCCTCCATCAGGCGCAGCAGTTCGGCGATCGCCTCCGGGCCGTAGGAGTTGTGCGAGCCGCCGGGCGTCAGCGCGTACGCCTCGTCGATGAACAGCACGCCGCCGATCGCGCTCTCGACCGCGGCCCTGACCTTCGGCGCGGTCTGGCCGATGTACTCGGCGATCAGGTCGGCGTGGGAGACCTCGACCAGGTGGCCGGACGACAGCACGCCCAGCCGCGCGTACGCGGCGGCGACCAGCCTGGCGACCGTCGTCTTGGCGGTGCCGGGGTTGCCGGCGAACACCAGGTGCCGGGCGGGCGAGACGATCGGCAGGCCCGCCTGCCTGCGGAGCCGGTCCGCCGCGGCCTCGGCCGTCAGCAACCGCACCTCGCGCTTGACCGGCTCCAGACCGACCAGCGCGTCGATGGCCGTCATCGGGTCACCCGCCGGGCCGGCCGGCGCGGCGGGGGCGCCGCTGACCCAGCCCGCCCCGGTGCCGTCCCCGCTGCCGTCCCCGGGGATGTCCGTCGTGCCCGCCGCGGTGGCGTCCACGGCGCTGGACGGCACGTCCTCGACCAGGATCTCGTGCAGCGACCCGCCCCCGCCGAGCGCGCCCCCAGCCATCACCCGCCGCGACTGCCGGGCCACCGTACGCTCCAGCAGCCGCAGCGCCAGCCGGGCGCCCGCCGCGTCGGGACGTGCCGACCTGACGATCCGCAGCACCCTGGCCGCGACCCCCTCGCCGAGCGTGAACCCGGCCGTGACCGCCCTGCTCTCGTAGAGGGACACGGCCTGCTCGGCGGTGAGGTCGGGGAAGCGGACCACCCTGGGGAAGTGCTCGGCCAGCTCGGCCGAGGACCTGAGCAGCCCGTTGACGGCCCCGTCGGGCCCGCACAGGACCACCACCAGGTCGTCGGGGTGGGCGCTGAGCGCCGCGACCAGCGCGTCGACGACGTCGCGGCTGCGCGCCCTGTCGCTGTCCGTGCCGGGGCCGGCCAGGTCGCCCGCGTTCTCGACGCACAGCACGCCGCCGAGCGCGCGGTCGACGGCCCGCCGGACGCCGGCCGCGGCGTCGCCGCCGTGCCTGCCCGCCAGTTCGGCGCGGCCGATGCTGACCAGATGGCCGGACGACAGCAGTCCGAGCTCTCCGAGCATGCGGCCGAGCAGTGCCGCCACCATCGTCTTGCCGGTGCCGGGACGTCCGGTGAACGCCAGGTGCGGCGGCCTGGCCAGGCCCGGCGTGCCGGCCTCGCGCCGCAGCCTGGCGGCCCGCGCCTCGGCCACGACCAGGGCGATCTCGGCCTTGACCGGCTCGAGCCCCAGGCAGCCGTCCAGGCTCGCGCGCGGGCCGCCGGGGGCGGCGGGCAGGTCGGCGATGGTGACGCTCGCCGAGCCGCGCTCGCGGGCGGCCCGTACCGCGTGCTCGGCCAGCCGGTCCGTGAGGCGGGCGCCACGCAGGTTCTGCGATCCCGCGCCCGCGAGCTCGGCCGCGGCCTCGGCGGCGTCGTCGCTCGCCGTCGCGCCGCGCCTGGCGACCGCCCGGTGGAACAGCTCGGCCCGCTCCTCGTGGGTGAACTCGCGGGTGCGGGCGACCCGGAACTCGTGGTGCAGCGCCGGATTGGCCCGCGCGATCCGCTCGTCCCCGCCCGGCGCGCACGTGGCGACGACGTGGACACCCGGACTCCTGCGCAGCGCCCTGCGGAGTTCCTCGAGGGCGACCGCGCCGCACCGGCCGTACTCGCCGATCCGGTCGAGGCCCTGCACCACCAGCAGGTCGCCGGCGCCGAGCTCGCGGGTGCGCGACATCACGTACAGCGCGGCCTCTCCGGCGCTCATGCCGGAGAAGACCAGGTCGGAGATGTGGACGACCTCGGCGGGCCCGTCGGCGGTCGCCAGCGAGCGCCGCAGCAGGTCGGCCGCCGTCATGCGGCCCGTGCTCTCGGGCCCGGCGAGCAGCAGCCGCGCCGGGCGCCTGTCGCCGTGCCATCCGGCGGAGACGGCGTCGCCGATCGCCTCGGCCAGCTCCGGCTGGCCGACCAGTTCCCCGGCGCGGCCGGGCTGTCCGGTACGGCCCGCGGCGAACGTGGCCACCAGCGGGTTGACCGCCCTGCGCGGCGCGCACAGCACGCGCACGTCCCGCTGGAAGGCGCCGACGGGGATGGAACTGGTCGGGTTCACCGCCGGCCCCGGCAGCCCCTGGACCGAGCCGGTCACCCTGATGGCCATGTCGAGCCAGGCGCGGCAGGCCTCCGTCTCGCCCGCCAGCACCCCACGGGCCAGCCACGAGCGCACCAGCGCGTGCCAGCCGTCGGCGTCGAAGTTCTCGCGCAGCCGCGAGAACAGCGCCTGGACCTCGGTGAAGCGCGCCAGTCCGAGGGTGACGGCGAGCTCGGCCGGCACCTCGGGCACCTCCGCCTGCGCCAGGAGGCACGCCAGTGTCACCTCTTGCTCGAAGGCGAACGGGGAGCCGGGCAGCGGTCCGGAGCTCGTCGCCCCCGGCACGTTCTCGATGAGCCGGGTGTGCGCGGCCAGCAGGCCGGAGCAGGCCCAGTCGAGGTGCCCGGCGGGCCCGAGAAGCTCGGGCAGGACGGCCAGCTGGCGTGCCTCCGCGCGCGCGGCCCACCGCCTGGGCAGCTCCTCCACGGGTGCGAGCAGGTCCTCCTTGGCCAGCGCCGGGTCGGCGGCGCGCAGGTCGTGCAGCTCGATGAGCGCCCTGCGCCGCGGTTCGAGCGGCTCGATGCCGGCGAAGACGTCCAGGCAGCGGCGCGCCACCCCGAAGGCCAGCTCGCGCAGTTCGGGGTCGTCGCCTGTGCCGTCCATCAGCCAGTACGCCGGGGGCAGGAAGGGCGTGTCGGCCGACGACCACGTCCAGCCGCGGTTGGGCCGTCGCGGCTCGGCGACGAAGTCGCTCATCGTCTCGTACGCCAGGTCGCACGCCGACCCGGCGCACACGGCCACCGACCCGACGAGGTACTGCAGCAGGTACCACAGTTCGGCGCCGATGACCGTGGTGCCCTCGGCCAGGAACGCCGGCAGCTCGACCGCGAGCGCCTCGGCGGCGGGGTCGTCGTTCAGCTCGGCCGCCCGCGCCCGCACCTGCTCGTACAGGCCGTCGGGGACCCGCCAGGGACCGTAGGAGTACAGGTCGAGGACGGGCTCGTCGGACAGCAGCAGCTTGAGGCTTTCGGGCAGGTTCGGGCGATCCATGGCAGCGGATCTTACGGGGAGCGAGGGTGAAGGCCGTCGTCGGCGCCCACGGCAGGCCCGCGCCCGGAGCGAGCAGGCGCGGGCCGGTCCAAGTGACCAGGCGTCGGCCGGTCAACCGACCAGGCGTGGGCCGGGAAGGGGTGCGGGCCCCTCGCGGAGGCCCGCACCAGGGGTCACTTCCGGCCGCTGCTGACCGCGTGGTACTGCAGGTCCTGGACGGCGAAGTCCTTCTTGACCTGCCACGGCGAGGTGACGGTCACGGCGCCGACCGACGCCTTGTTCGTCCCGTACGCCAGGGGGAACGTCTTGGCCTGGACGCCGGCCTGGGCAGCGTACGTCTTGTCGGCCCCGCCGATGCTCGCCTTGACGGTGGCGGCGCGGGTGAGGAAGGACAGCACCTCGACGGTGTCGCGCGGGGCGCTGGTGCCGGCGCGCGGCGCCATGAACCTGGTCTGCGTGCCCGAGGTCGGCCTGGCCGCGGCGAACTGCGTGCGGTGGGTCAGGTAGAGGGTGTCACGGACGATTGCCGGAGCCTTGCCGGTCTTGAACCAGGTCAGGTAGTAGGAGGAGATGTCCAGGTAGGCGCCGCCGTTGTGCACCGACGGGGTGAACTGGGTGCCTTCGGAGAAGTCGTTCCAGGTGGTGAGCTGGATCCAGTCGGCCTCATCGGAGATGGACTTCTCCCAGGTGAGACGCAGGTTCTCGGTGTTGTTGGCCTCGTCGTAGATCGCCTGGTTGGGCCGCTCGTCCTGGACGGACACCGGCTGCATCCAGATCTTGTCCAGGCCGTGGGCCTTGGCGATGTTGGCGGCCAGGCCGCTCTGCCCGCTCGGACTGCGGTTGCCCCAGTTGGAGAAGCCGTAGCTGATCGGCGCGAAGGCGGCGGCGTTGGAGGGGAAGTTGAGGAACACCGGGACGAAGGCGACCGAGATGCCGTGCGAGCTCTTCATGATCTTCATGAAGTTCTGCCACCACGCGGCCGTCTGGGCCTCGGCCTTGAACGGCGAGATCACCAGGCGCTTGTCGGCCAGGCGGTAGACGGACGTGGAGCCGGCCAGCTTGGCCATGGCGGCGGCGAGGGTGGCGGCGTCGGTCTTCAGCGCGGTCATGTCGGGCATCAGAACGATCTTGAAGTCGGGGTCGACCGCCTCGGCCGCCTTGATCAGGGCCTGCAGCCGGTCCCAGTGGGCGCTGGTGAGGGAGAGGATGTCCACGGTGAAGCCGTCCAGGCCGGCCGCGGCGGCGGTCTGGACCTCCTTCTTCATGTCCTGGACCTGCCAGTCGCCGGACAGGACGCCGCGGGGCAGCGGGCGGTCCCTGAGCAGGCCGCCGTAGGCGGCGTGCTTGCCGCTCTCACCGTCGGGGTTCAGGTAGTGCTTGGTGTAGTAGTCGTCCGCGCCGGCCTTGTTGTTCAGGGAGAGCGGGTACGGCGTGAAGTAGTGGGCGAAGACCTTGCGCTCGGAGGAGCGCAGCGTCGCCAGCGAGGGCATGGTGAACGGCAGCGGGCCGGCGGGCGTGGCCGCCTCGGTGTCGTAGCTGATCGACAGCTTGGGGCCCTGGCCGGAGGTGGCACGCGAGGAGTGGAGCACGCCGTGGGCGCCGGACGGCGAGGTCAGCGCGAAGTCGTAGGTGCGGTTGCCGGCGAAGGCGGAGGACACGTCCAGCTTCGCCGTGCCGCCGGCGGTCAGGCCCTGCTGGGTGGCGATCACCTCACCGACGCTCGGGCGGTTGTCGAAGGTGAGCGTCTCGGCCGACCACTCGCCGGTGACCGGGCGCGCCTCGAGCGTGGTGTCGGTGGTCCTGACAGACTGGACGTCGAGCGTCATCTTGACGTTGACCGCGTTGTCGGGGACGTCCTTGACGTCGAAGCGGATGAAGGCGCCGCGTTCGGAGGCCTTCGCGCCGTCGCACGACGTGGTGCAGACCGACAGCCAGGTGACGGTGTTGTGAGTCTTCGCCGGGCCGGCCTCGCTGACGTAGCTGTCCTGCGTGGACGCGAACGTGACGGATTTCTGCGCGGTCGCCGCGGCGGTCGGCGCGCCGGCCGCCGCGGCGCCTCCCAGGGCGACCAATAACAGGGTGATCGCCCGTAGTCGGATACTCATCGTGCCCTCCATATAGCCATATGTCCTGACATATTGCTTTACAGCGGGCATGATCATAGACGCCTGGACGGTTGACCCGTCGGCGATTACCCGTAAATGACGATTACAACTACTCAGAGCACGCGGAACGACGGCGGGAACAGCTCCTCGACCGGGCGGCGCAGGTGGTCGCGCACCGGGTAGGCGGCCTTCATCCGCTCGAAGTACGCCTGCGCCCGCCGCCTGAACGCCTCCTCGTCCACGCCGGGGATGACCCCGTCCCGCATCACGACCCGCCCGTCGATCACGACGGTGGAGACGTCGGCGCCCGAGCAGTTCATCAGCAGCGTCCTGATCGGGTCGTCGACGGGCCCGGTCCTCGGCCCCGACAGGTCCACCACGATCAGGTCCGCCTTCGCGCCCGGCGCCAGCCTGCCCAGGTCCGTACGGCCCAGCGCCCTGGCCCCGTTCAGCGTCGCCGCCCGGTAGTAGTCGGCCGCCGATCCCGCCTCCAGCCGCCCCGTGACCAGCTTGGCCAGGTTGGTGCCGTAGTCCATGTTGCGGATCATGTCCGGCGGGAACGAGTCGGTGCCCAGCGCCACGTTCACCCCGGCCGCCCGGTAGCGGTCGAAGTCGCGCAGCGCGTCGCCGTACCTGGCCATGGTCAGCGGGCAGTGCACGATGCCCGCCGGTGACGCCAGCCGCTCGGGCGAGCCCTCGAACGGCGCGTCGGGCGTGCCGGTGTAGAGCGCGTGCGGGATGAGCAGGCGCGGGCCGAGCAGCCCGACCTCGTCCAGCACGTCGAGCGGGTGCCTGCCGTGCCAGTCCCGCAGCAGCCGCAGCTCCGTCAAGCTCTGCATGCAGTGCAGCCGCACCAGGCAGTCGAGCTCCTCGGCCGCCCGCGCGGTGGCGCGCATCAGGTCGAGGGTGAGGGTCTCGATGCGGCACGGCAGCAGCGCGCCGCGCAGCCGCCCGCCGTAGGTGCCGTCGACGTCGCGCGTGAACCTGACCGCGTCGGCCAGCCCCTTCTCGCCCAGGTCCGGCTCCCAGTGGACGTCGCGCCGGCCGCCGGCCAGGACGGGCACGCCGGAGCGGTAGCTCGGGCCGAGGTACATGCGCAGGCCGAGCCGTCCGGCGATCTCGGCGATGCCCGCGAACTCCTCGTAGGACTCCGCCCACGCGCTGTGGGTCTCGGCGGCGATCGGCATCGCGGTGGTGATGCCGTTGCGGATGAGCTGGGTGAGCGCGTACTCCCGCATGAACAGCGTGTCCTCCAGGGGGAAGACCGCCGCCCTGCGGGTGGTGGCGTAGTCGAGGGACCAGGTCAGCCCGTCGGAGGAGGCGTGCCAGGTGTCGAGGATCGCGTGGTCGATGTCGGACAGCGCGTCGAGGTCGATGAAGCCGGGCCCGACGATCGCCTCCCCCGCGTCGATCACCTCGTCGACGGGTCCCTCGTAGGCGGCTCCGACGTGGACGATCGAGTCGCCCGCGTAGACGACGCAGCCGTCGCGGTGGATGACGTGGTCGCTGCCGTCGAAGCCGACGACGTACGACGCGGTGACGAGAGTGGTGGTGCTCACGGTGTCCTGTTTCTCCGGGTCGGTTTCCAGCCGGGACGGGGGACGGCGGCCAGCAGGGCCCTGGTGTAGTCCTCCCGAGGGTCGCGCAGCAGGTCCGCGGTGGGACCGCGCTCCACGACCGCGCCCTTGTGCATCACGATGGCCGTGTCGCTGATCTGGTTGACGACGGCCAGGTCATGTGAGATGAAGACGTAGCTGATCTCGCCCCGCTCGCGGATGTCGGCCAGCAGGTTGAGGATCTGGGCCTGGATCGAGACGTCGAGCGCGGCGACCGCCTCGTCCAGCACCAGGACGCGCGGCTCGACGGCGATGGCCCTGGCGATGGCCACGCGCTGCCGCTGACCGCCCGACAGCTGCCTGGGCAGCATGGCGGCGTGCCGTTCGGCCAGGCCGACCGACTCCAGCAGCTCCAGGGTGCGCCTGCGCAGCTCGGCGGGGGTGAGCGGGAAGTGCAGCGACAGGCTGGTGGCGATGACGTCGCCGATCCGCTGCAGCTTGTCCAGCGAGGAGTAGGGGTCCTGGAAGACGATCTGGATCTCCCTGGCGCGCCTGCGCCGCTCCTTCGACGAGACCCTTCCCGGCGGGCGCGGCCGTCCGCAGACGGTGATCGTCCCGCTGGTGGGCGTCTCCAGGCCGAGCAGCATCCTGGCGACCGTGGTCTTGCCCGATCCCGACTCGCCGACGATGGCCAGCGACTGGCCCTCCTCGACGGTGAACGACACCTCCTGGACGGCGACCGCCTCGCCGTACACCTTGCGCAGCCCTTCGGCGCTGATCACCGTCATGAGTCCTCCTTCGCCGGCCTCATGACCGAGGTGCGCTGTCTCCTGGTGACCTCGGCGAGCCCGGTCATGACTCCCCCTGAAGGGTCAGCTCGGCCGCGCGGGAGCAGGCGACCGTGCCGTCGAAGGCGGGCCGGTCCGCGCCGCACGAGGACAGCGCGTGCTCGCAGCGTGGCGCGAACGCGCATCCCTGGTCGGCTTCGAAGGCGGCCACGGGCCGTCCCGGGATGACCGGCAGCCGCCGCGCGACCCGCTCCAGGCTGGGGCGGGAGCGGAGCAGGCCGCTGGTGTAGGGGTGCAGGGGCGTGGCGGTGAGCGCGTCGGCGGGCCGGGCCTCGACGATCCGGCCGGCGTACATGACCGCGAGCCGGTCGCAGGTGGCGGCGGCCAGCTCCAGGTCGTGCGTGATCAGCAGCATCGCCATGCCGCGTTCGCGCCGCAGCTCGTCCAGGATCGCCATGACCTCCGACTGGGTGGTCACGTCGAGCGCGGTCGTGGGCTCGTCGGCCAGGATCAGGTCGGGTTCCGCGGCCAGCACCGAGGCGATCATCACCCGTTGCAGCAGCCCGCCCGACAGCTCGTGCGGGTACTGCCGCAGCCGCCGCGCCCCGTCGCCGATGCCGACCTCCTCGAGCAGCTGTACGGCACGCGCGCCCGCCTCCCGGGCGGGGACGCCCAGGTTGGTCACCATGGCCTCGGTCAGGAAGTCGCCGACGCTGCGCACCGGGTTGATGTGCGCCCGCGGGTCCTGGAAGATCATCGCGACCCGCCGGGCCCGCAGCTCGCGCAGCGCCCTGCCGGAGGGCACCGGCACGCCGTCGAAGAGGATCTTCCCGGCGATCCTGGCGCCCGGCGGGGTGAGCCCGATGACGGCGCGGGCGGTCATCGACTTGCCCGAGCCCGACTCCCCGACCAGGCCGACGGCCTCGCCGCGGCCGATCGTCAGGTCGACCTCCTCCACCAGCGTCTTCCACTCGCCTCCGGCCGGAACGGCCAGTGCCAGCTTCTCGATCGACAGCAGGCTCATCGCCGCCTCCCCAGCCGGTCGCCCAGCATGTTCACGGCGGCGACGACCAGCGCGATCATCACGCCTGCCGCGATCGCCTCCAGCGGCTGGCCGCGCTGCGCGCTGTCCAGCCCGCTCTTGACCATCAACCCCCAGTCGGCGGTCGGCGGCTGGACGCCGAGCCCCAGGAAGGAGACGGCGGCCACGTCGATCACCGCGAAGCCCAGCGCCGACACCGACTGGGCCACGATGATGGGCCGCAGGTTCGGCAGCAGGTGGCGGGTGCAGATGGCGAAGGCGGAGCGGCCCTGCACCCACGCCGCCGCCACGTACGGCAGGCTCCGCTCGCGCAGCGCCGCCGACCGGACCACCCTGGCCACGTACGGCGTGTACGCCACGGCCAGCCCGGTGACCACGCCTGGGATGCCGGGACCGAGGACGGCCACCGTGACCAGAGCGAAGACGATGCCGGGCACCGCGAACAGGATGTCGAGCAGCCGGGAGATCACCGCGTCGACCCGGCCGCCCGCCCACGCCGCGGTGATCGCCAGCGCGGTGCCGGCCACGCTGGAGACGCAGATGATCAGAAGGGGGCCGATGAGCGTGGTCCGCGCGCCGTACATGAGCCTGGACAGCACGTCGCGGCCGAGCGCGTCGGCGCCCAGCGGGTGCGCGGCCGTGCTGCCGCTCAGCGCGTTCATCAGGTCGGGGAAGTCGGGGTCGTAGGGCGCCAGGAGCGGCGCCAGCAGGGTCGTCGCCGCCACGGCGGCCAGCAGGACGGCGGACGCCGTACCCAGGCCGCCCAGGCGGGTCACCGCGACAGGCGCGGATCGAGAGCTGAGTAGCACAGGTCCACCAGGAGGTTGATCAGGACGAAGGCGGTCACGAGCACGAGCACCACCGCCTGGACGATGGCGAAGTCGCGCTGCAGGATCGCCCGGACGAACAGCGAGCCGAGCCCGTCGAGGGCGAAGATGTTCTCCACGACGACCGAGCCGGCGATCAGGCCGGCGACGTTGAGCCCGGTCACGGTCACGACCGGGATCGAGGCGTTGCGCAGCACGTGCCGCCGGACGATGTGCCGCTCGGCGAAGCCGCGGGCGCGGGCCGTCTCGACGTGCTCGCGGCCCAGCTCCTCCCGGACGGAGGCGCGGGTGATGCGGGCCAGGAAGGCGGCGCTGGCCAGGCTCAGCGTGATCGCCGGCAGGGTCAGGTGGTAGAGGCGGTCGAGCAGGCCGTCGCCCGCCCCGAAGACGGGGAACCAGCCGAGGCCGAGCGCGAAGACGATCACCAGGAGCACGCCGACCACGAACGGCGGCGTGGCCAGCAGGACGGAGGTCAGCACGCCGACGGCGCTCTCCACCCGGCCGCCGCGCAGGCCCGCCAGCAGGCCCATCGCGACACCGCCGACGGAGATCAGCACGGTCGCGTAGACCACCAGCAGGATGGTGGTGGCCACGCGCGAGCCGATCAGCGCCGAGACCTCCTGCCGGTAGACCAGCGAGCTGCCGAGGTCGCCGGTCAGCGCGTCGCGCAGCCACGAGACGTAGCGCACGAGGAACGGGTCGTCGAGGTGGTACTGGGCCCGGATGGCGGCGATCTGCTCGGGGGTGCCGCTCCGGTTGCCGAGCAGGAAGGCCATCGGGCCGCCCGGCACCAGGTACAGCAGGCCGTAGACGAGGAAGGAGGCGACCAGCAGGACCACGACGAGCCCTGCCAGCCGCTTCAACGCGAATCTCACTTGGCGCCCAGCCCGGCGGCCCACGGGTAGTACAGGTAGGGGAAGGACGCGACCGCGCCCGTGACCCTGTTGTTCATGTAGAGGATCACCGGCAGGTTGTTCAGCGGCATCCACGCCACGTCGCGGGTGACCTTGTCCTGGATGCCGGTGACCAGCGCGGCGCGGGCGACCGGGTCGTACTCCGCCCTGGCCTTCTTGATGTCGGCGTCGACCGCGGGGTAGTCGTTGAAGTTCGTCCTGCCGCCCGCCAGGAAGACCGTGTAGATGTCGAGCGGGTCGGGCACGTTGCCGTACCAGGTGGAGAAGAAGGCGTCGATGCCCTCGCGCGCCTTGGGGTCGCTGTAGAGGTTGCCGTACTGCTCGACCGGGATGACCTTGATGTCGATCTTCAGGCCGAGCGCCTCACCTGTGGCCTTGATGAGGTTGGCGGTCTGCTCGTGGGTGGCGGCGCTGCCCTGGATGCCGATGGTGATCGGCTGGGTCGGCGTGCCCGCCTCGGTCAGCAGCTGCTTGGCCTTGGCCAGGTCCTGGGTCTCCGGCGGCAGGGCGTCGTAGGCCTGCTTGAAGGTGTTCTGCTCGTAGCCCCAGTACTCCGCGCCGGCCAGCGCGCGCTGCGGGGCGGCGGTCCCCTGGAAGACGACCTTGGAGATGGCGGCCCTGTCGAGGGCGAGCGAGAGCGCCTGGCGGACCTTCGGGTCGGCGTAGGGGCCGGACTTGGCGGCGCTGAGCAGCGTCCAGAACGTCAGCGACCTGCCCAGCGTCACCGACCCCGTCGTGGACTCGCGCAGCTGGGCCAGGCCGGCGGGCGGCAGGTAGAAGTACTGGCCGTCCACCTCGCCCGAGCGCAGCGCGTTGACCGCGGTGGTCTCGTCGGCGATGAAGCGGAAGACCAGTTCCTTCGACTTGGCGGCGAGCGTGCTGTCCCAGTAGGAGTCGTTGCGGGTGAGCGTGAGCGAGTCGCCCGGCTTCCAGCCCTTGAAGGCGAACGGCCCGGTGCACATGACACCGGTGGTGGGCGAGCCCAGGTCCTTCTTCGCGGCGAACTCCGCCGACACGACGGCGCCCGCCGCCGTGGCCATGGCCTGGTTGAACAGCACGTCGGGCTGCTTCAGCGTCACCGTGACCTGCATCGGCCCGGTGGCCTCGACCGACTCGACGGTGTGGAAGTAGTCGCCCCACCAGGTGCCGAGCGCCGGGTCGAGGTGCCGCTTCAGGCTGGCGGCCACGTCCTTGGCGGTCAGCTCCTTGCCGTCCCAGAACTTCACGCCCTTCCTGATCGTGTAGACCCAGGTCGTCGGCGTGGGGTTGTCGGCCTTCTCCGCCAGGCCCGGCTTGATCTCGAAGTCGGGCGTGAGCCGCAGCAGGCTCTCGCACATGTTGGCCAGCGCGGTGTTCTCCGCGTAGTTGAACGACCGGATCGGGTCGATCGTCTGCGGCTCGTAGGGCAGGTTCCACGTCACCTGGTCCAGGCCCTTGGCGGCCGCGGTGGTGGAGGTCTTCAGGTCGAGGGCGGCGGGCTTGTCCTGCGCCGGCGCCTGCTGCTGCTGCGGAGCGCCGCCGCAGGCGGCGAGGGTCAGGACGAGCCCGGCGACAGGTACGGCACGACGGATCATCGAGGGGACCTTTCGAGGAGATGTCCGTCCTGGGCGATCACGGCACCGCCGCGGACGACGAACTGGGGAACGGGCCGGTCCACGACGACCTCGGCGAGCGAGCCGGCCTGTACCAGCAGGAAGTCGGCGGGGTCGCCGACCTGGAGATCGACCCGCTCCAGACCGAGGAGCGCGGCGCCCCCGTGCGCGGCGACCGCGTAGCAGGCGGCCAGCTCCTCGTCGGTACGGGCGTCGGTGCGATAGGCGAGCAGGTGCGCCCGCGCGATCATGTCGCCGTCGCCGAAGGGCGTCCACGGGTCGCGGACGCCGTCGGAGCCCGCGGCCAGCAGCACGCCCGCCCTGGTGAGCGGGCCGACGGGCAGCACCGGGTCGGCGCCGAGCGCGCAGGTGGCCAGCGCGACGCCGGAACGCGCGAGCAACTCGTCGGCCGCCCTGCTGCCGGCCGTGTCCTCGCCGAGGCAGAAGGCGTGGCTGATGGTGACGGGATGGCCGGCCGCGCGGCGGGCGATCTCCCTGACCTGGGCCAGGCCCTGCTCGCCGCGGTCGTGCAGGTGGATGTCGATCGGCGCGCCCGTGCGCTCGGCGATGCCGAACAGCACGTCGAGGTGGCCGTGCAGGTCGCCGTCGATGCCGACGGGGTCCAGGCCGCCGATCACGTCGGCGCCCTCGGTGAGGGAGCGTTCGATCAGCTCGGCCGTGCCCGGCCTGGTGAGCAGGCCGAGCTGGGGGAAGGCGACGATCTGGACGTCGAGCAGGTCCTTGCGGGCCTGTGCGGCCTCGTACACACCGTGCACGTTGGCCAGGCCGTAGACGGGGGCCACGTCCACATGGGCGCGCCAGGCCCGGGTCCCGCGGGCGATGGCGGTGTCCATCAGCGCCCCGGCCCGCTCGGCCACCGACGCGGTCATGGCCGCGCGGGCGCGCACGTCGCCCTCGATGAGGTCCATGAGGGTCTCGGCGTGGGCACGGCTCAGCCAGGGCCGGCCCCACGTCGTCTTGTCGGGATGGATGTGCGCGTCGACGGGGCTGGGCAGCGCGAGGGCGCCCTTGCCGTCCACGATCATGGTGTTCTCTGGAGCGGTCGCGGGGTCGGCGATGCGGCCGTCGACGACCAGCAGGTCATGGGGATGGATATGGGTGAACAGCACGGAACTCATGGGAGGTGATCCCCTTACTCTGAGGAGAACTCCGCACTAGAGTTATCAGACATCAGATGTTTAGAGAAGAGGACTGATGCGGAACGTGGGCCGGATCTCGCTTGTCGACGCCGCCATCGCCGAGCTGCGACAGGAGATCGCGAGCGGGGCCTGGCCGGTCGGCAGCAAGATCCCGTCGGAGAGCCAGCTGGCCGCCTCTTTGGGGGTGAGCAGGCTGTCGGTGCGCGAGGCCGTACGGGTGCTCGTGCACGCGGGGTTGCTGACGACCAGGCAGGGCGACGGCACGTACGTGACGGCCAGCGACGAGTCGCAGGTGGCCCTGCGCCGGCGCCTGGACAGGGCGGCCGCCATGGACATCATCGACGTGCGGCGCGGCCTGGACCTGGTGGCGGCGCGGCTGGCGGCCACCAAGCGGACGGAAGAGGACCTCGAGCTGATGCGGCAGGCCCTGGCCCGCCGGGCCGAGGCCGGCCGCTCGGTGAACCTGGACGCCTTCGCCGACGCCGACGTCGACTTCCACCTGCTGGTGGCGCAGGCGGCGCACAACCCGGTGCTGGGCGACCTGTACCGAAGCATGAGCGACGCGCTGCGGGACAGCGTGCGCAGCGACCACTGCATGGAGCGGGCGGTGCTGGGCTCGGACACCTCGCACGAGCGGCTGCTGGCGGCGATCGAGGCGGAGGACGCCGCCACGGCGGTGTCGGTGGCCCTGTCCATCCTCGACCAGCAGGAGAAGGATCTGTAGGCCACTCGACGCGCTCCCCCGCGCGGGGGAGCGTTTTCCCTCTGCCGTGGGAGGCCGCCGGCTGGCTTCCCGGCGGAGAGTGGACCGCATGTCCACCCTTGTCGACCGGTACATGCCCGACCCCGAACACGCCGAGCGGCACTCGATCGTCATCCACGCCTCCCGGGAGCGGGTCTGGGCCGCCCTCCACGACCTGAAGCCGGGCGACGTCAGGGCCGCCCGGCCGCTGTTCGCCGCCCGCGACCTCCTCTCCCGCCTGCTCCATGGGCATCCGCAGCGGGACCTGCCGGTGTTCGACGTGCTCGACGAGGTGCCGGGCAGCGAGATCGTGCACGGTGTGGTCGGCCAGTGGTGGCGGCTCGGCGCGGCCGGCACCGTCCCCGTCGCCGACTTCGCCGCCTTCGACCGTCCCGGCTACGCCAAGGCGGTCGTCGGCTTCCGCCTGTCCGACCTCGGCCGGGGCCGGATCCTGCTGACGACCGAGACCCGCCTGATCACCACCAGCCCCGACGCCCGCCGGGCGATGGCCCGCTACTGGGCGGTGATCAGGCTGGGCAGCGGCTTCGTGCGCCGCGTCATGCTGGCCGCGCTCAAGCGGCGCGCGACGGGCCGATGACCGCGACACGCCGAGCTCGGGCCGGCTGACTCCCGCGCCGGACACGCCGAGCAGGGGCCGGCGTGCTCCGGCACCGACTTCGGCCGCTCAGGCCCTGGCCGAACAGCTGTTTCTCCGGGTGCTTCGTGCGACCTCGGTAGGCGTGCCCTCCACCCAGGGCGCGAGGCCGAGATCGCACCAGGGACGAGGGGTCACGCCTGCTCGCCGGGAACCACGCTGGCCGGCGGCGGTCCGGGGCGACGGCCGCGCCCGGTGCCGGTGGGTGTGCTGGGCGCCCGGCAGGACGTCAGCGCCAGAACCTCACCTCGGGATAGCGCCGGGAGGGCCGGTCGAGCAGCGGCTGGTGCCGTCCGCCGAGGTGCAGGTCGAAGAAGGCGCCGACGTACCGGCGAGTGATCTCGGCCGCGCGGGCCCCGGACAGCGGCGTGCCGAGATCGATGCCGCCCTGCTCCAGGAGCAGCGGATAGTCGGTGAAGGACCCGTGGTCGCCACCGTCCACGGTGAGCCAGCGCTTCCAGCCCGTCATGCGCTTCCAGTCACGTCCCCACGTGAAGTCCTGCCCGCCGGGCTCGTGGACCTTCCCCGCGCCCATCATCAGGAACGGGCGGTCGAGCCCCTCGCCGGGGGCCGGGACGAAGAACGGTCCGTCCATGTTGACGCCGGCCCGCACCCGGGAGTCGTTGAGCACGGTCCATGCGGCGCTGCTGCCGCCCAGGGAGTGCCCCGCCACCCCGATCCTGGAGCGGTCGATCAGCTCGCCGCCCTTCCAGGCGGGCCGTGGCCCGGTCAGCCGGTCGAGCACGAAGGCGATGTCGGCCTGGCGGCCCCTGGTGGCCTTGTCACCGAACGTCCAGGCCTCCTTCTCCTGCTCCGCGCAGGCGACGCAGGTCGCGGTGCGGCCGTCGGGAAGGCTCGTGCCGTAGGACTCGTAGGTGTGGTCGATCCCCGCCACGACGTACCCCTTGCTCGCCAGGTCCTCCGCCAGGATCGTCAGCGAGGAGCGGGGCATGGTGAACCCCGGCGACAGCACGACGAGGGGCAGGCTCCGCCGGCGGCCGACCGGCGCGGCGCCGGCGATCGCGTTGGTCCTGGTCCTGCTCAACGTGTCTCCGGGCACGCCGGTGATCTTCTGCCCCTTCAGCAGCAGCGCCGACTCCTCCGCCGTCATGTACGGCGCCCGCCGTCCGGTGGACGTCTTCGCCGGGTACCACAGCGACACCATGAGCCGGCGCGCCTTCTCCTCGGGCACCCACGGGTCCGGGCGGGAGTCGTCCACCAGGTGCAGCGTGGTGGCGCCCACCGCGCGGGGGCCGCTCGGCCTGGGCAGGACACCCGGCGAGGCGGGGGACGGCGAAGCCGGCGAAGCGGAGGGCGAGGCAGGGGACGGCGAGGCGGGGGACGGCGAGGGCGGTTCGGCGGCGCGGGCGGACGCGGTGGCCGTCAAGGGGGTCGCCGTGAACGCGAGCAGCGCGATGCCGGCGGCCAGCGCGCCGCGGATGGTCGTCTTTGACATGGTGACCATGCTGGTGGCGGGCGGCCGGGGGGCGCCTCGGCCCAAAGATCCATTGTCGGATGCGACTTTGGGAGCGGGCCGCCGCGGCGCATCCACCCCGGATCGGAGGGGTCCCGACCCAGCCCCCGCGCCCTGAACCGGTTCTCCCCCGATGTCCCGCCCTACGGTCACCGGCAGCTCTCAGCCCCCGGCTGTGCCGGCATGGCCTTGGTCGTCCCTCGGGTGCTGTTCCGCCGGCGTCCTGGCGAGTTCGACGATTCGTTCCAGTGCCGCCGCGTGCCGCCGGAAGGCGTGCCGTCCTTCGGGGGTGAGCTGCACGAAGGTGCGCCGCGCCCGCTTGTCCTGCCCCTTGCGGACCGCGACGTACCCGGCGGCGGCCAGCGCGGAGACCTGCTTGGACAGCGCCGAGTCGCTGGTTTCGACCGCGTCCCTGAGGAAACCGAAGTCCACCCAGTCGGCAGGCGCCAGCACCGCGACGATCGACAACCGCGCGGGAACGTGCAGGAACTCGTCGAACAGCGGGTCCATCAGCCGCGCCTACCGTCCTGCACGACGATCCTCTTCAAGACCCGGCGGGCCAGGGGAATGATCGCCACGTACGTCACGGCTGACGCGGCCCCGGCGACGGTGGCCTGGGACGGCAGTCCGTGCGCCGGCACGCCGAACACGAAGAAGGCGACGATCCTGGTGACGGCGAAGACGAGCAGGAGGCCGACCGTCAACGCCACATAGATTCCCACCTCCTCGCTGGTGGCCTTCCTGCGGACGGAGGCCCAGTGCGCGTACACGATGCCGATGCCCGCATACAGGCCGAACCCGAGCAGAGTGCCGGCGATGGACCACGGGCGAGGGAGGTCGATCGCCGCGAACCCGGCGAAGATGCCGAGCGCCGAGACGACCACGTAGGGCAGCGGGAACATCTGGCGGACGATCGCGTCGCGGGTCTTGTCCTGGAGGCGCCTGATGTCGTCGAGCGAGGACTGGGCGTTCTGAGGGTCCATGGGCCTTCCCTGATGTCGACTACTTTCCTCTCAGGAAAGTAGCACCTGTTTTCCTCACAGGAAAGTGGTCAGCGGCCGTGCGCCTGGCGATCCTCCACAGGGCCTACTCGGTGGCCACCCGCCCGCCGTACCGGCCCGAGCCGCCCGCCCGAACGGGCCGCCAGCCCGGATGTAACATAATTCTAGAGGATACTCTCTAAAAAGGGGGATGCATGGGCACCGACTTCGCCGCCTTGCGCGCCCTGACCGGCTCCGGCGACTTCACCGACACGCTGCCGGTCCGCGCCCGGGGGACCCTGCGCGAGTTCGTCGCGGGCGCGCTCGGATGGGAACCCGGCTGGCTGCGGCTCCTGTACCGGATGCGGGGCGTGTTCGCTCGGATGCTGCGCACGGCCCACCCGGACGTCCAGCCGGGATCGGGCGGCATGCGGCCCGAGGACATCCCGTTCACGCCGGGCCGCAGGATCGGGTTCTTCCGGGTCGTCGAAGGCGTCGAGGACCGGCACCTGTTGCTGGAGGCGAGCGACTCGCACCTGGCCGCCTACCTGGCGGTCGTCTCCGACGGAGACGACCGCTTCCGGATGGTGACCGTGATCAGGTATCTGCACTGGACCGGCCGGCTCTACTTCGCCGTCATCCGGCCCTTCCACTGGATCGTGGTACGCGGCATGGCGCGGGCGGGCTCAGCCGTCCAGGGGCGGTAACGGGCCGAGCGTGGTCACACCGTACGTCGCGTCGAGGGCGCGCATGGTCTCCTCCGGGAGATCACCCGCCTCGGCGCGACGGTGGATGTCGCGGAAGAACCCCTCGGTGCCACCGGGCACGAAGATCGTCAGCTTGCGCCCTCCCGAAGGCCCCGCACGCAGACCGTGCGGGCATCCCGGTGGCACGAACACCACGGCGCCCGCCTCGGCCGACAACCACCGCCCCGCCACGTGATAGTCGTAGTGCCCCTCCAGGATGTACCAGAGCTCCGCGACCTCGTGGGTGTGCAGCACGGTCGAGAAGCCGGGCGGATCCGCGCTCTCCAGCATGCCCATCGCGCCCCCCGTGAGCTCGCTGGACGCCTTGATCCGCATGGGCGTGAGCTGCGGGGTGGCGGCGGCCTCGCCCTCTCCTGCGGGCAGCAGGTACGGCTGCGCGAGATCGCCCGTCATGACGCGACCGGACGCTCGTGCGGGCCGCCCGCGACCGCATCGCGGCTCCGGCACGCCCCGGCATGATCCGCCACCCGGGAATTCGACATCGGCCGGGAATCCACCATCGGCCGGGAATTCGCCATCGGTCGAGGGCCCGCCGCCGGTCGGAGATCCGCCATGGGCCGGGAATCCCCCATCGGCCGGGAGTTCGGCATCGGCCGGGGATTCGCCATGGGCCGGGGATTAGCCATGGGCCGGGGATCCGCCGGCCAGGAATCCGCCGATTGAGCATTCACCGCCGGCCAGGGATCCGCCGGTCGGGAATACCGGAACCTACGGAGCGTGGCCGTCAGCCGGCTCCGCTGCTCTACGCAGGCCGGTGACAAGGGGGAATCGCGGCGCGACGGCCCATCGCATGAGAAAACGTGCATCAGGTGACCTCCGGCCTCCCACGATTCCCGACAGGACGATCCGGCGGCCTCCCTCGCACGGGATTTCGCTGGTGATCTTCATCACCCTCCTGCGGCATGCCGTGCGGCCGCCCCGGCAACAGGAACACGCGGCGGGACAGACCGACGCCCATCTCCGTGCGGCCTTGATTCGGGGGGTGGTCCCAACGCCGGTCTCGGCGCGGCCCGATCCGAGGTTGGCCCCGACGATCGTCACGATGCGGCCCGATCCGGGTAGACCAACCCCCATCTCCGTGCGGCCTTGATTCGGGGGGTGGTCCCAACGCCGGTCTCGGCGCGGCCGGATCCGGGTTGGTCCCGACGATCGTCACGGCGCGACCCGGTCCGAGGTCGGTCGCGATTCCGATCTCGCCGAGGCCGGGGGCGAGGGTTGGCCCCGAGTCGCGTGCCGGGGCGCCGTTACGAGCCCGGGCCACGCGCGATCGAGGAGCGTATCCCTGGACAGCGCCAGCCCCGCGCCCTCGGGTGGCGCGGGGGACGGCGTGCCGTACCGGATGGTCGGCCGCACCCGCTGACCTGAGGAGCGGGGGCCACCCCAGGTCAGCGGGTCGGGTCAGTGGGTCGGCGGGTCGGCGGGCAGCAGTGGAGCAGGTCAGCCAACGCCCTGGACGGCCTTGAGGCCGGCCTGGGCGAGGGCCTCGTCGATGTCGCCGGAGGGTGCGCCGCCGACGCCGATGCCCGCGATCGGGGCGCCGTCGACGGCCACGGGGATGCCGCCGCCGAGCAGGAGCGTGCCGGGGATGGCCGCCAGCGCCTGGTTCTTCGCCAGCGCGCTGGTCGCCTGGCCGAAGCTCACCGCGGTGAACGCCTTGCGCCTGGCCGACTCCTCGGTCTGCGGACCGGCGCCGTCACCCTTGAGGATCAGGCGGGTGGCGCCGGAGCGGTCCACGATCGCGACGGTCACACGCTGCTTCTGCTTGGCCGCCTCCTTCTGCACCGCGTCGGCGATCTTCAGGGCGACGTCGGCGGACAGCACCTTGGTCTCGACGACGGCCGGGTCCGCGGCCGCGGCCCGCGCGACCTGGGTGGTGGCCAGGCCGCTGGTGAGAGCGATGGCGGCGACGGCTCCAGCGACCAGGCGGGTACGGATCTTCATGGTGTCGGTTCTCCAGGTCGGAACGGCTTGACGTGTTCCAGGTTGCCGTCGCGGCCTGCCGGAGCCATCAGGGGTCTGGATGAACCTCCCATCAACCGATCGGTTGATGCCATCGCCCGTGGAGCGGCCCACCCGCCTGATCCGCGGTGGGTGGTTCTCCTGCAGCGGGGTGGGGCCGGCGCGCGGTTCGAGCGGTTCGAGCCCCCAAGAACTGGCGGAAGTGCCGCGGTTTCGGGGCGCCGCCTCACGGCGCGGGTGGCTTTACGCTTGACGGCGTGACGGTGCTGATCGATCCCCCGAACTGGCCCGGTCCCCGGGGGCTGCTGTGGTCCCATCTGGTCAGCGACCGCTCGCTGGAGGAACTGCACGAGTTCGCGGAGCTGTTGGGGGTGCCGGCGCGGGCCTTCGACAGGGACCACTACGACGTGCCGGAGACGGTGCACTCGCGGGCCGTCTCGCTGGGCGCCGAGCCGGTCAGCTCCAGGGAACTGCTGGCCCGCCTCATCGCCGCCGGCCTGCGCCACCGCAAGCGCCGCTCCCCGGAACCCCGCTGACCCAGGACGATACACGCGACAAGCCGGGCCCGCCGACGCCACTGACCACAGGACGACGGCACACCCCATACGAGACCAGCGAGGGTACGCCGACGCCACTGACCGCACTGCGCGAGACCAGCCAGGCACGCCGAAACCGCTGACAGTAGGACGACGGCACACCCTGCGCGAGACCAGCCAGGCCCGCCGAAACCGCGGACTGTAGGACGACGGCGCACCCTGCGCGAGACCAGCCGGGGCACGCGACGCCGCCTGATCGCGGGGCGATGGGGCCCGAGCGGCCGGGATCCGTCCGTGACTGCGTTGACCGCAGGGTGGCGCACGAGAAGACCGGCGCGGCTCAGGCTTCGAGGGTGGCCAGTTCGGCGGTCATGTTGGCGCGGGCCCTCGCCTCCCACAGGTCGTGGGCGAGCGGCGTGCGATAGAGCCGGGGCGCGTCCATCAGCCGGCGCAGCACCTGGGCCCGGCCGGGCCGGAACAGCTCGTCGGGCACGTGCGCGTACTCCTGCCTGACGGCCCGCGCGTATGCCGCGTAGTCGTCGCCGGCGAGGACGGCGAGGTCGGCGTCGCACAGCACGGCCCCGTTCGCGTCCCGCCCGCGCCCAGGCGAGGAGGGCGGCTCGGTGGTGTAGTCGGGGTCGTGCGTGGCGGTGAGGCGGACGAGCCTGGCCACCTCGGCCACCCGAGCCTGCGGCAGACCGCATCTCGCCAGCCGGGACTGGGCCAGCTGGGCGCTGCGTTCCTCGTCCGAGCCGGCCTTGCCCTCGTACACCGCGTCGTGGAACCACGCGGCCAGCCGTACCGCGTCGGCGTCGCCGGCAAGGTGCGCCAGCGTGTCGACGGCGCGCAGGACCGCGCGCAGGTGGTCGAGGGTGTGGTACCGGCGATGCGGCTCGGCCCATCGGGCGACCAGCTCGGCGCCCGTGGCCGCGGCGGCGGGCGACGGCCCCACGAGCGTGATCCAACCTGCGGTCAGGGTATGTGGCACGAGCCGAGCGTACTGATCGGGCGCGAGGCCGGCGGACACCCCGGGGCGGAACCGGATGCTGACGCACGAGCTGATCCGGCGCGAAGGTCGGCGGACGCCCCGGGGCCGGAACCGGATGCTGGCGCCCGAGCCGAGTGTAGCGCGAAGGTCAGCGGACGCCCCGGGGGCGGAACTGGATGCTGACGCGCGGCCCGACCGGGCGGGCCGTCTTCGGGATCGCGTGCTCCCAGGTGCGCTGGCAGCTGCCGCCCATCACCAGGAGGTCGCCGTGGCCGAGCTCGTGCCGCACGGTCGCGCCGCCACCGCCGCGGGGCCGCAGCATGAGGGCCCGCGGGGCGCCGACGGAGACGATGGCCACCATGGTGTCCTCGGTGCTGCCCCGCCCGATGGTGTCGCCGTGCCAGGCCACGCTGTCGCGGCCGTCGCGGTAGAAGCACAGGCCCGCCGTGGCGAACGGCTCGCCGAGCTCGGCGCCGTAGTGGGCGTCGAGCGCTGCCCTGGCCTCGTCCAGCACCGGGTCGGGCAGCTCCTGCCCCTCCTCGTAGAAGGCCAGCAGGCGGGGCACGTCGACCACCCGGTCGTACATGTGACGCCGCTCGGCCCGCCATCGCACTCCGGTGATCAGCCGGTCGAGCAGGGCGTCGGCGCCGCCGATCCAGCCGGGCCTGAGGTCGATCCAGGCGCCGTGGCCCAGGTCGACGCGTCTGACCGTGGATCCGAGCGGCCCGGGGCCTTCGGCGGCGAACAGGTCGAGCAGCGAAGCCTGAAACATGTGTTCGAGTATAGGTCGTGACCGGCGGGAATGACAGCCGCGGGCGCTTCGGCAAGTGGACGCTTGCACTCCATAAGTGCGGCCGGCCGGTGGACACTCGGGGGCCCGGCCCTTCCCGCGCTCCACCCCCAGGAGTGGCGATGAGAATTGCGCGAACCCTGTCGAAGGCGGCCGTGGTCGCCCTGACGCTCAGCCTGGCGACCGGTGGCCTGACCGCCGCCCGGGCCGACTCCCTCTCGTTACCCCCGGCCCCCGCGTCCGCGGCGCGATCGGGCCCGGCACCGTCCGGCGACGAGCCGCCACCGGCGGGCGAGGCCACGGCCGCCAGCCCTCTACGGCGTGACGGACTTCAGCGGTGTCACGCTGACCACCGAGTACTGAGAAAGCATCGGGCGCGCACGGGGTCTTCCCGGCGCGCCCGAATTACCCTATATTGAACGCTCATATCTACCCCCCACCCCTGGAGTCCCCCATGGCACGCCTTGTTGATATGAACGTTCAACTCGCGCGCTACCTGGGGCGATTCGACGAGCTGCCCGGCTATCTCGACTTCGCCAGGGTCGGCCCGATCTCACACGACGTCGCCATGACCCTGGTCGAGGCGGCCCGCGCGAGCAGGGGCGAGCGGGCGGTGGACACGCTGGCCGCCCGGCTCGAGGAGGCGCGGCGGAACACCGCCGGCTTCCTGCGGGCCACGCCGCACGAGGTCGCCTTCGTCTCCTCGACCAGCCACGCGCTGTTCGCGGCGGCAGCCGCCCTCCAGGGCGGCACGGTGCTGGTGCGCCGCGGCGAGTTCCCCGCCAACGTCTATCCGTGGCTGCGCCTGCAGGATCGCGGCGGGCCACGCGTGCGGTGGATCGACGCCCCCCGGGTGACCCCCGAGGTCGTGGCCGCCCACCTCACCGCCGACGTCAGGGCGCTGGCGGTCAGCGCCGTGGACGCGCTGACCGGCCATCGGCCCCCGCTCGGTGCGCTCAAGGAGGTCCTCGGCCGCGACCGGGTCCTGGTCGTGGACGCCATCCAGGGCCTGGGCGCCGTTCCCCTGGAGGTCGAGGCGGCCGACGTCCTGGCCTCCGGCGGCCAGAAATGGCTCAGGGCGGGGTGGGGCGCCGCCGCCCTGCTCGTCCGCGACCGGGTCTCGGCCCGCCTCTCCCCCGGCATCGGCGGCTGGTCCGGCGTCCGCGAACCCCTGGCGGAACAGGCCCCCGCCCCCGCCCCGGACGGCACGAGCGGCCATCCACGCGAGCCGCTCCCCGGCGCGGCGGCGCACACCATGACCAACCCCGACTACCCGGCTGTCGCCGCGTTCGGCGTCGCCCTCGATCTCGTCACCACCGTGGGCGTGGATGCCATCGCCGCCAGGCTCGCCGACACCCTCGGCGCCCTCCTGGACACCGCCAGAGCCGCGGGTGCGGAGATCCCGCACGACGACCTGCCCCCTGAGGAGCGCGGCGGCATCGCCTGCTTCCGCCTCCCCGGGCACGATCCCGCGGACGTCCATGCCGCCCTCGCGCGAGCAGGGCTCACCACCACCCTGCGCGGCCCGTGGATCCGGCTGTCCCCCCACGCCACCACCCCCAGCCAGGCCGTGGACCGCCTGGCCGAGGGACTGCGTATCACACGCAGGCCCTGACCCCCCGAAAGGAAAGAAATGATCAACCGTCGCGCGGCCCTGGCCGTCGTCCTCACCGGAGCACTCGCCGCGGCCTGCGGCTCCTCCCCCGACGCGGAGCAGAACGGCCCCGTCACGATCACCGTCTGGTCATGGAAGCCCGCCAGCGAGGGCCTGGCCGCCGTGGCCAAGGACTTCGAGAAGGCCAACCCGAACATCAAGGTCAACGTCCAGGCGATCGGCAACCCCGCCATCTGGGACAAGATCACCATCGGCATGGCCGCCGGCGGCAAGGGCCTGGGAGACGTGCTGCACATCGGCATCGACTACCTGCCCGGCTACATGGACAAGTTCCCCGGCGGCCTCGCCGACCTGCGCAAGCTGGGCGCCGACAAGTACAAGGACGCCTTCGCCAAGGGGCTGTGGCCGACGGTGACCGGCAAGGACGGCGGCGTCTACGCGATGCCGTGGGAGGTCAACCCGGTCGGCTTCTTCTACCGCAAGGACCTGTTCGACAAGGCGGGCGTCGACGCGGAGAAGATCACCACCTGGGACGAGGCGATCGAGGCGGGCAAGAAGCTGAAGGAGAAGACCGGCGCCTTCCTCCTCGGCCTCAACAAGCCGGCCGCCGGCAGCGTCGACATGGACCTGTACCAGTCGCTGCTCCAGCAGCAGGGCGCCTTCTACTTCAACCGGGAGGGCGAGGTCACGCTCGGCTCCGCGCCTGCCGTCCAGGCCATGACCCTGCTCAAGAAGATGAACGACGCGGGCATCCTCGCCGACACCTCCGGCGAGGGCACGGCCAAGCAGATGATCGGCAGCGGCAAGCTGGCCGCGCTTCCCTGGGCGGCCTGGGCGGTCAGCTACATCCCCGAGATGCGTCCCGAGCAGAAGGGCCTGTGGCGGGTCATGCAGCCGCCGGCCGTGACACCGGGCGGCAAGCGCGCCGCGATCGTCAACTCCACGCACCTGTCGGTGTCGGGCACCAGCACGCACCAGAAGGAGGCGTACGCGTTCGTCGAGTACGCGCTGACCAAGCCCGAGGTGATCAACAAGGTCTTCGCGGAGGGCGGCGTGTTCCCGGCGCTGACCGCGGCCTACTCCGACCCCAGGTTCACCGCGCCCCAGCCGTACTTCGGCGACCAGCCGGCGCTCAAGACGTTCGTCGACGCGCTCACCGAGGGCGCCGACGCCACCTACTACTCCGGCGACTACGCCAGGGCGCTGAAGCTCGCCAGTGACGCGCAGACGAAGGTGCTGCTCAAGGGCGCCGATCCGGCCGCGGCGCTGACCGAGGCCGCCACGCAGCTGGCCCAGCAGACCAACAGGAAGCCGGCCGCCGGATGACGCTCACCCTGTCCAGGCCGCGGGAGCGGGCGGGGATCAGGCGGTCGTTCGTCACCCGGCGCAACGTCCCCTACCTGCTGGTCGTGCCCGCGCTCGCCGGCTTCCTGGTCTTCAAGGCGTATCCGATCCTCGCCGCGATGTACATCAGCCTGACCACCGGCGCGGGCGCGGCCCGCACCTTCGTCGGGCTCGACAACTACGTCCGGCTGGTGAACGACCCGCTGTTCTGGACCGCGCTCTGGAACACCGGGCTGATCCTGGTCGTCCAGGTGCCGATCATGCTGTTCCTCGCGCTGCTGCTGGCGCTCGGGCTCAACTCCGCCTCCCTCCGGCTCCGCGGCCTGTGGCGGCTCGGCGTCTTCATGCCGAGCCTGACCGGACTGGTCGCCTACGGCGTGATGTTCTCGGTGATCCTGCGCAAGGACGCGGGCCTGCTCAACTGGCTGCTCAGCTTCTTCGGCGTGACGCCCATCGACTGGCTGGGCAGCCCCTTCTGGGCCCGCATCTCCATCGTCATCGCCCTGACCTGGCACTACACCGGCTACAACGCGGTGATCTACCTGGCCGGCCTGCAGAGCATCGCCAAGGAGCTGTACGAGGCGGCGATGGTGGACGGCGCGGGCCCGGTCCGCCGGTTCTGGTCGATCACGGTGCCGCAGCTGCGGCCGATCCTGGCGCTGACCGTGGTGCTGTCGACGATCGGGACGCTGCAGCTGTTCGACGAGCCGTTGGTGCTGACCGGCGGGGGGCCCGACAACTCCACGCTGACGATCTCCCTTTACCTGTACCTGAACGGCTTCCGCTACTTCGACTTCGGTTACGCCGCGGCGATCGCCTACGCCCTGACGTTGATCGTGGCCGGGTTCGGCATCGCACAGATGAGGTTGCAGAAGACATGAAAGGCTGGACGCTGACTTTCGTGCTGGCCGTGGTGTTCGGGCTGTGCGTCGGCCCGTTCTACTGGCTGGCCATGGCCGCCACCCACGCCAACTCCGACATCTTCTCCTGGCCGCCGAAGTTCTACCCGGGCGACCAACTCGTGGCGAACACGGCCAAGCTGGAGGAGTCGATCGGGCTGGTCACCGTGCTGGGCAACACCCTGTACGTGGCGGTGGTGCAGACCGCGGGCGCGATCGTGGTGTCGCTGCTGGCGGGTTACGCCTTCGCCAAGTTCACCTTCAAGGGCCGCAATCTGCTGTTCGTGCTGCTGCTGTCGACGCTCGTCATTCCCACCGGCGTCACCATCATCCCGGTCTTCGAGATGATGAACGACATCGGCCTGATCGACAGCTATCCGGCGCTGATCCTGCCCAGCCTGTCGGTGCCGTTCGGCATCTTCCTGATGCGGCAGTCGCTGCTGGCCATACCCGACGAACTGCTGGACGCCGCGCGGGTCGACGGCGCGGGCGAGCTGCGGGTGCTGTGGCGGGTGGTGGTCCCGGTGATGCGGCCGGTCCTGGCGGCGCTGGCGGTCTTCCTGTTCCTCGGCGCGTGGAACGACTTCCTGTGGCCGCTCATCGCGATGCGCACGCCCGAGATGTACACCCTGCCCGTGGCCCTCGCCAGCCTGCTGGGGCTGGCCAAGACCGACTTCGGCCAGGTCATGGTGGGCACGGCGATCTCCTCGCTGCCCATGATGATCCTCTTCCTCGTTCTCCAAAGACAGTTCATCTCCGGCCTGCTGGCCGGTGCCACGAAGGGATAGACATGCAGATCTGGGGGCCGCACGCGCTCGACGAGACGACCGTGGTTCACGCGGGCGGGGTCGAGGTGGCGGTGGCGGGGACCACCGGCGTCACCGTGACGCCGCTCGGCGAGGGGGTGTGGCTGATCGACGCCCCCGAGGCGACGGCGGCGCAGTGGAGGGTGCCGTGCGTGAGCACGGCCGCCTTCTGGACGCCGGGCAGCGGCACCCGCTGGGTGCCGCCGATCTGGGCCGCGCCGCTGACGGCCAGGCTGACCACGGGCTCCCCGGTCGTCAGCCTGGTCGGTACGGCAGGCGCCAACGTGTGCACGGCGGCGCTGGCCGAGACGGTGGCGCAGGTCAGCTTCACCGGCGGGCTGATCGAGGAGACCGGCGAGTTCGTCTTCACCCTGCAGGGCGACGGGCTGCGGATCAGGCTCGACGTGTCGGAGCGGCCCTACTCGGCCGCGCTGGCCGACGTGGCGGCCTGGTGGCTGGAGGGCCGCGAGCTGCCGCCGACGCCCCTTCAGGCGCGGCTGCCTGCCTACTCGACGTGGTACAGCATGCACCAGGAGGTCACCGAGGAGACGGTGGAGGTGCAGGCGCGGCTGGCCAGGCGGATCGGCTGCGAGACGATCATCGTGGACGACGGCTGGCAGACCGCCGACCGGGCGCGCGGCTACGCCTTCTGCGGTGACTGGGAGCCCAACCCGGCCGCCTTCCCCGACATCGCGAGCCATGTGCGCAGGGTGCGCGACAACGGCATGGCCTACCTGCTGTGGTACGCGCTGCCGTTCGTCGGCAAGCACAACGCCGCCTTCGAGCACTTCGAGGGCAGGTTCCTGCGCTACCTGGACCACATGGACGCGGCCGTGCTCGACCCGCGCCACCCCGAGGTGCGCGAGTTCCTCATCGGCAGGCTCGCCCAGGCGGTCGAGCGGTGGGGCATGGACGGGCTGAAGATCGACTTCGTGGACCGGTTCGCCACGCCGGGCGGAGATCCCGCCCCGAGTGACGGCGCCGACTGCGTGGAGGTCGACGAGGGGGTGCGGCGGCTGCTGCACGACCTCGACGCGCGGCTCCGCCGGACGCGGCCGGACGTGCTGATCGAGCACCGCCAGCCGTACACGGGGCCGGGCCTGTGGCCGTACGCGAACATGGTGCGCGCGATGGACTGCCCGCTCAGCCCGCAGGAGAACCGGCAGCGCACGGTCGACCTGCGGCTGATCGCCGGACCTGTCGCCGTGCACTCGGACATGATCCTGTGGCACCCGGACGAGCCGGCCGAGCAGGTGGCCGTGCACCTGATCAACGCGCTGTTCTCGGTGCCGCAGGTGTCGGTCGACCTGGCCGCCCAGCGGCCCGACCAGCTGGCCGCCGTCGAGTTCTGGCTGGGCGTCTTCCGCACCCACCTGGACACCCTGCAACTCGGCGCCCTGGAGCCGGCGCAGCCCGAGCACGGCTACCCCCTCGTGCGGGCCTACGATGGGGACACCACGATCATCGCCCGCTACGCCGCGCTCCCCGTGGACGTTCCGGACACGGGAGAGGTGCTGGTCGCCAACGCCGACTCCGACCCCCGGGTGGTCCTCTACGGCGAGGGCGAGGCGAGCGCCGAGGTCTTCGACTGCGGCGGCACGCTCGTCAGCGCCGACAGGCTGCGGTTCGACGCGGGTGCGAGGCTGGTCGAGGTGCCCATGGGCGGTCTGCTCAAGCTGAGGAGAGACTGAGTGGCGACACGTCGGCCGCGCGAGCGCGGGGTCACCATCGAGGACGTCGCGCGCGCGGCCGGCGTGTCACGTCAGACGATCTCCAACGCGCTCAACGCCCCGCACCGGCTGAAGGCGGAGACGCTGGAGCGGGTGACCGCGCTGATCGAGGAGCTCGGCTACCGTCCGGACCAGTCGGCGCGCAGCCTCAAGTCGGGCACCAGGCGGATCATCGCCTATCCGACGCCGGTCGACGACCCGGCCAACCCCAACCCGCTGATGGGCGGCTTCCTCGAGGCCGTCGTGTCCGCGGCGGGCGAGTCCGGCTACCGGATCCTCCTGGTACGGCCGCGCCCGGGCCAGAGCCAGGAGCAGGCGCTGGACGAGCTGCTCGCCGCGCGGACCGTGGACGGCTTCCTGCTGTCCGACATACTGCGCGATGACCCCCGGGTCGCCTACCTGACCGCCGAGGGCTTCCCCTTCGCGGCCTTCGGCAGGACCGAGCCAGGGCAGCCGCAGGCGTGGGTGGACGTCGACAGCGTCCAGGCGGTGGTCGACCTGGTCGGCCTGCTGGCGGACAGGGGGCACGGCGAGGTCGCCTTCCTGGCCTCCTCCAGCGGGCAGCCGTGGATGGACGACCGGCGCGACGGCTTCCGCGCCGGCGTGCGCCGCCACGGCCTGCGGGGCCGGGAGTTCGCCGTGCCGGGTGACGAGCCCGCGCGGGTCGTCGCGGCCACCCGCGAGCTGCTGGCGGGCGCCGACCGCCCGACCGCGATCGTGGCCGGGGGCGACTGGCTCGCGCTCGGCGTCTACGCCGCCGCCAGGGCCGAGGGTATGGAGATCGGCCGCGACGTGGCCCTCGTCGCCTTCGACGACCTGCCGGTGACCGCGTTCCTGCAGCCGGCGCTGACCACGGTGCGGCTGCCGCTGCGGCGGATCGCCGAGGCGCTGGTCAGCCGGCTGCTGCGGATCATCGAGGACGGCGTCACTCCCCAGTCCGGGCTCCTGCTGCCCGGCGAGCTGGTGGTCCGGCCCAGTCTCGGACCCTGATCGGAAGGCTTTCATGCGTATCGACTCCTCGAACGAGGAGCTGGTGGCGATGTTCGAGTGGGCGTGCGACCGGGCGCTGCGCTGGGCGCACCCGGCCGGATCGCGCGGCCCGGTCGACGTGGACGAGCGGCGGCCGGAAGGCACCGGCGAGGGCGTCTACCTGGCCTCGTACTGGGCGGGCTACGCCCACCGCAGCGGCTTCTACCTGCGCGACTTCGTCCACCAGCTCCCCGGCGCCCACCTGCTCGGCCTGCACGAGGCCAACCTCACGATGCTGCGCCTGTTCGCCGCCTCGGCCACCGAGGAGCACGGCCGCCGTCCGGTGTGGGCGTTCAACTTCGACGGCTCCTACCTGGCGATCGACTATCGCGGGCCCGGCGACTTCGTCAGGGAGGTCCCCGCGGTGTACGAGCTGGTGGAGGCGGGCGCCGTCGGCCACCGCTGGACGGGCGAGCGGGCCTACGTCGACGACCCGGTGCTGTGGGACTACTACCGGCACGCGATCGAGCTGCCGCCCACCGCGATGGGCACCAGCATCTTCGAAGGCACCGCCTCCTACAACGAGCTGGAGGGCGAGCCGCTGGCGGTGGCGGGTGACGGGGTGGCCGCGCGGTACGCGGCCTTCCTGGCCATGGCCGAGCTGTCGCGGGCGCGCGGGCTGGACGGCGACGACTACCTGCGGCGGGCCGCCGAGCTGCGCGACTGGTTCGCCGCCGAGTGGACGGACGTGCGCGGTTTCACCGCCGACGGCCGCCCCGTCACCGGCTGGGGCAGGGAGAGCAGCTGGTTCCCCGCGCTGAAGGGCCTGTCCGCCGACACCGGGCTCCTCGACACGATCGAGGCCCAGGCCGGCGGTCCTGGCAGGCCCCACAACATCGAGGCGTGGACCTACCTGCCTGACACGTTCTTCCGCGCCGGCAGGCCGGAGACCGCCTGGCGGTGGATGCGGGAGATCTACGCCGCCCGCGAGGAGGAGCACGTCGCGGGCGGGCGCAACGGCGACTACCCGGAGGTGTCGTTCACGCTGGTCAGCCAGGTGGTCGAGGGCCTGCTCGGCGTGCGGCCGAACGGCGCGGCCATCGCCACGGAGCCGGCGCTGCCCGCGGGGATCGACTGGCTGTCGATCTCGGGCATCCCCGTCGGCGGCGGCAGCGTGGCGGTGCGCCACGAGGGCGGCACCACCACGCTCAGCAACCTGTCGGACCACGTGACCTACACCTGGACGGCGGGCGGGCAGGTCCAGCGGGTGGCGCCGGGCGCCACGCTCACAGCACGTCCGACAGGAACTGCTTGAGCCGGGGGCTGACCGGCGCCTCGAAGATCCGCGCCGGCGGCCCCGCCTCCACCGACACCCCCTCGTCGAGGAAGAGCACGGTGTCGGCCGCCTCGCGGGCGAAGCCCATCTCGTGGGTGACGACCACCATGGTCATGCCCTCGCGCGACAGCTCGGCCATCAGCCCCAGCACGCCCTTGACCAGTTCGGGGTCGAGGGCGGAGGTGGCCTCGTCGAAGAGCATCACCTCCGGCTCCATCGCCAGCGCCCTGGCGATGGCGGCCCGCTGCTGCTGGCCGCCCGACAGGTGCCCGGGGCGCGCGTCCGCCCTGCCCGCCAGCCCCACCAGGTCGAGCTGGCGCCTGGCGACCTGCTCGGCCTCGTCGGCCGACAGCCCCCTGATCCTGCGGAGCGGCAGCGTCAGGTTGCGCAGGATGCTCATGTGCGGGAACAGGTTGAACTGCTGGAAGACCATCCCGATCCGGCGGCGGAGCCGGTCGGGGTCCTCCCCCAGCACGCTCCGGCCGTCCAGGAGGACGTCGCCGCCGGACGGTTCGAGCAGCCGGTTGATCGTGCGCAGGAACGTCGACTTGCCCGAGCCCGACGGGCCGATGACGCAGGCCGTCCGCCCGTGCGCGACGTCGAGGTCCACGCCGCGCAGGACGGGTGTGGCGCCGAAGGACAGCCGGATGTCGCGGGTGACGACGCCGCTCATGCCCTCGCCTCCTTCGGCGCGGCCCGCAGCCGGCCGTCGATGTGGTTGACCAGGTGGGTGAGCGGCACGGTGAGCAGCAGATAGAACAGCCCGGCCAGCACCAGCGCGGACTCGTTGCCGGTGTTGGCCGCCGCGTCCTGGCCGATCCTGAACAGCTCGCGCTGGGTGGCCAGCAGACCGAGGAAGTAGACCAGGCTCGACTCCTTGATGAGCGCGATCACCTGGTTGACCAGGGCAGGCAGCACCCGCCGTACCCCTTGCGGGATGATCACCAGGCGCAGCGCGGCGCCGCGGGAGAAGCCCAGGGCGCGGGCCGCCTCGAGCTGGCCGCTCTCGACGCTCTGGATGCCCGAGCGGAAGATCTCCCCGATGTAGGCGGCGGCGATGAGGGACAGCGCGAGGATGCCCAGCGGGTAGGGGTTGGGCCCCCAGATCCGCATCCCGACGGGCGCGAGTCCGACGCCGATGAGCAGGATGGTCACGACGGCGGGCAGCCCGCGGAAGACGTCGGTGTAGAGGCGCGCGGGCCACCTGAGCCACCGGGTCCTGGCGATGCCCGCCATGGCCAGCAGCATGCCGAGGACCGTGCCGAGCACGGCGGAGACGCCGGCCAGGATCAGCGTGTTGGGCAGCCCGACCGTGAGCATGTCGGGCAGCGCCTCGCGCATCGACTCCCAGTCGAAGAACATCCGCCACAGCGTCGACAGCCAGTCCATCACCTGGCGCCCGCGCTACCCGGCTTGAAGTCCTCGGGGACGGGACGCCCGGGGTAGTACTGGTCCTGCAGCTTCTTCCAGGTGCCGTCGGCGATGACCTCGTCCAGCGCCTTGTTCAGCGCGGCCAGCAGTTCGGGCTTGTCGTGGGCGACCGCGAAGGCCGTCGGCGCCGGGCTGAGCCGCTTGGCGGCCAGCACGATCGTGCCGCCGCTCTCCTTGGCGCTGGTCTCGCCGATCTCGGCCGGCGAGATCCAGGCGTCGGCGGTGCCCGCCTTGAGCTGGTTGACCGCGCCGTTGTAGTCGGGCACCCGGACCGGGTCGAGGCCCTGCTGGGTGGCGTAGTCGTCCTGGACGGTGCCCTGCACCACGACCACCCGCTTGCCCTTGAGCTCCTCGAAGGACTTGATCGCCGAGCCCGCGGGCACGTCGAGCCCGAAGTAGCCGAAGTCGTAGCCGTTGGTGAAGGCGACGGTCTTCTTGCGCGCCTCGGTGATCGTGATCGAGGAGCTGCCGACGTCGAACTTGTGCGTGGCCACCTGCGACAGCAGGGCGGAGAAGTCGGTGCCGACGAACTCCGCCTTGAGGCCGGCCTTGGCCGCCACGGCGGTGAACAGGTCGTTGTCGAATCCGGTGAACTTGCCGTCCTTGAGGAAGACGTTCGGCGGCGCGTCGGTCAGCGTCCCCGTCCTGACGATTCCCGGCTGGAGGAGCTTGTACGGGTTGGCGGCGGCACCTGCCGCGGTGTCGCCCGCGCCGTTGGATCCGCAGGCGGAGACGGCGAGGAGGGCGGCGAGGGCCAGGGCGATGCGCTTACTCATATCACAATCCCAGTAGGAAAAGCAGGAAATACACCGAAAAGACGGCCCGCCACGCGGCGGGCCGTCCGGTAATCTACTAATCAGATAGGATTAGTGTCAATTGTGACGTAGATCTTGCGCATGGTCTCGTGCACCACCCATGTGCCCTTCCACCCGTCGTTCAGCACCACGGTGGAGCCGGGGACGAGCTCGGTCACCTGGCCGTCGTCCGCGGTCAGCGTGGCCCTGCCGGTCAGGATCTGGCAGATCTCGTGGAAGCCGTCGCGGACGGCGGTGAAGGTGCCGGGCTCGCACTCCCACACGCCGGTCTCCGCGCCGCCGTCACGCCACAGCTCCAGCGTCGACTCGCGCTGGCCGGTCAGGCTGGTGGGCTTGGGCACGGCCGGCGGCATCGCCACGGACAAGGCGTCGCTCAGATGCGTCATCAGCGCCCCGCGATCAGGTTGGCCAGGCGGGCGTATCCGGAGGTGGAGGTGCCCCTGTCGTTCTCCCGCCGGTCGGCGGCACGGAACAGCGTGTAGATGAGCTGCACGCCTGCGTAGCGCAGCGGCTCGGGCTCCCACTGGCGGACCTGGCGGCCCACCCACGGCAGCGCGGTCAGCTCGGTGTCCCGCCGCAGCACCAGGTCGCGCAGGGTGCGACCGGCCAGGTTGGTGGTGGTGACGCCGCTGCCGACGTAGCCGCCCGCCCAGCCGAGCCCCGTCGCGTGGTCGAGGTGGACGGTCGAGCACCAGTCACGCGGCACGCCGAGCACGCCGCACCATGAGTGCTGGATGCGCGCGTCGGCCGCGGCCGGGAACAGCTTGACCAGCATGCGCCACAGCGACTCGACGGTCCAGCGCTGCGTGGCGCCGCGGTCGTCGGTGCGGGAGCCGTACCGGTACGGCACGCCGCGCCCGCCGATGGCGATCCGGTCGTCCGCGGTGCGCTGGGCGTAGATGTAGGCGTGCGCCTCGTCGCCGAGCAGCTCACGGTCCTCCCAGCCGAGGTGCTTCCACACGTCGGCGGGCAGCGGCTCGGTGACGATCATCGAACTGTTCATCGGCAGCCACTGGCGGCGCTGGCCCTCGATGCCCGCGGTGAAGCCCTCGGTGGCGCGGATGACGTACTCCGCCTTCACCACCCCCCTGGTGGTGATCGCCTGCCTGGGCCTGATCGCGGTGACCGTGGTGCCCTCGAAGATGTCGACGCCGAGCGCCTCGACCACCCTGGCCAGGCCCACGGCCAGCTTGGCCGGCTGGATGCGGGCGCAGTGCGGGCTGAAGGTGGCGTCGAGCGCGCCGGCCACGCGCAGCCGCGACTCGCGCTCGTCGCGTTCGAGCAGGCGCAGGTCCTGCTCGCCGTAACCCCACGCGCGCAGCTCGTCGAGCTCCTCGTGCAGGCGCCGGCGCTGGGCCGGGTTGGTGGCGGTGTGGATGAGCCCGCCCTTGTGGATGTCGGCGTCGATGCCCTCCTCGCCCGCGATGCGGATGACCTCGTCGACCGACGCGAACATGGCGTGCTGCAGGTCGATCATCGCCTGGCGGCCGCGCGCCTTGGCGTGCCGCTCGCGCGAGCCGGCGAACTCGGCCGACAGCCAGCCGCCGTTGCGGCCGGAGGCGCCGAATCCGGCGAACTCCTTCTCCAGGATCGCGATCCGCAGGTCGGGCTGGGCCTTCTTCAGGTAGTAGGCGGTCCAGAGGCCGGTGTAGCCGCCGCCCACGATGGCGACGTCGTAGTCACGCGCGCCCGGCAGGGCCGCCCTGCGGTCGGGGACGCCGATCTGCCGGTACCAGAAGGAGACTCCTCCGTTGGCGAAGTCCTTGGTGAGGTTCACGTGAGCACAGCCTCCGCGTCGCTTTCGTCAGGTAGGAGGACGGAGTCGGCGACGCGCCAGGTCAGCGTCACCTCGTCGCCCGCACGGGCCTCGCTCAGGCCGCCGGCCTGCTCGCGGACCAGCGCGGGGCTGCCGTCCGGCAGTTTCAGCTCCAGCTTGCGGCTGGAGCCCAGGTAGATCTCGCCCGTGACGGTCGCGGGCAGGGCGTTCCAGCCGGGCTCGGCCTCGTGTCCCGGCTTGCGGACGGCCAGCCGTTCCGGCCGCACCACCAGGGCGCCGTCCTTGCCGTCGATGCCGCCGCGCACGTCCAGCAGGCGCGCGCACACCCCGATGCCCTGGCCGGAGACGGGCCCGCGCAGGACCGTCGACTCGCCGAGGAACTTGGCCACGAACAACGTCTTCGGCCGCTCGTACAGCTCCGCGGCGGGGCCCACCTGCTCGATGCGGCCCTTGTTGAACACCGCGATCCGGTCCGACAGCACCAGCGCCTCGTCCTGGTCGTGCGTGACATAGACGAACGTGGTGCCGAGCTCGGCGTGGATGCGCTTGATCTCAAGCTGGAGCCAGTCGCGCAGCTTCTTGTCCAGCGCGCCGAGCGGCTCGTCCATCAGCAGCACCCGGGGGTTGTAGACGATGGCGCGGGCGACGGCGACGCGCTGCTGCTGGCCGCCGGACAGCTCGCGCGGGTAGCGGTGGCCGAAGTCGCCGAGGTGGACGGTGGCCAGGGCGGCCGCCACCAGTTCGGCGCGCTTGGCCTTGGGCACCTTGCGCTGCTTGAGCGGGAAGGCGATGTTCTCCGCGACCGTCATGTGCGGGAACAGGGCGTAGTGCTGAAAGACCATGCCCATGTCGCGCCGGTGCGGCGGGGTGGCGCTGATGGAGGTGCCGTCGACGGTCAGCTCGCCGCTGGTCTGCCTGACGAACCCGGCGATGATGTTGAGCGTCGTGGTCTTGCCCGAGCCGCTGGGCCCCAGCAGGGTCATGAACTCGCCGGGCTCGATCGTCAGCGACACGTCGTCGACGGCGACGAAGTCGTGGTAGGTCTTGGTGAGGCCGGTGAGCTGGATGCTACTTGGCACGGGTCCTCCTGGCGACGAAGAAGGTGGCGACGAGGACGAGCGTCGTGGTGAGCGCGATGATCATCGTGGCCGCGGCGGCGATGGTCGGGTCGGTCTCCCTGGTGACGCTGGCGTACATCTTCACCGGCAGGGTCTGCAGGTACGGGCTCTGGATGAACAGCGAGACGACCACCTCGTCGAAGCTGGTGACGAAGGCGAACAGCGCCCCCGAGGCCACGCCGGGCGCGACCAGGGGCAGCGTCACGCTGCGAAAGGCGGTCCACCTGCTCGCCCCGAGGCTGGCGGCCGCGTCCTCCAGCCGCCGGTCGAAGCCACGCAGCGAGGCGGTGACCGGGATGATGACGAACGGCAGGGCCAGCACGGTGTGCGCCATGACGAACCCGGCGAGCGTGCCCACGAGCTGCAGTTTGAGGAACACCGCGTACGTGCCGATGGCCAGCACGACGCCCGGCACGATCATCGGCGCCAGCATGGAGCCCTGGGCCAGGGCAAGACCCTTGATCTTCGCCCTGGTCAGGCCGAGCGCGGCGGCCGTGCCGAGCGTCGTGGCCACGACCGTGACCAGCAGCGCCACCTGCACGGAGGTGCCGAGCGCGGACATCCACGCCGCGTCGCCGAAGAAGTTCTCGTACCACCGGGTGGAGTAGCCGTCCGGCGGGAACTTCAGCGACGGCTTGTCGGTGAAGCTCAGCGGCACCACGATCAGCGCCGGGACGACCAGCCACACGCCCGTCAGCGCGCAGAAGGCCCAGAGCGGCCAGCGGGCCCTCATCCCGTCACCTTCTTCCCGGTACGGCGCAGCGTCAGCCCCAGCAGCGCGATCATGGCGAGCGTCAGCCCGAGCAGCACGACGCCCATCGCGCCGCCGCGGCCCCACTTGAGCAGGCCGTTCACCTGGGTGAAGATCTGCTGCGAGATCAGCGCGTCGGTCGGCGAGCCCAGCAGCGCGGGCGTCACGTAGAACCCGAGCGCGCTGATGAACACCGTCAGGCACCCGGCCGAGACGCCGGGCAGCGACAGCGGCACGTACACCTTGACGAACGCCGTGACCGGGTGCGCGCCCAGGCTGGTGGCCGCGGGCAGCAGCCGCCGGTCGATCCCGCTCATGACCGCGTAGAGCGGCAGCACCATGAACGGCATCAGCAGCTGCACCATGCCGATGACCACGCCGGTCTGGGTGCGGATGAGGCTGAAGGGCCCCATCCCGAGCGCGCCCAGCGCCTTGTTGATCACACCGGTGTCCTGGAGCAGGATCACCCAGGCGAACGTGCGCACCATGAGGCTGGTCCAGAACGGCACCAGCACCAGCAGCGTCAGGATCGCCCTGGCCCGCGCCCCCACGATCGTCATCGCGTAGGCGTAGGGGTAGGACAGCGCCAGCGCGACCAGCGTCACCCACAGCGCGGTGCTGAACGTCCTGCCGAGCACCTGCATGTTGGCCTGCTCCCCGAAGAACCAGGCGAAGTTGCCCAGGCCGGGCTCCGGGTCGGTGAAGGCGCTGACCAGCATCGACCCCAACGGGTAGAGGAAGAAGACGCCGAGCGCGATGAGCGCGGGCAGCAGAAGGAGCGCGGGCCCCGCCGTTCTCTCTTTCACTGCGCGCTCAGCCTCCGAGCCAGGCGGACCACTTCTCGATCATCTCGGGCTGGTTCTTCGCCCACCACGCGCCGTCCACCTTGAGGCTCTTGTCCACGATCTCGGGGCGGGTGGTCAGGAAGGAGGTGCCGAGCTCGTCGAGCTTGGGCTGGGCGTCGGTGTGGATGGGCGAGTAGGAGGTCAGCTCGGTGAGCTTGGCCTGCTGTTGGGCGCCCAGGTAGTAGTTGATCATCGCCATGGCCGCCTTGGGGTTCCTGGCGTTCTTGGGAACGCTCAGCGAGTCCATGATCGGCATCCACTCGTTCCACTGGACGTCGAACTTCGCGCCGTTCTTGATGCCGGCGTAGGCGCGGCCGCTCCACATCATGACCATGTCGACCTCGCCCGACTCCAGCAGCTGCTGCGACTCGGCGCCGGTCTTCCAGAAGACCAGGTCGCCGCGGACGGCGTCGAGCTTCTTGGTGGCCCTGGCGACGTCGAGCGGGTAGAGCTTGTCGGCGGCCACGCCGTCGGCCACCAGCGCGGCCTCGTACGGGCCGGGCGCCGCGTCGCCCGGGATGCCGGGGACGGCGCGCTTGCCGGGGAACTTCGCGGTGTCGAAGAAGTCCGCCCAGCCCTGCGGCGGGTTGGCGCCGAACTTGTCCTTGTTGTAGGCGAGGACCATGCCGTACTGCATCGCGGGGACGCTGCACTCGGTGGCCAGGCCCGCCGGCACCTTCGACTTGTCGATGATCGTGTAGTCGAGCGGCTGGAGCAGCTTGCCGCACTGGGCCTCGGCCCAGATGGAGTCGGTGTCGACGACGTCCCAGGTGACGTTGGAGGAGTCGACCTGCGCCTTGATCTTGGCGTAGTCGGTCGGGCCGTCCTGGAGCACCTGGGCGCCCGACTCCTTGGCGAAGGGGTCGATGGCCGCGTCCTGCTGGCCCTTCTGGTAGACGCCGCCGTAGGAGACGAAGGTCATGTTGACGCCCTTCAGGGCGTCCTTCTTCACGGCTCCGGACTGTGCGGGTCCCGAACCGAGGTCGATGTCCGCGGGCGCGGCGGCGCTGCCGCCGCAGGCCGCGACCAGGAGGAGGGAGGCCGTGGCGATGGCCGTACCGGCCAGTCGCTTGGGTCGGATGAGCATGGGGTTGCCCCCTCGTAGAGCGTGATGTGGGGTTCGTGTGGGGTTCAGTCGGGGGTGGGGGGGCCGATGATCCAGAGGACCTCGGCCTCCTCGTCGCCGTCGTTGACGACGCGGTGGGGGATGGAGGTGCGGTACTCGACGCTGTCGCCGGGACCCATCGGGGACAGTTCCCTGTCCCCCAGATGGACGGTGACGGTGCCGCGCAGGACGAGCAGGATCTCCTGCGAGTCGCCGTGGGTGTACTGCTCCTCGCCGGTGGATGCGCCCGGGTCGAACTCGCCGCTGTACACCTCCAGGTTCTGGAGTGGTCGCTGCGAGATCAGGTACTTGCGCGATCCGCGTCCCGCGTGCAGTTCGGGGCGCTCGGACCGCCTGACGATGCGGTGGCCGTCCACCTCGTCCTCGCTGAACAGATCGGCCACCGTGATGCCGAGCGCGACGGCGACCCGCCGCAGCATCCCGACGCTGGCACTGGTCTGGCCGCGCTCCAACTGGCTGATGAAGCTGGCGCTGGCCTGTGCCTGTGCCGCCAGACCCCTGACGGTCATCTGGCGCATAAGACGGTAGGCACGGATCCGGTCGCCCAAGGGCTCAGCTGCCATCGAACGTCTCGATTCTCTGCACTGAACAAGTTGTTAAGTGGCAATGAAGGGACCGTACAAACGGCCCAACCGCCCCAGCAAGGGGGCGACTGGTCACAAATCGGTGACGTGTGATCACGCTCACAGCACGCAGCACGCGAAACCCCAGGTCAGCGGCCTGGCTGCGGGAAAGGTAAAACTCTCGACCGCCGCCTGGCGGGAGAGCACGGGCGATCCTGCCGCCCGGCCGGTGCTCAGAACCCGCGCGACCACTGCACGACATTGCGCAGCGGCCGGCCCGCGACGAACCTGCGCCAGTTGTCCTCGAAGATCTCGAGGATCTGCTCCGACTCCCGGTCGGAGCCGCCCGCCGTGTGCTGGGTGAGCAGCGTGTTCGGACAGCTCCACAACGGGTGCCCGGGCGGCAGCGGCTCCGTGGCCGTCACGTCGAGGACCGCGCCGCCGAGCCGTCCCTCGCGCAGCGCCGCCACCAGCGCCGCCTCGTCGACCAGGGAGCCGCGCCCGGCGTTGACGAAGATCGCGCCGGGCGGCAGCAGCGCCAGCCGGGTCGCGTCGAGCAGGCCGGCCGTCTCAGGCGTGCCGGGCAGCAGCCCCACCAGCACGTCGGTCCCCGGCAGCAGGGCGTCGAGCTCGTCCGGGGTCATCCTGCGGGAGTAGAGCGTGACACGGCAGCCGAAAGGGGCCAGTAGCTCGGCCAGCCGCCGCGCGATCGTACCGGCCCCGAGGACGACCACCGAGGCCCCGGTCAGCAGCCGCAGCCCCGGCCGGAGCGGCCGGTCCGACCAGGTCCGCCGCTCCCCCAGCCGGACCAGCTCGTCGACCCCCCGGTACAGCGCGAGGATGCCCGCCAGACAGGTCTGGGCGACGGGGTCGGCGAACGCACCCGACACGTTCGTGACGGTGATCCGCCGCCCGAGCGTGGCCCAGTCGAGGCCCACGTACCGGTCGACGCCCATGGACGACAGCTGGAGCCACCGCAGGTGGCGCGCCGCCGACAGCCATTCGGGCGGGCAGTTGCCGACCGCGACCCGCGCCCCGGCGAACGCCTCGGCGTCGCGGGCGGTGTGCTCCTTGGGCCGGGCGAACCACACCGGCACGTCGCCGGCCAGCGCGCGGACCCGCTCCCGCTCGGCGGCGGTCAGCGCCAGCTCGACGTACAGGCGCATGCCTTCATCCGGGCCGGCGGACGCGGTCCTGGAGGCGGCTGGGGTCTTGGAAGCCGCCGGGGTCCTGGAGGCGGCCGGGGTCCTGGAGGCGGCCGGGGTCACGGCCGGTCGGCTCCGCAGAGGATCCCGGCGGCCATGCCGGTGGGCGGGGTCTCGGTGGCCAGCTCACGCAGCCGGTCGGCGAGCGCCAGCGCCTGCTCACGCGTCATGCGCGGCTCCGTGCCGGTGTAGAACACCACGATGTCGCCCGAGGGCGAGCGCACGGGAGTGAAGGGAAGCGAAGGGGAGATCACCATGATGGCATCAGTCTTTCGTACCTGACCGACAATTTCGCGGTTCAGCGGCGGGTGTCACTCGGCGATCCGGTCGACCAGCCTGGTCCAGAAGGCGATCAGCTCGTTGCCGGTGTAGCGGATGAAGTGGATGCGGTCGTGGCCCCGGTAGACGGCCACCTCCGTCAGCGGGGCGCCGCCCTCCTCGAAGCTGGTGTACAGGGAGGTCCAGTCGTCGGGTCCGGGCACCCAGTCGGGAAAGGCCAGGCGGGCGGCCTGGTCACGGAGTGCGGACCAGCGCTCCCCCGAGGAGTCCATACTTCACGGTGCCAGGAGACGCCCCAAGAGGCGGCAAAAGGGCCACCTCGTCGGCCGTGGCGCCGGCCGTCCCCTGCACCGCGAGCCGTCCCGCGCGGCCGTGATCCCGTTGACGAACACAGCCCCGTGCTTGACGGGCCATTGCCACCGGAATCGATAGCGTGCCGGGCAAGGATCTTCAAGGGGGAACACAACATGAAGCGCTTCGCGATCACGACCGCCGGCGTCGTCCTGGCGCTGGGCATGGCAACGGGCCCGGCCGCCGCGGCGGCCTGGGAGGTGCCGAGCCGAGGCAACACCGACCAGATCACCGACCTGCTCGGCAAGCTGCTGGAAGGCACCAGCCTGCTCAACGGCGTGAACGGCGTGTAGGAGCGGGCCGTCGACCCGGACGTCAGGACCTCAGCAACCCGCCGACCGCCATCGGCGACCAGGCGTCCAGACCGGCGACGTCGAGCACGTCGCCGTCCTCTGGATCGCCGATCGGGAGACCGGTGGCGGTCATCGCGGACACGACCGTCCTGGCGTCCGGGCGGATCCGGGCGGATCCGGGCGGATCCGGGCGGATCCGGGCGGCCACGCGGCGTCCCCAGCGGGTCCTCCCCCACGGCTTGCAGATCGACAGGACGGTCACCGCGGCCAGCAGGGCGACCCACCTGCGGTAGACGGCCAATGCCTGACTCGGGTGCGAGCCTGGGCCGCGCTCACCGGGTCAGCCACCAGACGGCCACCACCACGGCGGCCACGAGCAGGGCGACGGCGTAGCCGAGCAGCGCCCGGCCCAGACGGCGGCGGACGTAGCCGGGGCGGTGGCGATCAGCGGTCACAGGGTCTCCTCCTGCGGGACGGCCGGCGGCTCGGACGGCGAGCGGGCCAGACGGACTACGGGCGTCGGACTACGGGTGACGGACAGACAGCGGATCAGACGGACTACAGGTCGGACAGACAGACCGCGGGTCGAGCAGGCAGCAGGCCAGACGGACCGTGGGTCGGACAGACAGCGGGACAGGCGGACCGCGGGTCGGACGGTGGAGCGGCCATCCCCTGCGGGCATGGCCGGCGCCGGATGCCAATTCTTTGTGTCCCACGCCGGGTTTCCGTCCGATGGGAAGGGCAGGTTCCCCACGACAAGGGGGGATCTTAGATGATCAAGAAGTTGCACGCCATGGGCCTCAGGTCCAGCCACATGTACGCCGCGGGGTTCGCCGCCATCGGCGCGTCCATCATCTCCTGGATGGCCTCCAGGACCGCCGAGAACATCGACAGGGCCGACCGGTGGGGGATCTTCATCGGCGAGTGGGCGCCGACGTGCTTCGCGCTCGGAGTGGCCCTGCGCATGGAGGAGACGCACAAGGACATGGAGGAGACCCCGGAGGCGACGACGTTCGACCGGTCGATGGCCGGCAGCAGCCGCGCCCGCGCGGGGGTGTGACCACCGGAGGCGCAGGCCGCGGCCCGCCGGCCGACCTGCGCCTCACCGCTCCCGCCAGACCCCCTGCGCCTCCGTCCCGCAACCCGCCCACTCCCCAGCAACCCCCTGACCCCTCGCCCCACCCCACTCCCCCGCAGCCTCCGGTTCCGCGCCCCACCGCACCCCCGCAGCTCCCCTCCCCTCGCCCCACCGCACTCCCCCGCGGCCGTCGTCCTCCCTCACACCCCGCCCCACTCCCCGCGCCGGCGTCGGTCCTGCGTCGCCGGACCCCATGACCCCGGCGGTCCACCGATCTCCCCGTCCCCTCCGCCGACCCCAGGCTTCCCGTCCTGTTCCGCGCTTCCGCCATGGCACTCATGGCCCGCGACGCGCCTGCGCACACGTCCGGCCGACGCGCGTCTCCCGGCTGCACACCTTCGCCTGCTCAGCGCTCCTCCCGGAGCCCGCACCACTCCTGGCCGCCGCGCCTCTCCCGGCTGCACACTGTTGAGCGCCGCTCCCGACCCCGCACCACTCTTGGCCGCCGCACATCTTCCGGCTGCACACGGTTCAGCGCCGCTCCCGGCCCCGCACCACCTCCCGACCGACGGCCCTCCGGCTCCCCCGCTCTCCCCGCCGTCACTCCATGCCCTCGTGGGGCCCGGCGCGAGGATCCGGGTGGCTTGCGCGCGGTCCTTCGCCTCGCCGTACGGGATCCGCCGGGACCCTCCCGGCTCTCACCGAGGGGCCGCGAGCAGACGACGCGGCAGGCATAACCCTGGCGACACGCCGTCAAATCACCATCCTTATGCCGAAACATCCGCATCCCCGGCTGGAATTTGGCGCCCGATTTGTTGCACGAACTTCCTTGCCCGTACAACGAAACAAGGTCGCAACTTTCGCGCGCTGACATCCGTACAGCATCAGCTTGACGTCGCGTTTGCCCAGGTCCGGCCAGGTATCGCAAACCTGTGAAGGGTTTAACGTGCATTTACATAAATAGGCCAGCCGATCTCCCTGAGATCCTGCCGCAAAGAGATGTTCAATATGCGCGATAATTGATGATTCATCCCGATTTGGGTGCTAGTGTTCTGAATTGAAACGAGAGCCACTTCACGGGGAGGAACGATGACTCTCACACGGATCTACCCGACCTCTCAGAACGGCTGGGGCTGGGGCGGAGGCTGCTGGCGTCGCCGGTGCGGTTGCGGCGGCGGCTGGGGCTGGCGCCGGCGCTGGTGGGGATGGTGGTAGTTAGTTCTCGTGAGAGCCGATGGATAATCCGTCGGCTCTCATTTAATGCTCGTGACAGCTCCCCCCTCGCCCCGGCTGTCACCATCCGCAGGACGTTCAAGGAGTTCTGGCCCGACACCCGTGGCCTCCGGAAGCTGTTCGCCGTCGGCGGCGTCCTCGCCCTCCTGGCCGCGCTGTGTGAAGTGGCGGGGATCGCGCTGTTCGGCTACATCACCGACGAGGTGCTCAGCTCCGGCAACCTCGCGGCATTCTGGAGCCCCGCGGCGGTCTGGCTGGGCGTAGCCGTGATCGCGGGCCTGTTCTCCTTCGGCGCCACCTATGTCACGGCGCTCGGCGCCGAACGTTTCCTGCTCAAGCTGAGGGACAGGATCTTCGCGCACCTGGAGACCCTCACACCCGACTTCTTCGACAACCGCAAGCTGGGCGACCTGATGGCCAGGCTCACCGACGACGTGGCGGCCATCGAGGAACTGGTCGGGTCAGGGCTTGTCAAGGTGTTGACCACCGTCGCCAGCGTGGTGTTCTTCGCGGGTGCCGCCTTCTACATCCGGTGGGACCTGGCCCTGGTGACGATGGCGCTCGTCCCCGCGTTCCTGCTGGTGTCCAAGCTGTTCGCCGGCAGGTTCAGGACGGCGGCGGCCCGCGAGCGGCTCAGCAACGGGGCGATGAACAGCGTCATCGAGGAGAGCCTGTCCAACCAGTCACTCGTCCAGGCGTACAACCGCCAGGAGTCGGAGTCGCGCCACCTGCACAGGGAGGGGCGCACCTGGCTGAGGGCGAACATGACGCAGGCGTGGCTGTCCGGCGCGTACGGCCCTGCCGTCCAGGTGCTGGAGACGCTCTGCCTGATCGTCATCATCGGCTTCGGCGCCTGGGAGATCGCCTCGGGACGCCTCACCATCGGTGGCCTGCTGGCGTTCGCCGCCTACCTGGCCTACCTGTATCCGTCCGTGCAGCAGCTCGGCGAGATCGCGCTGACGGTCTCGGAGGCGGCGGCCGGCTCCGACAGGGTCATGGAGGTGCTGAAGGCCCGTCCCGCGGTCGCCGACAAGGCCTCCGCCGTACCGCTGGCCACGCGCAGCCGGGGGTACATCGAGTTCGCCCATGTCTCCTTCACCTATCCGCAGCGCCGCCGGCCGACGCTCCAGAACGTGTCGTTCACCGTGTCGCCCGGCGAGCTGGTGGTGGTGACGGGGCCGAGCGGCGCGGGCAAGTCGACGCTGGCCAAGCTGCTGCTGCGCTTCTACGACCCGCTGGCGGGAAGCGTCCTGCTCGACGGCACCGACATCCGCGACGTCACCATGGCCTCTCTCCGCGACAACATCACGCTGCTCCACCAGGAGAGCCTGCTGTTCTCGGGGACCGTACGGGACAACATCGCGTACGGCAGGCCGGACGCGACACTCGACGAGGTCGTGGAGGCGGCGGTGCTAGCCGGGGTGCACGACTTCGTCAACGCTCTGCCCCAGCGGTACGACACACCGATCGGGCAGCGGGGACGGCTGATGTCGGGCGGGCAGCGCCAGCGCATCGCGATCGCCAGGGCCATCCTGCGCGACGCGCCCGTGCTGGTGCTGGACGAGCCGATGACCGGCCTCGACGAGGCCACCGCGGCGCGGATCATGGAGCCTCTGGCGCGGCTGATGGAGGGACGCACGACCATCATGATCACGCACGACCTACGCCATGTTCCGGCAACGGCCCGCACGATCACGCTCGAACCGGCGCGACGCTCGAACCGGATCACGCTGAAGCACCGCACGCCCCGCAACGCGCCCGCGTGACGGATCGTCAGCTGCCGCGTCATGATCCGGCCTGACGGCTTCCTGCAGAAAGCTGTCGCTGTTTTTCGGAAGTTTCCAGCAAGAAGATGACGACCCTCGGGCCCGGCCTTCCAGCGAAGGTCGGGCCCTCTCATGGCGTCTGCCAGGCGCGATATCGGAATCTCCATCGATCTGGGGCGATATCACTATTGGACATGTCGTTCGCGGTGCTGATCTGATCTCCGGCATGAAACGTCCCCAGATGATGGCCGGCGCCGCCCTCGTGGCGGTCTCCGCGCTGCTCGGCGGAACCGCCCACGCCACCCTTTCCACCACCCCCGTCCAGGTCACCGTCCAGCCGGGGCCGATCGTGCGCGATGACCTGCGAGCGCTGTTCGACCAGGCAGGCGTCCGCGGCGCCTTCGCCCTCCTCGACGTCTCGAGCGGCCGCGTCACGGTCGTCGACCGGGCCAGGGCCGAACGCCGCCTGATCCCCGCGTCCACCTTCAAGATCCCGCACGCCCTCGTCGCGCTGGAGACCGGCGCCGTCAAGGACGACAAGGAGGTCATCCCGTACGGCGGTAAGCCGCAGCGCTTCCCCGAGTGGGAGAAGGACATGAACCTCGGCGACGCGATCAGGGCCTCCAACGTGCCCGTCTTCCAGACGATCGCCCGCCGTATCGGGCTGAAGCGGGAACAGCAGTGGCTCCACCGGCTCGGCTACGGCAACCGCGAGGTCGGCGGCGTGGTGGACACGTTCTGGCTGGAAGGGCCGCTGGAGATCTCGGCGGTCGAGCAGACGCGCTTCCTGTCCAGGTTCGCCCGTCAGCAGTTGCCCGCGTCGGTGAAGAACCAGCGTCTGGTCGCCGACATGCTCAAGATCGAGGAGAAGGACGGCTACACCCTGTACGGCAAGACCGGCTGGGCCTTCGACGTCACGCCGAGCGTCGGCTGGTGGGTGGGCTGGGTCGAGCGCGGCGGCCGCCTGTACACCTTCGCGCTCAACATCGACGTGGTCCAGGACGGCGACACGGGCAAGCGCATCCCGCTGGCCCGCGACCTGCTGAAGCGCCTGAACGTCCTGCCCGCCCGGTGACCCGGTCCCGGCGCTCCTGACCGAGCGACCCGTGCGTCGCGGGCGCCACCGCCCGCCCCTCCCGCCGGACGGCACCGACGTCCGGGGAAGGCCTTGCGAACAGAAGCTGATCGCGGCGGGCGCCCGCGGCGATCGGCTCGCCCGGGATGTCAGGACTCCGGTTCGCCCTCATGCCGGTTGTGGGTCGAGAGGATCTCGGCGAGCTGATGCTGCTGCTCGGGCGTCAGCCGTACCGGCCACACGGCGGGCAGCACGAGGACATCGCCGTTCGGCATGGCGACCAGGTCGAGAGGGAACGCTGGGGGAGCAATCACAGTGCGACCACTTTCGCACGTCAGAATGCTTTGCGAGAGGTCTTCACGTCTACCTTCGGTCTTGGTACTCCAAGAACTTGCGAAGTCACGCCGGGTCCGCCCCCGCCGGCCCGCCGGGCCGGGCGGCGCCCATCGCGCAGGCGCAAACCACACCGGCGCCTGGGGTTAGCGTCACCCGAAGCCGAGAACCCCGTCCAGGTGACCGCAGGCACGGCCGTTCCCACGGGAGCGGTGGCACGGAAAGGGGTCGACCCATGCCCAAGTACCTCATCCAGCTGAACTACACCGCGGACGGCATCAAGGGCGTGCTCCAGGAGGGCGGCACCGCACGCCGCGAGGCGGCCGAACGCATGGCCGAGAGCGTCGGCGGCCGGATCGAGCAGATGTACTTCGCCTTCGGCGAGATGGACCTGTACGCCATCGCCGACATGCCGGACAACGTGAGCATGGCCGCCGTGGGCCTCGCGGTGTCGGCGTCCGGCGCGGCCCGGACCAGGACGGTCGTCCTGCTGACACCCGAGGAGATCGACGAGGCGACGAGGCAGGAGGTGCAGTACCGCGCCCCAGGCACCTGACGGCCCGTGGAGGCCGCAGGCGTCGCTATTTCGGTGGCGATCCCCACATGTCCACCCTCTATCGTTCCTCCGTGGAAGATCTCATCATTGCCCGGCGCCTGCGTGTTCCCGTCCGCGCCGCCGGGGACGGCACGCCCGGCTGGGGGGAGGCGGCCGCCCGGCAGCTCGACGCGGCGCTGCTCAGCGTCGGCTTCACCTGCTCGCCGGCGTTGCTCGCCCGCCTGGCGGGGCTGCCCGGCGAGCAGGTGATCGACCTGGGCGTGCGTGTCCTCGGCGCGGTCCGCCGCCTGGTCGGCGACCACGTCGAGCACAACGCCTACTTCATCGACTTCCCCAGGAACGTCCCGGACACCCTGGAGTTCTGGGCCGGGCTGCTGCGCGAGGCCATGCTCGACCCGGTCGCCGCCACCCGGCTGCGGCCGGACGTCCTCAACCTGCTCGACCTGCCGCGATACGGCGGCTACCAGCACACCTACGCCGACCTGCTGGCCGCGCACGCCGAGCTGGTCCCCCTGGCCCGCGACCGGGTGACCGTGCTGGAGCTGGGCGGCAACCTGCGCGACGAAGCGCGAGAGCTCTACCTCTCGCTGGCCGGCTCCGAGGTCCCGCTCGCCGCCGAGGACCTGGCCGCCCTGCGCGAGCTGGCCGCCTTCTGCGCCGACGAGCGGCCCGAGCGCGTCCCGGTACGCGAGAACCGGGCCGTCATCAACGAGGTACGGCTGGCGGCCGGGCAGCCGCTGCTCGTCGACACCGTGACAGACGTGCTCCGGCTGGCCTGCGCCTGCTCCGGCGGCGACGTCACCCTGGCCACCCCCACCCGCCTGCGCTCCTTCCGCCGTGCCGAACGCCGCATCCTGCTGGCCGCCCTGGACACCGTCCCGACGGCCAAGCACGGGGACGTGCAGCGCCACCGGGAGCAGTGGAAGCGGCTCGGCGAGCGGCTGCATCCCCACGAGTACCCGCAGTTCCCCCGGGCGGCCCAGGTCTTCGAGGTGGCCAGGGGTGCGCGCAAGGCGGCGGGCTTCGACAGCCGGGTCGAGGCCGCGCTGGCCGCGGGCCGTACCGAGGAGGCCCTCTCGCTGCTGGAGAACACGCCCGGCGCGCTGCTGCGCCGCCTCGACCACCTGCTGCGCGTGAGCGGCGGCTCCGCCGTCCTGGAGGCAGCGCGGCGGTCGGCCGCACGCGCCTCCGGCCGCGTGCTGCTCTCCCTGCGCGAGCACCTGCAGAACCGGCTCGCCCCCGCGGACCGGGTCTTCACCAACCGGTACGGCAGGGCCTGGACGACCCCCGACGTCCGCCCCCCGCTCGACGAGGAGGTCCTCGGTCAGCTGCTCGCCCACCTGGACGAGGAGATCTCCAGCCGCCTGCCCGACCCCGGCGAGCTGATCGTCGACCCGGCCGTGCTCGACGTGGCGCTGCCCCTGTCGGGCAAGGCCGTCAGCCCCGGGCTCGGCATGCTGCCGCGCGGTTCGCTGTCACCCGTGGACGGCGAGCTGCTCCGGTTCTTCGTGCACTGGCGCCAGGCCGAACGGCGTACCGACTACGACCTGTCCGCGCTCATGCTCGACGCCACCTACGACAACCCGACGCACATCTCGTGGACGGCCTACGCCAACGGCTACGCGACCTACTCGGGCGATCTCACCGACGCCACCGACGGCGCCTCGGAGTTCATCGACATCCGCCTGTCCGACGCCACCCAGCCGATCATCATCCCCCAGGTCAACATCTACGCGGGCGAGCGGTTCGACGAGGCGGCCGAGGCGTTCTTCGGCTACATGACCAGGGACGCCGCGCAGGAAGGCAGGCCGTTCGAGCCGCGTACCGTGCGGATGAAGTCCGACCTGCGCGGTTCCGGCCGTATCGCGCTGCCCCTGGCCTTCCTGCGCGGCGACGACGGCGCGTGGCGGGTGAAGTGGCTGCACCTGTCCATGTCCGGCCACCCGGCGTTCAACCAGGTCGAGGGCAACCGGGTCACCGCGTCGCTGCTCGTGCGCTCGATCGTGGAGCGCGACCAGCTCCGGGTCGGCTACCTGGCCGGCTTGCTGCGGGCCAAGGCCTCCCAGGGCGGGCACACCACGTACATCGGGCTGGAGGCGCCCGCCGACCTCCCGGCCGGGGCGCGGGTCTACACGCCCGCCACGCTGCACGAGCTCATCCCGGCCTGATACCGTGGCGATCGCAAGGCCATGGGAGAGCTTCCTTCTCACCTCATTGGAACCGGGCGGCCCGCACGGGCGCCGGTCTGGATCTAGCTCTCCCGCCTTCCTTGCGCTCCGGCGGGTGCGGCCATTCGTGGGCTTCCTTCTCTCCTGGTTCGATTCCAGGGAGGCCCCAGTGGGCCTTCTGGCGTTTCTAGCTCGCGAGCACCCCGCACCCGCTGGGGCAGGCGAACCGGTCCGCTTCGACCACGGCTGAGCAGCAAGCTCGGCATCCTGAGCGGATCGGCCGCCGGTCGCGAGGAGTCGCGAGCGGATCGGCAGCCGGTCGGCAGGGGTCGGGAGCGGATCGGCAGCGGATCGGCGGCGACCCTCAGCCCACGAGTTCGTCCCCCTCGACCAGCCGCCCCGCGGGCCGTACCGGCAGCAGCGAGATCGTCCCCAGTAACCAGTCCGCCAGCCGGTCGCGCTCGACCAGGATCAGCGGCTGCCTGGCCGCCAGCGCCTCCTGGCGGGCCTGCCGGGTGAGCCGACCGGAAGTGATCAGGACGCCGGTGTGTCCGGCGAAGGTGTTGGCCAGCGCCCCGAGGAAGTTGCGAACCTCCGGCGCGCCGACGGTCTTGCTGTAGCGCTTGCACTGGACGGCGTAGCGCCCATGCCCCGGGGCCACGGCCGTGATGTCCACCCCGCCGTCACCGCTGCGGCCCCGCTCACGGACCTGGCGGAACCCGTCGGTGATCATCCGTTCGGCGACCAGGTGCTCGAACTGGGTGCCGGTCATCCGGTCGACCTTCTCCAACTCGGCGTTCGCCGCCAGGAACCGCACGCGTGCCGCCTGGATGATCCGGTAGCGGAGCACGAGGCCGCCGCCGAAGAGCACCGACAGCAGGCCGGCCAGCGCCACTGCCCAACCCGGGTGGGCACGGGCGAACTGGACCACCAGCGCGACCACCACGACCGCGGCGATCAGTCCTAAGATCCACAGATCGCCGATGCCGCGTCGCCTGCCCTTGCCCCTGCCTCGCCTGGATCCCCTCGCCATGGGTTCCTCCCTGATGGACGGTTGTGGAGACGAGTGTGAGCAACGGCTACGACAGAACCGACCCGTGCCTGTCGCGTTCTGGTACGGCTGACGCCTTCTGGGTCTTCTGAGACGGAAGTTCCGACCGGAGAGCCGGAACCGGAGGACCGGATACCACCCTTCTGCCCGGACTGAACCCCGGCAGCCCGCCTCCGGCCGACACCGGCAACAGCCACGGCCGGTGCCGTGGCGCGAGCGGCGCCCAGATGGAACAGAGCGTCGCCAGGACGCTCCTGGCATCCCAATGACCGCCTTCAGCGCAGGCGGGTCGCGTCGCCCGCTTCAGTCGCAGGCCGGCCGCGTCGCCCCCTTCAGCGCAGGCCGGGCGGCATCGCCCGCTTCAGCGCAGGCCGGTCGCGTCGCCCGCTTCAGCGCAGGCCGGCCGCGTCGCCCGCTTCAGCGCAGGCCGGCCGCGTCGCCCCCTTCAGCGCAGGCCGGGCGGCATCGCCCGCTCGGCCACCCGGTGTGGTCGGCGACCGGGACCGTCTACCGGCACCAGATCCATCCGGTGTACAGGGGTTCGCCGGCAGGCGCGTCACAGCGTATCGGCTGACGGCATCGGCTCCAGCGGAAGCGCCCCGGCAAGGTCAGCCTTCCGCACGGGACACCGCACGTCATCGGCGAACAGCGCTCCTCTCGCCCGGCCGGTGGCACGTGAACGCATCAGGGCACCGCGCGGGGAGTCACCGTCGCCGATGATCAAGGATTTCCGGGCTCGTCTCCGGTCGGAGACGTGCAGGATCTCAGCTGTCTAGCGTTGCTTGAGGCGGAGTGCTTCTTTGCGGGTCTCGGCCTGGATGGACCGCTCGCGCTCCAGCCACGCCGGGTTCTCTTCCTTCAGCGCGTCGATCTCAGCGGTGGTGAGCGGCCCGGTGATCCCGCCTCTGGTCAGGCCGGAAATGGAGACCCCGAGCTTCGCGGCGACGACCTGCTTGGGGTGCGGGCCGTTGCGGCGCAGGTCAGCGAGCCAGGCGGGTGGCGTCGACTGCAACTCGTTCAGCTCGTCCCTGGAGACGACACCCGCCTGGAACTCGGCGGGCGTGGCCGAGAAGAGGACACCCAGCTTCTTGGCCGCCGTCTCCGGCTTCATCGTCTGGATGGTCTTCCGTTTGGGCGAGGTCATGGCGTCAAGAGTAGTCAGTCGGAAGGGGTTCCCCTGACGTCGGTACCCTGAGGAAGTGACTGATGGGGAGAGCGGCAGGGCGTTCCGGCTGGCGTACGTGCCCGGGGTGACACCCGCGAAATGGGTCAACACCTGGACCGAGAGGATGCCCGGTGTGCCGATCACCCTGGTCGCGGTCCCCGTCTCCGAGGCGGTGGGACTCCTGCGGGACGGCGGCGCCGACGCCGGATTCGTCAGGCTGCCGGTCGACCGTGACGGGCTCAGCGTGATTCCGCTCTACGTGGAGACCACGGTGGTCGTGGTGCCCAAGGACCACGCGGTGGCCGCCGTCGACGAGGTGGCCATCGCCGACCTGACCGACGGCGAGGTGTTCCATCCTCTGGACGACACCATCGAGTGGACGGTCCGGCCCGGGCTGCCCGCGTTCACCCGCCCGGACACGACGGCGGACGCGGTCACCCTGGTGGCGGCCGGCACCGGGCTTCTCCTGGTGCCGCAGTCGCTGGCACGCCTCCACCACCGCAGGGATCTCACCTACCGGCCGGTGCTGGACGCGCCGCAGTCCCAGGTCGCGCTGGCCTGGCCCACGGACGCGACCACTGACCTGGTGGAAGAGTTCATCGGCATCGTCCGCGGCCGGACAGTGAACAGCTCGCGCGGCCGTACCCCCGCCCCTCCTGTGGAGAAACCGGCACGGCGGCAGGCACCGAAACCCGCCCAGAACGGCTCCGGCCGCCGGGCCGTACCGGCGAGCCGTAAGAGGAAGGGCCACCGCCCCCGGTGACCCGCAGCCTGCTCTGATCTGGAAATTGCAGCTCGATCAAATCCAGCACTCCGGCAACCTGGCGATCCCGCAGGCCGGCTGCCCTGCTTTTCAGACTGGGGTCGCGATCATCGCCGGCCGTCGCCGAGAAATTGCCGCGCGCCGCGCAACGTGGTCCGAAGCCGCCGCTGAGTCATGGCACAGTCCAAGCGCACGTCTGTCGGACCGGGCAAGCCGGTGTCCGCCCGGCGGCCTGTAGGCAACCGGTCCGCGTCGAGGCCATCGCGGCGGGCGATGAGCAGCCCGAGCTCGTATCGGCTGACGGCATCGGCTCCGGCGACATGGTGGACACCCCGGTGCTCGGAGGCGGCAAGTTCCAGAAGCGCCGCAGCGAGATCAGCCTTGTGCACGGGACACCGCACGTCATCGGTGAACAGCGCTCCTTTCGACCTACCGGTGGCAAGTGCATGCACCAGGACCTCGTGCGAGGAGTCGCCGTCGCCGATGATCAAGGACGTCCGGGCTGTCACCGCAGCAGGCACGATCGCGTTCACCGCTGTCTCGGCGGCGGCTTTGGCCGCGCCGTACGGGCTGATCGGGTCAGGGACGCACGTCTCGTCGTAGCGAATCGCGGCGCCCGAGAAGACCGCGTCGCTCGAGACGTGGACGAGGCGTCCACCTTCCCTGGAGACAGCCAGAGCCACGTTCGCCGCGCCGGTCGCCGTGGTCGTCCAATCCGTCTGCCGAAAAGCAGCGTTGATGATCACCTCTGGCCGGAATGCGCCGATCAGCACATCGACGTCCTCTCGCCGGCGCACGTCGAGCGGCAGCCACTCAAGACCGGCGGTCTCCCCTGGCCGGGTCAGATAGGTGGCAGCCACCTCGTGCCCGGCGAGCAGACACTGTCGAACGAGTTCGCGGCCCAGAAAGCCACTGCCGCCGACGATGAGGGTTCTCATGGCCGGCCACCATAGACCAGCCGCTCCGAGGCATGGCGCTGATGCTCATCGACATGTCGAAACCAGTTGATCGCCACCGGCGCCCGAACGGCGCACAGATGGTGCCGCTTCACGGGCACGAAGTCCGTGAAGCGGTCACTTGACGTCATCGAGCAAGCGCTGGCCGGTGCCCGTACGGCCGGCCGCGTTGGGCGGGTGACCGAAGGATCTCTCCGCGGACACCGCAGGGCCAGGATTCGTCAGACGGCTTCGGTGAGCTGGCCACGGATGGCGCCATCCGGGAACTCCGCGTTGTGGACGTTGGTGTAGAACTGGCTCGGGTTCTGGAGGATGGCATGCAGTTCGTCGCGGGTCAGCGTGGTGGCGGCGTTGTCGGCCGTCTGGTGCTTCACGGCGCGAATGCAGTCGCTTGCGAAGCCCCGGGTGGGCGCCTGCAACGTCACCACGATCGGACCCGCCACACCCACCCTTCCTTCATGGATGTGCGCCGCGGTCGCGGGCTGGATGTTGTGGGCGGTGATGACGTAGCAGAGCGACCGTCCGCTCACCCTCCAGGCGAAGATCCCCACGCCGTCCGGATCGCCGGGACCGGGAACCTCCTGGGCACCGGTCATCTCGACGAACTGGTAGGGCGACGGGTCGTGTGCGGTCGCGCCGGCGGTACCGGAGAAGACGGCCGCTACCGCGGCGAGTGCCGGAATCAGGATAAGTGACTTGATCATGACAAGCCTCCTTTGATAACTATGAGTAGCGATGAATCACTTTGCGTAGTGTTTCCGGGCTCTGTCGGATCGAAACCGCGCTGTCACGACGGGGATCGTCAAGGAGGCGCCATGACCGACGACGACCTGGTGGCGGCCTGGAGGCGAGATCAGCCGGGGGCTCGAAGGCAGTACGGCCAGTGATGCGGCAAGGACACCTGGCAGGTCGAACGGGCCGTGGAACGGTTGGGGAGTAACTCGTTCGCCCGCGGTGCGCGGCTCACGATCACACGGGAGCTGCTCGCCTACTACGGACAGGACAGGGAGCACGGTCGGCTTCGCGCAGGGCGTGACCGGTTGGAGTTCTGGCGGACACAAGATGTGCTGCGCCGGTTGCTGCGGCCCGCTCCGGCCCGGGTGCTGGACGTGGGTGGCGGCACCGGGGTGCACGCCGAGTGGCTGGTCTCCGACGGCTACGAGGTCGAGCTGCTGGATCCGGTCCCGCTGCACGTGGAGCGGGCCGCGGAGCTGGCCGGGGTGACGGCGCGGCTGGGCGACGCACGGGAGCTTCCGGTGCCGGACGCGAGCGCGGACGCGGTCCTGCTGCTGGCCCGCTCTACCACCTGGCCGAGCGCGCCGACCGGGTGCGGCCGCTGGCCGAGGCTCGGCGTGCCGTACGGCCCGGCGGGCTGGTGGCCGCCGCGACCATCAACCGATTCGCAGCCGTGCACGACACGGTCTACATGGGCTCGTACACCGAGGAGCGGCAGCGGGAGACGGCGCACGCAGCCGCGAAGGACGGGATCATGCTCTCGATGCCCAGCGCTCGATGGAGTCCGTCCCGTCACTGCTGGGAGTGAGCGGCCACCTGCTCACCATCGCCTGGCGGCCCGGCCCGCACTAGGAGCTGTTTCCTGGATCACGTGCGGAGCCAGATGACCAAGGCTGCGACCGTGACGGTTCCCAGGAAGATGTAGGCGCGTTTGTCGTAGCGGGTGGCCACCGCGCGGAAGTTCTTGAGCCGGTTGATCGCCCGCTCCACCACGTTGCGCTTCTTATACCGCTCGGCGTCGAACCCGACCGGGCGGCCTCCCGCCGAGCCGCGCCTGCGCCGGTTGGCCCGTTGATCACGAGGCTCGGGGATGATGTGGCGGATCTTGCGCCCGCGCAGATAGCGCCGGTTGGCGCGGGAGCTGTAGGCCTTGTCGGCCGACACGCTGTCGGGCCGCGTCCGGGGACGTCCCGGCCCGATCCGGGGGATGCGGATCCGCTCCAGGACCGCCCGCATCTGCGGGCCATCGCCATGCTGACCAGGCGTCAGCAGCAGCGACAGCGGACGGCACCAGCCGTCGGC
>NZ_JBSFNE010000011.1:0-428360 GCF_053586935.1 Nonomuraea sp. NPDC003727
GTGCCCACTCGGCGTTCGTCAGATCACCACGACCCATATGCCAAGAGTGACAAGACCAGCGCTCACCGTCAGGAGATCTAAGAAACAGCTCCTAGCCCCCGGTCGGGCGCAGGGCCGGGGCGTGGCCTCACGCTAGGCTGAAGGGGTGCGGGGGCGTGCCAGGCCGGCCCCGGCCGTGACAGCTCGTCCCGCATCCCGCGGGTACGCCACGCGCATGGACAGGCATGCGTCCTGATCAGGTGAGGTTCGCGGCAGTGACCGATCCCGTCGACCGCGATGTCGACCTCGTCGATGCCCGCCGGCGCCGGCAGGCGCGCCGCGCGCAGTACCGCGTGGTGGCGGTGATCGCCGCCGGTGGCGCGGCCGGCGCGGGCGCCCGCTACGGTGCCGCGCTGCTGTGGCCGACCCCGGCCGTCTCCTTCCCGTGGACCACGCTGGGCGTCAACGCCTCGGGCTGCCTGCTGATCGGGGTCCTGCTGGTGGCGGTGACCGAGGCGTGGACGGCACCGGCATGGGTGCGGCCGTTCTTCGCCACCGGCGTGCTGGGCGGCTTCACCACCTTCTCCACCTACTGCGCCGACATCGAACGGCTGGTGAGCGGCGGCCGGGCCGGCCCTGCCCTCGGCTACCTCGCGGCGACGGTCGTCGTGGCCATGGCCGCGGTGACGGCCGGCGCCTGGACCACCCGCCGGCTGCTGCGGCCGAAGACGGAAGGCGGCACGCGATGACCCTGTCCGGACGGGCGCTGCGGCTGACGGTTCTCGTCGACGACACCGACACCTGGCACCACCGCCCGCTGTACACCGAGATCGTGCACCGGGCCCACGCCGCCGGGCTGGCCGGGGCGTCGGTCTTCCGCGGCATGGAGGGCTTCGGCGCCGGCAACGTCGTGCACACCACCCGGCTGCTGTCGATGGCCGACGACCTGCCGGTGGCCGTCGTCATCGTCGACGCCGAAGAGAAGATCCGTGCCTTCCTTCCCCAGCTGGACGAACTGCACATCGAGGGCCTGGCCGTCCTGGAGGAGGTCGAGGTCGTGCACTACCGCGGCCGGCAGGCGACGGCATGAACTGGCTGCTGGTCCTGCTCGGCGGCGCGGTCGGCGCGCCGCTGCGTTATCTGACCGACCGGGCCGTGCAGGCCCGCCACGACACCGTCTTCCCCTGGGGGACCTTCGCCGTCAACGTGACCGGCTCCCTGTTCCTCGGGGTGCTGACCGGGGCGGTGCTGGCGGGGGCGGCGGGCCACGACGTGCAACTGCTGGTGGGCACCGGCTTCTGCGGGGCGCTGACCACGTACTCGACGTTCTCGTGGGAGACGCTGCGCCTGGCCGAGTCCGGCGCGGGCCTGCTGGCCGCCGCCAACGTCCTCGCCTCGGTGGTGGCCGGTCTGGGCGCGCTGTTCGTCGGCCTCACGATCGCCCAGGCGGTCTTCGGCACATGAATGACCGGCTGTCGTCCGGCACCGCCTTCGCCGGCTGCGCGCTGGTACTCCCGAGCTGACTCGCACCCCGCAGGTGCGAGCCGCCCGGTCCATGTGATTCCACAAATCCCGTCATATGCCAGCAACCGCCATGGTTGATCCACTAGATATATGACCATGCACAATTTCACACTTCACGCATCCGGGACAGCAGCCGAAAGGCGGACATGGGGATGCTGAGCAGGCGGAGATTCCTCCAGGCCGGCGCCGCGACGGTGCCGGCCATCGCATTGGGCGGCATTGCTCCCCGCGCGGCCCTCGCCGCGACCGTGGAGACCTCGGGGATCGCGCCCGCCGCGCTCGCCGGGTTCGACAGGGTGCTGAAGACCTACATCGTCGAACGAGGCATCTCCTGCGCCCAGCTGGCCATCTCCAAGAACGGCAAGCTCGTGCTCGCCAGGGGCTACCGCTACTCCGACGACGGCAGATCCCTTCCCGCGGTGACGCCCACCTCGCTGTTCCGCATCGCCAGCCTGAGCAAGCACATCACCGCCACGGCGATCATGCGGCTGGCGCAGGACGGCAAGCTCAGCCTGACGGCGTCGATCGCCACCCTGCTGGGTCTGCCGACCGAGGCCGACGCCCGGCTGGCGCAGGTGACGGTGTGGCGGCTGCTGCAGCACACCGGAGGCTGGGACCGCGAAATCTCCGGCGACTACCTCTACATGGACCATCCCATCTCCAAGGCGCTCGGCGTCCCGCTGCCGATCACCCAGGACCACATCATCCGGTACGCCAACAGCCGTCCGCTCGACTTCGCGCCCGGCACGAGGTACGGCTACAGCAACTACGGCTACATGCTGCTCGGGCGGATCATCGAGAAGGCCTCGGGGATGAGCTACGAGTCCTACGTCAGGCAGCGGATCCTTGGGCCCGTCGGCATCACCCGCCTCCGGCTCGGCCGTACCCTCCGATCAGAGGCCGCGCCCGGCGAGGTGATCTACGAGTCCGATGCCACCGCCACGACCGTCGTGGACGCGTCAGGCGCGGTGGTGCCGCGGCCGTACGGCGGGTTCAGCATGACCAACCGCGGGCCCGGCGGCGGATGGCTGGCCTCGGCGGTCGACCTGGTGCGGTTCGCGACGGTGCTCGACGCGCCTGGAGCGGTGCTGAACGCGACCTCCATCAACAGGATGCTCGCCAAGCCGGAGACCGGCCCTACCCCTGACGGGGCCTGGTACGGCGCCGGGTGGTGGGTGCGCGAGGTGCCCGGTCACCTCAACACCTGGCACAACGGATCGCTGCCCGGCACCTACACCTACCTCGCCCGGCTGCAGAACGGCTTCACCTACGCCGCCCTGTTCAACAGGGGCGAGGAGAGCGGGTCACTCGACTTCGACGTGCTCAGCCCGCGGATCAACGCCGAAATCGGCAAGGTGACCAGCTGGCCGACCACGGACCTCAGCTCCCGCTACTTCTAGCGTTCGCGCGGACGCGGCCGGCGGCGAAAGCCACGCGGACATCGGCCGCAGCCGCTCCTCGGCGGCCCGGTGCCGCCGAGGAGCGCGCGCGCTCAGCGGACGCCGTCGGTGCACGTCGCCAGGTCCAGGCCGGAACCTCCGACCTGGCGGCGGCGTGGACCAGCGGTCTCCACGACGGACCGGCCGCGGACGGTCAGACGAGGTTCGTGGGATGCTGCTCCGTCGCTACCGGGGACCCGTTCAGGACGGGTCGGCGGGCGGCTCGATCCTGGCCAGGTGGCCGGTCTCCAGCGCCGCCCACAGGAAGCCGTCGGGCCCCGCGGCGATGCCGTGCGGCTCGGAGGCGGGCGTCGGCAGGTCGTAGGTGGTGATGCGGCCCGCGGCGGTGATGCGGCCGACGCGGTTGCCGCCCCACTCGGTGAACCAGCAGGCGCCGTCGGGGCCCAGCGTGATCGCGTGGGGGCGGGCCGCCCGGTCCGGCAGCGGGAACTCGGCGATGTCGCCGTCGACGGTGATCCTGCCGATCTGCCCGGCGCCGATCTCGACGAACCACAGCGCCCCGTCGCCGCCCCGGGTGATGCCGACGGGCGCCGCCGCCGGCGTGGGCAGCGGGTGGACGGTGATGCCCCCGTCCATCGTGACGCGGCCGACGGCGTTGGCCTGGTTCATCGCGAACCACATCGCGCCGTCGGGCCCCGCGGTGATCGCCGAGGGGAAGGCCCCGGCCACCGGCAGCGGGTACTCGGTGACCGTGCCGTCGGTCGTGATCCGCCCGACCAGGCCGGCGTTGGTGCCGGTGAACCACAGCGCGCCGTCGGGCCCCTGCGCGATCCCGAACGGCCCCGCCTGCCCGGTGGGCAGCGCGAAGGAGCGGGCGTGGCCGTCGACGGTGATCCGGCCGATCGCGTGTCCCTGGTACTCGGTGAACCACAGCGCGCCGTCCGGACCTGGGGTGATCACGGTGGGGCCGGCACCGACCGGATGGGTCGTGAGCGAACCGTCCGCCCCTCTGCGGCCGACGGCGCCCTCGCCGACGAGCGTGTACCAGAGCGCGCCGTCGGGTCCCGCGGTGATCGCGTAGGGGCCCGCGCCCCGCACGGCGAACTCCCTGACCGGATCGTCGATCCACGCGGCGGCCGCGGCGAGCAGGGCGGCGCGGTCGTGGTGGACGTCCACGCGGACGCTGCCGCCCGCGTTCCGCACCGTCTCGGCCGTCGCCGCGGCCCGGTCGGCGGCGGCCACGAGGACCAGCAGGGGTGGCATGCCGTACGGCGGCGCGGACACCGGCGGCGGCGACAGCAGGATCACGCCAGCCGGGGGCGTTCCGAGCAGCGGCAGCGCCTCCAGCGCGACGGTCGCACCGGCCTCCTCCCCCGCCAGGACGATCCTCGAGGCGGGCGTGCCCTCGCCGAGCAGCGCCCGGTAGGCGGCGGCCACGTCGGCCGGCGCGGCGGCGTGCACCTCCACCACGCGTCCGGCCAGGCCGCCGGTGGGCCGCGCGTCGTGGCCGTGGACATAGACGACAGTGCGCACTCTTCCCCCTGTTTCCGATCAAAGACCGAAATGCTACTTGACCACTTGAACCGTATGACGTACGGTACGCCGTACCGAACACTGGAGGAGAACGTCTTGCGAGACAACGACATCCGGCCCTTCCGCCTCGAGATCGCCCAGGCCGACCTGGACGACCTGCGCGAGCGGCTCGACAGGGTCCGCTGGCCCGACGAGGTCCCCGGGCTCGGCTGGCAGTACGGCGTGCCCCTCGACCACCTGCGCGGCCTCGTCGACCACTGGCGCACCGGCTACTCCTGGCGCGCCGCCGAGGCAGAACTGAACGCCCACCCGCAGTTCACCACCGAGATCGACGGCCAGACCATCCACTTCCTCCACGTCCAGTCCGCCGCCCCCGACGCGCTGCCGCTGCTCATCACGCACGGCTGGCCCAGCTCGCCGGTGGAGTACCTGGACGTGATCGAGCGCCTGTCGGCCGACTTCACGCTGGTGATCCCCTCGCTGCCCGGCTACGGCCTGTCCGGACAGACCAGGGAGATCGGCTGGGGCTCCACCCGCATCGCCAAGGCGTGGCTGGAGCTGATGACCAGGCTCGGCCACGAGCGGTTCGGCGTGCAGGGCGGCGACTGGGGCAGCTGGATCTCCCGCGAGGTCGGCGTCCTGGCCCCCGAACGCGTCGTGGGAATGCACGGCAACGGCCTCATCTGCTTCCCGCTGGGCCTGCCGGGCGAGCTCGACGACCTCACCGAGGTCGAGCAGGAGCGGATGGACTTCCGACAGAAGTACATGAGCGAGCAGTACGCCTACAAGCTGATCCAGTCGGCGCGCCCGCAGACCTTCGCCTACGGCATGGCCGACTCCCCCGTCGCCCTGCTGGCCTGGTTCGCGAGCGTCTTCCACGAGTGGAGCGACGGCGGCATCCCGCGCGACCGGCTGCTGACGACCGTCATGCTGTACTGGCTGACGAACACGGCGGGCTCGGCCGCGCGCTCGTTCGTGGAGACGCCGGACACCTCGGAGGACACCTCCGTGGAGTGGGAGCTGAAGCCGGCCACCGTCCCGACAGGCATCTCGGTGTTCCCCAAGGACATCCTTCGGCCGATCCGCCGCTTCGCCGAGCGGGACAACAACGTGGTGAGCTGGGTCGAGCACGAGCGGGGCGGCACGTTCGCCGCCATGGAGCAGCCGGACCGCTACGTCGAGGACGTCCGCGCCTTCTTCCAGGGCCGCTGACCGCCCCAGGGGTCCAGGGCCGCTGACCGTCCCGGTTTTCCGGGCTCGCTCACGCCCCAGCGGTCGGGGGCCGCTCGCACCCCCGCCGCGGCGCACCCGGGCAGCCGCGCTGGACGGTGCCGCGCGCTGACCAAGCAAGCACGGATGAACCTGTCGCCGCCGTCGAGCGGGGCCATGGTGGACAGCCGCCGTCGAGCCGCCGCAGCCTGCGCCGGCTCGGCGGCGGTGGCCACGATCCGGCGCCGTTCGGGATGATCGACGGGGTGGAGGACGCCCGCGGCTCTCTCACTCCGTCTGGTGTGACGGGGTGCTCATGCGCGGCCGGTCAGCGTGGTGGCGTGCGTGAAGGCGTCGAGCAGGCAGGCGGCGAGATCGCGCGCCGCGCTGCCGTCGGGGTCGAGGGCGGGGTTGTAGATCGTCACGTCGAGCGCCGCGGCGCGCGGGTCGGCCAGCAGCGTCCCGGCCAGCACGGCGAACTCCCGCCTGGTGAGCCCGCCGGGCAGGCGGTAGTCGACCGCCGGCATCAGCGCGTCGTCCAGCACGTCGGCGTCGACGTGGAGCAGGAACCGCTCGACGCCCGCGCCGTCCAGATGGGCGAGCGCCCGCCTGGCCGTCTCCTCAGCGCCGAGGTCGCGCGTCCGGGCGAGGGAGACGACGAGGGCGTCGGTGGCGCGCAGCGCGGCGCCGGTGTCCCGCTGCTCGTCCGGGTCGCGGTGGCCGATCAGCGCCGCGGCTCGGCTACGGACGATGGGCGGCGCGCCGTCCATCCTCGGGAGGAGGTCGGTGCCGGGGCCGAACGCCAGGTACAACTCGGAGTCCGACGCCTCACCCGTGGGCGAGTGCTCGGGCGGGTAGAAGTCGGTGTGCGCGTCGAGGAAGACCAGCCCGTGGGATCCCGTGCGGCCGAGCGCGAGCAGGCTGCCGAAGATGACGCTGTCGTCCCCGCCGAGCACCACGGGGAACGCCCCCGCGTCCAGCACGTCCGCCACGACGCCTGCCTGGCGCAGCGCCACGTCGGCGATCGCCTCGGCGTTGAGCAGCCGGCTGGGATGGGTGCGCTCCCACGAGTACGGCGGCGCCTCCACCACCGGCCCGCGACGGGCGCCGAGCGCCTCGGCCAGGCCGGCGTCGAGCAGCGCGCCGCCGAGCCGCTCGACACCGGGGACCAGGCCCAGGTTGGTCCGCACCTGGATGATCACCGGACGCTCCGGGCATGCCATTCCGCCTCCCACCGGGCCCATCTCCCGCCCATCCCCTACCCCGGCCTGCCCACCCTCTCCCCGAGCCGCCCGATCACACCCGACCGTCTGCTCCCGGACCGACCGCCGTGCTATCGGTGGACACCGAGCACACGGTGCCACCCTCGGGCACAAGGTGGACCTCGAGCACAGGGTGACGTTCGAGCACACGGTGGACGGTCACCGTGACCGGGTCGAGCACAAGGTGGACCTCGAGCACAGGGTGACCGTTGGGCCGGTGTGGACGTCGGGCCCATGGTGGACATCGGGCTACCGGTGGCCGTCGGTCAGACGGTAGGCGCCGGGTGGCCGGTGGGCGCAGGGTGGCCGGTGGGCGGGCGCGCCGGAACTGGCATCTGGCCCGGAGAGTGCCGAGCCGGCCTGCGGGCGGGCCGGAGCGGCCATCCGCGCCCTGGTAGACCGCAGGGAACCAGCCCGCGGGCATGCCGGAGCTCCGGAGGCCGGGCCGCGCGAGCCGGGCCGCAGGGGTCATGCGCGCAGCGACTCCAGGAGCCTGGACAGCGCGGCCTGGGTGGCGGCGAGATCGCCCGGGTCCGCCGAGGCGGCCAGCCACAGCGCGGCCTCGTTCATCGCCCCGGACAGCAGCCTGGTCAGCGGCGCCACCGGCTGCTCGACGATCGTGCCTGCGGCCATCAGCGTGGTCAGCGCCTCGGCCAGGTGGCGGGCGGAGGTGGCCTCGTCCAGCGCCCGCCACTCGGCCCAGCCGAGGACGGCGGGCCCGTCGATGAGCATGATCTGCTGCACGTCGGGGTCGGCGCTGGCGGCCAGGAAGGCGTGGCATCCGGCCACGAGCTGCGCCCACGGGTCGTCCTGGGCGTCGGCGGTGGCGGCCACCCGCTCGCCCACCTCCTGCTGCACCTGTTCGAGCACCGCGCGGAACAGTTCGGCCTTGCTGTCGAAATGGTGGTACAGCGCGCCCTTGGTGACGCCCGCCGCGCGGACGATCTCCGCCAGGCCGACGGCGGCGTAGCCCTGGGCCGCGAACAGTCTCCGGCTCTCGCGCAGCAGCGTCCGCCTGGTCTGCTCGCGCTGTGCCGCCCTCTGGCTCCGCGTCGTCATCGCCTCGACCCCTTTGACATACCAACGGTATGCGAACTACCGTACCTCGACATACCGACGGTATGCGAAAGGGGTCCGGCATGAAGGTCAGCAGTTTCTACCCGGTCATCTGCACCACCCGGGTGCAGGAGTCGCGCGACTTCTACACCCGCCTGTTCGGCTTCGAGCTCACCTTCGAGGCGGACTGGTACGTGAGCCTGCGCCGCGACAACCACGAGCTGGCGCTGCTCGACCCGGCCCACCCGACCGTCCCGGCCGGCTTCCGGGGCGTGGCGGCACAGGGCCTGCTGCTCAACGTCGAGGTCGACGACGTCGACGCCGAGTGGGAGCGGCTGGTGGTCCAGGGCGGTCTCCGGCCCGAGCTGGAGCTGCGCTCCGAGGACTTCGGGCAGCGGCACTTCATCGTCGCCGACCCCAACGGCGTGCTCATCGACGTCATCACCCCCATCCCGCCGGTGGGCGAGTACGCCGGCCAGTACGTCAGCTGAGCCGTGGCAGCAGGCCCAGCTCGGCGGCGCTCAGCTCCAGCTCGGCCGCCTGCGCCGAGTCGCGGACGGACGAGGGGCGGCTCGCACCGGGGATCGGGATCACCACCGGCGACAGTGACAGGTGCCAGGCCAGGCACACCCGCTGCGGGCTGACCCCGCGCTCCTTCGCCACGGTGTGGAACGGGGTCTCGCCGGCCGGGTCCGCCTCGTCGAGCGCGCTGCGCGCGATGCCGCCCAGCGGGCTCCACGGCAGGAAGGCGATGCCGAGCTCGGCGCAGAGCCGCAGCTCGGCATCGCTGTCCAGGACGGCGGGCGAGAACCTGTTCTGGACGGAGACCAGGTGCTCGCCGAGCTCGCGGCGGGCCAGCAGGATCTGGCCGGCGTCGACGTTCGACAGCCCGGCCGCCCTGATCTTGCCCGCGTCGAGCAGGTCGCGCAGGGCGCCGACGGACTCGGCGAAGGGCACCCGGGGATCCGGCTTGTGCAGTTGATAGAGCCCGATGGCCTCGACGCCGAGCCGGTGGAGCGACGCCTCGCAGGCCCGCTTGAGATGGCGGGGATCGCCGTTGACCGTCCACGAGCCGTCACCGGGCCGGCCGCGCCCGCCCTTGGTGGCGATGAGCACGTCCCGGCCGCGGGTGGCGCGGGCCAGCAGGCGCTCGTTGTGGCCGGCCTCGCCGGCGTGCCAGTGGTAGGAGTCGGCGGTGTCGAAGAGCGTTACGCCGGCGTCCAGGGCCGCGTGGACGGTGGCGATCGCACGTTCCTCGTCCGGACGGCCCTCGACGGACAGCGGCATCGCGCCCATGCCGACGGCGCCGACCTCGAAGTCCCCGATCAGCCGCCGGCGCATGCCGCAGCCTTCTCGACACTCGTCGTGACGGCCCGTTCGATGACGCCCGGCAGCCAGTCGGCCACGTGGGAGAAGGCGAACCCCAGGCGGGCGGCGCGGCCGGTGTCCATGGTGAAGGCCCGCTCGAAGGAGTACGGCGAGACCTCCCCGGCCGCGGCGCCGGCGACTCGGGTGAAGGCGGGGGCGGCGGAGGTGGCCGTGCCGATCGCCGCGCACAGCTCCCACACGTCCAGCTCGCCGTGCGAGGCGGCGTTGACGGGGCCGGTGAAGTCGGCGCCCGCGGCCCATGCCAGGAAACGGGCGATCTCGGCCTCGTGGACGAACGACGAGGCGCCGGGGTTCTCGTGCACGGTCACCGGCAGGCCGGCGCGGATCCGCCGGACGTAGTGCTCCAGGCGGCCGGTGAAGTCGGCGCCGCCGAGCACGTGGCCGCTGCGCACGCTGACGAAGGCGAAGTCCGGCTGCGCGGCCAGCACCGCCTCGGCCTGGCGCTTGGCGGGGCCGTACCCGGTGGCGGGTGGCCCCTGCTCGGCGAGGTCGACCGCGTCCTCGGCGAACGGCGCGCCGTCGAGGCCCGCGTAGACCTCGATGGTGGAGGTCATCACGTAGCGCGCCGTACGGCCGGCGAAGACCCGGGCGGCGATCTCCGCCTGGGCCGGCGTGTAGCAGATCTGGTCGATGACGGCCGCGAAGCTCCGGCCCGCCAGCGCGCGGCGCAGCGCCGCCTCGTCGTCCCTGTCGGCCACCAGGTGGGTCACGCCCTCGGGCGCGGGCGCCGATCCCCTGTTGACCACGGTGACGGCCACTCCCTGGGCGTGGAGGCTCTCGACCAGGCGCCTGCCGAAGTACCGGCTGCCGCCGATGACGCACAACTCGTTCATGCGAGCCAGCGTGCCCGCCCTATAGTCATCACCGGTAGTGGCGACTCGCTTAACCAGTCATAAGGAGAGCTGTTGATCGACGTGCACCGGCTCGGGATCCTGCGCGAGGTGGCGGGCCACGGCAGCTTCAACCGCGCCGCGACCGCGCTGCGCCTGACGCCCTCGGCGGTCTCCCAGCAGATCGCCGCGCTCGAACGCACGCTCGGCACCCAGGTGGTCGAGCGCAGCACCCGCGGCGTCACCCTCACCGAGCCAGGCCGCCTGCTGGTGGCGGCGGCCGAGGCCATCGCCGCCGAGCTGAGCGACGCCCAGCAGCGCATCGACCGGCTGGCGGCGGGCCGTGCCCAGCTCACGATCGCCTCCTTCGCCAGCGGCGGCCGTCCCCTGCTGCCGCCCGCGCTGGCCCGGCTGGCCGCCGACCATCCCGGCGTCGAGCTGACGATCCTCGAGCGCGAGCCGGAGGACAGCCTCCCGCTCGTCCGCCAGGGCCGCGCCGACCTGGCCCTGGCCTACCACTTCGACGGGCCGCCCCCGGCCAGGCCGGGCGACCGTTCGGGCATGGACTGGACGCCGCTGCGGCCCGATCCGTTCCGCGTCGTCCTGCCCCGCGCCCACCGCCTGGCCGGGCGCGCGGCCGTGCACCTGGCCGAGCTGTCGGGCGAGCGCTGGGTGCTGGGCTGCCTGAAGACCGTGGACCTGCTGCGGCACTACAGCGAGCTGGCCGGCTTCGAGCTGCGCGTCTCGTGCAGCGCCACCGACTACTTCTTCGCCCAGTCGCTGGTCACCGCCGGGGTCGGCGTGGCCCTGATCCCCGAGATCGCGCTGCTGCCCTCGCCCGAGCTGGTGGCGATCCCGCTGGAGGCGCCCAGCCCGTCCCGTTTCATCGGCCTCGCCACCTCGCGGCGTGACCGGGGGGCGGCGCAGCCGTACGTCGACCTCCTGGTCGAGCTGCTGCGCCGGCCGCCCGCCGCGACCTTGGTGCCCGCGGGCCCCGCCGCGGCGCCACGCCCCTGGGCTTCAGTCTGACCCGTCGCCTGACCGCCGTGAGGTCGGGGGTGTCGAGGCCGGCCTGGAGTGTCCGCGCGTCCCCCAGGAGCAGGAACCGGATGAGGAAGCCGGGCACGATGCGCAGAAGCGTGGCGCCGGCGGTGGCCGGCAGGCGTCCGTGCCGCCGCATGCGCGCGGCCAGCGTCACCAGGCCGGCGCGGAGGCCGGCCATGGGACCGGGCTCAGGACGGGCGAGGGGCGCGGCGGTCCTTGCGCTGCTCGAGTTCCTCGTCGTCGACCAGGACGAGCATGGGCTTGCCGGGCTCGCACAGCATGGTGACGATGAAGCGGAGCGGGATGTCGGCGCGGTTGTTGCCGTCCTGGTAGTGGATGACGTCTCCGCCCGGCTCCCAGAACGCCTCGCCGGCGCGGACGACCCGCTCTGGCTCGCCTTCCAGTTCCAGCAGCATCTCGCCGTCCAGGACGTAACCGAACGCGGGGCCGGGATGCCGGTGCGGCGGCGCCCCCGGGTCGCCGGGCGGATACTCGACGATCACGGTCATCACGTTCGCCCCGTCGGGGATGAACGGCGGCTCGGCCTCCTGCAGCACGGTGAGCGCCGTCTGCCACGCGGTTGATCTCGATATGGACATGGAAGAGCCTTTCGCTGATCTACTTTCCGGTGGCGGTCCGGTCGAGCCAGTCGCGGTATCTGGTCTGACCGAGGGTGGCGCCCTCCCCTGGCACCAGCGTCCGCTCGCCCGGCACGCTGCCGAAGTAGCGCGCCTGCGGGTCGGTGACCACCTCGCGCGAGTCGCCCCAGGCGGCCAGGGCCTCGCGGAAGAACTCGTCCATCCGGAACTGCTCGGGCCCGGCCACCTCCACCCTGCCGTTCAGCGGCGACCCCACCGCGACCCGGCCGACCGCCTGGGCGACGTCGTCACCCGCGATGGGCTGGAAGCGCACCGGCGCCACGTGCACCTGGCGATCGACCGTGGCCTCGTCGGCGATGCTGCGGACGAACTCGAAGAACTGCGTCGCGTGCACGAGCGAGAACGGGATCGGGGAGTTCTCGATCAGCCTCTCCTGGGCGATCTTCGCCGCGAAGTAGTCGTTGTCCGGCATCCGCTGGGTGCCCACGACCGACAACGCGACGTGGTGACCCACGCCCGCCGCCGCCTCCGCCGCGAGCAGGTTGCCGGTGGAGGTCTCGAAGAACTCCAGCACCGCGGCCCTCTCGAACGACGGCGAGTTCGACACGTCGACCACCGTGGACGCGCCGGTCAGCACCTCGGCCAGCCCTTCGCCGGTGAGGGTGTCGACTCCGGTGTCCGGCGCGGCGGCCACCGCCTCGTGCCCGTGCTCTGCCAGCTTCGTCACGAGCTTCGAGCCGATCAGCCCGGTCCCGCCGATTACCACGATCTTCATAACGAACCTTCCCTGCCGCCGGGGCACTCGGTCGCCCTCGGTCGCCGGTCACGACAGGACAGCCCCCAGGGTTTGTGACCGCTACCGCGCTGTTCAATCGGCATCGGTCAAGATCTCTTCTCTGCGCGTGCCCGCTGACCTGCGCGTTCGTCACGGACCAGGTCGGCGCGGCCCCACCCGGTGCGGCTTCGTGGGCGGGCCGGTCTCCGTGTGGGTCCGCCTCCTGACCTGTCTTCGAGGAGGCGGAATCCTGGAGCTACAGGTGGGAACCTTGCTCAGACGTGGCGGACACAGCGGTGATCTTGGTCGGGTTCATCATCCACAACACCTGCTCGATGCCCTGGGCCGAGGCGGTCACCGTCAGGACGGCGAACACCTGGCCGTCGCGGCTCAGCAGGGCGGAGGTCTGCCCGTTCGTGCTCGCCCACGCCACGTCGACCCCTGTCCAGAAGTGACCCGCGAACGCCCTGACGTACTTGGCCACCCGAGACGCGCCCACCACGGGGAAACGGGAGGCGCGTACGGCGCCGCCGCCGTCGGAGTAGCTGGTCACGTCCGCTGCGAAGAGCTCTTCCAACGCGGTCAGGTCGCCGGAGCGGGCGGCGGCGACGAAGGCCTTCAGCAGCCTGCGCTGCTCGCCCGTGGTCACAGGCGTGCGACGCTCGACCACCACCCGCTTGCGGGCCCTGCTGACCAGTTGGCGGACGGCCGCCTCGTTGAGCTGGACGATCTCGGCTATCTGCCGGTAGGGGTAGTCGAACGCCTCCCGCAGAACGTACGCGGCGCGTTCGGTGGGAGACAGCCGCTCCAGGAGCAGCAGGACCGCGAGCTCCAGCGCCTCGCCTCGCTCCGCGCCGAGGTGCGGGTCCGCGCCGGTGTCGACCGGCTCGGGCAGCCATGGGCCGAGGTAGGTCTCGCGGCGGACGCGTGCGGACCGGGCGGCGTTGATGGCCAGCCGCGTGGTCGTCGTGGCCAGGAACGCGGCGGGATGGCCGACCGTGGCACGGTCGTAGCTCTGCCAGCGCAGCCAGACGTCCTGCACGAGATCCTCGGCTTCGGTGACGCTGGACAGCATCCGGTACGCGATCCCGAACAGCCGTGGCCGCACACTGTCGAAGACCGCCGCGGCCTGTTCGAGATCCCGCGCGTCAGCCGCTTCGCCGTCCGCCATCGCCGCTCCCCCATCCTGGACCGCCACCTGCCGCCTCTCCGTCGAGCACCCAGGACGGTTCGCCGGCGGCGCGCCTGCGAGGAACGGGGTGCGGGACGCACGGGTGCGGGGCCGTGGCCGTGCGCCTCGCACACCCGCGACGGCCCGCCACCGCATACGGTGCCACCATGACATATCGCGTCGCCATGGACATCGGCGGCACCTTCACCGACGTGGTCTGCTACGACGAGCAGAGCGGTGCGGTGCTGGCCTCGAAGGCGCCGACCACCCCCGGGGACCTGGCCGAGGGCGTCTTCGCCGCGCTCGGCCGGGTGGTCGACGACCCGTCCCTCATCTCCTTCTTCGTGCACGGCACCACGCAGGGTCTCAACGCACTCCTCGAACGCAAGGGCGCCAGGGTGCTGCTGCTGACCAGCGAGGGCGCGCGCGACGTCTACCAGATCGCCCGCGGCAACCGCGACCGCATGTTCGAGCTGCGTTACCGCAAACCGGCCCCGCTGGTCCCCCGCGGCGACGTCATGGAGGCGGCCGGCCGGCTCGACTGGCGCGGCGAGGAGCTGCAGCCGCTCGACGAGCAGGCCGTACGGCGGGCCGCCCACCGCGCGAAGGCGGAGGGGTTCGACGCGATCGCCGTCACGCTGCTGTTCTCCTACGTGAACCCGGCGCACGAGATCCGGGCGGGCGAGATCCTCCGGCAGGAGCTCGGCGACGAGGTGCTGGTCGTGCTCAGCCACGAGGTGGCCAGGGAGTGGCGGGAGTACGAGCGCACCTCCTCGGCGGTCCTGGAGGCCTACACGGGTCCTGTCGTGCGCCGCTACCTGTCGCGGATCGAGCAGCGCTTCGCCGAGCGCGGGCTGGCCGTACCGGTGCACGTGATGCAGTCGTCGGGCGGCCTGGTCAACGCCGGATACGCGATGAGACGACCACTGCAGACCCTGCTGTCGGGGCCCGTCGGCGGCACCATGGGCGGGGTGGCCGCGGCCCGCCTGCTCGGCCGCGACAACGCCATCTGCGTCGACATGGGCGGCACCTCCTTCGACGTCTCCCTCGTCGTCAACGGGCGCCCCGACGTCAGCGCCGAGGCCAGGATCGAGGGCTTCCCTGTCCTGATGCCGATCGTGAACCTGCACACCATCGGCGCGGGCGGCGGCTCGATCGCCTACACGGAGGCGGGCGCGCTGCGCGTCGGACCGCAGTCGGCGGGAGCCGTACCGGGGCCGGCCTGCTACGGCAGGGGCGGCACGCAGCCGACGGTGACCGACGCCAACGTGGTGCTGGGCCGCGTCGACCCGGCCTGGTTCGCCGGCGGCCTGATGCGGCTGGACGTCGAGGCGGCGGGGACGGCCGTCGCCACGCTCGCCGAGACGCTCGACATGGATCCGCTGCAGCTGGCCGAGGGCATCTGCGACGTGGCCAACGCCAAGATGGCCCAGGCCATCCGCACCCTCACGGTCGAGCACGGGGTGGAGCCGCGCGAGTTCGCGCTGGTGGCCTTCGGCGGCGCGGGCGCCATGCACGCCGTCTTCATCGCGCGCGAGCTCGGCATCGGCGAGGTCGTCGTGCCGCGCTTCCCCGGTGCCTTCTCCGCGTGGGGGATGCTGGAGGCCGACGTGCGGCGCGACCTGACGCACCCGTACTTCCGCCCGCAGGACGACCTCGACGGCGGCGACATGGCCGCCCGGCTGGCCGACCTGGAACGCGACGCGCTGGCCGCGCTCGACGGCCAGGGCGTGCCGTCCGGGCGGCGGCGGGTCGAGCACGCGGTCGACATGCGCTACGAGGGCCAGGACTACACCCTCACCATCCCGCTGCGAGACGCCGCCGAGCCCGCCACGCCCGGCTTCCTGCGGGCCGTCGCCGAGCGCTACGCCGAGGCCCACGTCAGCAGGTACGGCCACGCCACCCCCGAGGCGCCGGTCGAGTTCGTCATGCTGCGCAGCACCGGCTTCGGCACCTTCCCCAGGACGGCGACGGCGCCGCCGGCCGGCGAGACGCACCCGCCCGCCGTACGGGATGTGATCTTCGACGGCCGGGTGCACCGCACGCCCGTGCTGCGCAGGAGCGCCCTGGACGGCGAGATCGAGGGCCCCGCCATCGTGGTGGAGGAGACCGCGACCACCGTCATCCCGCCCGGCTGCCTGGCCGCCGTGGACGCCAACGGATTCCTGATCATCAAGGTGACCTCATGATCGACCCCGTGACCACAGAGATCATCCGCTGCGCGCTCCTGCAGGCGGCGGAGGACATGAACACCACGCTCATCCGCTCCTCCTACACGCCGGTCATCTACGAGGCCAAGGACTGCGCCGTCGCGCTGCTCGACCGCGACCACAACGTCCTCGGCCAGTCGAGCGGCCTGCCGATCTTCCTCGGCAACCTGGAGGTCTGCACGCGCGAGACGGAGCGTCTGATCGGCAGGGACGTCTGGCAGGAGGGTGACGTCTGGGTGCTCAACGACTCCTACACCGGCGGCACCCACCTCAACGACGTCACCGTCTACGGCCCGATCTTCGTCGACGGGGAGCTGGCCGGGTTCGCGGCCTCCAGGGCGCACTGGCTCGACATGGGTTCCAAGGACCCCGGCGGCTCCATGGACTCCACCTCGATCTTCCAGGAGGGCCTGCGCATGGGCCCGACGAAGATCTACGACAACGGCCGGCCGTGCCGCGACCTGCACGAGGTCATCGCCCGCAACGTGCGCTTCCCGCACGCCACGCTGGGCGACATGCGCGCCCAGGTCGCCTGCGCGATGACCGGGCAGCGCCGCCTGGCCGAGATCGTCGGGCGCTGGGGCATCGAGACCGTCATGGCGGCCCGCGACGAGATCTTCGCCCAGACCGAGCGCCTCGAGCGGCAGGCCATCGCCGCCATCCCCGACGGCACCTACACCGCGGGCGGCTTCCTCGACAACGACGGCATTGACCTGGACACCCCGCTGCCGGTCAACGTCACCGTCACCGTCGAGGGCGAGCGCGTCCACGTCGACCTCACCGACTGCGCCGACCAGGCGACCGGCCCGGTCAACTGCGGGGCGGCCCAGGCCGTCGCCGCCGTCAGGGTCGCCTACAAGCTCCTCGTCAGCGCCGACGTGCCGCTCAACGGCGGCTCCTTCCGCCCACTCGACGTCGTCACCAGGCCCGGCTCCATGCTGGCCGCCCAGTCACCTGCTGCCTGCCAGTACTACTACTCCCACCTCGGCCTGCTCATCGACCTGGTCGTCAAGGCGCTGGCGCCGGTCGTGCCCGACCGGGCGGCCGCCGCCTCCTACGGCGACTCGCTCATCGTCCAGTTCACCGGCACCGACCCGCGCACCGGCAAGCTGTACGTCTCCCAGGAGGCCACCGTCGGCGGCTGGGGCGCGTGGGAGGGCGGCGACGGCGAGACGTGCCTGATCAACAACGTGAACGGCGCGCTGCGCGACATGCCGATCGAGGTGCTCGAGACGCTCTTCCCCGTCCGCGTCACCCGCTACGAGGTCCGTCCAGACACCGGCGGGCTGGGACAGTGGCGCGGCGGCAACGGCGTCGTCCGCGAGTACGAGTTCATCGGCGACACCTCCCTGTCGCTGTGGTTCGAGCGCTCCGTCACCCCCGCCTGGGGCCTGGCCGGCGGTACGGCCGGCGCGCCGCCCCGCGTCACGCTCAACCCCGGCTCCCCGCGGCAGCGCGAGATGCTCAAGGTCAACGCCCTGCCGGTGCGGGCGGGCGACGTCCTGCGCTGCGAGTCGGGCGGCGGCGGCGGGTACGGCCCCGCCGAGCTGCGCGACCCCGAGGCCGCCGCCGACGACCTCGCCCAGGGCATGGTGACGCGCTAGCGAAGGGCGGCCCCGCCGCGTGGCGGGGCCGCCACCCCTACTCCTTGATCATCTCCACCAGCCGGGTGAGGCTGTCAGCGCCGTGCCCCGCCTCGACCGCCCTGTCGATCAGCCGCTGGATCGGCAGCAGCACGTCGGGGCGCAGTCCCAGCTCCTTGGCCGCCTCGACGAAGTTGGGCATGGCCAGCTGGTTCATCGCCAGCGCCGACACGTCGGTGGCGTAGTCGCCGGAGACGATCTGCTCGGCCTGCTCGGGCATGCCCGCCATCATGGCCGACAGCCACGCGCCCAGCATCGGCGCGAACTCGCGCACGTCCTCGCCGGCCGCCCGCACCATGGCGAACGCGTGGAAGACCCCGCCGAGCATGCCGTACATCCCGCTGAGCAGCGCCAGGTCGTACAGCGCGGCCAGGCCCGGGTCGGTGCCCATGAACCGCGCCTGCGCCAGCGCCTCCAGCGTCGCCGCGTGCTCGTGGAAGGCTTCCGCCGAGCCGCTGTAAAGAACCAGCGCGCCGGGGCCGGCGATCATCTGCGGCACCGCCATGATGCCGCCGTCGACGTAGCGGCCGCCCAGCTCGGCCACCCTCGCCGCCACCTCGCGCGCCTGGGCGGGGGTGCCGTTGGTCAGGTTCACCAGCACCTTGCCCGCCAGCGACCCGGCCTCTTCCAGCACCTGGCGCACCGCGTCGTTGTTCACCACGCACACCACCACGAGGGGAGCCGCCGCGACCGCCGCCGCGACGTCGGTCGCGTGTTCCGCGCCGTCCACGTTCCTGCCCGCCGTACGGTTCCACACCGTCGTGCGATGCCCCGCACGCACGAAGGCGCCCGCGAGCGCCTTCCCCATCAGGCCGAGCCCGATCACCGTTACCGAAGTCATGCCTCCACCGTGCGGCACCGCCCTCTCGATCCGCTCTCGATACGGTGTCGCCATGCGCTTCGCCATCCTCGGCCCGCTGGAGGTCCGCACCGACGCCGGCGCTCCCGTCCGCGTCCGCGAGCGCAAGGTCCGCACCCTGCTGGCCGACCTGCTGGCCCACGAGGGCCGGGTCGTCCCCGCCGACCGCCTCATCGACGACCTCTGGGGCGACACTCCGCCCGCCGACGCCCACGCCGCGCTGCAGACGAGGGTCTGGCACCTGCGCCGGGCCCTGAACGGCGCCGAGCCCGGCGCCCGCGACCTGGTCGTCTCCCGGCCGCCCGGCTACCTGCTGCACGCCCCCGAGCTCGACGCCACCCGCTTCCAGGACCTGCTGGCCGACGGCCGCCTCGACGAGGCGCTCGCGCTGTGGCGCGGGCCCGCGCTGGCCGACTTCGCCGACGCCGCGTTCGCCGCGGCCACGATCACCCACCTGGAGGAGCTGCGCCTCACGGCGCTCGAGGACCAGGCCGAGCGGCGCCTCCTGGAGGGCCGGCCGGTCGAGCTGGCCGCGCTGGTGGCCGCCCATCCGCTGCGCGAACGGCTGCGCGGCCTGCACATGCGCGCCCTCTACCGCGCCGGCCGCCAGAGCGCGGCGCTGGATGCCTACGCCCAGGCCCGCGCCCTGCTGGCCGACGAGCTCGGCCTCGACCCGGGCCCCGAGCTGGCCGCGCTGCACGAGGCCATCCTGCGCCACGACCCCTCGCTCGACCCGCCGCCGCGCATCCACCCGCCCGTAGCCCCGTCGCCGGCCCTGCCCGCCGCGCTGACCGGGCTCGTCGGTCGCGAGTCCGACCTGCGGCAGGTCCGCTCGATCCTGGAGCGGGCCAGGCTGGTCACGCTCACGGGTCCCGGCGGCGTCGGCAAGACGCGCCTGGCTCTCGAGGCGGCCGGCGACCACCCGGGCGCCCGCTTCGTGGAGCTGGCCGACAGCGACGATCCCGTCCAGGCCGTCAGCCGGGCGTTCGGCCTGCGCGACGAGAGCGACCTGGCCGCCGCGCTGCGCGCCCAGCGCGCCTCCCTGCTCGTCCTGGACAACTGCGAGCACCTCGTGGAGCCGGCCGCCGCTCTGACGGCCGCGCTGCTGCGCGAGGTTCCGGGCCTGCGCGTCCTGGCCACCAGCAGGGAGGCGCTGGCCGTGCCCGGCGAGCGCGCCTACGCCGTACCGCCGCTCGACGCCGGCGCCGCCACCCTGCTGCTGACCACGCTCGCCCCCGGCCTGACCGGCGAGGAGGCCGCCGCCCTGGTGCCGAGGCTCGAGGGCATCCCGCTGGCCATCGAACTGGCCGCCACCCGCGCGCGGGCGCTCGGTGGCCACGCCCTGGCCGAACGCCTCGACCACCACCTGCTCACCGCCGAGCAGCGCGGCACCCCGGCGCGCCAGCGCACCCTCCGCGCGGTCATCGACTGGAGCTGGGACCTGCTCACCGCACCCGAACGCACGGTGCTGCGGCGCCTGGCCGTCCACGCCGACGGGTGCACGCTGGAGGCGGCCGAGCACACCTGCGCCGAGCCGCACATCGACGTCGCCGGCTGCCTCGCCCGCCTCGTCGACCGCTCGCTGGTGACGCCCGGCCCGCGCCACCGCCTCCTCCAGACGGTCAAGACCTACTGTCTCGAACGCCTCGAGGAGGCGGGCGAGCAGGCGGCCATCAGGTCCCGTCACGCCGCCTACTACACCGCGCTCGCCGAACGGGCCGAGCCGCACCTGCGTGGCGCCGAGCAGCGCGCGTGGCTGTCCGTCCTCGACGCCGAGGCGGCCAACCTGCGGGCCGCGCTCGACCACGCGCCCGCCGGCCTCGCCCACCGGCTCGTCGACGCCCTCGCCTGGTACTGGTTCCTGCGCGGACACCTCACCGAGGCCCGCCGCCACCTGGCGCACGCACTCCGGCGGGGCGCGGACGCGCGCACCGCCGCCTGGCAGGCCGGCTTCGCCCTCCTGGCGGGCGAACCGGCCGACCCCGGCGCCGCCCTCGCCCTCTTCCACGACGATCCCGCCGGGCTCGCCCGCGCCCAGTGGTTCCTCGCCTCCGCCCAGCGCGGCATCGGCGAGGCCGGCCCGCTCGCCGACACCGCCCTGACGGGCTTCCGCGCGCTCGGCGACCGGTGGGGCGCCGCTGCCGCCCTCAGCACACGTGCCGGCAAGGCGCTGCTCGCCGGAGACCTCACCAGCCTCCACGACGACGCCACGGCCGGCCTCGAGGCGTTCCGGGCGCTCGGCGACCGGTGGGGGCAGTCCCGCGCCGCCGACCACCTGGCCACCCACGCCGAGATCACCGGCGACTACGCCCGCGCCACCGCGCTGCGCACCGAGGGCCTGCGCCTCATCGAGGAGCTCGGCCTCACCAGTGAGGTCTCCTGGCGCCTGTCCGGGCTCGGCCGGCTGGCCCTGCTGCGCGGCGACCACGAACGCTCCCGCGAGCTCCACACCCGCGCCAAGCAGCTGGCCGCCGAGCAGGCCAGCAAGCCGGCCGAGGAGTTCGCGCAGACCGGCCTGGCCCTCACCGCCAGGCGCCAGGGCGACCTGGACGAGGCCGAGGCCCACCTGCGCACCTGGCTCGACTGGATGCGCCTGCTCGACGCCAGACCGGGCACCGCGCTGGTCATGGCCGAGCTCGGCTTCGTCGCCGAACAGCGCGGCGACGCCGCCGGCGCCCTCGACCTGCACCTGCAGGGTCTGACCGCCGCGCGCGCCAGCGGCGACCCCCGCGCGGTCGCGCTCGCCCTCGAGGGCCTGGCCGGCGCCCACTCGCTGGCGGGGCGCCACCACCTCGCCGCCCGCCTGCTCGCCACCGCCGCCGCCACCCGCCGCGCCGTCGGCGCGCCACTGCCACCGGCCGAGCGCGGCGACGTCGACAGGATCGAGTCCCGGGTACGGCAGGCGCTGGGCGACGCGCGGGTGGAGGAGCTTCCGCTCGACGAGATGCTCATGCTCGTCGAGCAGGCGTAGCGCACCGGACCAGGCGGCGCGGCGGCCCTTGGTGGCTCTGGTGGGGGCTCGGTCGGAGGGGTCAGGTGGCCGGCCGGGGCGGTGGCGCGGTGGAGCCGAGCACGTGGCAGGCCAGTTGCAGCGCCAGCCTCGTGGCGCGGTCGTCGAGGTCGTAACCCGCCTCCCTGATCCGGTCGAGGCGGGCCGTGACGGTGTTGCGGTGCACACCGAGGCGTTCGGCGGCCCGCACCGCGCCGCCCTCGCCCAGCACCGCGCCGAGCGTCTCCAGCAGCGTGCCGTCCCTGTCCATGGCCAGCAGCGGCTGGAGCACCACCGTCGCGGGGGCCATGAGCGCGCTGGCCGGGATGGCGGCCAGGAGCTCGGCGGGGCCCATCCGGTCGGCGCGCGCGACGCTTCCCGCCCGCGCGAGGAACGCCGCCGCCTCGGCGCCGAGCAGCGACTCCCCCATCGCCCGCAGGTCGGCGACAGGAGTGCCGACGCCTGCCGCGCACGGCCACGGCAGCGCCTGTACGGCCCGGCCGAGCCGTTCGGCCAGGTGCTCGGGAGGCAGCGCGGACCAGCCCGCCCAGCCTCCGCCCCTGGCGACGACCGGTACCTGGCCGACGGTCGCGACGATCACGGCGCGTGCCCGTTCCGCGTCGCCGGGGCTCGGCCCGCGGCCCGTCGGCCTGATCATGAACGCCGCCATGGGTCCACGCACGGCCCATCCCAGCGCCACCGCCCTCGCCCACACCCCTTCACCCGCGGGCTCCTGCTGCCCTTCACCGCCGCGACCCGTGCCTCCCCGGACGGCGCCTCCCTTACCCGGGCCTGCTTGGAAGGCGTCACCCCGACCCGCGTCTCCCCGGACCGCGCCACCCCTGCCCGTGCCTCCCTGAAAGGCGCCACCCCTGCCCGCACCTGCCGACCAGGCACCACCCGGGCTCTCGTCCTTACGGATGGCACTACCCTCGCCCTCGCCCTTCCGGATGGCACTACTCTCGCCCTCGCCCTTCCGGATGGCACGACCCGGGCCCGCGCCGGCCGGAGACGCACCGGCTCTGCCCATGGCCTCCTGACGGACACCACCGGCGCCCTGTTCTTCGGGGCGGCGGGAGACCTCTTCCGCGCCTGTGGCGACGCCCCCGATGCCCGTGATGGCGGCCTCGGTGCCCGCCGCTCCGGTGGCGGCCTCGATTCCCGTCGCTCCGGTGGCGGCCTCGGTGCCCGTCGCCGTGGTGGCGGCGTCGCTGCCCGTCCGCATGCCCTCCTCAGTGCCCTTGATGGCGGCCTGGATACCCGTCGCCGTCGTGGCGGCCTCGGTGACCGCCGGTGCGCCTTCCGCGCCCGTGATGGCGGCCTCGGCCAGGAGACGGTCGGCGAGGGCCGACTGGAGAGCGAAGTCGCTCGACGCCGCCAGCCGTTCGGCCGCGGCCCACGCCGTCATTGGGGCGACGGCGAGGCCGAGCACCGCGCGCACCACCGCCGGCCACCCCGCCGACCGTGCCGGCCCGGCCGCCACCAGCCTGCCCAGCGCCGTCCCTTCAGGGCCGGTGACCTCGACCTCGACCGGCCACGGCCCCTGACCGGCCGGCGCCAGCGCGGCGGCACGCCCGGCCAGGCGCGTGCCGTACGGGTCGACGAAGGCCACGGAGGTGCCGGGCAGCTCCGCGTTGAGCACGCCCAGCACCCGGCGCGCCGAGGCACCCGCCTCGGCCAGCCTGGTCGCGCAGCGGGCGACGAGCTGGGTACGCGCGGCAGAGGGACGCGCCGCCGCCGACGCCACCTCCACGGCCGTCACCAGCGGATCGGCGGCCACGACGATCAGCGTGATGCCGAGGCGTTCGGCGAGCACCGCGCTCGATCCCATGCTCGATCCCGTCCCTGCCGCTTCGGCGGGCGCGATCACGCACGCTGCCGCCTGCTCCCACGCGCGCCGCATCGCCATCTCCACCGCCCAGCCGCCGCTGGCCGCCGCCCCGATGAGCACCACGGCCGTGTGCGGCGCCACGCTGGAGAACACCGACAGGTCGTCGACGATGCGCACCTGGTGGACGGGGTGCTCGCCGCTGCCGTACATCCGGGCACCCGCCAGCGGCCCGCCGTTGACCAGCTCGGCCACGGTGACAGGCGCCTCCCAGCCCCGCACCTCACGCCCCTGAGAGCCACTCACCTGCATCTCCCGCCTCCGCGCCCGGCGCCGTGCGCCTCGTACCCGCACGACCCCACCGCGCCCCTGACGACCCTGAGCACCGGCCCCGGGCACCTCGCCTTCACGACCCTCCGCACCTCCACCGGGCAGTAGGTGACGCACGACGACGGCGTCATAGCGGGACCCCGAACGCCCGCAGCCCGCCCAGCGCGCGCCCCTCGTCGGTGTGCCAGGCAGGAGCGGCACGCAGCACCAGGACCTCCACCCGCATGCCGGGCCTGGCCTTGTCCACGTCCACCACCATCCCGTCGGCCGAGGAGATCATGCAGATCTGGTCGGGCGCCATCGCCACCGGCGCCCCGTCGGCCAGCGCGAGCACGATCTCGTTGTGCGCCTCCAGCCGTACCAGCCTGCCGAGTCCCTCGCTCTCCTCCACCACGATGCTCGACGGCAGCGACGGCATCGCCAGGTCCGCGCCATGTCCGCTGCTGCCCTCGACCGCGACGATCCGTCCCACGCACAACCGGCGCACGCCGTACGGGGCGGCGGCCGAACGCGGCGCTCCCGGCTGTCCCGCCGCCATCAGCATCGACACCGTGCCCGGAACCAGCACCCCGGAGAGGTCGGCGGCCCGCATCGGGTAGCAGGCGGCCAGCCCCCACCCGCCGAACGACAGCACCAGCGGCCGCAGCGTCTCCTCCACCCTGCCGGGCGCGGTCTCCAGCAGCACCAGTTCCCCGGCGGGGCCGGCCAGCGCCAGCGGGGTGGGGCTGATGCCGCCCAGGGTGTAGGTGGTCTGCTCCACCAGCGGGAACACCCTGCCGGAACCGTCGCCGTCCACCAGCGGCAGGCCCAGCGCCGCCGCCGCGATCAGCGGGAGGAGGGCGTTCTCGGCGGCCAGGTTCAGCGCCACGACGGCGCCGGCGCGGGTGCCGAGCCGGCGTTCGAGGGCCTGTACGGCTCGCGCGGGCTCACCGCCTTCGGGCAGTTGCTCCCCCATGGCCGTCGTCGAGCCGACCAGCGTGACAGCGACGCACAGGGTGTCGGGCGGCAGGTCGGTGGCCGGGACGAGCCGCACCGGCGTGTCGAGGACGGCGCCGGCCCAGTCGACGGCCAGGTGGAAGGCGGACTCGGCGGCGCCGGTGGCGAACAGCCGCGACCCCGCGGCGAACACCGGCAGCTCCGCCCGCCCGATCATGTCCGACCGCCCGATCACGGCCGCCTCCGCCACGCGGTCCGCTGCCAACCCAAGAACTGCACGGAGGGCCGGACGTGCGAGGCACGACCCGCCCGAGCTCGCAGCCGCCGGCCGAGGGCGGACGGCGCGGCGGTCATGGGGTGGTCCCCTCGGCGGTGACGCGTACCCGGTAGAGGCCGTCGGGCAGGTACGACAGCGGGTTCACCGTCAGCGCCTCGATCCGCGCCGAACCCGGGGCGGCCCCGGCGCTCACCACCCGTGTCAGCGCCTCGTCGCGGGCGTCGTCCACTTCCCGGTCCAGTTCGGCCCGGCCCCGTGCCCGCACGATCCGTTCCACCCCGGCCACGGGACCCGCCAGCGTCGCCCCGTAGGCCGCCGCCTCCCCTGCGGGGTCCGGAGACGGGTCACCACCGGCGACCGTGGGCGGGGCCGGCCGGCCGCGCAGGGCGGCGGCGGTGCCGCCACGGGCGCACACCAGCGGGTAGCGGCGGAAGTAGGAGGAGGACACCAGCCCCTCGCCGGTCCGCGCCACGTACAGCGGGATGCCGGGCAGCCATGCGGCCAGCGCGTCGGCCACCCGTTCCGCCTCGGGTCGCAGCGACGCGTTGAGTATCGCCTCGCGCTCCCTCTCCCGCAGCCCCGGCCTGCCGAACTCGTACGACAGCGTGATGCGCGCTCCCGGAACCTCGGCGGCCACGAGGTCGGCGACGGCCAGCTCGTGGTCGGCGAGAGTGGGCGAGCCCGTCGCCGTCACCGCGAAGTCGAGCAGACCGCAGCCGGCGGCGAAGAGGCGGACGGCGTCGGTGTCGAGAGGGGCGAGCGGGCGGCCGGTCAGGCTGTGGCCGCCGCGGACGATCGTCGCCCTGCCTCTGGGGTGAGGGACGTGCGGGCCGAGGACGGGCGGGCACGGTCCGCCGACCCTGATGGCGGCCACCGGCGCGGCCGGGACGTCGGCGAGGTCGATGGCCAGGCAGGCCGCGCGGATCTCTTCCGGTCGGATCGTGATACGGGTCTCGGGGTGGCCCGGCCGGCTTCCAGGGCGCTCGTTCCCGCGGCGCCCGCCGGGGGAGCCTCCGGCGCCGGTCGGGCCGGACGCGGCGCGACGGCCGGGATCGCCGGCCCGGCCGGGCGTCCCCCGATCAGCGGGAGCCCCTGGAAGGCCGGGCGTCCAGGGAAGACCGGGCCTGCCAGGAAGACCGGGCCTGCCAGGAAGACCGGGCGCGGCAGGAAGACCGGAGGTGCCAGGAGGACCAGGGGCGCCGGCAAGACCGGATGCCCCAGCAGGGCCGGGCCCGCCCGGAAGACCGGATGCGCCGGCAAGACCGGACAGCACGAAGACGTCCGCAAGACCGGGCAGGAAGGGGCCGAACTCGTGAGAGCCGACAGCGTGAGGGCCAGCAGCGGGGGGATCGACAGCGTGAGGGTCGACAACGTGAGGGCCGGCAGCGTGAGGGTCGACAACGTGGGGGGCGACAACGCGGGGATCGGGGCCGGCCGTACCGGAGGATGACCACGAGGCGATCGGGACGCCGTCGCGGACGGCCACGACGGTGGTCGCGTGCCGCCCGAGCGCGACGCCGAGGATCATTCCAGCTCGCGCCCCTCGGTCTCCGGCAGCGGCACCGCCAGCAACGCCGTGACCACCATGAACGCGTTGATCACCAGCATCGTCGCGGTGAACCCGGTGGCGTTGGCCAGCAGCGCGCCCACCGCGGAGGGCGCCAGCGTGGTGGCGATCAGCTGGGCTGCCGTCGCCCACGAGTAGCCGGTGCCGCGCAGCGCCGTCGGGTAGAACTCGCCGTTCCAGGTGTTCCAGACGCCCCACGCGCCCAGGCTGAAGAACGACAGCACGAAGTTGCCCGCGTACAGCTCGAAGGTGGAGTCGGCCAGGGCGAACCACAGGCCGCCGAGCGCCGCCGCCACGACGTAGACGAGGAAGACCTTCTTGCGTCCGAAGCGGCCGGTCAGCAGGGAGGCGCTCACGTAGCCGGGGATCATCATCAGCGCGCTGAGCGCGGCGAAGCCGAGCGAGGCGTCGAGGGTGAGGCCCTTCTCCTGCAGCAGCGTGGGCAGCCAGGTCTGCAGGCCCCAGTAGCCCCAGTTGAAGGCGAAGTTCAGCAGCAGCATCGCCACGGTGATCTTCGTCAGCCCGCCGCGCAGCAGGTCGAGCGGGTTGCCCACACGCCGGGCGGCGACGGTGAAGGTGGCGTCGGTGTCGGGGCTGCCGAGGGTGCGCAGCACCTGGCGGGCTTCGTGCTGGCGGCTGCGGGCGGCCAGCCAGTACGGCGACTCGGGCACCCACGCCCTGATCGCGAACGCCCACAGCCCGGCCGCCGCGCTGGCGATGACGACGACGTGCCAGCCGAGGTCGCCGAGCGCGACCGAGGCGCCGATGGCGGCGAGCATGCCGACGGGCCAGCCGATCGACAGGTAGACCGCCGCCCTGCCGCGGCTCCTGGTGGGCAGCAGTTCGAGGAAGTAGGGGAAGGTGACGGTGTAGACGCCGGCGAGGGCGAGCCCGGAGGCGACGCGCAGCGTGACGAGGGTGGCCAGGTTCGGGGCGAAGGCGGAGGCCAGGGCGATCACGCCGTAGGACAGCAGCGACCAGAAGCAGGTGGGCTTGCGGCCGATGCGGTCGGCGAGCGGACCCCACACCAGCGCGCCAGGGATCATGCCGAACGCCACGGCCGACAGGACGACGCCGACGCCCGCCTGCCCGATGCCGAACTCCTCGCCGAGGTCGCCGGAGACGTAGATGAGCGCGAGCTGCTCCCACGACTCGATGACGAAGGCGATGAACAGGGCCAGGGCGATCAGCACGTGCCGTCGGGTGAACGGCATGCGGTCGAACGCGGACCCGATGGGCAGGGTCCGGGCGTCGGTGGCGGTCATGGGTGCTCCTCGGAGGAGGGGGGCGCTGCACGGATATGGCGCACCATAGGACCGCCCCCTCTCGCTCTCCGTGTGCACGACGCCCATGCGGGCGGGCGCGGCCTGTGCACCACGCCCTCGCGCTTCAGGATACGCCCAGGTCAGAGGGTGTTCTCGTGGACGTGCACGATGAGCCACTCGTCGTCGGAGCGCCGCAGCACGGTGGTCGTGCGCACGGTCTCCGACGCGCCGGTGGCGTAGTCGACGCGCAGCAGGTAGCGGGCCAGCGCGGTGTCACCCCACACGTCGACCACCTCGTCGTAGGCGGTCACGCCCGTCTCCTGGGGGCCGTCGGTGGGCCGGGCGTCGCGCACCTTTTCCAGCTGGGCCCTGCTGGTGATCAGGTCCGGCGCGGCCGAGTCGAAGATCGTCGCCTCGGGGTGCAGCAGGCGGTCGATGCCCGCCCTGTCGCCTCTGGTGTAGGCGTCGTACATGCCGGTCACAACCGCCCACACTGCCTGGCGTGTCATCGTTGGCCTCTCATTCCTGCTCGGTATCCGGTAGACCCAGACACTTTAGAGCGACCCGGGAACCGGCGGGTCACCCGCACCACAGGCGGTGGAAGACGTAGCCGCGCTCCTTCAGCGTTTTGATGATCTTGGGGAGGGCGGCGACGGTCTGCCGCCGGTCGCCGCCGCCGTCGTGCAGCAGCACGATCCCGTCCGGCTCGACCTGCTTCAACACCCGTCTGGCGATGGCCTTGGCGCCGGGCCTGGCCCAGTCCTGCGGGTCGACGGTCCACAGCCGCACCCGCTTGCCCAGCGCCGCGGCCTCCCTGCGGACCTTCTTGTTGACCGCCCCGTACGGCGGGCGCAGGCATCCCGGCGTGTAGCCGGTCTGCTTCCTGATCTCGGCGTCGGTTCGGAGCACCTGGCGTTTGAAGACGGGCCACGGCAGGAGCCGCAGGTCGGGGTGCGACCAGCTGTGGTTCTGCAGGCTGTGCCCCTCGCTGAAGATCCGCCCGGCCAGCGCCCTGTGCTCCTTGATGTTGGCGCCGAGCAGGAAGAAGGTGGCGTGCACGTCGTTGGCGCGCAGGATGTCGAGCACCTTGCCCGTGTACTCCGACGGCCCGTCGTCGAAGGTGAGGTAGACCACCTTCTGCTCCGGCGCCACCGCGGCGTGCGCGGCGGGCGCCGGGCCCAGGCCCACCGCCGGTCCCGCCGTCACCATCGTCGTCGCCATCGTCGTCATGGCCACGACCGGCACCAGCGCACGCCAGCCCACCATCGTCCCCCCTCGCCCCCGGTTACGTATCTCGCTTATCCATCCTGTCGCATACGAACGGGGCATAAGATCTCTATTACCGCATCAGGTGTATCACTCTCTGGTGAGCTCATGCTCCAGCTGCTCCAGCTCGGCCCCTCCGGCCATGAGGGAGGTCAGCTCCTGCCGGCTGATGTCGGCCTTGCCGTACTCGCCGAGGCTGGTGCCCCTGTTGAGCAGCAGGAAGCGGTCGCCGACCGGGTAGGCGTGGTGCGGGTTGTGGGTGATGAACACCACGCCGAGGCCGCGGTCACGGGCCCTGGCGATGTAGCGCAGCACCACCCCCGCCTGCTTGACGCCCAGCGCGGAGGTGGGCTCGTCGAGGATGAGCACCCTGGCGCCGAAGTGGACGGCCCTGGCGATGGCCACCGACTGGCGTTCGCCGCCCGACAGGGTGCCGACCGGCTGGTCGACGTCGCGGATGTCGATGCCCATCGCCCGCAGCTCCTCGCGGGCGACGCTCCTGGCGGTGGCCACGTCGAACCTGCCCAGCGACTTGACCGGCTCGGAGCCGAGGAAGAAGTTGCGCCACACCGACATCAGGGGGATCATCGCCAGGTCCTGGTAGACGGTGGCGATGCCCCGGTCGAGGGCGTCGCGCGGGCTGGTCAGCCGCGTCTCGCGGCCGTCGATGAGCAGGGTGCCCGAGTCGTGCTGGTGGACGCCCGACAGGATCTTGATGAGCGTCGACTTGCCCGCGCCGTTGTCGCCGAGCACGCACGTCACCTGTCCAGCCGTCACGCCCATCGAGACGTTCCGCAGCGCGAGCACGCTGCCGAAGCTCTTGCCGATGTCCCGCGTTTCCAGGATCAATGCTTCACCTCTTCCGCGTAGCGGCGGACCATGTTGTTGGCGAGGGTGGCCAGCAGCAGCATCGCGCCGAGGAAGAACATGAACCAGTCGGCGTCCCAGCCGAGGAAGACGATGCCCTTGTCGGCCATGCCGAAGATGACCGCGCCGATGGAGGCGCCGATCGCCGAGCCGTACCCGCCGGTGAGCAGGCAGCCGCCGATGACGGCGGCGATGATGTAGATGAACTCCTGGCCGATGCCCGCGTTGGCCTGCACGGAGGTGTACCGCAGCGCCATGATCGAGCCGACCAGCCAGGCCGCGCACGCCGTCGTCATGAACAAGGCGATCTTGGTACGGGCGGCCGGCACGCCGACGGCCCTGGCCGCCTGCTCGTTGCCGCCGACGGCGAAGATCCAGTTGCCGGCGCGGGTGCGCATCAGCACCCACGTGGCCACGATCGTGATCAGGATCCACCACAGGATCGCGACCCTGAACCCGCTGTCGCCGATGGTGCCGCCGAACACCGTCCGTGCCGACTCGTAGCCGGAGGCCCGGCGCAGGCCGCTGACCTGCACGGTGCCGGTGATCATCTTGGTGACGCCCAGGTTGATGCCCTGCAGCATGAGGAACGTGCCCAGCGTGACGATGAAGCTGGGCAGCCTGGTCCTGGTGACGATGAGGCCGTTGGCGAAGCCGACCGCCAGCGCGACGACCAGGCCGGCCAGCATCGCCAGCCAGACGTTGAACCCGAAGCGGGTGGCCAGCGTGACCAGCACCAGCCCCGTGGTGCCGGTCATCACGCCCGCCGACAGGTCGAACTCGCCGCCGATCATCAGCAGCGCGATCGCCACCGCCATGATGCCGAGCGTGGCGGCCGGGTCGAGCCAGTTGGCGATGCCGCGCACCGAGCGGAAGACCGCCGACTGGCTCGCGAAGAAGGCGAAGACCACGATCGCGCCGACCACCGCGCCCAGCTCGGGCCTGATCAGCAGGCGGCGGACCCGGCCGACCTCGCCCAGCCGTTCGTCGGCGGTGACCGAACTCATCTGGTGCCGCTCTCTGCCAGCTTGGCGACCTGCGCGGCGTTGTCCTTGGTGACGAACCCCGGCCCGGTGTTGACGGGCAGGCCGCCGCCGACGGTGTTGAGGTTGGTCTTGTACAGGTACAGGAACGTGATCGGCAGGTAGCCCTGCAGGTACTGCTGCTGGTCGACGGCGAAAAGGATCTCGCCGTCCTCGATGGCGGTCACCACGTCGCCCGACAGGTCGAAGGTGGCCAGCTTGGCCTGCGAGCCCGCGTCCTTGAGCGCGTCGCGGGCGGCGACGGCCACGCCGGGGTTCAGCGTCAGGACGCCGTTGATGGACTCGTCGGCCTGGACGCGCGCGGCCACCTTGGAGCTGACGTCGGCCTGGTTGGAGCCGTCGACCTGCAGCCGCTCGACCGAGCCGCCCAGCGTCGCCTCGGCGCCCTTGCACCGCTGGTCGAGGCCGACGTTACCGGCCTCGTGGATCACGCACAGCAGCTTGGTGACGCCCGCGGCCTTGAGCTGCTCGCCCGCGCCGCGGCCGGCCACGTCCTCCGACTGGCCGACGTGGGTGAGGGCGCCGAACTCCTTGGAGCGCTCGAGGCCGGAGTTGATGGTGATCACGGGGATCTTGGCGGCGACCGCCTTGCCGATCGACTCCTTCAGCGCGTCGGGGTTGGCCATGGAGACCACGAGCCCGTCCACCTTCTGGGAGACGGCCTGGTCGATGAGCTGCGACTGCTTGCCCGCGTCGCCGTCGCCCTGGTAGGTCACGGTGACGCCGTACTGCTTGCCGGCCGCTTCGGCGCCGTTCTTGACCACGTCCCAGAAGGCGTCGCCGGGTCCGGCGTGGGTGATGACGGCGAAGTTCATCCCGCCGGCGGGCGCGGGTGCGGTGGTCGGCGAGGCGCTCGCCGAGGCGGTGGCGGCGGCCTGGTCGCCGCCTGCCGAGCATCCCGTGAGGGTCAGCGCCCCCAGCAGGACCAGCACTATCGGGGTCCGGTTCATGCGACACCTCCATGACCATCTGGCTCGTCCTCGATGTAACCGCCGCATTACCCCTGCGTCAACACTTTGTCGTGACATTAGGACTTATAGATGTTCTTGTTACCCCGGGTTGCCTCGGCGGCCTCGAATCGTCGTCCCCTATGTCGCCATTCTCCGCCGTGACCTGCTGCGGACCGGAGCCGCCACCGCGATCGCGGTCGCCGGCTCCGGTCCGCCGGCACCTACACCGGGGTACGGATCACGTTCCCGCGGCCGACCTGGCGGCGAGCCGTTCGACCGGCACGTACGGCTCGCCGAGCCCGAACGCGCCGGGGCCGAAGCAGTCCAGCGCCGCCGGGGTGCGCATGATCTCGGGCGTGGAGATGGCGTAGACCGTCAGGCGCTGCCCGTAGGCCAGCGCCTCGGTGGTCACCGGCGCCCCGGTGTCGGTGTTGAGCGTGCAGATCAGGTCGGGGACGATGGCCACCACCTCGCCGTCGCGGCGGGCGACGAGGTGCTCGTTCTGGAAGGTGATCACCATCCGGTCGCCCGGATCGTCCAGACTGGCCAGCGTCACCTGGCCGCGGGCGAACCCGGCGACGGTCCTGCGGTCGATGTCGACGACCTTGCCGCGGAACAGGACCAGGCCGTGGCTGTAGATCGTGCCGGCCAGCGCCGCGGTGAGCACCTCGAACGGGTCGTCGTGCCGGGCGCGCGCCTGCCGGAGCGCGGCGCCGATCCGTTCGGCCAGGCCGAGCGTGCCCGGTACGGCGGTGCGGCGCACGGTGGCCGCGTCCATCGGGTAGTCGCAGATGTAGGCGGCCCCGCCCATCTCGACCGTCATGACGCGGGCCAGCCGTTCCATGCGCACGTTGTCGTCGCGGGCGTCGATGATGGCCACGTCGCCGTGGTCGGAGGCGATCGACATGGGCGAGCCCGGCACGCCGTACACGGCGAAGGTCTCCATCTGCAGTTCGGGGAAGGCCCTGCCCATCCCGTCGGCGTCGATGACCGGCAGCCCGAGCTGGGCGCCCAGCAGCAGCGGCATCATGCTGTTGAGGCCGCCGCACTCGATGGGCATGGTGGCCGCGGCGGTGCGGCCGAGGTGTTTCTCCAGCGCCCGCAGCGCGGCGACGTTGCCCTGGCCGGACGGCGGCCGTTCGACGAAGACGGTGGGCGCCCCCATCATCGCCGAGGGCAGCACCAGGGCGTCGTCGGGCAGCTCGTCGACCGGGATGATCGTCACCTGGCGGCCCGCCCGCAGCTGCCGCTCGACCAGCAGCCTGCCGATGTAGGGGTCGCCGCCGCCGCCCGTGCCGAGCACCGCCGCCCCCTCGGCCAGGTCCCGCAGCCCCTCCAGTGTCAGGTTCTCGCCCATCACACCCGCACCTCCTCGATGCCGGCCGGGCCGCTCAGTCGCAGCTCGCCGACCGCCTTGACCCTGACCCGTACGGCGTTGCCCGGCAGGTAGGCCACATGGATCTCGTCGATGTCGACCACCTCGACGGTGCCGGGGTCGGCGCCCGCCGCGATCGCCCGTTCCACGGCCTCGGCGCGGGCCTGATCGAGCACGTCCGCGCGCGAGCAGGTGGCGGTGATGGCGAACAGCCGGTCGACCTCGCCGCCGATCTGGCCGGTCGCCGCGCCGATGGCGTTGGCCACCGCGTGATGCTCGGGCCGGTGGACGGCGGGCACGCCCTCCAGGCGGTCGGGCATCAGCACGCTGCCGCCGCCGACCACGACGACCGGCAGCGGGCTGGCCGAGACGCGCATCCGGTCGACCAGTTCGCTCACCCGGCCGGCCATCCAGGCCACGCCGCGCCTGACCAGCTCGCGGTCGAGGTGCCGGACAAGGGAGGGGTCGCCGATCTCGGCCATGCCCGCGGCGACCGCCAGGTCGGTGGCGGTGACAACCCGGCCGCCGAAGACCAGCGCCTGGCCGGTCAGCTCGTAGCCGACGCTGTCGGGGCCGATCCGCAGCGCGGGCTCGGCGGTGACGCGGCTGCCGCCGCCCAGCCCGATCGACAGCACGTCCGGCATGCGGAAGTTGGTGCGCACGCCGCCGATGTCGACCTCGCCGGTGGCCTGGCGGGGGTAGCCGCCGCTGAGCACGCCGACGTCGGTGGTCGTGCCGCCGATGTCGACCACGGCGCAGTCGGCCAGGTCGGCCAGGAAGGCCGCGCCGCGCATGGAGTTGGTCGGCCCCGAGGCGAAGGTGCGCACCGGGTAGCGGCGGGTGTGCTCGGCGTCCATCAGCGTGCCGTCGTTCTGCGACAGGTAGAGGGGCGCGTGGATGCCGACGGCCCGCAGCGCCCCGGTGAAGGCGTCGACGATCTCGTCGGCCAGGTCGCGCAGGCAGGCGTTGACGACGGTGGCGTTCTCGCGCTCCAGCAAGCCCACCCTGCCGATCCGGTGGGACAGGCTGATCCGCAGGTGGGGCAGCTCGGCGAGCAGGATGCCCGCCGCCGTCTCCTCGACCTCGGCGTTGACGGGCGAGAACACCGAGGTGACGGCCACGGTGTCGATCTCCTGGGCCGCCAGCTCGGCCGCGACGCGTTTGAGCTGGTCCGGGTCGAGCGGGGAGATCGGCCGGCCGTCGAACTCGTGCCCGCCGTCGCACAGGTGGACGCTGGGATCGACGGCTCGCACCAGCCGCTCGGGCCAGTCCGCCAGCGGCGGCAGCGCCGCCGTCGCCGGAAGGGCCAGCCGTACCACCGCGGTGCGGGCCAGCCGGCGCCCGGTCACCAGGGCGTTGGTGAAGTGCGTCGTGCCGATCATCACGGCGGTCACGCGGGCGCGGTCGACGCCCGAGGCGGCCAGCAGCTCGCGCAGGGCGGTGACGACGCCGCCGGTCACGTCGACGGTGGTCGCGGTCTTGATCTCGGCCAGGACGGTGGTCCCGTCCATGAGGACGGCGTCGGTGTGGGTGCCGCCCACGTCGATCCCGACACGCACAGAGGAGCTCCTGTCTACGCGGAGAGGGGTGGGAGGGGATGTCAGGCGGGGCCGGTGGTGCCCTTCGGGGCGGCGGCGGTGAGACCGAGCCTGCCCGCGATCGCGTAGGCGGCGAAGGCCACCAGCAGGGCGTTGAGCGCGGGGATGCCCCACGCGACGTACTTGCCGACCAGCGCGGCGCCGAGCCAGATGGCCAGGGCGGCGGGCGCCCACCCCGGGGCCGTCTCGGGCAGCGTGCCCGCCTGCCGGGAAGCGTCCAGCGCGGGACGCCAGCGGCGCACCACGAAGTACTCGGCGACCATGATGCCCGCCACCGGCGGGATGGCCACGCCGAGCAGGACGAAGAAGTCGACGAGATGGTCGAGGATGCCGGCGGCGGCCAGGCCGGTGCCGATCACGCCGAGCGCCACGGTGACCGCGGCCCTGCCGGTGCGCAGGCCGAAGGCGGTGTACAGGGTGTTGGTCATGCCGAGCGAGGCGGCGTAGAGGTTCCAGTCGTTGATCTTCAGGGTGGCGGTGACCAGGACGATCGTGCCCACCGCTCCGGACGTGCTGGTGACGATGGCGATCACGTCGCCGGTGCGCAGCGCGTGCGCGAGCAGCACGCCGACCAGGGCCACGGCGTACTCGCCCAGCGTGATGCCGAGCACGGTCTGCTTGACCACGTCGGCGGCGCTGCGGTTCCACCGGCACATGTCGGGCGAGATGACCGCGCCGACGATGAAGCCGCCCGCGACGATGGTGGCGCCCTCGGCCAGGCTCAGTGCCGGTCCCGGCGGGGCCGAGGCGACCAGCGCGCCCAGCGGCTGCTTCGACAGCTCGACCGCGATCGCCCAGCCGGCCAGGGCCAGGAAGGCCGGGACGGTGATCCACGCGGTCCAGGCCATCCCGGCGAAGCCGTGCACCACGATCGCCGTCACCGCCAGCCCTGCCGTGATCGACCAGACCCACACCGGCGGCCCGCCCAGCAGCGAGGCCAGCCCCTGGGCCAGGACCGCCGACTGCACGCCGAACCAGCCGAGCAGGCAGACGGCGACGACCATGCCCACGATGCCGGCGCCGTAGCGGCCGAACCCGGCCCACCGGGCCAGCACGGTCGTCGAGAGGCCCTCGCGCATGCCCGCGATGCCGACGGCGATCGCGACGATCTCGAGGATGACGGCGCCCACGGTGATGGCCAGGACGGCGTCCCAGAAGGTCATCCCCATGCCGAGGGTGGCACCGAGCAGGAACTGGCTCAGCGCGCTCAGCATGCCGAAGCGCTGGACCGCGACCGTCAGCCAGCCGTAGCGGGCCGAGGCGGGCACCCGCTGGAGCGCGTAGTCGTCACGTGCGAGGCCTTCGTCGGATAACGCGGGGGTGATCGCCGCATCGGACATCCAGCCGCCCCTTCCCGTCAGGCGATGTATGGGGTGTCTGCTGCGACGCTAAGGTCCCCGGCGATCATTGGGAAGAGGCTTGATCACATCCATCTAGAACGGAATTGTATGTTCCGCTATATGCTGGGGGCATGACAGCAGCACCCATGAGCGGCCGCCGTGCGCAGGCCGCGCGCAACGACGAACTGATCCTGCAGGCCGCCAGAGCCGTCTTCACCGCCGACCCCGGCGCCCCGATCGCGGCCGTGGCCGAGCGCGCGGGCGTCGGGATCAGCGCCCTCTACCGGCGCTACGGCAGCAAGGAGACGCTGCTGCAGAAGCTCTGCGGCGACGGGCTCAAGCTCTACATCGCCGCCTGCGAGAAGTCGCTGGCGATGGACGGCGACCCGTGGGAGGCCTTCGCGGCCTACATGCGCGACATCGTCGAGGCCGACAGCAGCTCGCTGACCATCGCGCTCGCGGGCACCTTCCAGCCCACCGAGGAACTCCACCGCGACGCCGCCCGGGCCGCGGAACTGGCCACCGCGGTGCACCGCCGGGCGGTCGAGGCGGGGGTGCTGCGCCCCGACGTCACCACCGCCGACATCGCGCTGCTGTTCGAGCAGCTGGCCTCGATCAAGCTGGGCGAGCAACCGCGCACGGTGGAGCTGCGCCACCGCTACCTGACATTGATGCTCGACTCCATGCGGCTGCCGCCCGCCCACCGGCCGCTGCCCGGCCCCGCCCCTTCGGACGAGGAACTGTCGCGGCGCTGGGCCCCCCGCCCCTGACGCCCGGCGAGCGCGGACCCCGGCCCGGCGGGGCGTCAGCGGGCGCGGGCCAGGGAGCGGCGGGCTGTTCAGCGGACGCGGGCGGGCGCCAGCGGGCACGGGCCGGGACGCGGCCGGGCGTCAGCGGGCACGGGTCCGGGCGCGGCGGGGCGTCAGCGGGCCAGCCGGTCGGCCAGGTCGAGGGTACGGCGGGCGCGCGCCACGACCGGCGCGTCGACGAACCTGCCGTCGGGCAGCGCCACCGCGCCCACGTCGCCGGCCAGCTCGGCGGCCGCGACGATCTCCCGCGCCCTGGCCACTTCCTCCGGGGTGGGCGTGAACGCCTCGCGGATCACCGGCAGCTGCCGGGGATGGATCGCCGCCCGGCCGTACAGCCCCAGCGCCCTGCCCCGCCTGGTGGAGGCCAGCAGCCCGGCCTCGTCGGCCACATCGGCGTAGACCGACATCGCCACGGGGGGCAGCCCCGCCGCCGCCGCGGCCAGCACCGCCTGCACCCGCAGGTGGTCGAGGGCCGCCTCGTCGGTGATGGACAGCTCGGCCATCAGGTCCTGCTCTCCCAGCGCCACCCCCGCCACCCTGGGGTGGGCGGCGACGGCGGCCGCGTTCACCACGCCGGCGGCCGACTCCAGCAGGGCGTGGACAGGGACGTCGAGATCCACCAGGTCCAAGGTCGCGACCGAGTGCACCTTGGGGACCCGCACGGCGGCGAGCGGCAGGCCGGCCAGCGCCCGCAGGTCCCGCCGCCCGTGGTCCGTGGCGGGGTCGTTGACCCGCACGTGCACGGACGGCCCGCCCTGATCCCAGCCGGCGCCGTCGACCCGCGCGCCCACCACCGGCGCGCCCTGCTCCCCGGTGGAATCGCCGGCACGCGCACCCGCGCCGGGCCCGCCGCGGTCCCCGGCGGCACCGGCGGCATCGTCGGCGCGCGTTCGCGGGGACGACGGGCCGGTACGCAGGAAGTCGACGACGTTGCGCCTGGCCGCGTCCTTGCGGGCGGGCGCGACCGCGTCCTCGAGGTCGACGATGACCACGTCGGCCCCCGACGCCATGGCCTTGTCGAACCGCTCGGGCCGGTCCCCCGGCACGTACAGCCAGGTCAGCGTCACGCCACCACCCCGTTCTCGCGCAGCTTCGCGATCTCCTCGAGCGCGTAGCCGAGCTCGCCGAGCACCTCGTCGGTGTCCTGGCCGAGGCGGCGGCCCGTCCAGCGCACCTCGCCCGGCGTCTCCGACAGCCGGAACAGCACGTTCTGGACGGTGACCGAGCCGAGCTCCTCGTCGGGCAGCTCGATGAAGGTGTTCAGCGCCGCGTACTGCGGATCCTCGGCGATGTCGCGCACGTCGTAGATCGGGGCGATCGCCGCCTGGGCCTCCTCGAAGCGGGCGACGACCTCGTCGGCGTCGCGTTCGGCGATCCAGGAGCCGACCGCCTCGTCCAACTCGTCGACGTGCTCGACCCGGCCCGCGCCGGTGGCGAACCACGGCTGGGCCACCAGGTCGGGCCGTCCGACCAGGGTGACCACACGCTCGGCGATGGTCTGCGCGCTGGTGGAGACGGCCAGCCAGCGCCCGTCGCGGGTGCGGTAGGTGTTGCGCGGGGCGTTGCTGCTCGACCGGTTGCCCGTACGCCGGGGGACCACGCCGAGCGCCTGGTAGGCGGTCATCTGCGGGCCGAGCAGGCCGAGGATCGGCTCGATGATCGCCATGTCGACGACCTGCCCGCGGCCGGTCCGCTCGCGGGCGTGCAGGGCGACCATGACGGCGTAGGACATGGCCAGACCGGCGATGCCGTCGGCGAGGGCCAGCGGCGGCAGCGTCGGCGGGCCGTCAGGCTCGCCGGTCATCGCGGCGAAGCCGCTCATCGCCTCGGCCAGCGTGCCGAACCCCGGCCGCCCCGCCATCGGCCCGGCCTGCCCGAACCCCGTCATCCTGGCCACGATCAGGCGCGGGTTGAGCTCCATCAGGTGCTCGGGCCCGAGGCCCCAGCGTTCGAGGGTGCCGGGCCTGAAGTTCTCCACCAGCACGTCGGCGCCGCGCGCCAGGCGGCGCAGGATCTCCTGTCCCTCGTGCGCGGACAGGTCGACGGCGGCGGCGCGCTTGTTGCGTGACAGCGACTTCCACCACAGGCCGACGCCGTCCTTGGCGGCGCCGTGCCCGCGTGAGGGGTCGCCGCGGCGGGGATGCTCGATCTTGATGACGTCGGCGCCGAAGTCGCCCAGCATCATCGCGGCGGACGGCCCCGCGAACAACGTCGCAACGTCGATCACCCGGATATCGGCAAGACTGGTCATAAGTCCTATATCTTATAAGTTATGCGACAGCCGTTGAGCAAGGCGGACTACGTCTACGAGGTCCTGCTGGACGAGATCCGCACCGGGCAGATCCCCGGTGGCACCGCCCTGCGCGCCGCCCCCGTCGCCACCCGGCTCGGGGTGTCGGTGACGCCCGTCAGGGAGGCGCTGCGCCGCCTGGAGAAGGACCGGCTGATCAGCTACGAGGCCCATCACGGGGCGACCGTGGTCGACCTCGGCGACGACGCGCTGGAGGAGTTCTACGGGGTGCGGGCCGTGGTCGAGGGCCTGGGCGCGCGTCTGGCGGCCGGGCGCATCGCCGCGGCGCAGCTGGCCGAGCTCAGGCGGTTGCACGAGTCGATGGTCGCGGACGCCGCGGCGGGGCGGCACGGCCTGCTGGGCGGCCAGTCGGAGGAGTTCCACCTGCGGATCGCCGACATCGGCGGGCCCGCCTTCCTGGGCCGCCACGCCAGGGCGGTCAGGGCCGGCTTTCCCGTGCCGCCGGGGGCGTCGCTGTGGCTGGACCCCGAGGTGGCCGAGCGGCAGCTCGACGCGCACGAGCGGATCCTGATGGCGCTGGAGCGCGGCGACGGGGAGACGGCCGAGCAGATCATGATCGAGCACGTGAAGGCGGGTGCGGCCCACCGCCGGGCCTGACGGCGGGCCCGGCGGGCGCCGCGTCGAGCCGACGGGCGGGGCCGGAGCCCGCGCGCCGAAGCGGTCGCCACTGTCCGGGTCCGCGAGGCGCGCGCCGGAGAAGACCGGGCCCGCGCGGTCAGGCGGCCACGTCGGCGAGGGCCGAGGCGGCGAGGTCGAAGCCGCCCACGTGGGCCAGGTAGTCCCCCGGCACCAGGGGGTCGCCGAGGTAGACGCCGCCCGCCTGCCGTACCAGGAGCGCCCCCGCCGCCACGTCCCATGGGTTCGACAGCCTCCCGTAGGCCACGTCCGCCCACCCGCCGGACACGTGCGCCAGCTTGAGCGCCGCGCTCCCCAGCCGCCTGACCGCGGCGAAGGAGCGGACCACCGCCGCGTAGCGGTCGAGCGCGGCCTGGCCGTCCTGGTCGAGGTCGCGCGGGGTGGGGTAGCTGCTCAGCAGCATCGCCTCACGGTCGCGCACGGCGCCGCGCGAGCGCAGCGAGACCCCGTTGCACCAGGCGCCCTCGGTGGAGGCGGTGAACTCGTCCTCCCGCACCGGGTCGTAGACGACGCCCGCGACCAGCTCGCCCTCCACCGCGGCGGCGATCGACACGCAGAAGAACGGGATGCCGGCGGCGAAGTTGGCGGTGCCGTCGATGGGGTCGACGTACCAGGTCACCTCGCCGGATCCGGTGGTGCCGCCCTCCTCGCCCACGATCACGCTGTCGGGGCGGTGCGAGAGGATCACCTCGCGGATCGTCTCCTCGGCGGCGCGGTCGTGCTCGGTCACCGGGTCGTGGAAGTCGCGCTTGGTCTCGACGGGCGGGCGGGAGCGGAACGCCTTGCGCAGCGGCCCGCCGACCGCCCTGGCCGCCTCCGACGCGATGTCCAGTAGTTCGGTCATGTCTCATATCCTTGCCGCTCGGCACGCCAGCTGCAGCGCCAGACGCTGCTGCGGGTCGTCGAGGTCGGCCTGCAGCAGCGTCTCGATGCGCCTGATGTTCCTGCTCACGGCGTTGCGGTGCATGCGCACCTCCTCTGCGGCCTTGGCCGGCGAGCCGTGGTGGTCGAGGTAGGCCCTCAGGATGTCCAGCAGCAGTCCCGCCCTCTTCTGTTCCAGTATCGGCTGCAGCAGTTCCCGCACCGCCTGCTGGGCCGCGTCGGAGGAGTACCACTCCTCCAGCATCCGGTCCAGCCCCGCCAGGTCGTAGGTGGCCAGCGCGGCCGGGCTGCGGCGCAGCGCCGTACGGGCCTCCGAGGCGGAGGTGCGCAGCCCGAGCAGGCCCTGGTGGGCGGTGCTGACGCCGCAGCGCAACCGGGCGCCCGCCGGAGGTACCCGCTCGAGGAGCAGCGCGGCGTCCGCGGCGGCGGCGCGCAGCCCCGCCCGCCCCTGGTCGCGGGGCGTGGTGCGGACCACGATCAGCGCGCCGTCGGCCATCGCGACGCTCCATTCGGGACCGACCAGGTCCCGCACCACGCGGCCGGCCCGCGCCGCGACGGTGTCGAGCAGCGCGTACGGCTCGGGCCCCTCCACACGCAGCACCACGTGCCAGCCGTCGACGGGCAGGCCGAGCGTCCGCGCCCTGGGGGCCAGCTCCTGGGCCTGCTTCTCCGGGGCGATCAGCAGCTCCGTCAGCACCTGGGCACGCGAGCGGGCGGGCGGCTCCTCGGCCGGTCCGGCGGCGGCGGCCAGCTCGGCCAGCCGCAGCACGATCCTGGTCGCCCGCCCGAGGTGGTCGTCCCGTTCGGGCGCGGAGAAGTCGGCTCCCACCTCGACGCCGAGCGCCGCCCCCGCCGCCTCGGCCATCCGGGCGGGCACGCCGCCCGCGCCGAGCACGCCGCGCACCGCCTTGTCGGCCCGGACCAGCGCGTCGGCGGCGTCGCCCGCGATGGCCCTGTCGAGGGCGACCACCAGCTCGGCCAGGTCGCCCTCCGCCGCCAGCAGGGCGATCCCTGCCCGTTCGGCCAGCGCGGCGGCGCCGCGTCCCACCTCCACCGGCGCCGTCAGCACGAGCGCCGCCGCGCCGGCCGCGCCGGCGTCCCGCAGCGCCACCTCCAGGCGGTATCCGGCCGCCTCGCGCGCCGCGGCGGCGGTCAGCACGAGCACGGCTCCGCCCGGCTGCGACACGATCCGCCGCAGGTCCTCCACCAGCCGGACACCGGTGGCCCGGCGGCCGCGCATCGGCCCGGCCAGATGCCGCAGGCCGTCCACCCCGTCCATCTCTGAAGTGTGCCACGGGCACACTGACCATCCAATGAGGTTCTGCCGGCACACCATGCATGGCCTGGGAGTTCCTACTGTGGGGGCATGCGCATCGACACCGGGTCACTGCCCGCCTACGCCAGGGGATGCGCAGTCCTCGGCTCGGGCGGCGGCGGCCCCGTGACGATCGCCAGGGCCGCCGCGCTCCAGGCGCTGTACGACCACGGGCCGGTCCGTGTCGTCCAGCCCGGCGAGCTCGACCCCGAGCTGCTGGTGATGCCGGTCGGCAGTGCGGGCTCCTCCGCGGTGATGTCCGAGCGCGTCGGCGGCACCGACGAGCCCGTGCACCTGCGCCGGCAGATCGAGCAGCGTTACGGCACGCCCGCCGGCGCCGTGCTGGCCAGCGAGATCGGCGGCGCGAACGGCTGCCTGGCGCTCGCCTGGGCCGCCCGCCTCGGCCTGCCGCTGGTCGACGCCGACGGGATGAGCCGCGCCTTCCCCCGCATGAACCAGACCGTGATGGAACTGCGCGGCATCTCCGCCACCCCCGCGGTGATGTGCGACGGCCGGGGCAGGACCGTGGTGATCGAGCACGTGGACGGGCGCTGGCTGGAACGGCTGGTGCGCGCGGCGCTCGAGCCGTTCGGCGGCCAGGCGGCCACCACCGAGTACGTCATGCGCGGCCACCAGGTCGCGTCGGCCACCGCGCTCGGCTCGGTCACGCGCGCGCTGCGCCTGGGCACCGAGCTGCCCGCGCCCCTCGTCTCCGGGAAGATCGCCGAGACCGGCTCGATCGTCATCGAGGGCCTGGGCGCCGATCTCGGCCGGCTGGTGCGGATCGAGGCGGGCACCGAGTTCCTGGCTGTCCTGGAGGACGGCGCGCCGCTGGCGGTGGTGCCCGACGTGATCGCGCTGCTCGACGCCCGCACCGGCGAGGTCGTGGACACCGAGCACGTCAGGTACGGCCTGCGGGTGTCGGTGGTGCGGGTGCCCTGCGACCCGGTCTGGTACACCGAGGAGGGGCTGCGCCTGGCCGGCCCCGAGGCCTTCGGCCTCACCGGCCTGGCCGTTCCCGCCCGCGGTCTCCCTGACACCCCCTCCGCTCCCCCTGCCGGGCCGGGCGCCGCCCCCGGAGCGCCTCGCGTTCGGGCGCGCTCGTCGGCGGGCGGCGCGCCGCCCGCCTCCGGCGGACCGCGCCGACCGGGGGCCGGGGAGGTGGCGCGGTGAAGGCGGGCGTCGACATCGGGCCGACCAACACCGACGCCGCCCTGCTCGACGACGCGGGCGCCGTCCTGGCCACCGTCAAGGTCGCTTCCGTGCCCGGCGACCCGGTGGCCAGCGTCACCGCCGCCCTCGGCCGGCTGGCCGCCCCGCCGCTCGCCCAGGTGGCCGTCGGCCTGCACGGCGCCGCCTCGGCCGTCGCCGGCAGGCGCGGCCTGTGCAGGGTGGCCGCGTTGCGGATCGGCGGCCAGGAGGCGCAGGCGATCAGGCCGCTGTTCGGCTGGCCTGACGACCTGCGCCGCGCCGTCGAGGCGGGCAGCGCGATCGTCGACGGGGGCGGCGGCCTCGACCGCGCCGACTGGACCCCGCTCGACCGCGACGCCGTCGCCCGCTTCGCCGCCTCCGTCGTGGGCCGGGCGCAGGCGGTCGCCGTCACCGGCCTGTTCTCGCCGCTCGACGCCGAGCAGGAGCAGCAGGCGGCCGAGATCGTCCGCGCCGAGCTCGGCGACCTGCCGATCGCGCTGTCGGCCGACCTCGGCAGCCTCGGGCTGCTCGAACGCGAGAACGCCACCGTCCTCGACGCCGCCCTGTCCGGTTTCGCCGCGGACGTGGCCGTGCGCCTCGCCTCGGCGCTGGCCCCTGTCACCGCCGTCCACGTCACCCGCGGGGACGGCACGCTGATGAGCCTGGAACACCTGGCCCGGCATCCGGGGCTCAGCCTCGGCAGCGGGCCGGCCAGCATGCTGCGCGGCGCGGGCGCGCTGACCGGGCTGGCCGACGCCGTCGTCGCGGACGTCGGCGCCCGCCGCGTCAGGGTGGGCGCGCTGGCCGGCGGCTTCCCCGAGGAGGCCGTCGCGGGCGCCCGCATCGGCGGCGTGCCCGTCGGGCTGCGCATCCCCGAACTGGTCAGGGTGGCCAGGCCGGTCGAGCCCGCCGAACTGGCCGAGGCCGTCGACCGGATGCAGCCCGGGGCGGGACGGCTGCCGCTGGTCGTCGTGGGCGGCGGGGCGCATGCCGTACCGGACGGGCTGCATCCCGAACACGCGACCGCGGCCGGCGCGATCGGCGCGGCCACCAGCCCCGTGGGCGGCCAGTACGAGCGCATCGTGCGCCTGGCCGGCCGCGCGGACCTGCCGGCGGCGATGGAGGCGGTGGTCGAGCAGGCCAGGGCCAGCGCCGTCCGTGCCGGGGCCGACCCCCTCCACGTGCGGATCGTCGAGGCGGCCGACACCCCGCTGGACTACCTGCCCGGCCCCTTCGTACGGCTGCGCGCCAGGGCCGCCGGCCCGCCCGCGCGGCTGTGACCCTGTGACCCCCTCTGCCCCTGTGACCCCCCTGTGAAAGGCGTCTTCCCCATGGCAACGACGACGGATGAGGACTACCCGCTGGAGCGGGTGCCACCGGGCGCCCGCTACCCCTGGTTCAACGTGGCGGTGCAGCGCTTCGGCCAGCTGTCGGACCTGACGCAGTTCCTGCTCGGCGCCACGCTGGGCGCGGGGCTGTCCTTCTGGGACGCCTTCTGGGCCTTCACGCTCGGCTCGGTGATCCTGGAGATCGTCTGCATCTTCGTCGGCATCGCCGGCATGCGCGAGGGCCTGTCGACCTCGATGCTGGCCCGGTGGACCGGCTTCGGCCGCTACGGCGCGACGCTGATCGGCGTGATCATCACCCTCAGCCTGTTCGGCTGGTTCGGCGTGCAGACCGCGGTGTTCGCCGCCGGGCTGCACTCGATCATGAGCTGGCTGCCGCTGTGGGCCTGGTCGCTGATCGCGGGCCTGGGCGTGACCGCGCTGGTCGTCCGCGGTTTCAAGGCCATGGGGCTGACCGCGTTCATCACCGTGCCCGCCTTCCTCGGCCTGGCCGGATGGGCGATGTGGGTGGAGATCTCCCGCCACGACCTGGGCACCCTCGTCGCGTCGCCGCCCTTCGGCGAACCGATCTCGATCGCCACCGGCGCCACGATCGTGGCCGGCTCCTACATCGTCGGCGCCGTCACCACGCCCGACATGACGCGCTTCAACCGCAATACTGGCGATGTGATCAAGCAGACGCTGGTGGGCATCTCGCTCGGCGAGTACGTGCTCGGCCTGGCCGGCGTGCTGCTGGCCTACGCGGTGAAGTCGTCCGACGTGATCGCCATCATCACCGCCTCCTCCGGCGTGATCGGCGTGATCGTGCTGATCTCCGCCACCGTGAAGATCAACAACTGGAACCTGTACTCCTCGGCGCTGGGCCTGCTCAGCGCCGTCGAGTCCACGGTCGGCGTCAGGCTCAACCGGGTCGCCGTGACCGTCGGCATCGGCGTGCTCGGCAGCGTCCTGGCCGCCATGGGCATCCTGGAGCGCTTCACCGACTTCCTGCTCGTCCTCGGCGTCATCACCCCGCCGATCGCGGGGATCATGGTGGCCGAGTACTTCGTCGTCAAGCGCTGGCGGCCGGCGCTCGACGCCTCGCGGGACGAGGGCGCGCTGCCGGCGACCGAACCGACCTGGGTGCCGGCGACGCTGGTCATCTGGGGGGCGGCGGCGCTGGTCGGCTGGCTGAGCGAGCAGCACCAGTGGATCGGCATCCCCGCGCTCAACTCCCTCCTGCTGGCCGGTCTGGCCTACATCGTCGCGGGCAAGCTCGGCCTGGTCCGGGGCACCCGCGAACTCCTCACCGTCTGAAGGAATCCCACTCCATGCGCATCGGCATCGACGTCGGCGGCACCAACACCGACGCCGCCCTCATCGGAGACGGCGGCGACGTGCTGGCCACCGTCAAGTCCCCCACCACCGAGGACGTCACCGGCGGGGTCGCCGCGGCCCTCGCGGGCCTCGGCGCCACCCAGGTGTCCGCGGTCATGATCGGCACGACCCACTTCGTCAACGCGCTGGTCGAGGGCGCCCGCCTGGAACCGGTCGCCGCCGTACGGCTGGGCCTGCCCGCCACGGCCGCGCTGCCGCCGATGGTCGACTGGCCGTCGCGCCTGCGCAAGGTCGTCGAGGGCGCGGTCCACCTGTGCCACGGCGGCCACGAGTACGACGGCAGCCCGATCTCCGCCCTCGACCCGGCCGAGCTCAAGCGGGTCGCGGCCGACATCAGGCGCAGGGGCCTGCGCTCGGTGGCGATCTCCTCGGTCTTCTCCCCCGTCAGCGACTCCTCAGAGCGGGCCGCGGCCGACATCCTGGCCGCCGAGCTCGGCCCCGGCGTCCACCTCTCGCTGTCCAGCGAGATCGGCCGCGTGGGCATGCTGGCCAGGGAGAACGCCACCATCGTCAACGCCGCCCTGCGCCCGCTCGCCGAGCGGACGGTGGCCGCCTTCGGGCAGGCGCTGCGGGTGGCGGGCATCGAGGCGCCGCTGTTCCTGTCGCAGAACGACGGCACGCTCATGGACGTCTCCCGGGCGCTGCGCTACCCGGTGGCCACCTTCGCCTCCGGGCCGACCAACTCGATGCGGGGCGCCGCGTACCTGTCGGGGCTGAGCGACTGCGCGGTCGTCGACATCGGCGGCACCACCACCGACATCGGCATCCTGGTCGGCGGCTTCCCCCGCGAGGCGGCCGGGGAGGCGATGGTCGGCGAGGTCCGCACGAACTTCCGCATCCCCGACGTGCTGTCGATCGGCATCGGCGGCGGCTCCGTCGTCGCCGGGGACGGCTCCGTCGGCCCGCGCAGCGTCGGCTTCCGGCTGCCGGAGGAGGCGCTGGTGTTCGGCGGCGGCACGCTGACCGCCACCGACCTGGCGGTCGCCGCCGGGTACGCCGACATCGGCGACCCCTCGCTGGTGGCCGGCGTCGATCCGGCCAGGTCGCTGAAGGTCATCGCGGAACGGGTGGCCGACGCCGTCGACCGGATGCGCACCTCCCCCGCGCCGCTGCCGGTCGTGCTGGTCGGCGGCGGCAGCGTCCTGATCTCCGACCTGCCGGGCTTCGACGACGTGCGCAGGCCCGACCACTTCGCCGTGGCCAACGCCGTCGGCGCCGCCATCGCCCAGGTCGGCGGCGAGGTGGACAAGGTCTACGCGGGCCCGCGCCAGGTCGTCCTCGAGGAGGCGAAGGCCGAGGCCGTCGCCCGCGCCGAACGCGCGGGCGCGCGGACCGGCAGCGTGCGCATCGCCGAGGTGGAGGAGGTCCCGCTGGCCTACCTGCCCGGCGACGCGACCCGCATCAGGGTGAAGGCCGTCGGCGACCTGGACTTGGAGAAGATCAATGCGTGAGATCGGCATCGAGCAGCTGGACGACATGGCCAGAGGCGCGGGCATCCTCGGCACCGGTGGCGGTGGCGACCCCTACGTCGGCAAGCTCCTGGCCAGGGAGGCGATCAGGCGCCACGGCCCGGTGACGCTCTACGACATCGACGAGGTCCCCGCCGACGCCACGGTCGTGCCCGTCTCCAGCATGGGCGCGCCCACCGTGCTGCTGGAGAAGCTGCCCGCGGGCACCGAGGAGCTGGCCGCGCTACGCGCCCTCGAGGCCGTCATCGGCCGGCCCGCCACCCACATCGTGCCCATCGAGATCGGCGGCGTGAACTCGATGATCCCCATCGCCGCGGCCGCCCAGGCCGGGCTGCCGCTGGTCGACGGCGACGCCATGGGCCGCGCCTTCCCCGAGGCGCAGATGGTGCTGCCCACCCTGATCGGCGTGTCCAACACGCCCATGGCCCTCGCCGACGACAAGGGCAACACGCTGGTGCTCGACGCCGTCTCCAACCACTGGGCCGAGCGCATCGCGCGCGCCGCCTGCGTCCAGATGGGCTGCCAGATCTCCTCCGCCGACACGGTGCTGCGCGGCGACCAGCTCGCCGACGGTCTGGTCCCCGCCACGCTGACGCTGGCGGAGGACCTCGGGCGGGCCGTACGGCAGGCGCGGGCCGCCCACACCGACCCCGTCGCGGCGGCCACGTCCACGCTCGGCGGCGTCCGGCTGTTCACCGGCAAGGTCGTGGACGTCGAGCGGCGCACCACCGGCGGGTTCGCCCGCGGCAGGGCGCTGCTGTCGGGAGAGGGCGACTTCGAGCTCAGCTTCCAGAACGAGCACCTGCTCGCGCGCAGGGACGGCGAGATCGTCGCGACCACCCCCGACCTGATCTGCGTCCTCGACACCGACACCGGCGAGCCGGTGACCACCGAGTCGATGCGGTACGGCCTGCGGGTCACCGTGATCGGCGCCCCCTGCGACCCGCGGTGGACCACACCCGCGGGGCTCGAGCTGGCGGGGCCGCGCTACTTCGGCTACGACTGCGACCACCGGCCGCTGCCGGCCGCCTGACCCCCTTCACCGGACTACCGCTCGGCGCCCTCCCCGCCCCGCCACCGTCCGAACCGGGACCATCCGGGCCGGACGGTGGCGGGCCGGTGCCGTCAGGGCCGGGGCTGTCGGAGCCGGGGTCGCGTGCCCGCTTCTTCTCCACGCGACCCCGGCCACCGCGCCGGACCCGGCCGCCCGCCCCCTCAAGCGCCCCCGTCCCCACGCGCCCTCGCCGGCCGCGCCTCCCTCCCACCGGGGGCACCCCCGCCTTCCGCGGTCCCACCGGCCGCACCATCGCCGGTCGCGCCTCCGCCGGCCCCGGCTCCACCAGGCGCGCCCCCGGCCGGGCGCGCACCCGCCGGGTGCCCGCGTTCCGGCGACATCGAGGAAAGATTTGTCAGGACATTCTGACCTCGCTAACCTGATCACATGACCGCGAACCTGGCGATCGATCTGGACCGCTCCAGCCCCGTCCCCCTGTACTTCCAGGTAGCCGAGCAGATCGCCGAGGCCATCCGGCGAGGCGACCTCGCCCCCGGCTCCCGGCTGGACAACGAGATCCTGCTCGCCGACCGGCTGGGCCTGTCCAGGCCGACGATCCGCCAGGCCATCCAGTACCTCGTCGACAAGGGCCTGCTGGTCCGCAAGCGCGGCGTCGGCACCCAGGTCGTCCATGGCCAGGTCAAGCGCTCGGTCGAGCTGACCAGCCTCTACGACGACCTGCGCCGCTCCGGGCAGGAGCCCGCCACAGAGGTCCTCGCGCTGGAGCCGCGACCGGTCGACGAGCAGGTCGCCCAGGTCCTCGGCCTGTCCCCCGGTGACGAGGCACTCTATCTCGAACGGCTCCGCTTCGCCGCGGGCGAGCCGCTGGCCCTGCTGCACAACTGGCTGCCCGTCGGCCTGGCCTCGCTCACCCCCGACGACCTGCAGGGTCGCGGGCTGTACGAGCTGCTGCGCGCCGCGGGGGTGCGCATGCGCGTCGCCAACCAGCGCATCGGCGCCCGCGCCGCCTCGACGACCGAGGCCAAGCTGCTCGACGAGCGCAGGGGCGCGCCGCTGCTGACCATGGTCCGCACCACCTACGACGACCAGGGCAAGGCCGTCGAGCACGGCTCACACGTCTACCGGGCCTCGCACTACTCCCTCGAGGTCACCCTCATCGAGCGCTGAGGCCCTGCTCGCCTTCCTCTTGACGTACCAGGTGGTGGCGATCCCGAACAGGACGGCCGCGCCGAGCCCCGCCCACGAGAACCCCTTCAGCCACTTCTCGGCCACGATCCCCAGGTAGTAGATCACCGCCGTGGTGCCGCCCGCCCAGACGACGCCGCCCAGCACGTTGGCGACCAGGAACTTCCAGTACGGCATGCGCAGGGCCCCCGCCAGTGGCCCGGCCAGGATGCGCAGGAGGGCGATGAAGCGCCCGAAGAACACCGTCCACATGCCGTACCGGTGGAAGTAGTGCTCGGCCTTGGCGATGTGGTGCGGCCCGAAGTGCTTGGGGAAGCGCCTGCCGAGCCGGACGAAGAGCCGTTTGCCGCCCCTGCGGCCGACGGCGTACCCGATCGAGTCGCCGACGATCGCCCCCACACTGGCGCACGCTCCCACCCAGACGGGGTCCACCACGCCCTTGGCCGACAGCAGGGCCGAGCTGACCAGGACGATCTCCCCGGGCAGCGGGATGCCCACGCTCTCCAGCCCGATCACCACGCCGACCAACGCACAGATCCACACCGGCGGGATCGCCTGCAGCCACTCGTCGATATGCATCCGGCCACCTTAACCAGTGGAGAGAACTTGTCGGCACAGGCCGGCGCACCGGGCAGGGACTACCCTGGTGACGAGCGGAACAGGTCGGCCAGCTGCGCAAACCCTCGCAGCACGACGATCACGGGGAGGGGACAGATGGTGATCGACAAGGTCGCGTGGGTCCTCCTGGAGGACGGCAGGCTGCTGGGCGCCCGTTCCCACGGGATGGACGCCTTCTACCTGCCCGGCGGAAAGCGCGAGCCCGGCGAGAGCGACGTCGACGCTCTCCTGCGCGAGATCGCCGAGGAGCTGACCGTCGCGCTGGTCCCCGAGACCTTTCACCACGTGGGCACCTACGAGGCGCCGGCGCACGGCAAGACGGATGTCACCGTACGGATGACCTGCTACACCGCCGACTACTCCGGCACCCTCACGCCGCAGGCAGAGATCGCGGAGATCGCCTGGCTCACCCACGCCGACCGCGACCGCGTCTCCGCCGCCAACCGGCTGGTCCTCGACACCCTCCACACGCAGGGCCTGCTGATCCCCTGACGGACCACCACGGCCCACCCCACGTGCCCGAGCACGGCACGGAACAGGGCGGCGTGCGCGCTGACCGCCTGCGCCGGCCGCCGCGCCGCGGCAGCGTGATCTCCGTCAAGCCATGCCCCCGACAGTGCGCCGCCAGAGGGCTTCGCGATCCGGGGTCCGCCGGCGAGGCAGGTCATCGGCCAGACAAGCGTGGAACAGCGTGACTTCGAGGTTCACCCATGCCGGTTCAGGCGGAGGGCCCCGGCGGCATGCCGGTGACCAGCAGCCCGAGGCAGGCGACGGCCGCCTGCGGGTCGACGCGGTCGGGCGCGAGCAGCCACTGCTGGTGGATGCCGATCACGGCGCCCACCAGCGTGACGGCCAGCGTCTCGGCCGAGATGCCGGGCGGCAACGGCAACCGCTCCAGCCATCTCCTGCAATGGTCGCGCAACGTGTCGTGGATCTCGACGTAGCGGCCCTGGATCGGCGACCCAGGCTCCAGCGCCTCCACCAGCAGCGTGACGAACAGCCTCGAGGTGGGCAGCCGTAGGAGCAGGTCGACGCCTTCACCCAGGCGGTCGAAGCCCACCTCTCTCTTCTCCGGCTCCGCCGGGAACCCGCTACGGACCAGGTCCACCGAGCGTTCGAGCACGGCCAGCAGCAGCCCCTCCTTGCTGCCGAAGTGCCACGGGATCGAGCCCCTGCTGATCCCCGACCGCTCCGCCACGTCGGCGAACGTGGTCTGCCGGTACCCCTTCTCGGCGAACAACTCCGCCGCGGCCGAGAGGATCAGCTCACGGCTCTCCTGGCTAGTCTGCTCTCGTCGCGTTGTCACGCCACCCTCCTATGCTATCGCTCACATCTTATGCTGACCGGCACAGGATGGGTTTGTACGGCGTCGCCTAACCCCCACCTATGGGAGATCCGGTCTGCTTCGGTCGAGCGACGGCTTCCGCTCGCCGCGATCGCGAGGCTCTTGACTAATTAAATGAGCGCTAATTAAGTTTATTGCATGGACACCGCACCGCGCAGGCCAGGGCGGCCACCCCGCAGTCAGGGGCCGGCCACACGGGACCGGCTGCTGGACGCCGCTTTGGAGCTGTTCGCCAGGCAAGGCTTCGCCGCCACCACCGTCCGGCAGATCGGTGGGGCCGTCGGCGTGCGTGACAGCGCCATTTACGCGCACTTCTCCAGCAAGCAGGCCATCTACGACGCCCTGCTGGCGGGGATGGGCCCGTTGTCGTTCTCCGTGCTGGGCGTGGAGTCCGCGGCGCTGGCGGAGATGGGGCCGAGCGCTGCCGTACACGTGCTGGCCGAACGCCTGGTCGAGGCATGGACGCAGCCGCGCGCCATGCTCTTCGCCGCCGTCATGGCGCGCGAGGGCGCCGGCGCCGGCGCCGGCGGCACCGGCGCCCTCGCCGCGGCGATCGACGAGGCCCGCGCCGGGCTGGAAGAGCCTTTCCGCCGCTGGCAGGAGGACGGCCTCATGCGGGCCGACGTGCCCGTCAGGCAACTGGTCTGGGAACTGTTCGCCCCGCTGCACGTGGTGCGGTTGCTCTATCTGCGCGGCCAGACACCGGACACCGACCCGGACACCGCCCGCGACATGATCGCCGACCATGTCGGCTTCTTTCTCACCTGCGTCACCACGCACGAAGGAGACCGGTAATGCTCTGTGCCCCCGTGATCAGCCAGGAGATCACCGAACGTCCCCCCGGCTTCATCGCGCCCAACCTCAGCCCCGTCGGCCTGCGGCTGCACCCGGCCGAACTGGCCCGCGGCGTGTACGCGCTGATGGCCAACCAGCCGCCCAAGGACAACAACGGCCTCATCGTCGGAGAGAAGGCGGCGCTGGTCGTCGACGCGGGCGTCACGCCGGGCATCGGCCGGCACATCCAGGAGGTGGCGGCGGGCCTGACCGACGTGCCCATCCGATACCTGGTCAACACCACCTACCACGGCGATCACACCTTCGGCAACGCCGCCTTCGGCGACGAGGTGACGATCTACTCCTCGCGCGCCAACAAGGCCGCCATGACCGACCTGGCCGCCGCCAAGCGTGCCCGCGCCGAGAGCATGTACGGCGACGCCGCCGCGCTCGACGAGGTCATCACCTGGCGGCGGCCCGACGTGGTCGTCGACCGCTTCTGCGAGATCGATCTGGGCGGCCGGGTGGTCCACCTGTGGCACTTCGGACCGGGCAACGGCTCGGGCGACACCATCGTGCACGTCCCTGACGCCAAGATCGCCTGGACCGGCAACTTCGCCGGACCCGCGGGCGGCATCGTGCCCATGTGCCTGGTCGGCGACCCGGCCGCCTACGTCACGTCGCTGCGCACCATGCGCGCCACCCTCGAAGTCGACACCCTGGTGCCTGGACACGGTTTCCTCGGTCCCGCCGAGCCCGGGATCGGCGTGCTCATCGGCTACCTGGAGCAGCTCAATGCCGCCGTCACCCGTCACCACCAGGCCGGGCGGCCCATCGAGACGCTTTACGACGCCCCGCTGTGGGGCATCGACTTCTCGCCCGGCCTGCCGGAGGCGTTCACCGCGCTGATGCGCTCCCTGCACCGGCTCAACATCCTGCTGACCTACCGCTGGCTCACCGGCGAGATCACCCGCGTCGCCGCCTGACCGACCATCGCCGCCACACCGCGGCTGATCCACCGGCGCAAGCGCAGGCCGATTCTCGGCGACCGTCGGGTGGTCGACGTCGACGGCCAGGTCACGGTGATCAGACCCACGTGTAGTTGGCGTCGTCGACGGCGGACAGGGCAGCGTCCGGCACGGCGGCGCGCGGCGAGGGCAGCGCGGCCAGCGCCGGCCCGATCGGAGGGAAGATCGGCAGGTCGGCGGTCTCGCGGTAGTCGATCCATTCGATGACGCCGACCTCCCGCCCACCATCGGGCAGTTCGTCGTATTCCTCACCGGCCATCCGTGCGCGGACCACGGAAGTGACGTGCGTCCGGTAGATGAGGTGCAGTTTGCGGGGCGGCACTGTAGGACCAGGTCGGGTGACCATCTGGTCGACCACCCACAGAAGCTGCGGCGGCGTGGCGCTGCTGCGGATGTCGAGGCCGAGTTCCTCGATCAGCTCCCGTTCGAGGGCCGCCAGAAGGCCTTCTCCCGGTTCGACGTTGCCACCTGGTGGGGTGTAGTGGACGGAGTGTCCACGGTCGCGGCGGATGAGGGCGACGTCGTCGTCGCAGAACACCAGCGCACCGGTCCGGATCTTGATGCGGCTGAACACTACGTCGTCGATGCCGGGTTGGGCGGTCATGACCGCCAGTATCCCGTTCAGCGATACGTCCGGTTCGCCGGCGCGTGACCGGCTAGCGTGGTCGCCGTCGAACCGCGCGACGGAGGGCTCGCTGATCACGGCGGCGGAGGAGGGGTCTCGTGCGAAGGGCGATGGCGTACCTGTCCCTGGTGCTGCTCTTGTCCTCCTGCGGTTGGTCCCATCGCGTCTCACCGCGCGGGTTCGAGGAACGCGCCCGACAGGTGGCGGAGCGCTGGCAGGGATCGGCCGACGACCACGCGTGGCGCGACGGGTTCGTTCCGTTGGAAGTGATGAACCCGCGGGGATGGGCCCGCGTGCGCCGCGTTCCGGCCTGGGTGAACAGGAGCGCGCACAACGGCGTATGGAGGCTGGCCGCCCCGCTACCCGCGGGCGCCCCGGCCCACGCGGGCGTGCGATGGCCGGACGGCTCGCTCTCGCAGGTGCCACTCATCACGGCGGCGAGCGCGTACGCGAAGTTCAGCAAGCCGGCCGACCTCATCGAGGAGGAGTGCCCGGCCGACGGATGCCGCCCCCTCCTGGTGACCGGCGCGGAGCTGGGCGAGGTGCCGCTGAAGACCAGCCGCGGCACGATCCGGGTGCCGGCCTGGCTGTTCACCGTCAAGGGGGTCGAGCAGAAGTACGTGCACGTCGCGGTTGCCCCGTCGGCCGTCACCGCCCGCCCCGAACGCCTGCCGGGAGGGATCGAAGAGGTGACGGCGTTCGACCTCGTGCCCGACAGGCCGCACGAACTGCTGCTCCAGTACGGCTACGGCGCCTGCGACGGCATTCACGGGGCGCGCGCTTACGAGACCGACCACCTGGTGGTGGTTGACGTGGACGAGGAGGGCTCCGGCGGGGTCTGCCCCGCGATACTCAAGACGGCCACGATCACCGTCACGCTCGCGCGACCGCTCGGCGACCGCCTCGTGCTCGATTCTGGTACGGGTGTGCCGGTGGTGCGGGGGCTGACGCGGCGGTGACGGCCTGGTGGCCTTGGACGGCGTCACGCGGCACCCGATCAGCCGACGGCGTCGCGGACGGCCGCCTGCGCGACCTCTCTCAGCTGCGCGTGCAGCACCGCGTTCGCCTCCCGGCGCGTGCGGACCTCCACCACGCGCAGCCCTTCCCCGCGGATCGCCTTGGGCAGGTCGGAGATGTCCTCGACCAGCTGGTACGGCGTCGCGGTGGCCGCGGCCACGTACTCCAGGTCGACCCCGTGCGGCGTGCCGAACACCCGCTCGAACGGGTCGCGGATGCCCGCCTGGGGCAGCAGCGAGAAGATCCCGCCGCCGTCGTTGTTCACCACGACCAGGCACAGGTCGGGTCGCGGTTCCCGGGGCCCGAGGATCAGGCCGTTCTGATCGTGCAGGAACGTCAGATCGCCGAGCAGCGCGTAGGAGGGCCCGTTGTGCGCCAAGGCCGCCCCGATGGCGGTGGAGACCAGCCCGTCGATGCCCGACACGCCCCGGTTGGCCAGCAGCCGTAGCCCGCGCCGCGGCCGCATCGCCTGGTCGAGGTCCCTGATCGGCATGGAGGAACCGCAGAACAGCAGCGCGCCGTTCGGCAGGGAGTCGGCCAGGTCTCTGGCGATGCGCGGCTCGGTCATGCCGCTGTCGTCGAGGAGGGCGTCGATGGCGGTCCTGGCCGCGGCGTCGGCGCGCCGCCAGGAGTGCAGCCAGGCGTCGTCGCCCGCGGCGACGGGGATCTCGACGGCCTGCGCCACCTGCGTGGCCGACCGGGTGGGGTCGGGCCAGCGCGCCAGATCGGTGGCCACGACGATGTGCTCCTCGGCCCGCCGCAGCCACGACAGCAGCGGCCTGGACAGCCCCGGACGGCCGAGCGTCACCACCACGTCGGGCTGGTGGGCGTCGGCGAAGGACGGCGTGCCGAGCAGGAAGTGATAGGTGGAGATGGCGTGGTCGCCGTAGCGGCCGCCGCCGTTGGGCTCCGACAGCACCGGCCAGCCCGCCATGCCGGCGGCGGCGACGTAGCGCCGCACGTTGGGCGCCCCGTCGCCAACGACGAGGACGCCGCGCCTGGTCGGCGGCAGGTGCAGGGCCACGGGCGGCGGCGCGACGCGGGCCCGCACCCACGAGCCGGCGGTGTCGCCGTCGAGCGACTCGACCCACGAGGTGTCGCCGTCGGGGATGAGCGGCTCGCGGAAGGCGAGGTTCAGGTGCACGGGGCCCGGGTCGGACGGCCCGAGCGCGCGCTGGTAGGCGCGGGCGGCCAGCGAGCGCCAGTAGGCGACCTGCCCGGGGCGTTCCTCGGGCGTTCCGACCTCGGCGAACCACCGAGCGGCGGCGCCGAAGACCTTCAGCTGGTCGATGGTCTGGTTGGCGCCGGTGCCGCGCAGCTCGGGCGGCCGGTCGGCGGTCAGGACCAGCAGCGGCACGCCGGACTCGCTCGCCTCGATGACGGCGGGGTGGAAGTTGGCCACCGCGGTGCCAGAGGAGCAGATGAGCGCCACCGGCCGCTCGGACCGGCGGGCCAGGCCCAGCGCCAGGTAGGACGCCGACCGCTCGTCGATGCGCACGTGCAGCCGCACCCGCGACTCGGCGTGGAGGGCCAGCGCGAGGGGGGCCGAACGGGACCCGGGTGCCATCACGACATCGGTCAGGCCGCACCGGACGAGCTCGTCCACCAGCACGGTGGCGAGCGCGGTAGCCGGGTTCACAGGTCCGCCTCCTGCATCCGCCGCAGCCACGACGGCGACTCGATCTCAAACTCCGACAAGAGCGAATGATCCACTGACGGGCGGGAGACCGGCAAGAACCCGTCGACGGGGGTCAGGGAGTCTTCCACCACGTCTCCCGACAGCAGCGACATGGTTCCCAACCCGCACGCGTACGGCAGGCTGGGCAGCGCGGCGGCCAGGGCGACGCCCGCCGCCAGTCCGACCGAGGTCTCGACCGCGCTCGACACCACCGCCGGCAGGCCGCACGCCTCCACGACCCGCATCGCGGCGCGCACGCCGCCCAGCGGCTGCACCTTCACCACCGCGATGTCGGCGGCCTCGGCGGCGCGCACCTTCAGCGGGTCGTCGGCGCGCCTGATCGACTCGTCGGCCGCGATCGGCACGTCGACGGCCCGCCGGACGGCGGCCAGCTCGTCGAGCGTGGCGCAGGGCTGTTCGGCGTATTCCAGGTCGAAGGCGTCGAGCGCGCGCAGGTGCCGTACCGCCGTCGGCACGTCCCAGGCGCCGTTGGCGTCGACGCGGATCCTGCCGGAGGGACCGAGCGCGTCGCGGACCGCCTCGACGCGGGCGAGGTCGTCGGCGAAGCTCTGGCCCTGCTCGGCCACCTTGACCTTCGCGGTGCGGCATCCCGCCTGGCGTACCAGCTCGTGGGCGCGCTCGGCGGAGACGGCGGGGACGGTGGCGTTGACCGGGACACGGGAACGCACGGGCGCGGGCCAGCCGTCGAAGGCGGCCTCGCGGGCGCAGGCCAGCCAGCGGGCGCACTCACGCGGCCCGTACTCGGGGAAGGGGGAGAACTCGCCCCACCCGGCGGGGCCCTCGATCAGCACGCCTTCGCGTGCCGTCTGGCCGCGGAAGCGGGTGCGCATCGGGATCCGGAAGACCCTCGGCCCAGAACCCATCCACGCACCTTCCCCGCTGTCACCTCGTTCGTCGCCACTAACCTTACGAGCATGTGGAGGAACCCGTCGCATCCGGACCGCCCCCTGCGGGCGCTCGTGCTCCCGCCGGGGCGCAGGCTGTTCGAGGCGGTCGCCGCGGCGCTGTCGGGCGAGGGGCCCGCCGTGCTGCCCCTGTCCCCCGATCACGCGGGCGCGGCCCTGGCCGCCCTGCGGCCGTGCGAGATCGAGACCGTCGACGGGGTACGGCAGGCGGACGGCCCCGGCGTGCCCGCCGAGGTGGCCGTCGTCATCGCCACCTCGGGCAGCACCGGAACGCCGAAGGGCGTCATGCTGACCGCCGCCGCGCTCCAGGCCTCGGCCGCCGCGTCCCTGCGCAGGCTGGAGGCGGGGCCGGGCGGGCGCTGGCTGTGCTGCCTGCCGCCCTCCCATGTCTCCGGCCTGCAGGTGCTCGTCAGGTCGCTGCTCAACGGCACCGAGCCGATCATCCATGACCGTTTCGACGCCGGGGCGGTGGCCGGTTCGGGCGCCGCGCACGTCTCGCTGGTCCCCACCCAGCTCCACCGCCTGCTGGAGCTCGGCGCCGATCTGGGCGTCTTCGAGACCGTCCTGCTGGGCGGTGCCGCGCCGCGGCCGGGCCTGCTGGAGGCGGCGCGGGCGTCGGGCGCCAGGGTCGTCACGACGTACGGCAGCAGCGAGACCAGCGGCGGCTGCGTCTACGACGGCCGGCCGCTCGACGGGGTCGATCTGAAGATCCGGGAGGACGGCAGGATCCTCGTGGCGGGCCCCGTCCTGCTGGCCGGATACCGCTTCGGCGACAGCCCGCTCGACGGGCGCTGGTTCGTCACCTCCGATCTGGGCGCCATCGAGAACGGCGGGCTCCGCGTGCTCGGGCGGGCCGACGACGTGATCAACACCGGCGGCGAGAAGGTGGTGGCCGCCTCGGTCGCGGGTGTCCTGGCCCTGCATCCCGAGGTGGCCGACGTGGCCGTGGTGGGCCGCCCGCATCCGGAGTGGGGGCAGGCGGTCGTCGCCGTCGTCGTGCCCGCCGACCCTCGCCGGCCGCCGACGCTCACCGAGTTGCGCGCCTTCTCCCGCGATCGGCTCCCCGCCTACGCCGCGCCACGCGAGCTGCGGCTTGTGTCCGCACTTCCGCTGCTGCCGAATGGTAAAACCGATCTCGCGGCGCTTCGCACCGGAACCTGACGCCTGCCGGCTGCGTCTTATAGGAGCAGCTGGAAGAAGGAGGAGACCTTCATGAACCCATCCCGCAAGACGTGGGTGTCCGCGGTGACCGTCGGCGTGATCGTCGCCGGTGGCGTCTCCATCGCGGCGGCCGCCTCCGCGGGCAGGCTCGAGAAGGTGAGTCAGGAGACGACGGTCGTGGTGAACAACACACCGGCGCCCTCCGGCCGGCCCGCTGAGACGAACGACACCACCAACGAGACACCCGACGACACGGTGGTCTCCCACGAGGTCGAGCAGAATCCGCAGGAGGCCGTCGACTACTGGACCGAAAGCCGCATGGAGGGCGCGGAGCCGATGCCCATGCCGGAGGCGACCGGCCAGCTCAACGACGTGGACAACTAGGCGATAGGTGTCCGACGGGCGGCCGCCGGCGCCGGCGGTCGTCCGTTTTTTCCTCCTTCGCGGGAACAAATGGCCGGGGATGGCGTTATTGATACTGGTGCGCAGAGCGGCCAGAGCCGCCCCACCACAAACTTTGAACTGACTGCGACTCCGTATGGAGGAGGTGTCCTCATGCCCCGAACCGCCGTGGCGACCTCGCCCGCGACCCTCGACCAGCTCCTTGACCGAGGGCGAGCTCAGGGTCACCTTTCGCTGGCGGAGCTGCGGGAGGCTTTTGCCGTAGCGGGGATCAGCCCGAACGAGGGCCGTTCCATCCTGCGCGGGCTCACGGAGGCCGGGGTGAGCCTGGCCGCCGAGAACGAGCCGGCGCTCGGCACGACAGCCACCGCGAAGAAGGCGACCACCACGCGCAAGAAGAGCGCCACCGCGAAGAGCACCCCCACCAAGAGCGGCACCGCGAAGAGCGGCACCACCAGGACGGGCGCCAAGACCCGCGCGAAGGCCGCCACGTCGGACGAGCAGGCCGTCGCCGTGCCCGAGCAGGCCGACCTGCCCGCCGAGGAGCTCGACGCCCCGCAGGACCTCGAGCTGGCCGCCGAGGACGTGGAGCTCGAGGAGGAGGAGTCGCTCGACCTCGACGACAACCAGTCGGTGATGGGCGACTCGGTCCACACCTACCTCAAGTCGATCGGCCGCCGCACGCTGCTGACCGCCGCCGAGGAGGTCGATCTGGCCAGGCGCATCGAGGCAGGCCTGTACGCCGAGTACAAGCTCGACAGCGAGCCGGACCTGCCCCCCGCCTACCGCGCCGACCTGGAGATGGTCGTCGAGGACGGCAGGCGCGCCAAGGACCACATGCTGGAGGCCAACCTCCGCCTGGTCGTCTCGGTGGCCAAGAAGTACACCGACAGGGGCATGGCCCTGCTTGACGTGGTGCAGGAGGGCAACCTCGGCCTGATCCGCGCGGTGGAGAAGTTCGACTACACCAAGGGCTTCAAGTTCTCGACGTATGCGATGTGGTGGATCAGGCAGGCCATCCAGCGTGGCTTCGCCGACTCCGCGCGCACCATCAGGCTGCCGGTCCACGTGCTGGAGATGCTGTCGAAGCTGTCGCGCGTCGAGCGTGACATGCACCAGCGTCTCGGGCGCGAGCCCACGCCGGAGGAGCTGGCCGTCGAGCTGGACAAGACGCCCGACCAGATCGAGGAGCTGCTGCGCACCAGCCGCCAGCCCATCTCGCTCAACGCCACGATCGGCGAGGACGGCGAGACGACGATCGGCGACCTGATCGAGGACGTCGACTCTCCCGAGGCGTCGGAGATCGTCGACCGCCAGCTCCTGGGCGACCAGCTGCGCGGCGTGCTGGACAACCTGTCGCCGCGCGAGGCGCGCATCATGGCGCTGCGCTTCGGCCTGGTGGACGGCAAGCCGCACACCCTGGACGAGATCGGCAAGCACCTGGGCCTCACCCGCGAGCGGATCCGCCAGCTGGAGAAGGAGTCCCTGTCCAAGCTGCGCCACCCGAGCAACACCCGGCCCCTGCTCGACTGGGCCAGCTGACCCCCACCACGAGCGAACGCCTGGCACTACCCGTGAGGTGCCGGGCGTTCCCTTTTTCCCGGACGCCCGTACCGGCCCCGCCGGTCTGGACCTGAGGAGAACCGGATGAGAGCCCGTGACCTGCCGATCGTCCTGGACGGCCGGCCCGGCCGCTGGAACGCGATCACCGACGTGCCGGGCGTCGAGGTGGGCTATGTCACGCGGTTTCCGTCTGGACGTTCGGGGATGAGTCCGGCGCTCGCCGCCGCGATGACGATGTCTTGTATATAGATCGTCAACGCGCTCATTAGGCGGCCACACCAGATTGACGGCATGCAGATCGATATCAGATTCCCTGGATCATTCGCCGTCGCCCGCTGCCATCTCGCCAGCGGCGAAACCATTCGCGTCGAATCCGGCGCCATGCTCATGACGAGCAAGGGCGTCGAGCTCGAAGCCAAAGTCGAAGGCGGCCTCCTGCGCGGCCTGGCGCGCTCCGCCTTCGGCGGCGAATCGCTGTTCGTCACCCGCTACATCGCGCCGCCCGGCGGCGGCTGGGTCGATGTGGCCCACCACCTACCCGGCGACACCATGGCCGTCCCCGTCCGGCCCGACGTCGCCCTCATGCTGACCCGAGGGTCCTGGCTCGCCTCGACCGACCAGGTCGAGATCAAGACCAAGTGGGGTGGCATGTCCAACCTGATCGGCGGCGAGGGCGGCTTCCTCATCCGCGCCGAGGGCTCGGGACAGGTGATCCTCGGCTGCTACGGAGCGCTTCAGGCCGTCGAACTGGCCACTGGAGAGTCGGTGATCGTCGACTCGGGGCACGTCGTGGCCTATGAGGAGACGGTGCGGAGCGATCTGCGCCGTGCCGTCGAGGGCAAGACGATCCAGTCGCTCAAGTCGGGCGAGGGGCTGGTCTTCGAGTTCACCGGGCCCGGACGTGTCTACACCCAGACCAGGAATCCCACCGAGCTGACCAACTGGCTGACGGCCGTGCTGCCGTTCAGCCGCGACTGAGCAGGCCGGCGGTGCCACACCGGGAAGCCCTGGTGCTCACCGGCGGAAACCGGCCACAGCGTCGGCAGCGGCCTCCACACGCCATACGGCGGGCGTCACCTGCGCCCGTACGTCCGCCAGGCACTGCAGCAGCTCGGCGTCGCGGCCGGACTCGAGCGCCCGCCCGATCCGGTTGAGCTCGACGCGGGCTCGCATCTGCCCGCGGGCGACGGGAACGGGCACCAGACGCTCCTCAGCAACCGCCACCGCCGTCTCGGCGACGTAGGCGATGACGCTCAGACCGGAGCGGTTGGCGGCGATCCTGATCGCCGCCAACTCGAAGTCATCGAAGCGCAGCGGGCCGACGCAATGCGGCGCGGCTGCGTTTGGCGGGTCCGTCGTCGTGCCATCGCCGGTCTTCCCCTCGGGGCCCTCGTCAGCGCTTGATCGTCAAGCCGGTCAAGCGCGCCGAGCGGCCGCGCCGGATAAGACAGACTTATGGCTGTAGTACTAGGCCTCGGCGATGGGAAGTCCCTGATCGTCGAGCTCGGCCGGGAGGCCGAACGTCGCGTAGACGTTGGGGTCCTGGAAGACCGAGTTCCGGGTGATGCCCTCGTCGGTGACGGTGAAGATCTGGAGCGTGTGCAGGTTGTACCCGTCGCCGACGCGCTGATAGGCGGCGAATCCGGGCTGGCCGCCGTTGGCCGCGACCTCCTTGAGGAGCCAGTCCTTCCCGGCCGCCCTGAAGACCCATTCCATGAACAGGCCGTAGTTGCTGCGGCCGGAGAACCAGTTGAGCATCGGCGGCATCTCCATGATCACGTCCTCGGTGAGCAGCCGCTTGAGGCCCTCGACGTCGGCCAGCTCGAATGCCTTCATGTAGCGTTCGACCCAGGCGCGCTGCTCGGCCGCGGACGGCTCGCTGACCCGTTCCTGCCGGACCCCGACCTCTTTGACGCGAGTACGCGCCCGCTGCAGGGAACTGTTCACCGACACGACGGTGGTGCCGAGGATTTCCGCCGTTTCGGCCGCGGAGAAGCTGAGCACGTCACGCAGGATCAGCGCACCGCGCTGACGCGCCGACAGGTGCTGGAGGGCGGCGGCGAACGCCAAGCGCAGGCTGCTGCGGTCGATCACGGCCCCAGCCGGGTCGCCAGCGTCCAGCAGCGAGTCCGGCAAGGGCTGGAGCCAGGCGGCGTGCTCTCCCTGGACGAACGGCCCGAGCGGATCCGACGCGGCCACCAGCCCCGACGGCAGCGGTCGGCGGCCGTGGACCTCCAGGGCGGTCAGGCAGGCGTTGGTTGCGATCCGGTAGAGCCAGGTGCGCAGTGAGCTGCGGGTATCGTCGTACTGCTCCCGCGCCCGCCACGCCCTCAGGTACGTGTCCTGGACCAAGTCCTCCGCGTCGTGAGCCGAGCCGAGCATCCGGTAGCAGTACGCCAGCAGCTCCCTCCGGAACGGTTCGATCCGACGATCGAAGCCTTCCTTCCCCGTCATCACGCCACGCTCCATTCCCACTGCCGCCACAGCCACCGTACCTGGCGGCTGCGGTGACAATCCGCGATGAGCGGACAGGTCACCCCGCGCGGTCATCAACGACCTGGCCATGGCGTGCATCCCAAATTTCGGATAAATAGTGCTGTTCCTGAACGTCGCTCGTAGGTACGGGCGTCGGTACGAAAGTCACGCCAAGGGGCCTGGGAACAGGTCCTTGGCGTGACTTTTCGTTCGGATGCGTCTCGCGGGTCCTCCGGGTTGCATGTGGTGCAAGGTCCGAGGCGCCCATGCGAGGGCATCTGGCCATCGGGGAGTGAAGTTCCTACAGAGCGATGCAGGGCTTTTCGGTCCGATATTCGTCATGGCCCTGCACACGGTCACCGCTGGTTACAGGGAAGGGTTCACTGCGCAGGCGCCAGCACCGGGCTGTTGTGATAGGCGGCGATCAGCCACTGGCCGTCCCGCTTCTCGAAGACCCAGGTGCAGTTCACCTTACGCACGTCGTCTGGGACCTCGGTCTCGCCGGGGAACAGGATGGCGGATTCGCTGATGACGATCGCGCCGTCCCTACCGACGAACCGGATGCTGAGCTGCTTGTTGTAGGTCGAGCTGCCCTTGAGCGGCCCATCGAAGGCCAGGGCCATGTTCTGACGGATCACGTCACGGCTGTCTCGGAGCGAGCCGGTCATGATGGCGGTCGCGTCCGCGGTGTAGTTGGCGACCATGCCGTCGGCGTCGCCGGCCTCCCACGCCTTGTAGGAGTCAACCAGTACGGCCTGGATGGCGGCCTCGTCTGCCGCACGACTGTTCGACATTGGATTCTCCCTTGTGATCGATTCGCCCGAGGTGGTCCGGCGAGCTCGTGAGTACATACCGGCGGCGGGGTCGGAACTCATCGCGGCGGATGAAAATCCGTCTCTACGTCTTCGAGTGCGGCCTGGCGGCCGCCGTTCCGCCGGGCGTGCGGCCTCTTCGAACCGGCCCCGGCGAGGCGTGGTCGAGGGCAGCATCCCCGCTGATCAGGGGGATGTTCCGGCGCGGCACGCGGTACCCGAGTGGGCGGTGACGGCCCGACCCCGCCGAGGGCTGCGCCTTCCCCGCCGCCCCCACCGAGATCCGCATCGGCTACGCCCGCGTCTCGACCAAAGACCAGAAGCTGGAACGGCAAATCGACGCGCTGGCCGGCTATGGCTGCCGCCGCATCTTCACCGACACCAAATCTGGCAAGAACGCCCAGCGGCCCGAACTGCCGGCCGTGGCCGCGCGTCCCGCAGGCGGGGCAGACGCCGCGGTCCTGCATCGGCTTGGGGCGGATGCTCTCCTGGTGGGGTCGGGCGGCCGGCATCTGCACCAGCCAGGCGCGTTCGCGCTCGGCGTCCGGGTCGGCGCCGGCGTCGCTGGGGCGTTCGACGGCCGGGCGGGGGGCCGGCAGCTCGGCGGCGATGGCGCGGGCGCTGCGGGCGCGGGCCGGCCGGCGGCGCTGAGAAGCGATCTCCCGCTCGCTGAGCGCCCCGTCGACCGCCTGGCGGGCGTCGACGACCCGATGGACACGACCGACTGGTTCGCGCCTCCGGGCGCCGGGTCGGTGATCGCGATCGTGGCGACCGACGCGCCGCTGCTGCCTGGCCAGTGCAAGGCGCCGGCCCGCAGGGTGCCGATGGGCCTGGCCAGGACGGTCACGACGGGCAGCCACTTCTCCGGCGACATCTTGCTGGCCTTCTCCACGGCCAACGCGGGCGCGCTGACGAGCGGCTTCGTCACCGAGGAGGACTACCAGAACCTGCGGTTCGTGCCGTGGGGGCGGATGGACCCGTTCTACGCCGCGGTCGTGGCGGCGGTGAAGGAGGCCGTGCTGAACGCCCTGGCGGCGGCACGGGAGATGACCGGCAGGAACGGGCAGCGCTCCCCCGCGCTGCCCGTCGACCGGGTCGTCGGGCTGGTCACGGCCTGAGCCGTCCGGGACACCGGCGGCTCAGCCGGGAAGCGGGAAGCAGGAAGCAGGAAGCAGCGGGCCGGAATCGGCGGGCTCAGCGCGCGGCGGGGACCGGGCGGGGCAGGCGCGGGATGCCGGTGAGCCTGTTCTCCTCGCGCAGCGTGCGCAGCTGCTCGACCTCGAAGGTCCAGCGCGCGCCGTCGGGGGTCGCCTTGGCCTTGCGCCGGGCGATGCGGTCGTCGTAGGCCTTCACGCCGAACATGGCGCGCTGACCGGCCTCGGCGGCGCGCAGGGCGTCGGTGAGCGCCTTGTCGAGCAGCAGCCCCGCCGCGTGCAGCTCGACCTCGGGCGCCGCGGCCGTGCGCAGCTCGTGGACGACGGCCTCGGCCTGCCTGGCCTTCTCGATCAGGGCGGGGAAGCTCTTGGAGATCTCCTGGTCGGCGTGGAAGCGCACCTCGGCCTCACGGCTCACACGCGGACGGAAAAACGCCATCGGACAGCTCCCTTTCAGTCGTTACGAGCGGTAGCGTACGCGGTTCCGGCCCCGAACACCCACTCGGGTGGGCCGTCGCCGTCCCTCTGGCCACAGGTCGGGCGGCACGCCGGGGTGCGGCGGACGCGTGACCGCCTTTACAAAGTATGGCAAGATGATCTCCATGCCGGCCAAGCGACCACCCGTGCCCCTGTCCCGCGAGCGCATCATCGACGCGGCCCTGCACATCGCCGACGGCCAGGGCCTGCGCAGGCTGACCATGCGCAGGCTCGGCGACGCCCTCCAGGTGGAGGCCATGGCCATCTACCATCACCTGCCGCGGGGCAAGGAGGCGCTGATGGACGCGCTGGCCGAGCACGTGACCGCCATCCAGGTCGATCCGGCCCCCAGCTGGCAGGAGACGGCCAGGCAGTGGTGCAGGGCGCAGCGGGCGGCGCTCAGGGAGCACCCGGGCGTGCTCGCGCTGGCCCTGACCAAACCCCCCAAAGGGGCTACGGCGATCGCCATCGTGGAGCAGGTCGAGCAGCTGACGGAGGCGGGGCTGACCGACGCCGCCGAGGCCGTCCGCACGATGCGCGCCTTCGTGTTCGGCAGCGTCGCGGTGGAGGTGCAGCAGTCGGGATGGGCCGACCCGGAACGCGACACCTGGGTGCGCCACGACGAGCGCGCCGACGCCGACTTCGAGCGCGGCCTGGAGGCCATGCTGCGCGGTCTGGCCGCGTAACAGAGGGTTTACCGGCCCGTCAGCGTGTCGAAGCCGGCCCGTTATCGTAGGTGAGGCACGCTGTGTCGTAGGTCACATGGTCTGAACCACCCGGGGATCCTCCTTGAATCGTCCTAACGGGCTATGTCGGAAAGTGTGACGCACGCCGCACACTTGGCGCAGAATACGAAACAGCCCGAGCCGCTCCCCCGCCGCTTCCAGCGAGGGAGCCCAGTCAAGAGATATCGGAGGCACGCCGATGTGCCCGCACGACCCGGCCTGTCCGTCTGCTGAGGCGCCCGACCGCGAGGCCGCACGCACCCTCGCGTCGCATCCCGAGCAGGGATGGAGCCTTCTGTGCAACGGTGTGGTCCTCTTCGAGGACACCGGGGAGCTCCTGCCCAGCGGCGACGTCATCGCCCCGCACCGGCCGCTGCCGCTGGTCGGCGCCGCCTGACAGTCAGTACCGCGCCGCGAGCCAGTCGGCGACCACCTCGCCGACCTTCGCGGGATCCTTCTTGAGGTCGTGCCCTTCGCCCGGCAGCACAACCAGACGTGCGGCGTCGGCGGCGTCGGGCACCCCGAAGGGGTCCCTGTCCCCGTTCACCACCAGCACGTCGACCCCCGCACCGCGCAGCTCGTCGGCGCGGGAGCGTTCCGGCTTCCCCGGCGGATGCAGGGGGAAGGCCAGCGCCACCACGGCGTCCGCACCCGCCGCCTTCGCCGTACGGCACGCGACCCTGGCGCCGTTGCTCCTGCCGCCCTGCACGAGCGGAAGCCCCGGATAGCGCCCGGTCAGCTCCGTGATGACGGCCAGCCACGCCTCGTCCTGCCGCGCGGGCGAGCCCGGCGCCCTGGCACCCGCCCGCCTGAACGGCTGGGTCACCCTGGCCACCGTGGCCCCCCTGTCCATGGCGGCGTCCCGTACGGCCAGCAGGTCCGGCGCGTCCACGCCGCCGGCCGAGCCATGAGTGAGCACCAGCAGGAACCTGGGCCGTTCCACCTCGTCGACGTCGACCAGTGCCGCCCCCCGCGGCGTCGTGATCTCCACCCTCCAACGGTAGCCGCAGGGGTGCCCCCCGCCTCGCACCGGCCCACGTCCGGCGCCCGTGTCCGGTGTCCACACCCGGCGCGGCGCCTCCGCCCACACCCCGTGCCCCGCGCCCGCGCCCCGCCCACGCCTCGCGCCCGGTGCCCGGTGCCCCGCGCCCCGCCCACGCCCCGTGCCCGGTGCCCCGCGCCGCCACCCACGCCCCGTGCCCGGTGTACCCGGCGCCCGCGCCCGCGTCCGGGCCCGCGCCCGGCGCTTGGGGCCGTGCTCACGCGCCGGGGCTGAGCGCGTCCCTGTCGAAGCGGAGCCTTACCTGCGCGGCCAGTTCCTCGTCGGCGTGCGACAGGCCGTACTGCCAGACCTCGTCAGCGGCCTCGCCCCTCCCGCGCAGGGGCAGGGTGCGGGCGAGCAGCTCGATCGCCAGCGCGCTCGTCTCCGCCTCGTGCCCCGCCTCCTGCCCGGCTTCCTGCCCCGCCTCGACGGCGCCGGCGAACTCCGCGCACGCCAGCTCGAGATGGGCGATGCCGAGCAGCACCCGCAGCCGCGCCTCGTGGGCGCCTTCGGCCAGCGGCAGGGCCTCGACCAGCACCGTGGCGGCCTCGCCCGGCTCTCCGGTGTCCAGCAGCAGTTCGGCGAGCTCCTGGGCGGCGCGGGGGCTCAGCTCGGGGTCGCCGACGGCGATGGCCGCCCGCAGCTCGCGTTCGGCCTCCTCCTCGCCGGCGGCCAGGTGGGCCAGCGCCAGGTGCGCCAGCGGCAGGTAGGCGGCCGTCCCCATGCCGATCACGGCCTGCCAGGCTCCTCTGGCCTGCTCGGCGTTCCCCTCGCGTTCGAAGCCGCGCGCGAGGTGGCAGGCGGCCTGGGCCGCGTACTCGGGGTGGCCGGTGGCCAGCGCGGCCCGCGCCGCCGCTCTGGCGCCCGCGACGTCGCCCCGCTCCTCCAGCACCACGGCCAGGCCCACGGCCGCCTGGGCCCGGTCGCGTCCCTCGGGGTCGGCGGCCAGCTCGGCGAAGATCGCCGCCGCGCCCTCGAGGTCGCCGCTCTCGGCGAGGCGGCGGGCACGGTCGAGCGGGCCGGTGGTCAGCGGGGTGTCGAGCTCGGGGGACGTCAACAAGGCTCCTTGGAGACCGGTGGGGATCAACCGATGACGATCAACGTCGAGCCTAACGATTTCCGGCCGCCGCGTCGCCCGACATGACCATCCTGTGCACGGGTGTTGGCTACGTCCCCACCTGAGATGCCGAACGGGCGGCCCCCCTCGCAGGGGAGGCCGCCCGTTCGGTTCCGCTCAGTCCTCGTACGCCGACAGGGGCGGGCAGGCGCAGACCAGGTTGCGGTCGCCGTAGGCCTGGTCGATCCTGCGGACGGGCGAGAAGTACTTCCCGTCGCGCAGCCCCTGGACGGGGTAGGCGGCCTCGGTCCTGGTGTACGGGTGCGGCCACTCGTCGGCCACCAGCGACTCGGCGGTGTGCGGGGCGTTGCGCAGCGGGTTGTCGGTCTTGTCGTAGGTGCCGTCGGCCACCTTGGCGATCTCGCCGCGGATGGCGGCCATCGCCTCGACGAACCTGTCGAGCTCGGCCAGGTCCTCGCTCTCGGTCGGCTCGATCATCAGCGTGCCGGCGACGGGGAAGGACATCGTCGGGGCGTGGAAGCCGTAGTCGATGAGGCGCTTGGCCACGTCGTCGACCGTGACGCCGGTCTCCTTGGTGATCTGGCGCAGGTCGATGATGCACTCGTGGGCGACCAGGCCGCCGCGTCCGGTGTAGAGGACAGGGTAGTGCGGGGCCAGGCGGCGGGCGAGGTAGTTGGCCGACAGGATGGCCTGCTCGGTCGCGGCCTTGAGGCCCTCGCCGCCCATCAGCCTGACGTAGGCCCACGAGATCGGCAGGATGCCGGCCGAGCCGTACGGCGCGGCCGAGACCGGGCCGACCGGCGAGCCGTCGCGCAGCGGGTGGCCCGGCAGGTAGGCGGCCAGGTGACCGCGCACGGCCACCGGACCGACGCCGGGGCCGCCGCCGCCGTGCGGGATGCAGAAGGTCTTGTGCAGGTTGAGGTGGGAGACGTCGGCACCGAACTCGCCCGGCTTGGCCAGGCCGACGAGGGCGTTGAGGTTGGCCCCGTCGACGTAGACCTGGCCGCCGGCGGCGTGGACCTTGGCGCAGACCTCGGTGATCGTCTCCTCGTAGACGCCGTGCGTGGACGGGTAGGTCACCATGATCGCGGCCAGCGACTCGGCGTGCTTGTCGATCTTGGCTTCGAGGTCGGCCAGGTCGACGTTGCCGTTGTCGTCGCAGGCCACGACCACCACGCGCATGCCCGCCATGACCGCGCTGGCGGCGTTGGTGCCGTGCGCGGAGGAGGGGATGAGGCAGACGTCGCGGTGCGCGTCGCCGTTGGCGCGGTGGTAGGCGCGGATGGCCAGCAGCCCGGCGAACTCGCCCTGCGAGCCGGCGTTCGGCTGGATGGAGACGGCGTCGTAGCCGGTCACCTCGGCCAGCCAGGCCTCCAGCGTCTCGACCAGCTCGACGTAGCCGCCGGCCTGGGAGAGCGGCGCGTAGGGGTGGATGCCCGCGAACTCGGGCCAGGTGATCGGCTCCATCTCGGTGGTGGCGTTGAGCTTCATCGTGCAGGAGCCGAGCGGGATCATCGACCGGTCGAGGGCGATGTCCTTGTCCTGGAGCCGGCGCAGGTAGCGCAGCATCGAGGTCTCGGAGTGGTGGCTGTGGAAGACCGGGTGGGTGAGGTAGTCGCTCTCCCTGGCCAGGCCCTCGGGCAGGGCGTCCTCGGCGGCCAGGTCGGTCAGCGAGACGCTCACGCCGAAGGCGGCGGCGACCTGCTCCAGGTGGGCCAGGGTGGTCTTCTCGTCGCAGGCGACCGAGACGTGGTCGGCGTCGGCCTGCCAGAGGTTGACGCCGCGCTCGGCGGCCGCGGCGACCACCTGGGCCGCCTTGCCGGGCACGCGGGCAAGCACGGTGTCGAAGAAACCGTCGTGGACGATCTCGACACGCCCGGCGCGCAGGGCCGCGGCGAGCGTGACGGCCATGCGGTGGGTGCGCTGGGCGATGCGGCGCAGCCCCTCGGGGCCGTGGTAGACGGCGTACATGCCGGCGATGACGGCCAGCAGCACCTGGGCGGTGCAGATGTTGCTGGTGGCCTTCTCGCGGCGGATGTGCTGCTCGCGGGTCTGCAGGGCCAGGCGGTAGGCGGGGTCGCCGTCGGCGTCCACCGACACGCCGACGAGCCGGCCCGGCATCTGGCGCTGCAGGCCCTCGCGGACCGACATGTAGGCGGCGTGCGGGCCGCCGAAGCCGAACGGCACGCCGAAGCGCTGCGAGGAGCCGATGGCGATGTCGGCGCCGAGCTCGCCGGGGGCCGCGACCAGCGTCAGCGACAGCAGGTCGGCCGCGGCCACGACCAGCGCGCCGCCCGCGTGGGCGGTCTCGGCCAGGGCGCGGAAGTCGCGCAGGCGGCCGGAGGCGCCCGGGTACTGCACGAGCACGCCGAAGCACTCGGGCAGCTCACCGTCGAGGGAGTCGACGACCAGCTCGATGCCCAGCGGCTCGGCCCGGGTGGCCAGTACGGCCTTGGTCTGGGGCAGCGCGTCGGCGTCGACGACGAAGACGTTGCTCTTGGACCTGCCCGCGCGGCGCGCCAGCGTCATCGCCTCGGCGGCGGCGGTGGCCTCGTCCAGCAGGGAGGCACCGGCCACGTCGAGACCGGTCAGGTCGGAGACGACGGTCTGGAAGTTGAGCAGCGCCTCCAGGCGGCCCTGGGAGATCTCCGGCTGGTAGGGCGTGTAGGCGGTGTACCAGCCCGGGTTCTCCAGCAGGTTGCGCCTGATCACCGCGGGGGTGACGGTGTCGTAGTAGCCCAGGCCGATCATGGAGGTGAGCACCTGGTTGCGGCCGGCCAGCGCCCGCAGTTCGGCGATCACTTCGCTCTCGCCCGCCGCGACGGGCAGCTTCAGCTGGTCCTTGGCCCTGATGGCCTCGGGTACGGCCACCGCTACCAGGTCGGCGACCGACTCGAAGCCGACCGCCTCCAGCATCTTGGCCTGCTCGCCGTCCGAGGGACCGATGTGGCGGGTCGCGAACGGCGGTGCAGCGAGGTCGCTGAGGGGCTCGGTCATGGAAACTGCCTCCCAAGGCTGGTGGAGAGCACGGGCGTCTGCCGGGTCTCCCCCTCTGTCATCAACCTGAGAGGTTCGCCCGCGGGGTCGCGGGCTTGCACCGTCGGTGAGACGCGCCTGGCGGGCGTGCCTGCTTTCCAGAGTGGCCTCGTCCGAGCGGTACTGGGTGCCTGAGAGATTCCGGGGAGGGTTGCTCCTTCGGCGCCCCGGTGGCCCGGGGACTCTCCCGCTCGGGGTCGTCGGCTCCAGCCCTAGGCTACCAGTGTCCGGGAATCAGCCCATTCGCCGGGCTCTGCGGCGCTGGGCGAGTTCGTCAGTGGGATGGTCGGCCGGGACGGTGTCCTCGACCGCCGCTCGTTCCCCCGGCAGCTCCGCGAGCGATCCCTCGACTTCGCGCCAGACCCTGCCCAGCGCGATACCGAACACTCCCTGACCGCCTTGCAGCAGGTCGATGACCTCGTCGGCCGAGGTGCACTCGTAGACGCTGACGCCGTCGCTCATGAGCGTGATCCTGCTCAGGTCGCCGACGCCCCGATCTCTCAGGTGCTGTACGGCGGTGCGGATCTGCTGGAGCGACACGCCGGTGTCGAGCAGCCGCTTGACGACCTTGAGCACCAGGATGTCGCGGAAGCTGTAGAGCCGCTGCGAGCCGGATCCGTGCGCGGCTCTTATCGTCGGCTCGACCAGGCCCGTGCGCGCCCAGTAGTCCAGTTGCCTGTAGGTGATGCCGGCCGCCGCGCAGGCCGTGGGGCCGCGATAGCCGATGTCGGCAGGCAGCGTCGTGGGCTGCTCGTCGAAGAGCAGGCCCTGCTCACCGGCACGCTGGCGCGCGGTTTCGCGCCGCACCGGATCTTCCTGGCCGGCCGTCTTTCCCTCGCCGCTGCTGACCGCCACGCGGACCTCCGGCTTTCTCTCATCCCGTGGTCTGATCTGGGGGTTCGTAAATGACAACCACAGGTTTCACTTGCACCGTAGGACCGTGACCATCCGCAGTCAACGATCCGGCTCGGCGCGTCGCGAAGCGTAAATGCAGTGAAATGCGTACCCCAGGTGGCGACCAAGGGTACGAGCCTTCACGAAGGGAGTCCTACCCCGCGCGTCCGAAGTCCTCGGGCGTGATGGTGTCAAGGAACTCCCTGAACTTCTCCACCTCATCCTCCTGGTCATCGGGGATGATCACTCCGGCCTCCTGCACGACCTCCTCGCTGGCGAAGATCCGCGCACCGGTGCGCAGCGCGAGGGCGATGGAGTCGGAGGGGCGCGCGCTGACCTCCACGCCGTTGGAGAAGACCAGATCGGCGAAGAAGATCCCGTCACGCAGAGCGACGATGTTGACCGCACGCAGGCCGACGCCCAACGCGCTCAGCACGTCCCTGAACAGGTCGTGGGTCAAGGGCCTGGGCGGCGGTTCCTCCGCCTGGGCGAGCGCGATGGCCGTGGCTTCGGTCATTCCTATCCAGATCGGGAGAAACCTCTCACCCTGCGCCTCCTTGAGCAGAACGATCGGCTGATTTGTGGGCATTTCAACGCGAACGCCCACTACCTCCATCTGCAACACGGGCTGCTCCGAATTCACGATCCATGGGCCGCATCTACCGCACTTCAACGTAACACCCACTGGGTAGGTAATATCCCCTGCCCCCGAGGCTTCCCGCCAACCTACCGGGCTCCCGGGCCGCCTCGGCGGGCGCCCGCATCCCCGACGGCAGCGGGCGAGCGGAATTTCCGGTTTTTTCGGGATGCCGCCCTGCGGGTCAGCCGCCCAGGGCCGAGCGGACGGCGGTGCGCAACAGAGCGGCGTGCAGCTCGAGCAACTGGCCGGACAGCTGCCTGGCCGTCTCGTCGGCCTCGCCGATGGCGCCCGGAGCGCGCCGCTTGAGGATGGGGGCGACGGCCTGCTCCACCAGACCGGCCTCGCGCTCGGCGGCGGCCCTGACCGCGCGCAGGTGCCGGGCGTGCAGGCCGTACCGGGCCAGGGCGCCGACGCTGCGCGCCACCTTGACCGCGTCCTCGTCGTAGCGCCGGGCGACCGGCGCGAGCAGGCCGTAGTCCTCCAGCTCGGTGAGGGTCTCGTCGTCGAGCCCGCTGGCCTCCAGCAGCTCGGCGCGGCTGAACCGGACCTCCTTGGTCTCGGGCAGCGCCCGGGGACGGCCGAGCTCGTCGGCCATCCTGTCCTTGATGACCCGCAGCGGCAGGTAGTGGTCGCGCTGCTCGGTGAGGATGAAGCGCAGCTGCTCCACGTGCATGTAGGTGAACTTGCGATAGCCCGAGGGGCTGCGCTCGGGCTCGATCAGCCCCTCGCTCTCCAGGAAACGGATCTTGGAGACGGTGACGTCGGGGAACTCGCCCTGCAGAAGGGCGAGCACCTCCCCGATGCTCATGTGCGAACGCGCCGCCTGGGAGCTCATGCGCCCCGCGTGAGGAAGACGAGGCGGAACTTACCGATCTGCACCTCGTCGCCGCTGTGGAGGGGCACCTCCTCGATGCGCTCCCTGTTGACGTAGGTGCCGTTGAGGCTGCCGACGTCGCGGACGGTGAAGGCGCCGCCGGGATGGCGGTAGAACTCCACGTGACGCCGCGAGACCGTGATGTCGTCGAGGAAGATGTCGCTCTCGGGATGCCGGCCCGTCGTGGTCAGGTCGCGGTCGAGCCGGAAGCGGCTGCCGGCGTTGGGACCACGGGTGACCACCAGCAGCGCCGCGCCGGGCGGCAGCTGCTCGACGGCGGCCCGCTCGGCCAGCAGGGCGTCGGCCGTCTCCGCCTCATACGCCTCGATTCCCGCGACGGAGATCGTCGAGGTGGTGTCCCCTGAGACCTCGTGTCTGGTCAGCGGCGACCCACACCGGGAGCAGAAGCGGGCATCCTCGGGGTTGGCATGACCGCACTGCGTACAGTAGACGTACGGCATCGATCGGCTCGGCCTCCTACCGCGAGAACGCGGCGACGGTTGATCAGGGCGCCCCACGCCTCTCGCTTAGTTCACGTTTGCGAATGCCGCAACTTACGCTGATCACGAGCAAAGGTCAAGGCGAGACGCCGCACGACGGGTTCGGACGGTGACAAAGTTACCGCCGAGCCGCCCTCAAGGTCCATGCCGCCGCGCCAGTTGTGTTGTCACGTTCCCGCCGCCTGCTCGACGACGCGCGCCCATCTGTCGAGAAATGCCTCCGCTGTGTCGAAATCATGCGCCTCGGCCCACAGGTCGGTGGCGGGTTCGCTGGCGGCGGGCAGGATCAGCGCCCAGCGCCCGTCGTCGCCGACCACCCGCACGCCGTCGGTGGTGTCGATGTCGAAACCCTCGGCGGCCTCGATGACCGAGCGCATCACCGCACCCTTGGTGGCCCACGGCGTCGGGACGGTCCGCTTGAGCAGCTTGGCCTCGGGGATGCGCGCGTCGATCTGGCTGAGCGTCAGGCGGGTGCGGGCCACCAGGCCGAGCAGGCGCAGGAAGGCCGCCAGGCCGTCCACCGTGGCCCCGAACTCCGGCACGATGAAACCGCCCCTGCCGTCCCCCGCGAAGATCATGTACGGCTTGGCGGCGGCGGAGGTGAGCGCGTCGAGCGAGGTCGAGGTCCACTCGACCTGGACGCCGTGGAAGCGGCACACCTGCTCGGCCACCCTGGTCGTGGTGACGGGCAGCGCCACCCTGCCGCGGCGGCGCTCGGCGGCGACCAGGTCGAGCACCACCAGCAGCGCGCGCTCCTCGCTGATGAGCTGGCCCATCTCGTCGACCAGGGCGATGCGCTCGCCGACCGGGTCGAAGCGGACGCCGAAGGCGGCCCGGGAGGAGCCGACGAGCTCCGACAGGCGCTGCAGGTCCCGGCGGCGCTCGGCGAGCGTCTCGGTGGGCGAGGCGGAGTCGAGCCTGGCGTTGACGGTCAGCACCTCGACGCCGAGGCGGCCGAGCAGGGTGGGCAGGACCACCGAGGAGGTGCCGCCCGCGCAGTCGACGACCACCTTCATGCCGTCCACGCCGGTCATGTCGACGCAGCGCAGCAGTTCCTGCGCGTAGTCCTCCACCGCCCTGGCGGGGAAGCTCAGCTCGGCGATCTCGCCGGGGAAGGCCCGGCGGAACTCCTGGCGCGAGAAGACGCGCTCCAGCTTGCGCTGGGCGGCGGGGGTGAGATCGGCGCCGTGGGAGTCCATGAAGACGATGTCGACGCTCTGCGGGTCGCCCGAGGTGGTGCGCAGCGCGATCCCGCCGCCGGCGGGCCTGCGGGAGGTGTGGAAGCGGGCCACGGGCAGCGGCATGGCCTCCAGGTCGAGCACGTCGATGGCGCTCGCGGTCAGCGCGCTGATCACCGCGCGCTTGAGCGCCCTGGCCGCGCGGGAGGAGTCGCGCGAGGTGATGACCTGGTCGCCCTTCTTCAGGGTGGTGGCGTAGGCGCTGGCCAGCCGTACGCAGAGCTCGGGGGTGATCTCGACGTTGACCAGGCCGCTGACGCCGCGCGGGCCGAACAGGCTGCGCTGGCCGCGCGACTCCCAGATGACGCTGGTGTTGACGACCGCGCCGGCCTCGACGGTCTTGAAGGGATAGACCTTGACGCCGCTGGAGACGTAGGCCTCGGCCTCGATGACGCACTCGTCGCCGACGACGGCGTTCTCGGCGATGCGGGCGCCGGTCATCAGGTCGGTGTTCTTGCCGATGACGCAGCCGCGCAGGTGCGCGCCGGGGCCGATGTAGACGTTGTCGTGGACGACCGCGCGGTGCAGGAAGGCCCCTTCGCGCACGACGGCGTTGCTGCCGAGCACGGTGTACTCGCGCAGCTCGGCCCCGGCCTCGATCTTGACGTAGTCGCCGATGAGCAGCGGGCCCTTCAGGACGGCCTCGGGGTCCACCTCGGCGCCCTCGCCCACCCAGACGCCCGGCGACATCTCGAAACCGCCGATGTCGAGCTTGACCCGTCCGGACAGCGCGTCGGCCTGGGCCTTGAGGTAGCTGTCGTTGGTGCCGACGTCCTCCCAGTAGCAGTCGGAGACGTAGCCGTAGATCGGGGCGCCGCGTTCGAGCAGGCGCGGGAAGACGTCGGAGGACCAGTCGACGGCCTCCCCCGCGGGGACCTCGTCGAGGATTTCTGGCTCCATGACGTAGATGCCGGTGTTGACCGTGTCGGAGAAAACCTGGCCCCAGGTGGGCTTCTCGAGAAAGCGCTGCACCCTGCCCTGGTCGTCGACGATGATGATCCCGAACTCGAGCGGGTTGGGAACGCGCGTCAGACCGATGGTGACAAGAGCCGAATTCTCCCGGTGAAACCGGATCATGGCCGATAAATCGATATCGGTCAGGGCATCGCCGGAAATGACCATGAAACGATCGTCGCGCAGTTTGTCGGCGGCGTTCTTGACGCTGCCGGCCGTACCGAGTGGCAGGTCTTCGGTGGCGTAGTGCAGGCGCATGCCCAGTTCGTCGCCGTCGCCGAAGTAGCTGCGCACGAGCGCCGCCAGGAACTGGACCGTGACGACGGTCTCGGTCAGTCCGTGTTTGCGGAGCAGCCGGAGGACGTGTTCCATGATCGGGCGGTTGACCACAGGAAGCAGGGGTTTGGGCTGGTTCGCGGTCAGCGGTCGCAACCGCGTGCCCTCCCCGCCTGCCATGACGACCGCCTTCACCCGATCACTCCTTCTTCGCAGTTTGCCGGGGATCGCGCAGCTCATCCCTGGCAGCGGTGATGAGCCGGCGCACCTGTACCACATACAACACGCCCGCCCACCAGTACAGACCCGTTCCCCAGATGGCGAACGCCCATCCGATGATCCTCGCAGTATCGGCATACCAGGAGCCGGTATGAGAGGCCAGGAAGAGCAGCGGGAAGGCGTACATGAGGTTGGCCATGGCGGCTTTGCCAAGGAAATGCACGGGCAGTGCCTTGTAGCCGTATTTGCGGAGCACGGGAAAGAAACATCCGACGAAGATTTCCCGGGCGAGAATGATCGCCACGAGCCACCAGGGGATCACGTCCCTGAGGACCAGGCCGAGGATCGTGGCGAAGACGTAGAGCTTGTCGGCCGCGGGGTCGATGATGCGGCCCAGCCTGCTGGTCTGGTTCCACGCGCGGGCGATCTTGCCGTCCAGCCAGTCGGTGAATCCCGCGACCATGAGCAGCCCGATCGCCCAGCCGTCGGCCTGGGGCCCGAGAACCAGCCACAGGAACACGGGCACACCCAGCAGGCGCAGGAAGCTCAGCAGGTTAGGAACCGTCCAGATCCGGTCCTCCGCTGACGAAGGGGCGGAAGTTTCGCTCACGCTTGCGACCCTACTGCGTCGCCGACCTGCGTACGCTGCGCCGTCCGCCTCGTCCGGTTCCGGCCGCGGACCGGACCCTTCACCCCCAGGGGTTTCGGACACCTGGACGGATCGGGGGTTGCGCGCGCCCCCGGTGATCGGGTTACGGTGGCGCCGACCAACGCGGGAGCCCGGTGTGACCGGGCTGAGAGGACGGCTGACCAGCCGCCGACCGCCAGAACCTGCTCCGGGTAATGCCGGCGAAGGGAGTTTGCGCGATGAGTGGCGCGCGTTTTTCCAAGATCTACCAGGGCGATCTCCGGGTCCCGATGCGCCGGATCAGCCTGTCCGACGGCACGAGCTTCACCGTCTACGACACCTCCGGCCCCTACACCGACCCGGAGGTCGAGACCGACGTCACCCGCGGCCTGGCCCCGCTGCGCGAGCGGTGGGTCCTCGACCGGGGCGACGTGGCCCGGTACGGCGGCCGCCAGGTCCAGCCCCTCGACGACGGCTACCGCGACCAGAACGCGTGGAAGCGCGCAGGGACGAGCGCGTTCGCCGGGCGGCGCCGCGACCCCCTCAGGGCGGCGGGCGCGCCCGTCACCCAGCTCGCCTACGCCCGCCGCGGCGTGGTGACCAAGGAGATGGCGTTCGTCGCGGCCAGGGAGGGCGTCGACCCGGAGTTCGTCCGCGCGGAGGTGGCGGCGGGCAGGGCCGTCATCCCGGCCAACGTCAACCACCCCGAGAGCGAGCCGATGATCATCGGGCGCAACTTCCTGGTCAAGATCAACGCCAACATCGGCAACTCCGCCGTCACCTCCTCCGTCGAGGAGGAGGTGGAGAAGATGACCTGGGCCATCCGCTGGGGCGCCGACACCGTCATGGACCTGTCGACCGGCCGCGACATCCACACCACCCGCGAGTGGATCATCCGCAACTCCCCCGTGCCCATCGGCACCGTCCCCCTCTACCAGGCGCTGGAGAAGGTCGACGGGGTCGCCGCCCGCCTGTCGTGGGAGATCTACCGCGACACCCTCGTCGAGCAGTGCGAGCAGGGCGTCGACTACGTCACCGTGCACGCCGGCGTGCGGCTGGCGTACGTGCCGCTCACCGTCGGGCGCACGACCGGCATCGTCTCGCGCGGCGGCTCGATCATGGCGGCCTGGTGCCTGGCGCACCACCGCGAGAACTTCCTGTACGAGAACTTCGCGGAGATGTGCGAGATCCTCGCCTCCTACGACGTCGCCTTCTCCCTCGGCGACGGGCTGCGTCCCGGCTCGATCGCCGACGCCAACGACGAGGCGCAGTTCGCCGAGCTGCGCACGCTGGGCGAGCTCACCCGGATCGCCCACGCCCACGACGTCCAGGTGATGGTCGAGGGGCCCGGCCACGTGCCCATGCACAAGATCAAGGAGAACGTGGACCTGCAGCGCGAGCTGTGCGACGACGCCCCGTTCTACACCCTCGGCCCGCTGGTCACCGACATCGCGCCCGGCTACGACCACATCACCTCGGGCATCGGCGCGGCCATGATCGGCTGGTACGGCACCGCGATGCTGTGCTACGTCACGCCGAAGGAGCACCTCGGCCTGCCGGACAAGGACGACGTCAAGACCGGCGTGATCACCTACAAGATCGCCGCACACGCCGCCGACCTGGCCAAGGGCCATCCGGCGGCGCAGGCGTGGGACGACGCGCTGTCGCGGGCGCGGTTCGAGTTCCGCTGGGAGGACCAGTTCGACCTGTCCCTCGATCCGGACACGGCCCGCTCCTTCCACGACGAGACGCTGCCCGCGGCCCCGGCCAAGACCGCCCACTTCTGCTCGATGTGCGGGCCGAAGTTCTGCTCGATGCGGATCTCCCACGATCTGCGTGCGCAGGAGGGGATGCGGGGGAAGGCGGAGGAGTTCGTGCGCGGCGGCGGCGAGGTGTACCTGACCCTGCCCGAGCGCCGCTGAGACCGGACGGGACCCGCCCGCGCCGGGGCCGGGGGCAGGACCCGCCCGCGCCACGCACCAGGCCCGGGGCAGGACCCGCCCGCCCACGGGGCCGAGAGCGGGACTCCGCCCGCGCCACCCGCCACGGGGGACGGGCGGCGCGGGCGGTGTCCCCGGCCTCTCCCGGGCAGCCCCTCCGGGGCGGGCTCCCCCGGGCGGGCGCCCTGGTCGTCAGCGCTTCACGGGCGCGTTCGCCTCCAGCAGCAACCTGGTGGTGTCAGCCGCCTTCGCCTGGGGGGTCGTGCCGCAGATCGCGCCGACGGTGTGCACGACCCAGGCCTGCTGGCCCGCCTCGATCCCCGGGTGCCAGGTCGTGTTGATGCCGGAGGAGGCCTGCCTGCCGCCGTCCGCGGTGCTGAAGGACAGGGTGGCCATGCCGATGACACCGCCGTCGTGCCCCCACACCTTCCCGCACGGGGTGTCGTAGGCGATCAGGCCCAGGCCGTAGTCGAAGGTGTCGGGGACGCCGGGTCCTGGCGTGATCGGAACGGTCGTACGCATCTCGGCCAGCTGGGCCTGGCCGATCAGCCGGCCGGTCAGCAGCGCGCGGAAGAACCGGTTGAGGTCCTCCGTCGTCGAGACCAGCGCGCCGGCGGTGCCGCCCCACGACATGTTGAAGGTGCTGAAGTCCCGCAGCGGGAAGGAGCCGAAGAAGGAGGTGTAGGCCTTCGAGTGCGGGCGCGGCAGGTTCGGGGTGCGCGGGAAGAAGGTGTCGGACAGGCCGGCGCGCTGGATGACGTGGCGGGTGATGTAGCGCTCGGCGGGCATTCCCGTGATCTTGTCGAGCAGCATGCCGAGCACGATGTAGTTGGTGTTGGAGTAGCTGCCCGGCGTCTGGCCGGGCTCGCCCGAGGGGCCGGTGCCGAGGCCGAGCCGTACCAGTTCCTCGTCGGTGTACTGGCGCACGCGCATCTCCTCCAGGCTGTCAGGCCCGGTGATGAGCGCCGTGTCGTAGTCGCCGACGTGGCTGGTGTGGTTGAGCAGCATCCTGACCGTGATGCGCCGGTCGGGCAGCAGCCCCGGCAGGTACTGCTCGACGGGGGCGTCCAGCTCGACCTTGCCCCGCTCGGCCTGCTGCAGGACGGCGGTGGCGACGAAGGTCTTGGTGATGCTGCCGATCCGGTGGTACATGGCCGGCCGCGTGGGGCGTCCGGCCTCCAGGTCGGCCAGGCCCGCCGCGCCGCGCCAGCGCTGCCATCCGTCCTGGACGGCGGAGTAGGCGCCCGCCACGCCGCCCTTGGGCACCTCGTCGAGCGTGCGCTGCAGCTCGCGCCGGTCGAGATCCGGCCTGGCGGCGTGCGCGGCGGGGGCCAGACCCGCCACGACGAGGAGCGCACCGAGACCCAGTGCGGCGATCTTCTTTGATGCCATGCTGTCGCCCTTCTCGCGAAGATTCCGGACGACGCCACTATGGCACGGCGATGATCATGAAGGCGTCGGCGGAAAGGACGACTTGCGGCCTCATCCCGCAAGAGGACCGGAGCGGACCGAAGTCTAGGAGCGCGCCGCCTGGAGGAAGGCGCGGATCAGGGCGGAGTCCTTCACGCCCCTGGAGACCTCGACACCGCTGGAGACGTCGACGCCCCACGGCCCGGCCTCGGCGATCGCCTGCCGTACGTTGCCGGGGTCGAGGCCGCCGGCCAGCAGCCAGCGGCCGGAGGGCCGGCCGCGGACGGCCGCCCAGTCCCACGGCTCGCCCGCGCCCGCCCTGGGCGCGTCGACGATCAGCAGGTCCTCGTCGAAGGCCCCGGTGCGCAGGTCGGCGTCGGCCGCGACGGCGCGCACCAGCGTCAGGCCGAGGTCCTTCAGCGCGGTGAAGTCGGCGTGCGGGTGCCGGCCGTGCAACTGGACGGCGCGCACCCCGGCGGCCGTGGCGGCCTGCCGTACCTCGTCGGCGGGCTCTCCCATGAAGACGCCGACGGTCAGCACGTGCCCGGGCACCAGCGCGGCCAGCTCCGCCGCCCGTGCGGGGCTCACCCTGCGCGGGCTGGCGGTCAGCACGAACCCGATCGCGTCGGCGCCCGCCTCGACGGCGGCCTCGACGTGCTCGGGCTCGCTCAGGCCGCAGATCTTCACGAACATGGCAGCAGCCTATCGGCGGCGTGCGGCCCCGGGCGACCACGCCCACACCGTGGTGAGGGCCAGCAGCCCGAACATGAGCACGCCGTTGGGCACGTGCGCGCCGAGGCCGACGAAGATCAGCAGGAAGTGCTGGGCGATGCCGAGCAGGAAGAGGGCGAGGCTGGCCAGGGCGGGCCAGCCGGCGCCCCGGCCCGGACGCCAGTAGAGGACGGCGGCGATGACCTGGAGCAGGCCGACCAGGTGGGCGACCATGCCGATCATGACGTGGGTCTCGGCGGTCGCGGGCTCGGACACGATGGAGGCCTCGCCGTAGACCAGCGCCTGCCCCGCGAACGAGGCCGCCACCAGCAGGGAGACCGCGTGCGCGAGCACCAGCACGCGCAGCGTGTAGAGCAGGCCCGCCGAGACGGGGGCGGACGTGGCGGTCGTCACGTCATGCATGAGGATGGGTCCTTCCTTCTGAGGTGAGGACCACATCGTGGCCGGGCGCGGCGGGCGGGGTCGTCAGCCTGCCGGGTGACCCGCCGGTCACCCCCTGGGCGGATGGCGCACCGGGCGGAAGGCGGCGTCGACCAGGCCGATGCGGTGGGCGACGACCGCGGCCTGGATGCGGTTGCGCAGGCCGAGCTTCTCCATCGCCGAGCCGACGTGGGTCTTGACCGTGGTGACGCCGACGTGGAGCCGGTCGGCGATCTCGGCGTTCGACAGGCCGGTGCCGACCAGGGCGAGGACCTCGAGTTCGCGTTCGGTCAGCCCGGCGGGGGTGGGCGTGGCCTGCTGCTCGGCGGCCAGCGCCCGCTGGACCACCCGGCGCAGCACGGAGGGGGCGAGCAACTGCTCGCCCGCGGCGGCCCTGCGGACGGCGTCGACCATGCGTTCGGGCTCGTCGTCCTTGACCAGGAAGCCGAGCGCGCCGACGCGCAGCGCGGCGTAGACGTTGGCGTCGTCGGCGAAGGTGGTGAGCACGACGATCTTCGCGCCGGGCTGGGCGGCCAGGATCCGCTTGATCGCCTCGAGCCCGTCGACCCGTGGCATGCGCAGGTCCATGAGGACCACGTCGGGGCGGTGGTGCTCGGCCAGCCGTACGGCCTCGGCCCCGTCGTCGGCCTCGCCGACGACCTCCATGTCGCCGGCCGCCTGCAGCAGCATGCGCACGCCTGCCCTGACCAGGGCCTGGTCGTCGGCCACCACCACTCGGATCATGTCGTCACCTTGGTCTGGGGGTGGGGTTGGGGGTGGGGTTGGGGGTGGGGTTGGGGGTGGGGTTGGGGGTGGGGTTGGGGGTGGGGATGCGGGTAGGGAAGGGTCACGGCCAGGCGCCAGCCGCCGCCGTCGGGGCCCGCGGTCAGCGTGCCGCCCAGCGCCTTGGCCCGCTCCCGCATCCCGGCCAGGCCCTGCCCGGAGGACGGCAGCGGCTCGCGGATCGTGGGCGGGCGGCCGTTGGCCACCTCGACGACCAGCTCGTCCTCGCCCGCGACCACGCCCACCCGGACGACGGTGCCGGGGCCCGCGTGCTTGAGCACGTTCGTCAGGCCCTCCTGGACGATGCGCGCCGCCGAGGCCCTGGCCACCAGCGGCGCCTCGCTGAGCGCGGGGTCGAGGTGGAGGTCGACGACCAGCCCTGCGGCGCTCATCCGCTCGGCGGACTCGGTGACCACGTCGGCCGGGTCGGCCAGCAGCACGCCGTCGCTGCCGGGGTCGCGCAGCAGGTCGAGCAGGCCGCGCAGGTCCTCCAGCACCTGGTGGCCGGTCTCCTTGATGTCGGCGAGCGCGTCGGCGACAGGACCGTCGGGGGCGGCGTAGCGGGCGGCGGCGGCGCGCAGCACCATGGCCCCGACGTGGTGGGCGACGATGTCGTGCACCTCGCGGGCGATGCGCTCGCGCTCGGCGAGCTGGCCGGCGTGCAGCTGGGCGATCGCCAGCCGTTCGGACTCGCGCACCCGCAGCCGCTCGGCCTCGGCGGCCGACTGCCTGGCACCGGCGTACCTGCCGATGGCGATCGGCGTGGCGACCACCACGAGCAGCAGGACGACCCTGAGCGCGGTGACGTTCTCGTGCCCGTTGATCACGACCATCGCGGCGAGCGAGCTGGCCGTGACGTAGGCGACCAGGTTCCAGAACCAGGAGGCGACGCGCATCGCGAACACCCCGACCGCCATGAGCAGCGTGACCTGGATGGTGGCGGTGGCCTCGGGGATGAACTGGTGCGCGCTCAGCAGGAGCGTGCCCTCCACCGCGAACACGACGGCGGGCAGCCGCCTGGCCACGCCCAGCGCGAGGCCCGCCCCGACGAAGAAGGAACCGATCACCCAGGCGGGCTGGCTGCCGGTGTGCCAGTACGGCCAGGTGCCCAGGACGGCGACGGCCACGCCGGCGCCGGCCAGCAGCACGTCGGGGGTGATCTCGGGCGCTTCGAGGCGTCCGGCGGGGCCGCGCAGGTAGCGGCCGACGAGCGCGGGCAGGAGGGCGATGCCGACGGAGTAGAACCAGGCGTTGCGGGTGAAGGCGATGCCGGGGTCGGCGATGTTGAGGCCGGTGGCCAGCGCCCCCACCGCCACGACGGCCAGCGTGACCGGCCAGCCGCGCCGGTAGCCGGTGGCGCCGAGCGCGACGCACAGCAGGATCTGCGCGGTGTTGGAGGTGAAGCTGCCGATCTGGTCGGTGAAGACCAGGACGCCGACCAGGAACAGGCTGACGGAGACGGGCCGGTGGCGCACCAGTCCCATCGGCGCGCCGACCAGCGTCGCGAACAGGGGGACCCGCCATTCGGCGGACGGTCCGCCGGCCTTGCCGGACATCAGCAGGTCGAGGGCGATCCCGGAGACGGCGAGCAGCACGTCCGGTGCCAGACCACGCCATCGCATGGCACAACCGTATCGACGGGCGCGACCTGGTCGATCCTTCCGACGGAGGACTTCGCATCCTCCAAGTGGCCGGACATCTGCCCGTAAGATGGAGAGAGTCCCTTGACCGACACCCTTACCGTTGTTCTCATGCCCAACGACACCACGTTGTTCCTCGGCCAGTTCATGCGCTCGCCTGGCACGATCGGCGCCCTGGCGCCCAGCTCGCGCCGGTTGGCAGAGGTCGTCTGCACGCCTGTCCCCGAGCGGGGCGAGCCGACCGTGGTCGAGCTGGGCCCGGGCACAGGTCCGTTCACGGCGGAGATCCAGCGTCGGCTGAACGGGCGTGGCCACCATCTGGCGATCGAGCTGAACCCGAGGCTCGCCGCCCTGCTCATCGACCGCTTCCCGCGGGTCGACGTGGCGCAGGACGACGCGGCCCGCCTGCCAGACCTGCTCCGCGAGCGGAACCTGACCAGGGCGGACGTCGTGGTCAGCGGGCTGCCGTGGGCGGCCTTCCCCGAGGAGCTGCAGCGGCGGCTGCTCGGGGCGGTGACCTCCACGCTGTGCCCGTCCGGGGCTTTCACGACGTTCTCCTACGTCCACGCGATGCCGCTGGGGTCGGCGCGGCGCTTCCGCGGGCTGCTGAGCGAGCGCTTCGAGGAGGTCGTGCTGGGGCGCACGGTGTGGCGCAACACGCCGCCCGCCTACGTGCTGCACGCCCGCCGGCCGCGCTGACCCGCCCCGCCGGGGCGGCGGTCCGCTGGACGACCTGCCGAGGACAGAAGAGATCTGTCGAAGGTACAGAACTTCGTTCTACGATTGCGCACGCAACGAGAATGGAGTGATCCCGTGGACTTCACGCTTCCCGAGAGCGCGCTTGCCGTCCAGAAGGGCGTCGGAGACATCTGCGCGCGCTACGACATGGACTACTGGCAGCGGTGCGAGGCCGACAAGCGCTGGCCCGAGGAGGTCTGGGCGGAACTGGCCAAGGGCGGGTGGCTCGGGCTGGCCGTACCCGAGGAGTTCGGGGGCGGCGGGCAGGGGCTGCTGGAGCTGACGGTCGCGACCGAGACGCTGGCCGCCTCCGGCGCGGCGGGCGGGTCGGCCTTCACCTACGTGCTCACCCCCGGCTTCGGCGCGCTCACCCTGGGCAGGCATGGCAGCCCCCGGCAACGCGCCGAACTGCTGCCCAAGCTGGCCACCGGCGAGATCGAGACGTGTTTCGCGCTGACCGAGCCTGACGCGGGCTCCAACTCGCTGGCGATCACCACCTCGGCCCGGCGCGACGGCGACGAGTACGTGATCAACGGGCAGAAGATCTGGATCACCGGGGTGCAGCGGGCCACCTGGATGATGCTGGTCACCAGGACGATCCCGGCCGCCGAGGCCAGGCCGCGCACCAACGGGCTGACGGTTTTCCTGGTGAACGTGCCCGAGGCGGTGGCCGCGGGGCAGCTGTCGTTCCGGCCGATCCCCAAGATGGGCGCCAACACCACCCCGTCCAACATAGTGTTCGTCGACGACCTGCGGGTGCCCGCCGCCAACGCGGTCGGGCAGATCGACCAGGGCGCCGTCGTGCTGTGGGACATCCTCAACCCGGAGCGGATCCTGCTGGCCGCCTCCGCGCTGGGCGGCGCCGAGGTGGCGCTGCGGGTGGCGGTGGACTACGCCAAGGAGCGGGAGGTCTTCGGCAGGGCGATCGGCGCCAACCAGGCGATCGCCTTCCCGCTGGCGCAGGTGAAGGCGAAGATCGAGCTGGCCAGGCTCATGCTGTACAAGGCCGCCTGGGCCTTCGACCGGCAGCTGCCTTGCGGCACCGAGGCCAACATCGCCAAGCTGACCGCCTCGCAGGCGGCGTGGGAGGCGGCCGACGCGGCCTTCCAGACCCACGGCGGGATGGCCTACTCGCTGGAGTACCCGGTGGCGCGGCTGCTGACCGACGCGCGGATCGGGAAGGTCGCGCCGGTGACCGAGGAACTGCTGCTGAACTACCTCGCCACGCAGGTGCTGGGCCTGCCCAGAAGCTTCTAGCACCCGGTCATGAGCTTGAGCTTTCAGGGCCGGCTCAGGAGAAGGACGGCGGGCGCTTCTCGCGGAGCGCCCTGACCCCCTCCACGACGTCGGGCCCCGAGAAGCCGAGGAACTCCATGGCGAGGGAGGCGTCGAACGTCGGCCCCGCCATCCGCAGCCAGTTGTTGAGCGAGTACTTGGTCAGCCTGATGGCCTCCTGGGCGCCCTCGGCCAGCCGTACCGCGATCTCCATGGCCCTGTCGTGGACCTCGGCGTCGTCGACGCAGACGCTCACCAGGCCCATCCGCTCGGCCTGCTCGCCGGTGACCGGCTCGCACAGCAGCAGGTGGTACTTCGCCTTGGCCATGCCGCACAGCAGCGGCCAGATGATGGCCGCGTGGTCGCCGGCCGCCACGCCGAGCCTGGTGTGCCCGTCGATGATGCGTGCCGTACGGCCGGCCACGGAGATGTCGGCCAGCAGCGCGACGGCCAGGCCCGCGCCCACCGCCGGCCCCCGGATGGCGCTGACGACCGGCTTGGCGCAGTTGAGGACGTTGTAGACGATGTCGCGGGCCTCGGCGAACACGCGCATCCTGGTGGCGTGGTCGCGGGTCATCTCCTCGATCATCGCCAGGTCGCCGCCCGCGGAGAAGGCCTCGCCCTCGCCGGTGACCAGGATCGCGCGCACCGACTCGTCGCGGTCGAGGTCGCGCCAGATCTCGGCCAGCTCGCGGTGGCCGGTCATGTCGACCGCGTTCAGCCTGCCCGGCTCGCTGATCGTGACGCGCGCGACGCCGCCGGCCGGCCGGTCGACCCTGAGCTTGGTGTAGCGGTCGAAGGCGCTCACGGCTCCAGCGCCGCCCTCAGCCTGGCCGCCACGTAGGCGCGGGCCTCCTCCGCCTGGTCGAACCAGCCGGGCAGGCCGAAGAAGCCGTGCACCGTGCCCGGGTAGCGGCGCACCTCGACGGCCACGCCCTCGGCCGCCAGCCGCGCGCCGTAGGCCTCGCACTCGTCGCGCAGCACGTCGTGGTCGGCGCTCACCACGGTCGCGGGCGCGAGGCCCGCGCACGAGCCGAGGCGCAGCGGCGACAGGCGCGGATCGAGGGGGTCGGCCTCGGCCGCGTAGCGATCGGCGAACCAGGCCATCTCCTCGGCGTCGAGCCCGTAGCCCTTGGCGAACTCGCGGTAGCTGGCGGTGTCCATGGCCACGTCGGTGATCGGGTAGACGAGCACCTGGTGGGCCAGGGTGAGCCCGGCGTCGCGGGCCTGCCAGGCGGCGACCGCGGCCAGGTTGCCGCCCGCGCTGTCGCCGATCACCGCGACGTTGCCGGTGCTCTGGTAGAAGGCGGGACGGGCGAAGATGTCGCGCACCACGGTCCAGGCGTCGTCGGCCGCGGCGGGGAAGGGATGCTCGGGCGCGAGCCGGTAGTCGACCGACACCACGACGGCGCCGGTCCTGACCGCCAGGTCCCTGCCCAGGGCGTCGTTGCGCCTGACGCTGCCGAACACCCAGCCGCCGCCGTGGAAGTAGACGATGACGGGCAGCGTGTGGTCGCCCGGATCGGCCCGGTAGACCCGGATCGGCACCTCGCCGGCCAGCGCGTCACGGACGAACGGCAGGCGCGTCAGCGGTCCGCGCCTGTCGGCCAGGCCGTCGACGGCACGCATCTGCTCGATCTCCGCCTGGCCCAGGCCGCCGAGATCGACGCCGAGGTCGGAAGGATAGAGCTCCAGATAGGCCCTGGCCTGGGGATGCAAGCTCATGATCCGAGCTTACTCATGAGGCACCCCATTTCTCATCAGTATCGGGCGGCCTCCACGAGTGCCTCGAACAGCCGCATATCATCACCGCGCTCGGGGTGCCACTGGACGCCGACGCCGAACCGGTGACCCTGCAGTTCGACGCCCTCCACGATCTGGTCGTCGGCCCAGGCCACCGCCAGCAGGCCGGTGCCGAGCCGCTTGACCGACTGGTGGTGCGGCGCGGTCACCTCGATCCGGTCGCCGAGCGCCTTGCCGAGCTTGCTGGAGACGCTGACCTGGATGACGTGCGGCTGTCCGGGGGCGGCGTGCCGTTCGTGGTCGAGCACGTCGGGCAGCCACGGGATCAGCGTGCCGCCCTGGGCGACGTTCAGCACGTGCATGCCGCGCGCCACGGCCAGGATCGGCACGTCCGCCTGGACGGCGGCGCGGGCCAGCGCCAGCTCGAAGCGGTCGCGTTGCGGCTGCGGCGGGGCCACCCTGTCGTCCTGGTCGGCCCCGTAGACGGAGCCGGCGACCTCGGCGCCGCCGGCCAGCACGATGCCACTGAGCCCCCTGACGTAGTCGTCGACGGCGTGCAGGTTGAGCGGGGGCAGCAGGACCGGCGCCCCGCCCGCCCGTTCGACCGCCCTGGCGTAGGACGGGGGGCCGAGAACCGCCTCTCTGACCCAGTCGCCCCAGCGGGCGGCCTCGAAGTAGGCGGTGATGCCGATCAGCGGTCGGGACATGCGCGCTCCAGATTGCATGCAGGAGGACGGGCGACCAGGTACCTGGTGGTCCATCATGGCGCACACGATTTCGGTTATGTCACCTATCCCGGGTATCAGTGCTGTCACTTCCGGCGCACCGATCACCGGGGCCGGGGCCGACCGCCCGCTCCTCGCCGGGGGCCCGCGGCTCCCGCGCGACCCCATCCGGCCCATTTCTTGGTGAATGCGATATTGATTCACCTTCAGCGCGGGAAATGTTCTGGATTTTGATTGCGGAAAATAACGGTACAGTTACGGATAGTTTGGATTCACACCGTATTGAGGTGAAACGGTGGTGACCCCAGGGAAGTGGTGTAAGACTCCGGGACGAGCGTACGGATACGCCGGGGCTCGCCGCACGCTCGCAACCCGGAACCGTCAGGGAGGTGGAACGACAGACCGGAATCGCATTCTGGTCAAAGGTGGGGTCACAAGGCATGTCGTTGAATCCGCGCCTCGTCAAGGAGAGTTTCTCCGTCATCGAACCCGTCGCCGACCGGGCGGCGGCCTACTTCTACGGGCGGCTGTTCGCGGAGAACCCGCACCTGCGCGGGATGTTCCCGCCCGCCATGGACGTCCAGCGCGACCGGCTGTTCAGCGCGCTGACCAGGATCGTGTGGTCACTGGACAGTCCGGACAGCCTCGCCTCCTATCTCGGCCAGCTCGGCCGCGACCACCGCAAGTACGGCGTGATCGCCGAGCACTACACCGCGGTGGGCAACGCCCTGCTGGCCACCGTCAGACGCTTCGCCGCGGCCATCTGGACCAGCGAGATCGAGGCCGCGTGGGTGGCCGCCTACACCGCCGCCGCCAACCTCATGATCGACGCGGCCGACATCGCCTCGGGCGTCTCGCCGGCGTGGTGGCTGGCCGAGGTCATCGACCACGAGCGGCGCACCGAGGACATCGCGGTCGTCACGCTCAGGCCGACGCAGCGCCTGCCGTACGTCGCGGGTCAGTACGTCAGCGTGCAGACCGCGCGCTGGCCGCGGGTGTGGCGGACGTTCTCCATCGCCAACGCGCCGCGCGAGGACAACACGATCAGGCTGCACGTGCGCGGGGTGTCCGGCGGCTGGGTGTCGACCACGCTGGTCCGGCACACCCGCGTCGGCGACACCATCATGCTCGGGCCGCCGATCGGCACGATGATCCCGCACGAGTCCGGCGCCAGGGACGTCCTGTGCGTCGCGGGCGGCACCGGCCTGGCCCCGATCAAGGCCATCATCGACCACATCATCACCTCGGGCAGGCGGCCCAACATCCACCTGCTGTACGGCGCGCGCACCGCGGCCGAGCTCTACGACCTGCCCGACCTGGTCAGGATGGAGTCGGCCTTCCCCTGGCTGCGGGTGCTGCCGGTGGTGTCGGGCCAGTCGTCCTACGACGGCATGCGCGGACGGCTGCCCGAGGTGATGCAACGCTTCCACTCGTGGGCCGAGCACGAGGTCTACGTGTGCGGTCCCCCGGCGATGGTGCACGAGACTGTGCGCCGGCTGCAGACGGACGGTGTCCCGCCGGCCCGCATCCACCGGGACATCGCCCAGGGCGAACACTGACCGGCGGCCCCCGCCCGTGGCGGTCGTCAGCGGAAGGCGGCCGCCGTCTCCTCGTCGTTGGGCCAGAAGGTCTCGATGGCCAGCTCCGACACCGTCACGTCCACCGGCGTGCCGAACGTCGCGATCGTCGTGAACATCGACAGCACCCGGTCGCCGTGCCTGATCCGCAACGGCATCAGGATGTCGGCGATGCCGGGCGCGTGCGCCACGTTCAGGTCGACGCCCGGGTAGGTGTAGGCGGCCAGCTCGTCGTGCAACTCGGCCAGCCGCCCGTCGCCCGAGGCCTCCGCCTGCCGCCGCAGCCGGTGCAGCAGGTGCGCCCGCACCTCCGCCAGGTTGATCAGCCGGCCGCCCATCGCGTCGGGGTGCAGCGACAGCCGCATCACGTTGACGGGCTCCTTCAGCAACTCGGCCGGCACGCCGTCCATGAACATCGCCGCGGCCGCGTTGCCCGCCACCAGGTTCCACGCCGCGTCCACGACCAGCGCGGGGTACGGCTCGTGCCCGGCCAGGATCTTGTCCAGGGCCTGCCGTACCACCTCCATCTCGGGCGCCCGCACCTCCCGCTCGGGGAAGACGGGCGCGTACCCGGCCGCCACCAGCAGCCTGTTGCGGTGGCGCAGCGGCACGTCGAGTTCCTCCGCCAATCTCATCACCATGTCCCTGCTGGGCTTGGCCCTGCCGGTCTCGAGGAAGCTGATGTGCCGGGCCGAGACCTCCGCCTCGATGCCCAGGTCGAGCTGGCTGACCCTGCGCCGCTGGCGCCAGGATCGCAGCAGATCACCAAATGACTCGTGGTTGACGGCAAGTGCTCCCATGCGGGGAACGGTAGCGGTAACCGGGGAATCGCCACGATTACCCCGGACGTAAAGCGGGACCGCACCACACCGGACCGCCAGGCGGCGCGGCACGCCGGAGCGGCCCGCCGGAGCGGCCCGCCGGGGTGACCCGCCGGGAGCGACGATCCCGGCGACGCGGCACGTCAGGGCGGCATGTCAGGGCGGCACGTCGGAGCGGGGCCGCCGGGGCGGCACGTCAGAGCGGGGCCGCCGGGACGGCACGTCAAAGCGGGGTCGCCGGGGTGACTGTCCTGGCGGCGCGGCGCGGTGTCAGAGCGGGGTCGCGGTGAGTGCCGTCCACGCCGGTGGCCGTGCCGTGCACGGGCCGCCGTCGTGCACCAGGATCCGCCGGTCCGCCGGTTCGATCGCCACCGTGGCCAGCGTCGCCCACCGGGTGCCGAGCGCGCCCCCGGCCGGCGCGTGGCAGCACACCTCCGCGCCGTCGCCGGGATGGGCGGTGAGCAGGGTGGCCAGGTCACCGGGGCCGTCCAGGCCGCGACGGCCCCGCACCCGGGCGCCGAGCAGGCGCAGCCGGTCGTGGGTGTCCGGGTCCAGCCGCCCGCGCAACTCCCCCGCGGCGAGCGCGGGATCCAGGAAGTGGTTGGTGCGCACCAGCCAGCCGTCGCCGTCCGGCTCGACCACCCTGGCGCCGGCCGGGCTCAGCTCGACGGAGGCCGCCCGGCCGGCGGTCACGACGGTCATCACGGTGGAGGCGGAGACCGGGGCGTCGCGCAGGATGGCGACCGCCTCCTCGAACGAGCCGGCGCCGCCGAGCACCCGGCGGGCGGCCAGGTGGACGGGCACGCCGCCCGCCCCGTCGTCGGTGTGGCCGAGGATGTTGAACAGCAGCCCCACGCCGGCCTCGTTGACGCCGATCTTCGCCAGGATGCCGTGCTCGGTGATCCCGGCGAACGCCCACGTGTCGCCGCGCACCGACTGGATGTGCCACATGGCGGCCAGTTCCTCGTGCCAGTCCCAGCACTGGCCGCCGGCCGTCCGGGAGGCGGCGTGGACCACCGTGGAGCACTCTCCCGCGCGCGGCCCGCCCGCCGCGGCGAGGATCTCGGTGCGCGCGTTGAGCGCGGCGACGGTCCAGAGCGGCACGCCCGCGCCCTCGGCCACGCCCTCCATCTCCTCGACGAGCTCCGGCGCCCAGGCGCGGGTCGCGGCGACCGTCCCCAGGGCGAGCGCGGGGACGTCGAGCGGCACGCCGCCGGCCGCGGCGGTGGCCGCGAAGAGCTCCTCGTAGGCGCGCCACGCCCGCGCGATCTCGTCGCGGGTGCGGCGGCCCCGGTCGTGGCCACGCTGCCGGGGACGGGTTCCCGTCACCTGGATCTCCATGCGCCTGCTCAACGCCCGCACCTCCGTACCGATCGCGACCTGGCGCCGCGTCAGGAAAGCGTAGACCGCCCCTCCCCCGGCGGATCCGGCGGGCGGACCGCTCAGGAACCGGTCAGGGCCGGTCTGGAGCGGGCGGGCCGACCAGGCAGGCGCGGGCCGACCAGGCGGGCACGGGGAGGCCGGCGTGGACTGGTCTGGAGCGGGCGGGCCGACCAGGCAGGCGCGGGCCGACCAGGCGGGCGCTGGCCGGTCAAGTGAGGGCGGGCCGGTCAGGTGAGGGCGGCGTGCAGCTGTTCGTAGGTGGGCGCCAGCTCGCGCAGTCCGGCCGCGAGCGCCGCGTCGTCGCCCGCCACGAGGGGCCGTTGCAGGCCGCCCACGATGCGCGCCTGCCGCTCGGCGACGGCGGCGCCGTCCGGCAGGTCCAGGACGCGCAGACAGTGCGCCAGGTCGTTGAGCCGGCGGGCGCCCACCCGGACGGCGAACGCCTCGAGCAGGTCCCTGACCTGCGGGTCGAGCCCCTCCTCCACCAGCTCGGCGGCGCGTTCGGCGGCGGCGGCCTGCCCCAGCGTGCCGGGTTCGACGGCCACGTCCGACCGGCCCGCCAGCCAGGCCAGCGACACCGGCAGCGAGCGCCGCAACGCCTGCTCCGGCTCCACCCGTGCCCGCCGGACGAACCCGGACCGCATCGCGAACGGCCGCGGCAGATAGCCGACGAGCTCGCCGCGCCAGGCGGCCACGAAGTCCTGGGTCGGCAGCGTGGCGTAGGGGTATCCCTGGGGATCGTGCAGCAGCACGGAGTCGTCGTCCGCCTCCAGCACGACCACGTAGTGGTCGGCCGCGACCGCCTCGCCGGAGCCGGGCTGGTACAGCAGCAGCCCCAGCTCCAGCGGGCCCGCCAGGACCGGGCCGTGCTCGCAGCCGGCCCGCAGGCGCGCCACGGCCTCGGCGGCCGTGCCGCCGTCGCCGCGCTCGCACGTCCAGCCCAGCAGTTCGATCGCGGTGTCGAGGCCCTGGTCGGGATCCCAGCCGAAGGGGTCGAACAGCGGCAGGCGGCCGCCGATCAGCTGCATGCCGTACGGCGAGCCGGTCAGGACCTCGATGACCGAGGCGGGTGGCGCCTTGGCGCCCAGGATCATGGCCAGCGAGTTGGCGTAGCAGTACGGCCCGGAGCCCACGTAGGTGATCGACATGGCCGGGAGCCTGTGGCCTGACATCGTGTGAGGGTCAACCGGGCTCTCCCCTTGCCGGGACATATCCCCCCGACCCGGGACACAGGCTCCGCGCGCCCGGCCGTGCATGCGGCGCTGCCCGGAGATTGTCGGCGCCACGTGGCACGATGGCCAGCAAGCCAACATGGGAGACCATCATGAGCGACGCACTACTCGCCGTCGGCACCCGCAAGGGGCTCTTCCTCGCCCGATCCCGCGGCGGCGGCCCCTTCGAGGTCGAACCGATCCAGTTCTCCACGGTCGGGGTCCACGCGGTCGCGATCGACACCAGGGGTGAGCGGCCGAGGCTGCTGGCCGGCATCGAGTACGGCCACTTCGGCCCTTCGGTGATGTACTCCGATGATCTCGGCGCGAGCTGGCAGGAGGCGGACAAGCCGCCCATCGCCTTCCCCGAGAGCACGGGCGCCACCCTGGAGCGTGTCTGGCAGTTGCTGCCCTCGCCGTCCGAGCCCGGCGTGGTCTGGGCGGGGGTCGAGCCAGGGGCGCTGTTCCGCTCCGAGGACGGCGGCATCACCTACTCCCTGGTCGAGGGGCTGTGGGAGCATCCGCACCGGGCACGCTGGCAGCCGGGGGGCGGCGGCCTGTGCCTGCACACCATCCTCAGCCACCCCACCGACCCGAAGATCATGGGCGTGGCGATCTCGAGCGGCGGTTTCTACCGCACGAGCGACGGCGGCCAGTCGTGGGAGGCGGCCAACCGGGGGATCAGGGCGCCGTTCCTGCCCGAGGGGCAGCAGTATCCCGAGTTCGGGCAGTGCGTGCACAAGGTGGGCTTCCACCCGGCCCGGCCCGAGCGGCTGTTCCTGCAGCACCACTTCGGCGTCTACCGCAGCGACGACTTCGGCGGGTCGTGGACCGACATCGGCTCCTCGCTGCCCTCCGACTTCGGCTTCCCCGTCGTCGTGCACCCGGGCAGGCCCGACACGCTCTACGTGCTGCCGCTGCACGCCGATCTCGACCGCACCCCGGTCGGCCACCGCTACCAGGTCTTCCGCAGCGACGACGCGGGGGCCAGCTGGCAGGCCCACGGCAAGGGCCTGCCCGAGGGCCCGGTCTACGCCTCGGTCCTGCGCGACGCCATGACGGCCGCCGCGCTCGACGGCGGCAGGGCGGGCATCTTCTTCGGCACCCGCGACGGCTCGGTCTACGCCTCGCGCGACGACGGCGACACCTGGGAGGAGGTGGCCGCCCACCTGCCCGACGTGCTGGCCGTGCGGGCGGCCGTGCTGTAGCTGGGCGGGAGCCGGCGGCCGTGCTGTAGCTGCGCCGGAGCCGGCGGCCGTGCTGTAGCTGGGCCGGAGCCGGCGGCCGTGCTGTAGCCGTCCGGAACCGCCTCCAGCCGTACGTGGCCGGGCCCGCCGGCTGGAGCCGTACTAGCCCAGGATCTCCTCGCGGATCCGCGCCCATTCGAGCGAGTGCGCGATGCCCTCGGCGACGGTGTGCCTGGCCTGCCAGCCGAGCAGCCGCCCGGCCAGGTCGGTACGGGTGTAGGCGCCCGCCACGTCGCCGGGGCGCGGGCCGGTCTCCACGACCTCGATGGGCCTGTCCACCACCTGGTTGAAGGCGGCGGCCAGCTCGCGCACGGTCGTGCCGGTGCCGGTGCCGAGGTTGATGACGTCGTCGGTGAAAGTGTCGAAGCGCTCGAGGGCGGCGACGTGCGCGGTGGCCAGGTCCCACACGTGGATGTAGTCGCGGATGCCGGAGCCGTCACGGGTGGGCCACGAGGTGCCGGTGATCTGGAACGGCGTGCCCTCCTCCCACGCCTCGATCATCTTGCCGAGCGCGTGGCTGGGCCGGCGCAGCTGCAGGCCGGTGCGCATCTTCGGGTCGGCCCCGATCGGGTTGAAGTAGCGCAGCGACAGGATCCTGATCGGCTGGGTGGCCGAGATGTCGGCGAACATCGCCTCGCACACGGCCTTGGTGCGGGCGTAGGGGCTCTGCGGCGCCAGCGGCGAGCTCTCGTCGACGGTGAAGTCGGCGCCCGCCGCGTAGATCGACGCGGACGAGCTGAAGATCAGCTTTTCGCAGCCGTTGCGCAGCAGGTGGGAGACGAAGTCGAGGCTCTTGGCGACGTTGGCCTGGTAGTAGCCGACCGGGTCGGCCACCGAGTCGGGCACCACGATGAGCGCCGCGCAGTGGACGACCGCCTCGATGTCGGGGTGCTCGGCGAAGACGCGGTCCACGAGGGCGGCGTCGGCGATGTCGCCCTCGTAGAAGGCGCGCCCCCGCGCGAACTCGGCGCGCCCGGTGACCAGGTTGTCGAGGATGACCGGGGTGATGCCTGCGTCGAGGCAGGCCGAGGCGACGGTGCTGCCGATGTATCCGGCCCCGCCGGAGATGAGGACCTTCACGGGGCGATCCGCCCGTTGGCCACGAACGCGGCGTGGGTGAGCGGCATCAGTTCGGCCCAGGCCGCCTCCATCTTCTCGGCGACCATCTCGATCTCCCGCTGCGGGAAGGAGGGCACCTTGGCCTGCTCGTTCTTGGTGCGCAGCGACAGGAAGTGCATGAGCGAGCGGGCGTTGCAGGTGGCGTACATCGTGGAGAACAGGCCCACGGGCAGCACGGCGCGGGCGACCTCGCGGGCGACGCCGGCCTCCAGCATCTCCTGGTAGGCGGCGTAGGACTGCCGGTAGGCGCTCTCCATGGCCTCGCTGACCAGCTTGTGCTGCTCGGGGGTGCCCTCGACGAAGACGTAGCGGCCCGGCTTGCCCTCCTGGACCAGCTTGCGCTGCTCGCCGGGCACGTAGAAGACGGGCTGCAGCTCGCGGTAGCGGCCGCTCTCCTCGTTGTAGGACCAGCCGACCCGGTGCCGCATGAACTCGCGGAAGACCAGGATCGGGGCGCTGATGAAGAAGGTCATCGAGTTGTGCTCGAACGGGCTGCCGTGGCGGTCGCGCATCAGGTAGTTGATCAGGCCCTTGGACCGCTCGGGATCCTTGTTGATCTCGTCGAGTGACTGCTCCCCCGCCGTCGACACCCTGGCCGCCCACAGCACGTCGGTGTCCGACGCGCTGTGCTTGACGAGTTCGACCGTCACGTCGTTCAGGAAACGTGGCTCGTCGCTCACTGGGTGGATCCCCCTTGCTCTCACCGTTCTGGCCGCCCGCCATCGTACGCCTCTCCTCCCGTGCCGGGCGGCACGCGTCCGGCGGGCGGCCGGATCACGCGCCCAGGCAGGCGGCCAGGCGAGCGGCCAGATCAGGCGCCCGGGCAGGCGGCCAGGCGGGCGGCCGGATCACGCGCCCAGGTAGGCGGACAGGCGGGCCGCGGCCTGACGGGGGTCGCGTTCGGCCGACAGGGCGGCGGCCAGCAGGAGCCTGGCCTTGGGGGCGGTGAGCGTGCCCGCGAAGATCGCGCCGGCCCGCTCGAGCGCGACGCCGCCGCTCTCGTAGATCGGCGTGGCGGGCCCCTGCCGGCAGCGCGAGGACACCAGGACGAGCATGCCCTCGGCCAGGCAGGTCCGGATCTCGGCGAGCAGCCCGGGCGTCGCGTTGCCGGCGCCCATCGCCTCCAGGACGATGCCGCGGGCGCCCGCCTGCCGGGAGGCGGCCACGTGGACGCCGTCCGCGCCCAGGTAGGCGGGCACGATATCGACGCGGGCCTCCAGGGAGACCCGCTCGCCGGGGGTGAGCCAGGGCGAGCGGACCGGGCGCGAGGTCAGGTGGAGGCGGTCGCCGTGCACGTGGCCGACGGGCCCGGCCCCGGGAGAGGAGTAGGCGTCCGGCGCCAGCGTGTGGGACTTGGTGGCGTGGCGGGCGGCGTGCACGAGCTGCGCCATGACGATGACCGCGCCGAGCCCGCCGGCCTCGGCGGCGACGCGGACGGCGTCGGCGATGTTGCGCGGCCCGTCGCTGTCGGGCAGGCCCGCGTGCCGCTGCGCTCCGGTGAAGACCACGGTGTGGCCGGGTTCCAGCAGCAGGTCGGTCAGGTACGCCGTCTCCTCCATGGTGTCGGTGCCGTGGGTGACGACGACACCGGCCACCTCGGGGTCGCCGGCCACGGCGCGGGCCCGCTCGGCGATCCGCAGGGACTCGGCCACCGTGAGGTCGAAGCTGTGGGCGAGCATGAGCTCCTCCACCGTGACCCGCACGCCGGCCGCGGAGACCAGATCGTGTCCCTGCACGGCCACCCGCACCGCGCCGTCACGGCCCGGCCTGGAGGCGATCGTGCCTCCGGTGGTGATGACGTGCACGCGCGCGCCGGTCGGCCCGGTCATCGGCGCGCCGCCTCGGCCTGGATCGTGACGCGGTTCCGGACGAGCAGGTAGTAGAGCCCGCCGGCCACCAGGCCGCCCGACAGCCAGGAGAAGTCGGTGCCGTTCAGCGCCCGCGCGATGGGGCCCTGGGTGAGCGGGACCATGCCGTACTGCCAGCTCCAGGCCGCCACGAGCCCCAGCACGAGGCTGGCCAGCGCCCTCCAGTTCACCGGCCCGTACGGCGAGGCCGCGTCGGTGTACAGCGTCTCGACGTCCATGCGGCCGCGCCGTATCACGAAGTAGTCGACCATCAGGATGCTCGCCCACGGGCTGATCCACACCAGGATGGAGACCATCCAGTGGTCGAAGGCCTGGGCGAAGTCGTCGGCCTGCACGAAGACGACCAGCACGGCGGAGGCCACGAGGCCGGCGATCAGGGTCAGCTTCCAGCGGGCGACGCGGATGCCGATCGACAGCGCCGCCAGCGAACAGGAGTACAGGTTGAGGATGTTGGTGGCGACGGGCCCGTGCATGACCAGCAGCAGGACCGGGACGGCCAGCGCGCCGAAGGTGTTGGTCACCAGGGTCGACGGGTCGCTGCCGCCGCTGCCGCTGCTCAGGTAGGCGCCGAGGCCGGCCAGCCATACCGTGGGCACGTACATGCCGAGCGCCGTCGACCAGAACACCGAGGCGCCGGAGGCGCCGGGGCGGACGAAGCGGCTGTAGTCGGCCGAGTAGGGCAGCCAGCTGATGCCCCAGCCGATGCCGATGGCGGTCAGCAGTTGGGTGACGGCGGTCAGCTTGGCGCCGGGTTCGGCGGCGGTCGCGGCCGTCCACTGCGGGTCGACCTGGACGGCGGCCAGCACCGTCATGACCGCCATGATCAGTACGGTGACCGGCACCGTGTACTTCTCGAAGGTGCGGATGGCGTAGAAGCCGTAGAGCGCCAGGCCCAGCTGCACGACCATGATGATCGCGGCGACCAGGTACTTCAGCCCGAGGCCGCCCTCGACGCCCATGCGGGCGAGGATGGCGAGCACCAGGTCGAGCACGACCCAGGTGTTGACGCCGACCCAGCCCATGGTCAGCAGCCCCTGGACGACGCCGGGCACGACCGCTCCGGCGCGGCCGAAGGCGCCGCGGCCGATCACCATCTGGTTGACGCCCGTGCGGTGCCCCATCAGGTTGAACAGACCGAAGATCGCGCAGCCGGCGAGGTTGCCGATCGCGATGACGGCGATGGTCTCCAGGAGGCTGAGGCCCAGGGTCACGCCCAGCGAGCCGAGGACCCAGTTGATCGGGGCGATGTTGGCACCGGTCCAGATCCAGAACTGCTGCCAGGGGGTGGAGTCGCGGGCGGAGGGCGGAATGGGCTCGACGCCGTGGGCGTCGAAGCGGACGCCGTCGCTCTCGGCGGCCGGAGCGGCCGTGTTGGACCGTGTGGTGGATCGCATGGTGTCCTCCTTGGTGATGTGCCCCACACAAGCACGCCGATCCCGGGCACAGGGAGTGGAGGAACCTCTAGAGAACGACGTGTTGGCTGTATAGAGTTCTAGCGTGTTCACGCTCGGGACCCTGCTGCACCATGACGAGCTCGAGCTGCGCCTGCTGGTGCCGGGCCCGGCCGGCGCGCTGGAGCGGCCCCTCGCGTGGGTGCACAACACCGAACTTCCCGACCCCTCGCGCTACGTGCGCGAGGGCGAGCTGGTGATGACGAACGGCCTGTGGGCCGAGCAGGTGCCCGCGGCGCGGTTCGTGGCCAGCGTCAAGGCGGCCAGGGCGGCCGGGATCATGTTCGGGCTGCGGGCCGAGACACCGCGCACGCCCGAGGATCTCGTCGCCGCCTGCCGCGAGGCGGAGCTGCCGCTGCTGGAGATCTCCATCGCCGTCCCGTTCACGGAGGTCTCCCGGGTCGTCGCCGCGATGTCGACCGACGACCGCAAGCAGGCGCTGGTCAGCATGGTACGGCGGGGCGACGCCCTGGCCACCGCGATCTCCCGGGGCGCGGGCGCCTCCGGCGTGCTCGACGTGCTCAGGGGCGATCACGACCTGCCCCTGGCGGTGGTCGACAGGATGGGCCGCTCGCTCGCCGTGGCCGGCGCCGCGCTCGACGCCGACCAGTTGCGGGCCGTGGCCGAGGGGCTGGCCAGGCGCCCGCCCGCGCTGGAGGTCGACCTCGGATCCGCCGGGCGGGCGGCGCTGTTCCCCGTCGGGGCGGTCGGCGACATCGACGCCGCCCTCATCTGCCTGCGCCCGCTGCGCGAGCTCGGCGCGGCCGAGCGGGAGGCCCTGGAGCAGACGGCGCGCTTCCTGAGCCTGGAGGTCGCCAAGCAGCAGGCGGTCCAGGCGATCGAGATGCGCTTCGCCAGCGAGCTGCTGGAGATGGTGCTGTCGGGAGGCAGGCGGGCGGCCGAGGTGCCGGGGCGGTTGCGCGCCTTCGGCGTGGACCCCAGCGGGCCGCTGGCCGTGTGCGCGGTGGCCTTCGCCGGCGAGGAGGCCGCCACCGTCCACGGGCTGGCCGAGGTGATCGGCGAGCTGTTCGCGCTGGAGGGGGTGCCGGCCGTGGTGGCCGGCGGTACCCAGGACGTCGTCGCGGTGCTGCCCTGGCGGCAGCCGGAGGGCCGGCTGCCGGAGCTGGCCCGGCGCCTGGTGAGCGGCATCGAGCGGCGCTTCCCCCGCCTGCGGCCCGTGGTGGGGCTGAGCGGGCTGGCCCCGCACGCGGCGGAGCTGCGCCCGCGGCTGCTGCAGTCGCGTGAGGCCTGCCGGGTGCTGCGCCGCACCCGCACCGGGCCCGCGGTGCGCGGGTTCGCCGAGCTCGGCACCCACCGGCTGCTGCTCGGCCTGCTGGATGAGGAGACGCTGCGCCAGTTCTCCGACGATCTGCTCGGGCCGCTGCGGGCGCACGACGCGCGGCGCGGCGGCGAGCTGGAGCTGACCCTGCGCGCCTTCCTCGACCACGACGGGCAGTGGGCGGCCACGGCGGGAGCGTTGCACGTGCACGTCAACACGCTGCGCAACCGCCTGGCCAAGATCGTGGAACTGACCGGCAGGGACGTGGGCCGTACCGAGGACCGGGTGGACCTGTTCCTGGCGCTGGCCGCCGACGCCGTCGACTGACGACGTCAGAGCGGGTAGACCTCGGGGTCCACCTCCGGGGGCCGCGGCCGCCGGACCGTCAGGTCGCCGTCGGCTGCGGCGATCTTCGCCAGGTCGCCGCAGCGGGCGAAGGACACGTCCGAGCAGCCGCGCGCGTACTCGATGAAGCGGCGCAACGCCATGGCGCGGCCCGGCCGTCCTGATAGGAACGGGTGCACGCACAGGTTGAACAGGCCCCCGTAGTGGCGCATGCCGTCGAGCTCGGCCCGCCACAGCTCGAGCACCTTGACCGGCGACTCGATGACCGAGCCGATGTGCGGGGCGGGCAGGAACGCGTACTGCTCCCAGTCGTCGAGCGACCAGTGGACGGGCAGTTCGACGATCCGTCCGGCGGCCGTCTCCACCCGGTACGGCCGGTCGTCCCCCATCAGGGAGGAGTCGTAGCGCAGGCCGTACTCGGCGACCAGGTCGGCCGTCTGCCACGACGCCTCCCACAGCGCCGCCCGATGGCCCAGGATCTCGATGCCCTGCTTGTCGAAGACCGCCAGCGCCCGCTCGAAGTCGGCCCGCTCCTCCTGGGCGGTCATCGACGTGGGCGGCCGGTGGCTGTAGGAGTGGTGGGCCACCTCGTGCCCGCGCTCGGCGATCGAGGCGGCCAGGCCCGGCCGGTGCTCGGCCACCCAGCCGGGCACGAAGAACGTGGCGGGGACGGCCAGCTCGTCCAGCAGCGCCAGGATGCGGGGCAGGCCGACCTCGGGACCGTAGGCCTGGTGCGACATCGTCATGGCGTGGTCCGCGTAGCCGCGGCCCTGGGCGAGTATCGGCGTCTCCGCGTCCACGTCGAAGGTCAGTGTCACGACCGCGCTGGCCGCGCCGTGCCACGATTGGGTGCTGCCCATCCGTCCTCCTGTCGTACCCGGCTCAGGCCGACGCCTCGGCGGCCTGCCGCCACAGACGAGCATGGCTCAACGTCGCCATCGGCTGCAGCATCTGGTGGTCGAAGGCCGCCAGCGGCAGCCCCTCGGCCAGGCGCCGCGGGAAGTCGGGGTTGGCCAGCGCGCCCCTGCCGATGGACAGCACGTCGGCGTGCCCGTCCTCGAGGACGGTGGCTGCCTGGCGCGGATCGTGCATGCCGCCGTTGGCGATCACCGGCAGCCCGGTCACCTTGCGGGCCAGCCCGGTGATGGTGATGCCGCCCTCCAGGGTGGCGGTCTCGATCCAGTCCCGGCCCTCGCTGGCGATGTGCAGGTAGTCCGGGCCCACCTCGGCCAGGGTGGAGAAGATGGTCTCCGCCTCGCGGGCGCCGCCCGCCCACCGGTGCCGGAAGTCGTTGACCTTGGTCTGCGACAGCCGTACACCCACGCAGAAGTCGGGGCCGGTCCGCTCGCGGATGGCCGACACCACCTCGGCCGTCAGGCTCGCCCGGTTGGCGGCCGAACCTCCGTAGCGGTCGTCGCGCAGGTTGGTGTAGTCGGTCAGGAACTGGTCGAGCAGGTAGCCGTTGGCGGCGTGCACCTCGACGCCGTCGAAGCCGGCCTGCCTGGCGCGGGCCGCCGACTCCGCGAAACCGCGCACCGCCGCGTCGATGTCGTCCTGGCTCATCGCGATCGGCTTCGGCCAGGGGCCGTGCCCGCCGTACTCGGGCATCTTCTGCCCGCGCGGGGTGACGGCCGACGGCCCCGCCGTGACGTCGGTGTGGCGGTTGGCCTGCGACAGCGCGCCGGCGTGCATGAGCTGGAGCACGATGGGCGAGCCGGCGGCGTGCACCGCGTCGGTGATCTCCCGCCAGGCGGCCACGTGCCGGTCGGAGACGATGCCGGGCTGGTTGGGGTATCCCTGGCTGTAGCGCGTGTCGGTGTAGGTCCCCTCGGTGATGACGAGGGAGAAGCCGCCCTGGGCGTAGGCGCGGTAGTAGTCGGTCATCTCGGCCGTCGGCGTGCCGTCGGGGGCGGCCGACACTCTGCTCATGGGCGAGACGGCGAGCCGGTTGGTCAGCTCGAGCCCGCCGAGCCGTTCGGGTCGCAGCGCGGGATGGGTCATCGTTCGTTCACTCCTCGGTGTCGGTGAGGTCGTCGTGGGGGTCGCCGTGGGGGTCGCCGTGGGGGTCGCCGTGGGGGTCGAGCACCTCGATGGCCAGCGGGGTCGGCCGGTGCCCGTTGATCTCCACCAGGTCCTGCGGGCAGGCCGAGACCACGACCACGCAGTCCATGGCGGCCTCGAAGGTGATCGCGTCGCCGGGGCGGCTGATCGCGCTCAGCCAGCTCAGCCCGCCGTCGTCGGCCACGGGGATCCGCATGAACACGTTGACGGGCTGGGGGGTGCCGGGAAACGACAGGCCCAGCCGGTCGAGGCTGTGGCGCAGGTTGTCGGCGCAGGAGGCGTGGAACCCGCGCACGCCCAGCGCGGCGTACCGGGCGGGGTCGCACGCGGCGATGAGCATGTCGTGCCAGCCCGGCGAGGTGTCCTCCGCCATGGTGAGGATGGGCCTGCGCCGGTCGGTGACGAAGTGCTCGCCCGGCGCGGGGAACAGGCGGCTGGTGAAGGCGCGGGTGTGGGCGGCGCTGAGATGTTCGGTCACGTCGTCGGCGGCGAAGGCGAACAGGTCGCCGACCTGGCCGCCGTCGACGTCGACCACTCGCACCCGCTGCCCGGCTGTGACCTTCACGGCCCGGCCTTGGCTGGCGGGCACGATCACTCTCGATTGCATGCGCCTAGAAAAACACGATCAACCGACCCTCCGACATGGAGATCAGTCCAGCGTTCGACGCATTCGCTGGAGAAAGCTCCAGAGATCTCACAGGCGGTAGACGCGGCGGGCGTTGCCCGAGCCGATCATGTGGGCGGCACGGGCGGCGTCGGCGGCGGTCCACTCCCCCGACTCGATCCTGGCCGCCAGCACGCTCGCCAGGCCGCGCCTGAAGTACAGCGCGCCGATGTGGCAGGTCTCGGCCGCGCCGTAGCAGTCGGAGCTGAACAGCTGCTTGTGGAACGGCACCAGCTCCAGCACTTCCTCGAGCACCCTGGCCGAGCCCGCGGCGGTGTGGGTGAGCGCGAGGCCGACGTCGGCGTAGACGTGCGGGAACACCCCCGCGAGGTAGGCGGCCTGCCGGTGGAAGGGGTAGCAGTGGAGCAGGACGACGGGCACGCCGAGGGGCTGCAGCGCCCTGATGAAGCCGGTCATCCGCGCCGGGTCGGCGCGCGACAGGTCGAGGTCGGCGTCGCCGTAGCCGGTGTGGAACTGGATCGGCAGCCCGCGCTCGCGGGCGACGTCGACGGCCGTCCACAGCAGGTGGCGCAGCAGGATCGGGTCGGCCAGGCGCTCCTTGGGATCGGAGAGCCTGCGGTTGGCCGCGGCGATCACCGAGCCCCTGCTGGGCCGTGAGGGGTCGAAGTCGAGGCCGCACCGGTAGGCGATGATCGACTTGAACCCGACGGCGCGGGCCGCCCTGGCGGTGAGCTCCTCGGTGAGGCTGTCCATGTAGTCGACCGCGACGGCCGCGGTCTCGGCGATGTCCTGCTCGATCTGCTCCAGGCGGACGATCTCGTCGGCCGCCGCGCCGCCCTGCCGGCCCATCTCGGCCGCCGTCAGCAGCTCGGGCGCCTCGAGGCCGGTGTCGACGAGGAAGGCGACCACGCCCGCGGCCCGCAGCAGCCGGCTGTTGACCTCCTCCGCGCCGAGCTCGGCGCGCCTGGCGAGGTAGACGGCCGGAGGGGCGTGGGGATCGAGGTCGAGCACGGGCGCGCACCAGCGGCGGATGGCCGCGCCGAACGGCGTGTCGAAGTGGGTGGTGCCGGGCGGGGCGGGCAGGCGGGACTCGCTGATCAGCAGCTCGAACTGGGCGCGGCTGAGATCGTCGCGGCGCACCCCGTGGCAGTGGTGGTCGACGAGCGGGGCGAGCAGGGCATCGCGCACGGCGTCCGGGAGGGTGACGGGGAGCATGCGCCCGACTCTAGAGCGTGATCACAGCCGGTCACGGAAATTTTGCCGACCGCGTACATCGAAGACCCCCGCAGCGGGAACCGCCGCCGCGCGACCGCCCCCGCGGCGGGGACGGGGCTCCCTCCGGACGGGAGGGAGCCCTCGCCCCGGCGTTCCGGTCAGGACCTGCGGGCCAGGCGCAGGACGTTCGCGATGATCTTCGCGCCGGCCCCGCCCTCCACGGTCAGGATCGACTCGGGGTGGAACTGGACGGCGAAACGCCGGTTGGCCGTGTCCTCGATCGCCATCACGTTGCCGTCGGGCGTGAGCGCGGTGACGGTGAACCCGACCACGCCCGGCCGCTTGGCGTGCAGCGAGTGGTAGCGGGCGGCGACGAACTCGGCGGGCAGGCCCTCGAGCAGGGCGCTGTCGCCGACCCTGGAGACGCGGCCGCGCTTGCCGTGCTCGGGGTAGCCGAGCAGGTCCAGGCTGCCGCCCGCCTGCTCGACCATGGCCTGCAGGCCGAGGCAGACGCCGAAGACCGGCAGGCCCCTGCCGTACACCTCGTCGATGAGGGCCGACATGCCGAAGTCGGACGGCCAGCCGGGCCCCGGCGACAGGACCACCAGGTCGGGGGCGATCGTGTCGATCATCTCCGCCGGGAAGCCGTGGCGCAGGGTGACGACGTCGGCGCCCTCCTGACGGAAGTAGTCGGCCAGGGTGTTGACGAAGGAGTCCTCGTGGTCGACCAGCAGGACCTTCATCCCCTGGCCCGGCTGCTCCCGCACCGGCGCCTGCGCGACCGAGGCAGGCTGGTTGACGGCGGCCAGGGCGCCGAGCAGAGCGCTGGCCTTGAGCTCGGTCTCGCGCTCCTCGGCCTCGGGGTCGGAGTCGAACAGCAGCGTCGCCCCCGCCCTGACGGTGGCCACGCCGTGCCTGATCTGCGCGGTGCGCAGGGTCAGGCCGGTGTTCATCGAGCCGTCGAAGCCGATGTAGCCGATCGCTCCGCCGTACCACCTGCGGGTGGTGGCCTCGTGGTCCTCGATGAACTGCATCGCCCACGCCTTGGGGGCGCCGGTGACGGTGACGGCCCACATGTGGGTCAGGAAGGCGTCGAGGGCGTCGAACTCGGGGCGCAGGCGGCCCTCGATGTGGTCGACGGTGTGGATCAGGCGGGAGTAGAGCTCGATCTGGCGGCGCCCGATGACCTGGACGCTGCCGGGCACGCAGATGCGCGACTTGTCGTTGCGGTCGACATCGGTGCACATCGTCAGCTCCGACTCCTCCTTCACGCTGGACAGGAGGGTGCGGATGGCCTCGGCGTCCTCGACGGGGTTGGCGCCGCGGGCGATGGTGCCGGAGATGGGGCAGGTCTCGACCCGGTCGCCGGTGACGCGGACGTACATCTCGGGCGAGGCGCCCACCAGGTGCTCGCCGTCGCCGAGGTTGATGATGAACTCGTAGGGGGCCGGGTTGGACTGGCGCAGGCCGCGGTAGAAGGACGCCGGGTCGGCGCAGGGGGCGTGGAAGACCTGGCCGGGCACGACCTCGAACAGGTCGCCGCGCTTGAAGCGCTCCTTGGCCACCGCGACGACGCTCGCGTAGGCGCCCTTCTCCGGGTTCTTCGGGATCTCGTCCGGGGCCACCTGCGGGAAGGTCTCGCCGGTGCGCTCCAGGCCCTTGGTGGAGACGCCGTCCACGGCGAACTCGTAGCGGTGCTCCACGCACGTCTCGCGCTGCCGGTCGATGACGACGATCCTGTCGGGCAGGTGGAGGACCAGGTCGCGCTGGTCGGCCGGCCGTTCCAGCTCGTGGCGGATCGGCTCGAACTGGAAGGCCAGGTCGTAGCCGAACGCGCCGTACAGGCCGAGGTGCGGGTCGGCGCCCTTGAAGGCGGCGATCACCTCGCGGATGGCGGTGAACACCGTCGGGCGGCGGCTGCGCATCTCCTCCGGCAGCACCTCGCCCGGCTCGGCGCCGGGCTCGGCGATGTGGACCTCCACGTGGACGTCCGTCGGCTCGGAGACGGGCTTGCCCGCCGCCAGCAGGCAGGACGCCAGCACGGGCAGCACCACCTTGCCGCGCTCGTTGAGCGCGCGCGCCGCGATGGTGCGCCCCCTGGCGACCAGCTCGACGCAGGGGTCCACGTAGCCGAACGCCCATCGGCTGTAGCGGCCCGGGTAGTCCATGCCGGAGGAGAACGCGCCGCCGCGTCGCTCGCCCAGCGCGGTCACGATCTCCTCGAGGGCCGCCTCCGGCACCTCACGTATCTCACGCTCGACGCTGACGCCCCCAGCGGTGGTATATCCGCTCGTCTCCACTCAAAGCCCCTTGCTAGCTCATGAGCCCCGGGGCGGAGACAGGAATGGCCGCCTTCCGGGGCGGCCGTCCGTTTGAGGAATGCGAATCTCGCGCCGCCTAGAAGCGGCGCCACCATTGAAGCTGCAAGCGGATTCGCATGTGGCAAGCCTAGCCGCCGCATCGGAGATCACGCAACGCGACACACGGGCGCGCCACCCCAGGACAGCGGGCCGATCGGGGCGGCGGACGGTCAGCGCGGCGGCCGGTCAGGACACCGTGTCCAGCGGGGCCAGCTCGGGACGCTTCGGGGGAACGCCGTCGCCCGAGGAGCGTCCGTGAATGCGCCGGTTGATCCACGGGCCGAGGTACTGCCTGGCCCATCGCAGGTCCGCACGGCGGGCGTCGGTCCACTGCGGCGGCACCTGCGGCGGGTACGGCTCGCGCCAGTCCTCCTCGACGGCCACGCCGAGCACCTCGGCCGCGCGCAACGCCACCCGGCGGTGGCCGTCGGACGACAGGTGCAGCCGGTCCTCGTTCCAGGCCCGCCTGTCGCGCAGCACGGCCATCGGCCACAGGTCCACCAGGAAGGTGTCGTAGCGGCGGGCGATGTCGTGGATGTGCAGGTTGAAGACCTCGATCTTGCTGTGCGCCAGCCGCATCACCGGCACCTCGCGCAGGTCGAACCCGGTGAACAGCATCACCTTGGCCCCCGCCGCGTTCAGCGCCGCCACGCCCTCCTCCAGCCGGGCCGCGACCACCTCGGGGCCGCTTCCCGGGCGCAGGATGTCGTTGCCTCCCGCGCACAGCGAGACGAGGTCGGGGCGCAGCGCGACGGCCTGCGGCACCTGCTCGCCGACGATCTCGTCGATCAGGCGTCCCCGCACCGCCAGGTTGGCGTAGCGCGACCCCGGCCGCTCGGCCGCGATGTGCTCGGCCAGCCGGTCGGCCCAGCCGCGGTATCCGACGTCGGCGGGGTCCTCGAGACCTTCGGTGAAGCTGTCCCCCAAAGCGACAAATGAAGCAATTCGTCCCATGACCGGATAGTTTGCCAAGCGGAGATCGCCTTACGCGACCGTAATAAGCGGCACGGGCCGCGTGATGGTCGTCATATTGTCCGGTCCTGGGCGATTATGTTACTCATTGGTAATGCGTGTGCGTGTCTACCGGGATCTTCCCGTCCCGATGCCGGACGGCGTGACGCTGCTGGCCGACCGCTACGAGCCGGTCGGGGCCGAGCGGGCCCCGGTGATCCTGATCCGCTCGCCGTACGGCAGGCGCGGCCTGTTCGGGCTGGCCTACGGGCGCGGGTTCGCCCGCCACGGCTTCCAGGTCGTGATCCAGAGCTGCCGGGGCGGCTTCGGTTCGGGAGGGCTGCTCGACCCGCTCGGCGACGAGCACGACGACGGCATGGCGACCCTCGAGTGGATGCGCCGCCAGGCGTGGTACCCGGGCACGTTCGCGATGCACGGCCCCTCCTACCTCGGCTACACGCAGTGGGCGATCGCCCCCTACGCCGGACCCGAGCTGAAGGCGATGGCCACCCAGATCACCGCCTCCCAGTTCAGGGACGCCGCCTACGTGGGCGGGGCGTTCGCACTGGAGTCGGCGCTCAGCTGGACCACGCTGACCAACGGCATGGCGCGCCGGTTCGGCGGCACGGCGGTGTGGCGGGCGCCGCGGATGACGCGGCGGGCCGTGCTGTCGGGGCGGCCGGTGGCCGAGCTCGACCTGGTCTCGGCGGGACAGGCGCTGCCGTTCTACCGCGACCTGCTGACCCACCACGCCGATCCGGCCGTGCCGTACTGGGACAGGCGGGACTTCTCATCGGCGGTCGGGCAGGTCGAGGCGGCGGTCACCATGCTGGGCGGCTGGTACGACGTGTTCCTGCCGTGGCAGCTGCGCGACTACGAGGCGATGCGGGCGGCGGGGCGGCAGCCGTACCTGACGATCGGCCCCTGGTGGCACATCGACCTCAGGCACGGCCCGGTGACCAGGGCGGAGGCCCTGGCATGGTTCAGGGCGCACCTGCTGGGCGATGTCTCGGGCCTGCGGTCCTCCCCGGTGCGGCTGTACGTGACGGGCGCCGGCGAGTGGCGCGACTACCCCGACTGGCCGGTGCCGGGCACGCGCGGCGTGCGCTGGCACCTGCAGCGCGCCTTCGGGCTCGGCCCCGAAGGGCCGCTGGAGTCGGCGCCGGACCGCTACCGCTACCACCCCGCCCATCCGACGCCCGTGCTGGGCGGCCCGGTGCTGCTGGCCGACTCCCGGCCGCGCGACCAGCGCAGGCTGGAGGCGCGCAGGGACGTGCTCGTCTACACCTCGCCCGTGCTGCGGGAGGACACCGAGGCGATCGGCCCGGTCTCGGCCGAGCTGTACGTCAGGTCGAGCACGCCGTACGTCGACGTCGTCGTGCGGGTGTGCGACGTGCACCCGGACGGGCGCTCGATGAACGTCTGCGAGGGCGTGCGCCGGCTGGTGACCGGCGAGAACGGCGACGTGCGCCGGGTGCGGGTGGACCTGTGGCCGATCGCGCACCGGTTCGCCAGGGGCCACCGGATCAGGGTGCACGTGGCCGGCGGCGCCTATCCCACGATCGCCCGCAACCCGGGCACCGGCGAGCCGCTGGAGCTGGACGGCCCCATGGTGCCGGCCGACGTGGAGGTCTTCCACGATCCCGACCGGCCTTCCGCGCTGGTGCTGCCCCTGCCGGGCGCCTGAACGACGCCCGGCCCCGCCCGGCAGGCCGCCGCTCGCGGGTCCGCGGGATCGGTAGAGTCGGGGCGTGCGGGCCGCCCGGTTGATGTCGTTGGTGCTCCTGCTCCAGGGACGGGGCGGGATGACGGCCGCCGAACTGGCCCAGGAGCTCGAGGTCTCCGAGCGCACCATCCACCGCGACGTGCTGGCCCTGTCCGAGGCCGGCATCCCGGTCTACGCAGACCGGGGCAGGACGGGCGGCTACCGCCTGGTCGACGGCTACCGCACCAGGCTGACCGGGCTGGACCGGGCCGAGGCCGAGGCGCTGTTCCTGTCCGGGGTGCCCGGCGCGCTGCGCGACATGGGGCTGCGCGACGTCGCGGCCGCCGCCAGGCTGAAGGCGGCCGCCGCCCTCGCGCCCGGCCTGCGCGACGCGCCCGCCACCGCCGCCCAGCGCTTCCACCTCGACGCGCCCGGCTGGTTCGCCAGCGACAGCCCGCCGCCGGAGGCGCTGGCGCCGCTGGCCAGGGCGGTGTGGGGCGACCATCCCGTGACCGCCAGGTACAAGGCCGCCGAGCGCACCGTCGAGCCGTACGGGCTGGTGCTGAAGGCGGGCGTCTGGTACCTGGCCGGCCGGGCGGGCGAGCGCCTGCTGGTCTACCGGGTCGACCGCTTCACCGACGTGACCGTGCTGACGGGCCGGCGCTTCGACCGCGACCCCGCCTTCGAGCTGGCCGCCTTCTGGGCCGAACGGTCGGAGCAGTTCGCCCGCTCGCTGCTCAGGACCAGGATCACGCTGCGCCTGACCCCGGCGGGGCTGCGGAAGCTGCGGCACGTGGCCGACCCGGCCGCGCTGGCCGACGCGCTGGACTCGGCGACCGACGACGGCACGGTGGTGCTGGCGGTGGAGTCGCTGGAGATCGCCTACACGCAGGTGCTGGCCTTCGGCCCCGAGGCCGAGGTGCTCGAGCCCGCCGAGTTGCGCGCGCTCATGACCGAGGCGGCCGGCCGGCTGTCGGCCCTGTACGGGGCCCGTGTGGCCGCGCGGCCGCACGGTTCGCCTCGATGATCGGCGAGTTCCTCGACACCCGGCGCTATCGGTAGTCGGCGGGGTCGGCGGTGATGCCGGCCTCGCGGACCTCCACGATCCAGCGCCATACGTCGGGCCTGCTGCCGTCCACGTCGGTGAAGCCGTAGGCCTTGGCCAGCTCGCCGCTGGAGAGCGAGGAGCCCGACCAGCGCATCCGGTCCGGGTCCTTGGCCAGCGCGGCCACGGCCCTGCCGGTGTAGGCCGGGGTTTCGGACAGGATGAAATCCTCGTGCACTCGGGCCCCTTCGCGCCAGTTCTCCTCGGTGACGCCGAAGTTCTCCAGCATCACCTCCGAGCGCAGGAAACCGGGCGTGATCGCCACCGCGGCGCAGCCGTGCGGGCGCAGCTCGTGCGACTGGGCGAAGGCCAGCCGGTTCACCGCGACCTTGGCCAGGTCGTAGAACATCGAGTTGCGGTAGCGCGTGCCGTTGAATTCGGCCGTGCCGTCGGTGACCTCGACGACGAGCCCGCCGGGCCGGCGGATGAGCAGCGGCAGCGCGTGGTGGCTGGTGATGAGGTGGGTGTCGATCGCCAGCCGCAGCAACCGCAGGCCCTTGTCCAGGTCGTGCTCCCACACCATCGCGTCGAACGTCCACAGCTGGTCGGCGCCCCAGACGTCGTTGACCAGCACGTCCAGCCTGCCCTGTTCGGCGTCGATGCGCTCGATCAGCCGCTTGACCTGCGCGGGGTCCAGATGGTCGGTGCGTACGGCGATGCCCTTGCCGCCGGCCTTGGTGACCAGTTCGGCGGTCTCCTCGATCGTCTCGTCCCTGTTCATCTCCGAACGCTGCTCGCGGGTGCTGCGTCCGGTGCAGTAGACCGTGGCCCCGATGGCGCCCAGCTCGACGGCGATGCCCCTGCCCGTTCCCCTGGTGGCGCCGGCGACCAGCGCGACTGTTTCACTCATGGGACGATCGTCGCGGCGAACCCCGACATCCTCTGTCATGTTTTCGGGAAGACCGCTGTGATAAGTAGTTGATTACCATGAACGGCGAATTCGAGCTGCGCGGCGTCAACCACATCGCTCTGGTCTGCTCGGACATGAAGCGGACCGTCGACTTCTACTCGGGCGTCCTCGGCATGCCCCTGATCAAGACGATCGAGCTGCCCCTGGGGTGGGGCCAGCACTTCTTCTTCGACTGCGGCGGCGGCAACGCGCTGGCCTTCTTCTGGTTCCCCGACGCGCCGGACGGGGTCCCCGGCGTCTCGGCGCCGAAGAACCTGCCCGACCGGGGCGAGCTGCTGTCGGCCGTCGGGTCGATGAACCACCTGGCCTTCGACGTCCCGCCGGAGCGGATCGAGGAGTACCGCGACCGGCTGGTCGCCAAGGGCATCGACGTCGGCGTGCTGCTCAACCACGACGACAGCGAGTTCGGGGTCGCGCCCGAGCCGCACGAGGGCGTGTTCGTCAGGTCCATCTACTTCAAGGACCCCGACGGGATCCTGATCGAGTTCGCCTGCTGGCAGCGCGAGCTCGGCCGTCCCGGCGACGTGCGGCACGAGCCCAGGACCGCCGCCGACAGGACGGTGTGATGCCGCGCCTGCGCCAGGTGCCCCGCGAGGAGGTGACCGACGAGGTCGTGGCCTTCTTCTACGACCGGCTGCTGACCCCGGAGGGCACCGCGACGGGATCGCCGGGCACGTGGTGGACGGTGTTCGCGCAGGATCCGGCGATCTTCCGGCACTGCGTGAAGGGCTTCCGGCTCTACCGCGAGTCGACGCTGGACCCCGTGCTGCGGGAGCTGGGGCAGACCAGGGCGGGCTGGGCGCGCCAGTCGCAGTTCGTCTACTCCCAGCACTGCAAGCAGATGCGCGCGCTCGGGGTGCCGGAGGAGAAGGTGAGCGCGGTCGCGCACTGGCAGGTCAGCGGGGTGTTCGACGAGCTGGAGCGGGCCGTGCTGGCCTACACCGACGGGCTGGTGCTCGACGGCGGCCGCGTGCACGACGAGGTCTTCGCGGTGCTGAAGCGGCACCTGCCCGACGAGCAGATCCTCGAGCTGACGTACTTCACGTGCCTGTACGAGATGCACGCGACCATGTCCAGGGCGCTGCGCCTGGAGTTCGACGACCGCCCCGACCCGATCACCGAGGTCGCCGCCCCCGAGGGGTACGGCACGCGGGACATCGCCGACGAGCTGACCGTTCGGCGCGAGGAGGCTACCGTTCGGCGATCGGAGACCTGACCCCGATCGGTCACGTCTCTACAGTGCCGGGCAACGGAAGGGAGAAGCCTTGCCCGGTGACGTCCGCGATCGCAGCCTGTGGGACCTGCCGCCTCACCCCCGACGAGGGGCTGCGAGGGTCACGGTCATCCCGTCCACATGATGAGACACCCGAGTTTAGGCCAAACCGTAATGTCTCAGTAATCGGGATTAATAGCGCCGGAACGTTAGTGTTCCGGACAAATACTCACGTTCCGGAGGATGCCGTGTCCACCCCCGAATCCGGGCAGGAGCGCAGCGACCGCAGTCCATGGAACTGGCTGCTGTTCGTGCCGATCGTGCTCCCTCTTCTGACCTTCCTCTTCAACGCCGACGAGCCGAGAGTGGCGGGCTTCCCGCTGTTCTACTGGCTCCAGCTGGCCTTCATCGTGGTCGGCGTGGCCTGCACGTCGATCGTGTACAGGATGACCAAGTGACCGGGCAGCACACGACCGAGCTGGTCGTCTTCATCCTGCTGTTCCTGGTCGTCAGCGGCATGGGCTTCGTGGCCGCCAGATGGCGCAGGCCCGAATCCATCGAGAGCCTGCACGAGTGGGGCCTGGGCGGGCGCAACTTCGGCACCTGGATCACCTGGTTCCTGGTCGGCGGCGACCTCTACACCGCCTACACCTTCGTGGCCGTCCCCGCCCTCGTCTTCGGCGCGGGCGCGCTGGGCTTCTACGCCCTGCCGTACACGGTGGTGGTCTACCCGCTGGTCTTCCTCGTGCTGGCGCGCATGTGGTCGGTCTCGCACGTGCACGGGTTCGTCACGCCCGCGGACTTCGTCAGGGCGCGGTTCGGCTCCCCCACGCTGGCGCTGCTGATCGCCATCACCGGCCTGATCGCCACCATGCCGTACATCGCGCTGCAGCTGGTCGGCATCGAGGCGGTGCTGAAGGCCATGGGCATCACCGGCCACCTGCCGATCATCATCGCGTTCGCGATCCTGGCCGCCTACACCTACCAGTCGGGCCTGCGCGCGCCCGCGCTGATCGCCTTCGTCAAGGACACCCTGATCTACATCGTGATCCTCGCGGCGGTCATCTACATCCCGGCCAGGCTGGGCGGCTGGGGGAGCATCTTCGACGCGGCGGCGGCCAAGTTCGCCAAGTCCCCGGCGCCCGCCGACGGCATCCTGCTCACCGGCGCCAACCAGCTGCAGTACATCACGCTGGCCTTCGGCTCGGCGCTGGCGCTGTTCCTCTACCCGCACAGCCTCACCGGCGTGCTGGCCTCCAAGAACCGCGGTGTGATCAAGCGGAACATGTCGGCGCTGCCCGCCTACAGCTTCCTGCTGGGCCTGATCGCCCTGCTCGGCTTCATGGCCATCGCGGCGGGCACCAAGCCCGTCGTCAACCCGGCCACCGGCAAGCCGGACACCAACACGATCGTGCCGGTGCTGTTCGACCAGATGTTCCCCGACTGGTTCACCGGCGTGGCCTACGCGGCGATCGGCATCGGCGCCCTGGTGCCCGCGGCCATCATGTCGATCGCGGCGGCGAACCTGTTCACCCGCAACATCTACAAGGAGTACATCAACAAGCAGGCGAGCGACGCGCAGGAGGCCAGGGTCTCCAAGCTGGTCTCGCTGGTCGTCAAGGTCGGCGCGGTGCTGTGCATCCTCCTGCTCGACCCGCAGTTCTCCATCGACCTGCAGCTCATCGGCGGCGTGATCATCCTGCAGACGCTGCCCTCCGTGGGTCTCGGCCTCTACACCCGCTGGTTCCACAAGGGCGGGCTCATCGCCGGCTGGGCGACCGGCCTGGCGGCGGGCATGTGGATGCTCTACCTCATCCCCAACCCCGCCAACGGCAAGCTGCACTTCGGCGGGTCGGCCTTCCCGCTGAAGAACTTCGGCTTCGACACCCCCATGACCATCTACGCGGGCGCGATCGCGCTGACGGTCAACCTCGTCGTGGCCGCGGTGGTCACGCTGGCGCTGCGCGCGGCCAAGGTGGCCGACGGCGAGGACGCCACCCGCCCGTCGGAGTACTTCGCCGACGAGGGCGACCCGCGGGTCAAGGACCTGGACCTGTCCGGCTCCCACTGACCCCCTCTCCGGTACGGCACGCGGGCCCGCCCCCTCTCCTGGGGCGGGCCCGCGCCATGCCCGGCCCCCGCCCGCCCCCTACGAGCTGGCGTCGGACGAGCGGGTGGCGGCCGCTCAGGCGCCCCGCCAGGCCCGGGGCGCGGTCGCCCTCCGCGGGGTGAAGGCCGCCACGATCACGTCGACCAGCCCCTCCACCACCTGCGCGCGCTCGACCTCCGGGTGCTCGAGCCACCAGTCGCCCGTCGTCTGCACCATGCCGACGAAGGCGTGCCCGAGGATCTGCGCGCGCACGGGGTCGGCCACGACCTCGTCGGCCGCCAGCACCGCGCCCAGCTCCTCGCCCAGGCCACGCACCAGGGCCGTCATGTGGGACCGGACGCTGGTGTCCTCGGCGCTGGCGCGGTGGAACAGGAAGCGGTAGAGGTTGAGGTTGACCGAGATGAGGTCGAGGTAGATCTCGATGGCGGCGCGGGCGCGGCGGCGCGGATCGGTCCTGGCCCTGGCGAACTCCGGCCGCAGCTGCGAGATGACCCGGCGCACGTGGCGGTCGGCCAGCGCCTGGTAGAGGCCGCTCTTGTCGCCGAAGTGGCGGTAGAGGATCGGCTTGGTGATCCCCGCCTCGGCCGCGATGGCCGCCATCGACACCTCGGGCCCGTCCCGCAGGATCGCCCGGTCGGCCGCGTCGAGCAGCGCCTTGCGCCGATCGGGATCCCTGCCGTTCACGGGGCCAGGATAGCCGCGCTCGCCTGGGCGCCCACGGCCGACCGCCACCAGGCGGGCCGCTCCCGCCGCATGAGGCGCCCTCCGCGGTTAGGGTCGGATCATGAACAGCGGAACCGGGCCAGGAGCCATCACCCCCGACGGATCGCCGGTCGACTTCTACACCCTGCTGCCGCCGGGCGACGAGGCCGACATCATCGGCGCGGCGGTGCCCGCCGGTGGCAGCATCCTCGAACTCGGCTCGGGCACCGGCCGGGTGACCCACCCGCTCGTCGCCGCGGGCTTCCAGGTGGTCGCCGTCGACGAGTCGGCCGAGATGCTCGCGCACGTGCGGGGGGCGCAGACCATCCACGCCAGGGCGCAGGAGCTGGCGCTCGACCGGCGCTTCGACGCCGTGCTCCTGGCCTCCTACCTGATCAACATCCCCGACCGGGAACTGCGCCGCGACCTGCTGGCCGCCTGCGCGCGGCACGTCGCCGCGAACGGGTCCGTGCTCATCCAGTGGCAGCCGCCAGAGGCGCACGACCGGTGGGCGGTGGGCAGGGGCCGCGAGGCCGACGGCATCGGGATCATGATGACGCGGGTGGACGAGGTCGCGCCGGGCACGTTCGCGGCCACCATGCGCTACACCGCCGGGGAACGGGTGTGGACCCAGTCGTTCCTGTCGCAGCGACTGACCGTCGAGGACCTGGCCGACGAGTTGGAGCGCGAACGGCTCACGCTGGACGGCTTCCTCACCGAGGACCGCACGTGGGCGCGGGCCGTACCGGCATGACCGGGCTGTGCGCGCAGGCCACCGCCGGCCTCACCCCGAACACCCGCACCCCCCCCGGCTGACCCCGTATCCCGCGCGGGGGACGCCGCTTGGAGTCATCCCGTGCGGGACAGGCCGCCTGGAGTCATCCCGTGCGGGGGACGCCGCCTGAAGCCGCCTGACGCCGTGCGACCAGGCCCGTTCGATCTGTCGGCCGCGGGCGATAGTCTGCCGCCCCAGGACCGCGATCGGAGGTGGGCTGTGGCGCCCGAGGTGCCAGGCTACGAGGTGCTCGGCCTGCTCGGCCAAGGCGGCTTCGGCGTCGTCTACCAGGCCAGGCAGCTGGCGGTGGGCCGGGAGGTGGCGCTCAAGGTCGACAGCAGGGTGCTCGTCTCCGAGCGGGACCAGCGGCGGTTCATGCGCGAGGTGACCTCGGCGGGCGCGCTGTCGGGGCATCCCCACGTGGCGGCCGTCTACGACGCGGGGGTGCTGCGCGACGGCAGGCCGTACATGGTGCTGGAGCTGTGCCCCGGCGGGTCGCTGGCCGACCGGTTGCGGGCGGGCCTGCTGCCCGTGGCCGAGGTGCGCGACGTGGGCGTCAAGATCGCCGACGCGCTGGCGGCGGCGCACGCGGCCGGGGTGCTGCACCGCGACGTCAAGCCGGCCAACATCCTGATCAACCGTTACGGCAGCGTGGTGCTGTCCGACTTCGGGCTGGCGACCATGCCGGAGCCGGGGGCCGAGGTGTCGGTGACGCGGGAGTCGCTGACGCCCGCCTACGCTCCGCCGGAGGCGTTCGAGCTGACCGAGCCGAGCGCGATGGGTGACGTGTACTCCCTGTCGGCCACGCTCTACGCGCTGCTGTCGGGGCGGCCGCCGCGCTTCCCCGAGTCCGGGGTGGCGAACCTGGCCGTGATCATGGCGCTGCACCGGCAGCCCGTGCCCGAGATCCCGGGGGTGCCGCCGGCTTTGACCGAGGTGTTGCGGCGGGCGCTGGCCACCGATCCGGCGCAGCGCACCCCGTCGGCCGCGGCCTTCCGTGACGCTCTCGCGGCCCTGCCGGGAGAGGTGCTCTTCGGGGACGGGCCGGAGGCGGCGGGCTGGAGCGGCGGTGACGGCGCGGCCGCTTGGGGCGGCTCGGGCGCCGGCGCTTCAGGGCCGAGCGGGCAGCAGGCCGGATGGTCCGCCGCTCCCTCAGGGTCGCAGGCCGGATGGTCCGCCGCTCCCTCGGGACCGCAGGCCGGATGGTCCGCCGCATCCCATGAGGCGGGGCCGAGCGGGCCGCAGGCCGGGTGGCCGGGCGCGCCCGCGGGGGCAGGGCAGCCGCCCGGCTGGCAGCAGACACCCACCGGGGCCGGACAGGCGGCGGGCTGGCAGCAGACACCCACCGGCGCGGGACAGGCGGCGGGCTGGGCGGCCGCGCACACCGGGCCGGGCCAGGGTGGCCCCGGCGCGGGAGTCAAGCAGCCGGTCGGTGGATGGGCCGGGGCGCACACCGGGCCCGGGCAGGGGTTAGGGCATCCGGCGGGATGGGGCGGGGTGGCCGCGGGTGACCTGCACGGGTCCCCCACCGCCCTGTCGAGGAAGCCGGCCACGCGCGGCTACGCCGCCGCCTCGGCGCTGTTCGCCGTGATGATCGCCGTCGGGCTGGTGCTGATGATCCTTGAAGGCCGGTGAGCGGTGCCCGACGACCTCGACACCCTGGAGCGCCGCATCGACCTGCTGCGTACCCGGGTCCGCGCCGCCGTACGGGACAGGGATCTCGCCCTGGCCCGCGAGCTGCGCGGCGAGCTGCGCAAGTCGGAGCGGGCGTGGGACCTGCGGGTGAGCAGCCCGCCCGAGCCTGAGACGGCCGGTCAGCGGGGCAGGACGGGCCCGCCGGTGCGGGAGCGGGTGCACGCGGCGCTGACACTGCTCCAGGTGCCGGCCGCCGGGCGGCTGGTGGTGGGCGTCCACGAGGCGTTCTTCGCCGAGCCGCTGAAAGGCTCCCAGCTCAGCACGCTCAGGCGGGACGAGGAGCGCACTTTCCGCCGCTCGCCGTACGGCAGGCCCCACTACGTGTGCGCGGCGCTGACCGACCGGCTCACCCCGGCCCGCGGGCTGCTGGCGGTCAGCACCTGGCCGCAGGAGCGCAGGGTCGTGGGCCCGCTCAGCCCGCGGGTCGACTTCCTGCGGTCCACCATGCGGGTGGCCACGCGGGTCGGCGAGCTGGACGAGCCGTCGGAGAAGGCGTGGCGGCTGCTGGCCAGGATGGCGCGCAACGTGCCGGGCGCGGGCGGCGGGTTCGAGCGGCCCGAGCCCGCGGTGGTGGTCCGGGCGGCGGAGGCGGAGCTGGCCGTCCACCTGGCGGCCGACACGCGTGACCGCGCCGAGCTGGCCGGACGCGCCGGACGGCAGCTGGATGAGGCCGCGAAACTGTTCGGCGCCACTACGCTGAGCGAGATCGCGAGGAAGGCGGCGTGCGCGTGAGACAGGCGCGGCCGCGGAGGAGGACGGCGTGCGCGTGAGACGGGCACGACCGGGGACGAGAGCGGAGGCATGAGCGGGTGAACGGGCTCGACGCGCTGAGAGGCACCACCCCCGCCAAACCCCACGACGCCAGGGCGATCGCCGCGCTGGCCGCCAATCCGGGCTGCGCGCGCAGGGCGCTGATGGACGGCGCGGGCGTCGACAAGGACCGGGCGGCGCGGCATCTGGGGTTCCCCGCTCCGTTCGGGCAGTCGCCGTTCGCGATCACCAGGGGCAACGCCTTCGAGGCGCTGGTGAAGGCCGACGGCTGCGCGGAGCTGCTGCGGCTGCTGCGCGGGCTGCTGAGCCTGCCGATCGAGGAGGTCGCCTACCAGGACGTGCACAACGTCGGCGCCCACCTGCGCCACTCCCACACCAGGGCGCTGTTCGACCGGGCGGCCAGGCAGGAGCAGGGCACGCTGTACGACCATCCGCTGCTCAGCCTGGACATCGCGGGCCACGCCGCCTACCTCGAGCCCGACGTGGTGGCCTTCCAGCAGGGCGGGCAGTTCCACATCGTGGAGATCAAGTCGTTCGCGGTGATCGACGGCCAGGCCGACCCCGCGGCGGTCGCGGCGGCGGCCCGGCAGGCGGCGGTCTACGTGCTGGCGCTGCGCACCCTGTTGGAGGAGCTGGGCCACGATCCGCTGCGGGTCGCGCACGACGTGGTGCTCGTCTGCCCGGAGAACTTCGCCAACCGGCCGATGGCCACGCTCGTCGACGTGCGCAGGCAGCTGGCGGTGCTGAAGCGGCAGCTGGCCAGGATGACCTCGATCGACCGGCTGCTGGCGGAACTCCCCGACGGCCTCACCTTCGACCTGCGGCCAGGCGACGACGGGGTGCCGACCAGGCCCGCGGCCGAGCTGGCGGAGGCGCTGCACCAGGTGGCCGCCCGCTACGCGCCCGACTGTCTGTCCACCTGCGATCTGTGTTTCTTCTGCCGTGACGAGGCCCGCCTCGAGGGTGCGTCGGACCTGCTCGGCCGGCAGGTGCGCGACGAGCTCGGCGGCGTGGCGACGGTCGAGGAGGCGCTGGCCCTGGCCGACGGCCGCCGCGAGCCCGCGCCAGGCCAGGAGGAGATCGCCCGGCTGCTGCGGGACGCCGAACGGCTGCGCAGGGAGTGCCTGGCGTGAGCATCCTCACCTCGCTGGCCCGGCTGAGGGCGGTCAAGGAGGGCGTGGCGCAGCCGACGGCCACCGTGCGCCACTGCCATGTGAGCGACCGGCCGATGGTGTTCGTCCCGCTCAAGCTGTCGGGTGAGGCGGCGGCGCCGCTGGCGGCCCTGGTCGGCACCGACCGCGACGCCCCCGAGCTGCTGGTGGTCTCCCAGCCGCGCAACCGGGATCTGCGCTTCGCCTTCATGGCCGAGCTGGCGGGGGTGCTGCTGCCGTACGTCGAGAGCTTCGCGGCCCACACCGAGACGGTCGAGAAGAGGAACGCCGACCCCTACGAGCGGGCGCTCGACGCGCCCCAGCTGCTGCTGCCGAACCCGGCGGGGGTGGGGTTCACCAGGCTGCTCGGCCGCTCGACCAGGTTCCGCAGGACCGACGGGCCCTATCCGGTGCCGGAGGAGGTGCCGCTGCTGGGCAGGTGGCTGACCTACTTCGCCGAGCGGGCCGCGCACCCGGGCTCGTCGCTGACGCTGGCCGCCACCGAGGAGCTCGGCCGCCACTGGGCCACCGGGCAGAGCGGGCTGGAGGACGCCAACCTGGCCGCCCTGATCGGCTGGATCGCTCCGCCGCCGGGACTGACCGGGCCGCAGGCCGCCGAGGAGGCGGAGGACCCGCTGATCTGGCCGCCCGCCGGGCCGGCCACCGACCCCGGCTTCGACGCCGAGGTTCTCGCGCCCGCGATCGACGAAGGCACCGTCGAGCGCGTCACCGAGGCGCTGCGCACCCAGCTGACCCCGACGTGGCGGCTGCTGTGGCAGGCCGTCGACCTGCTGCGGGCGCTGCCCGCGGGGGCGAGCGTGGCGACCAGGTGGGAGGCCGACAGGGGCTCCTACAGCGTCATGGCCCAGCAGATCGCCGAGGGCGCGCCGCCGCAGGCCCGCCGCGACGGCGCCGTCTCCGCCGCGGCCCGCCTGTCCAGGATGGAACGGGCGCAGGCCGCCTTCGAGGTGCAGCGCGCCTACGACGATCCGCTGATCATGGCCGAGTACCGCCTGACCGGCGAGGCGTTCGCCGGCGAGGTGATCGAAACCGATCCCGGGCACACCGAGGGCGAGGGCCGCTCCCGCAAGCTGCGGCCCGTCGTCCTGGTCAAGACCGACGACCCCGTACGGCTGCCGCCCGGCGCCACGCTCGGCACGCCCGATCGCCGCGGCCAGGCCGCCGAGCTGGTCGACGTCCACGAGGGCCTGGTGACCCTGAAGATCACCAAAGGCATGGGCAGGGGGAAGACCCCGGCCCCCGGCTCCGTGCCCGAGCCGGGCGAGCGGGTCTGCTACACCTCGCTGACCGACGACTTCCAGGGCTCGGCGGCGCTGCCCGACAGGGAGGCCACCCCGTGGACCCACGGCGGGCCGCCCGAGGAGTACGTCCCGAGCGACGAGGACGCCCAGGAGGAGTGGGCATGAGCCCCGAAGAGGTCATCCAGGCCGTGCTGGCCGACCTGCCCAGACACCGGGGCGTGGTCGTCGACTCCCCGCCAGGCGCGGGCAAGTCGACGCTGGTCGTGCGGGCCGCGGCGCACCTGGCGGAGACCGGCGAGCCGCTGATGATCGTCGCGCAGACCAACGAGCAGGTCGACGACCTGATCGAGCGCATCGCCGACAAGCATCCCGAGCTCTCGGTCGGCCGGCTGTCCGCCTCCGGCTACGTGCCGCCGCTGCGGCTGCTGGAGATCCCGAGCGTCACGGTCGGCACCAGGATCCAGGACCTCAACGATCCGGCCGTCGTGATCGCCACCGCCGACAAGTGGGCCTGGATCAGCGGCCGTACCTGGCCGTGGGCGATCGTCGACGAGGCCTACCAGATGCGCTCCGACAAGTTGCTGCGCATCGCCGGGCTGTTCGAGCGGGCGCTGTTCGTGGGCGACCCCGGCCAGCTCGACCCGTTCTCGATCGTGGAGGCCGACAGGTGGGCGGGCCTGTCCTGGGATCCGCTGCAGAGCGCCGTGTCGGTGCTGCTGCGCCACAACCCCGACCTGCCCGTGCACCGGCTGCCGGTGTCGTGGCGGCTGCCCGCCTCGGCGGCGCCCGTGGTGTCGCAGGCGTTCTACCCGTTCACCGGGTTCCGGTCGGGCACCGGGCCCGGTGAGCGGGCGATGGAGCTGACCACCGGCGGCATGGGCACCGTGCACGACCGCGCGCTGGAGGAGGCGGCGCGCTCGGGCTGGTCGCTGCTCGAACTGCCCAGCCGCCACACGGTCCGCACCGACGGCGAGGCCGTGCAGGCGGTGGCGCGGCTGGCCACCAGGCTGCTGGAGCGCGGCGGCGTGACGTTCTCGGAGAAGGGCGAGCGGCCGGTGACGGCCGACCGGGTCGCGATCGGTGCCGCGCACCGCGACCAGGTGGCGGCCATCAGGAGCGCCGGCGTGCCGCCCGAGATCACCGTCGACATCGCCAACCGGCTGCAGGGCAGGGAGTACGACGTGACGGTGGTGCTGCACCCGCTGTCGGGACGCAGGGACGCCACCGCCTTCCACCTGGAGTCCGGACGGCTGTGCGTGCTGACCTCCCGGCACCGGCACGCGTGCGTGGTGGTGGCGAGAGCGGGCATCTCCGAGCTGCTCGACGCCCATCCGTCGGCCGAGTCGGTGCAGCTCGGCGTGCCGGTCAAGTTTCCCGACGGCTGGGAGGCGAACCAGTCGGTTCTGGAGCACCTGGCACGGCACCGGATCCGCGCCCTGGGCGGCTGAGGCCGGGCCCGCTCGTGCGGGCGGCGGCTGAGGCCGGGCCGCCCGTGCGGGCGGCGGCTGAGGCCATGCCCGCTCGTGCGGGGGCCGTTCCCGCGAGCAGGCCGGGGCCGGGGCCCGGGGGGCGCGTTGGGCGGGTGTCCCGGTCACCCGCGTGGCCGGGCCCCGGCGGGGCGTCGCTAGAGGCGGCGGCGCCAGACGTCGATGACGAGCACCGGGCGCATGCCCGCGGAGGTGTAGAGGCCCAGCGCGGGCGTGGTGTTGTTGGCGTCGACCTGCAACAGCGTGCCCCTCCGGCCGCGGGCGGCGTCGGCGGCGAAAGCCGTACGCAGCAGGAAGCGGCCGAGGCCGCGCCCGCGGAAGGCGGGCAGCGTGGCGAGAGTGAAGACGTAGCCGCGGTTCTCGTCCTCAGCGAAGTGGTTGGTGCCCACCAGCAGCGCGGCGGGCTCGCCGTCGACGCGGGCGACGAGCACCTGCGACCAGTCGGTGGCCGCCGAGGCCTGCCTGCGGCCCAGCCACTCCTCGTACGGCAGCGGCACGAACCCGAAGTGGTCGGCGAAGCCCTCCTGGTGGATGCGGTGCGCCTCGCGCCTGAGCTCGTCGGTGAGCGCGGGGTGAAGGGTGACGCCGTCGGGCGGCTCGGGAGCCTCGACAGGTCCGTCGAAGTCGATGCCGAGCCGGTGGAAGCTGGTGGCGGGCGCGAAGCCGAGCCCCTTCACCAGCGCCTGCTTGTCCTCGTCGGCGCGGTAGACGCCGATGTCGAGGGTGAGGCCTTCGTGGCCGCGCTCGGCGGCCAGCTGCCGGGAGCGTTCCATGACGGCCGACCAGAGCCCGTCCGTCACGCCGTCGCCGGTTCCCGGCCTGACGACCACCTCGACGTCGGCCTCGTCGCTGTCGCCCTTGGGGATGATCCACGCCCAGCCGTTCAGCGTGCCCGCGTCGTCCTCGGCCAGCCAGGCGTCCCGCTCGGTGTCGAGCTCGCCGAGTTCGTCGGCGATGTCGTCGAGTGTGACGTCGGGGAGGCCGATGACCGAGATGTCGTAGGTGGAGACGAGCTCGTGCACGGCGGGGGCATCGGCCGTGCGGGGTCGGCGGACGGTGTGGCGATCCATGGCGACGATTGTCCACATTCGCCGGGTCGGTCGCCTCTGGTTTTCCGCCCCGCGGATCAGGGCGCCGACCGGGGGCGGTGGGAGACCCCTGCCAGGTCCGCACCGTCCGCGGGCTCGCGCCGTCGAGCCGCTGCCGCGAACCGGGTTCCGGGCAGGGCGGAAGCCGTACCGTTACGCACGGCCACCGACAAGAGAGTCGTAGTCAGGCAGGTCGGCGCTGGTCGCCAGCGACTTGGTACTGCTGATCATGAGCTTCTGGGCCAGGCTGGTGCTGAACAGGGCGTTGCGGAACCACAGCCCGAAGGCGCCGGCCGGGGCGAGGAACTTTCCGGGGTTGGCGCCCCGCTGCCATCGGGCGGCGTATGGTCGCATGCGGTTCTCGTAGGCGGCGAAGCCGGCACGGTGATCGCCGCCTGCGGCGGCCAGCTCGCCGGCCAGCACGTAGGCGCCCACGACGGCGGTACCCACGCCCATCCCACCGAGCGTCACTCCCCAGGCGGCGTCGCCGAGCAGCGCGGCACGTCCTGATGACCAGGCCGGGACGCGGACCGTGCTGATCGAGTCGAAATACAGCTCCGGTGCGTCGCGCAGCCCGGCGAGCAGGCGCGGCACATGCCAGCGCATGCCGGTGAACGCGTCGGCGACGAGCTTCTTCTGCTGTTCGACGTCGCGCCAGTCGTGGTCGAGCTTCGGCGAGGCGAACACCGCGAAGACCCCCGCCCGATCCGGGTCGCGCTGGTCGGCGGAGACGCCGATCATCCGGCCTGGCACGTTGTACTGCTGGGGCGTGGCATCCGCGCCGAACGCGTTGGGCAGCTGCCAGCCGGCCAGGTAGTAGCCGAGGTGCCGTACGTAGCTCTGCTCGGGCCCGAACGCGATGCGGCGTACACCGGAGTGCAGCCCGTCAGCGCCGATCATCATGTCGAACGTGCGCGAGCCGTTCCGGCCGAACTCGACCCGGATGCCGTCGGCGGTCTCCACCGCGCCGGCGATCGCGTCGCCGAACAGGTACTCGGTGCGCTCGACGCCGCGCTCGTAGAACACCCGCGACAGGTCACGGCGGAGTACCTCGATGTCACCTCCGGCGAACTCGGCGGGCAGCTCGAACAGCCGGCGGCCGTGCTCGTCCACCCAGCGCATCGCGCCCGCGTGGGTCTGCAGCGCCCGGAGTTCGTCCAGAACACCCATCTTCGACAGCACGCCCAGGTGGGTGGGCCCGCGGAAGTCGACCGCGAAGCCGGAGGTGCGCAGCGTGGGCGCGATCTCGACGACGGTGGTGTCGGCCCCGTACCGGGACAGCCAGTACGCCAGGGCGGGGCCGGCGACTCCGGCGCCGGAGATCAGGACTCGCAGGCCGCGCAGCGCGGAAGTGATCACAGCACTCTCCTGTACAAAAAACTGTATCCGTTGGACACAGTGTACGATAGACACAGTTGAGCGCATGGTGCAAGGGAGTGCCGATGGCAACCGGGACGACGGCGATCACGCTGCTGTGGGAACAGCCGGCCGCACCGAAACGCGGGCCGAAACCGACGCTGAGCCTGGACACGATCGCGACCGCCGGCATCGAGATCGCCGACGCCGACGGACTCGCGGCCCTGACGATGCAACGGGTCGCCGAGCGGCTCGGCGTCACGAAGATGGCCCTGTACCGCTACGTGCCGGGCAAGGTGGAACTGGTCGCGCTGATGGTCGATCTGGCGATCGGTGAACCACCGCCGCCGGCCGCGGTCGGCGGCTGCTGGCGGCCGACGCTCGACTCGTGGGCGCGGCAGATGTACGACCGGTTCCGGGCGCATCCGTGGGCATTGGAGGCCACCGTCGGGGCACGCGCCTTCGGGCCCAACGAACTCGGCTGGCTGGAACAGGCCACCGCCGCGCTGGCCGGTACCGGGCTGGCCGGCTCGGAGATCCTCGACACGGCCGCCACCCTCGCCGGGCATGCGCGGATGATCGCGCAGCAGGCCGCGGGGACCCCGGCCGGCGCCCCCGAGCAGGCGATGGGTGATGCCATGGGCGCGATGCTGACCGGGCGCGAAGAGCGCTTCCCCACGTTGTCCGCGGCCCTGGCCGACCCGGCGGGCAAGGACCAGGCGCTCGACTTCGGCCTGCGGTGCATCCTCGACGGCGTGGAGTTGCTGATCAGCCGCCTGAACTGACGTATCGGCCCTGGCGGCGGGCCCTGCGGCTACGTTGTGCGGCCACGGCGCAGGCCGGTGATCCCCCGCGACGGGACCGGCGCTCGGGCCGCTCACATGGCGAGGGGACGCCAGTGGCGAAGGATCCCTGGAAAGGGGGTCACGGTGAGGCGGGCCCGGGGCGGGGCAGGCCCAGGTGCCGGGCCACGGGGTGAAGCGGCCTGGGTGCAGCGGCCGGGGTGCAGCGGCCGGGGTGAAGGGTGAGGCGAGCCCGGGGCGGGGCCGTCAGTAGGCTGGGCTCGTGTTGATCCGCCCCGCCACCGCAGGTGACCTGCCGTCGGTGGCCGCCGTCTACGCCCACTACGTGGCCACGAGCGTCGTCACCTTCGACGAGATCTCACCCGAGCCGGCCTTCTGGGAGAGCAGGCTCGGCGACCTCGACGCGCGGGGCCTGCCGTTCCTGGTGGCCGACGTGGACGGCGAGGTGGCGGGATACGCCCTGGCGAGCCAGTGGCGGCCCAAGCCCGCCTACCGGCACACCGCGGAGGACTCGATCTACCTGGCGCCGGGCCGTACCGGGCAGGGGCTGGGCCGGGCGCTGCTCGGCCAGTTGCTGGAGCGCTGCGCGAAGGCGGGGGTGCGGCAGGTGGTGGCGGTGATCGCCGACACCGGTGACGCGGCTTCGGTGGCGTTGCACCGCGCGTTCGGGTTCGTCTCCGCCGGGCGGCTGACCGGGGTCGGCTTCAAGCTCGGCCGCTGGGTCGACACCGAGCTGCTGCAACTCGACCTCACCCGCCACCGGCAGGCCGACGACCGGCGCCGGTAGCCGCGGCCCGCCCGGCAGGCCCCGGCCGGCGTCCGCGGCCTGGGACTGAACCGCACCATTCGGGCGCAGGCCGACCGCGCTCTCTCGTGCGGGCCGAGGACCCGGCGCTCGTGGCCGGGCCTCGGCCGTCAGCCGGCCGCGCGGCGCCGACCGGGTGCTACTCGACGACGGCGGCCTGGAGTTTGGCTTCTTCCGTGGCGGCGGGACCGCCGCGCAGCGGGATCTCCTTGATGAAGACCGCCAGCACCGGCACCACGACCGCGAACAGGATCGCCCACCAGAAGATGCCCGAGATGGCGCCCGCCAGCGTCTCGAGGAAGCCGGTGCGCACCTGCGGCGGCAGCGCGCCGAGGGCGGCGGCGTCCATCCGGCCGCCGCCGCCGACCATCCGCTCGGCCGTCTGGGCGCCGAACCTGTCGGTCAGCCCGGACAGCAGCTGGTTGTTGAAGATGGCGCCGAACAGGGAGACGCCGAACGAGCCGCCGATGGAGCGGAAGAAGGTGGAGGCGCTGCTGGAGACGCCGAGGTCCTTCTGCTCGACGCTGTTCTGGGCGATGAGCATCGTGGTCTGCATGAGGAAGCCCATGCCGACGCCGAGGACGGCGATGTAGACGCCGGTCTGCCAGGAGGGGGTGTCGACGCCCATCAGCGACAGCAGGAACATGCCGAGCGCCATCACCACCCCGCCGAGCACGGGGTAGGCCTTGTACCGGCCGGTCTTGGTGATCGCCTTGCCGACGAACAGGGACACGACCATCGCCGCTCCCATCATCGGCAGCAGCAGCAGGCCCGAGTTGGTGGCCGAGGCGCCCTGGACGGTCTGCTGGTAGAGCGGCAGGAAGTTGATCGCGCCGAACATCGCGAAGCCGAGCAGGAAGCCGACCGCCGAGATGAGCGTGAAGTTGCGGTTGCGGAACAGCTGCAGCGGCATGATCGGCTCGGCGGCGCGCCGCTCGACGGGGATGAAGAGCGCCAGCGAGACGACGGCGAGCGCGGCGAGGCCGAGGATCTGCGGAGAGCCCCAGGTGTACTCGTTGCCGCCCCAGGTGGTGATGAGCACGAGGGCGGTGATGCCGATGGACAGCAGGACCGCGCCGAGCCAGTCGATGCGCGCCTCGGTGCGGTGCCTGGGCAGCTTGAGCTTCACGGCCAGCAGGACCAGGGCGACGGCGCCGACGGGCAGGTTGACGTAGAAGGCCCAGCGCCAGTCGAGGTGGTCGGTGATGAAGCCGCCGACGAGCGGGCCCGCGATCATGGCGAGGGACATGACGCCCGCCATGATGCCCTGGTACTGGCCGCGCTCCCGGGGCGGGACCAGGTCACCGATGATGGCCATCGCGTTGACCATGAGGCCGCCCGCGCCCAGGCCCTGGATCGCGCGGAAGGCGATCAGCTCGGCCATGCCGTCGGCCGGTCCGCCCAGCATCGACGATCCGGCCATGCCGCACAGCACCGAGCCGATCATGAAGATCACGATCGAGGCCATGAAGATGCTCTTGCGGCCGTAGAGGTCGCCGACCTTGCCCCAGATGGGCGTCGAAACCGTCGTGCCGAGCACGTACGCTGTCACCACCCAGGACAGGTGTGTCAGGCCGCCCAGCTCCTCGACGATGCGGGGCATCGCCGTGCCCACGATCATGTTGTCCAGCATCGCGAGGACCATCGCGAGCATCAGGCCCGGCAGTACCGCCATGACCTCCCGCCGTCGCTCCACGGAAATCTCCCCGATTGAGAACGTCCACTTACTTGCCGACCGGCAAGCAGACGCTAAGCTAAGGTCTTACTTGCCGGCCGTCAAGTGAAATTGGACCGAAATGCGAGAAGACACACGGGCGAAGATCCAGGAGATCGCGCTCAGGCTCTTCACCGAGCAGGGCTACGAAGCCACCTCCCTTCGCGAGATCGCCGAAGAGCTCGGCGTCACCAAGGCGGCCCTCTACTACCACTTCAAGACCAAGGACGACATCGTCGCCAGTCTGGCCGAGGACAGGATCGCCGAGCAGGACGAGCTGCTCGCCTGGCTGCGGACCCGGCCCAAGACGGCCGAGACGCGCAGGGAGCTCATCCTTCGCTACGCCGAGCAGCTACGGCGCACGCGCCACCAGGACCTCGGCCGTTTCCTCGAGCGCAACCAGACCTCGCTGCGCGACCATCCGACCCTCATGGCGATGCGCGAGCGGATGATCGCGGTGGCCGAGGAGCTCAGCGGCCCCGACGACCCCATCGCCGTACGGCTGCGCCGTTCGATGGCACTGTTCACCCTCCACACCGGGATGTGGCTGACCCAGCAGTACGACATCGGCGAGGACGAGCGCCGCGAGATCGCCACCAGGGTGGCCCTGGAGATCCTCGAGGGCCGCGGCGACGATTGAGACGCGGCTCTCGGGGCACGGGCCATCGCATGACAGGGAAAGAGGAGATCGCACGCGTCAAGGAGCTCATCGACGGCTTCTACACCGGCCAGGAACGCCTCAGCCACCTGGAGATCACCAAACGGATGACGGCCGCCGAGTTGCCCGCCGACCTCATGGTCTACTTCGACCTGCTGCCTGACGGCGACTACGACCAGGAGGAACTCGTCGAGACCCTGAACCAGATGATCATCGACAGGGGCCAGGAGGACGCGGTCGGTCTGATCCCCGAGGTCTGAGGAGGCGCAGTGGAGGCGACCATAGCACTTCGGCTGCCGAGGGACGCCGCGAGCGTACCGGTGATCAGACAGACGCTCGACGGCACCCTGCGTTCGCTCCATGTCGTGCGGCCGATCAGAGAAGACATCGAACTCATGCTCAGCGAGGCCTGCGCCAACGTGATCAGGCACGCGGTACAGAGCGACGAGTACACCGTGAGCGCGGGGGTCTATCACGACCGCTGCGTCATCAGGGTCGTGGACACCGGAGGCGGGTTCGATCCGCACAGCGTCGGCGATCCGGCCCCCGGCGCCGAGCACGGCCGCGGCCTGCAGATCATGCGGGCCCTGGCCGACGACGTGCGCTTCACCCAGCGCAGGGAGCACGGCACGATCGTCAGTTTGGAGAAGAAGCTACGTTTCGAGAACGAGGCTCCCTTCCCGACACCGCGGCCATGAGGACGATGGCCAGCAGGACGACGACGGAGACGGCGAGCAGCGCGAGGGCGACCAGCCCGACGACGATCGCCAGGGTGGCGGCGAGGCTGAGCAGTGTCCACACCATGCCGGAGCGGCTGCCCGCGATCGGGTGGGTCATGCCACTATCGAGTGAAATGCCGCAATCGAGCGAGATGCCGCTTCCGGCATGACCCTCAGGCCGTCCGGTCCCGCCGCCAGGGCCTCCTTCAGCCGAAACGGCCGGGCAGCAGGTCGAGGCGGCGCAGGATGACACCCTCGCGCAGCGCCCAGGGGCACACGATCAGCTTCTCGATCTCGAACAGGTCCATGGTCGCGTCGGCGACGATCGCCCCCGCGGCGAGCTGCGCGGCCCGGCCCTCGGAGACGCCCGGCAGCTCCGCCCGAGCCGAGGCGTCCATCCTGGTCAGCTTGACCGCCCACTCGGCCAGGTCGCTCCTGGTGAGCGAGCGGGAGACGTAGGGCCCCTCGCCGGAGGGCGGGGCGCCGGCGATCCTGGCCAGCTGCTTGAAGGTCTTGGACGTGGCCACGGCGCAGTGCGGGCCGCCGTACCTGACGATGTCGCCGACCCGGCGGGCGATCTCGGCGCGGACGTGCCTGCGCAGCTTGCGCACCTCCTCGGCCGAGGGCGGGTCGGAGGTGAACCAGTCGCGGGTCAGCCGCCCCGCGCCCAGCGGCAGGGAGACCGCGACGTCGGGCTCCTCGTCCATGCCTCCGGCGATCTCGAGCGACCCGCCGCCGATGTCGAGGGTGAGCAGCCTGCCGGAGGACCAGCCGAACCAGCGCCGGGCGGCCAGGAAGGTCAGCATCGCCTCCTCGTTGCCCGACAGGACCTCGATGTCGACCCCGCACTCGGCGTTGATCCTGGCGACGACCTGCTCGCCGTTGGCCGCCTCCCTGACGGCCGAGGTGGCGAAGGCCATGAAGTCCTCGACGCCCTTGTCCTCGGCGATCTGCAGCGCCTCGGCCACGAACGCGCTCAGCCGCTCGATGCCGCGCTTGGACAGGCGGTCGCCGTCCTCCAGGTGCTCCGACAGGCGCAGCTCCTCCTTGTGGGAGTAGGCCGGGATGGGGCGGGCTCCCCGGTGGGCGTCCACCACGAGCAGATGGACAGTATTGGAGCCTATGTCCAGAACGCCGAGTCGCATGGGCGAACGTTATCGCCCGCGGGGCCGTACGGCGAAGCGGAGGCTGAAGTGGTCGAACAGGGCCGGCGCACCCACCACGGCGACCTCTCGCGCGCGCAGGATCTCGGCGAGCACGCGGGTCGCGGTGAGCATCACCAGCCCCTCCCCTGCGCAGCGGGCGGGCCCGTCGCTGAAGGGGACCTGGTCCATGAAGGAGGTGATGACGGCGACGGCGCTGCCCGCGGGCACGGTGATCCCGCGCCAGGTGGTCGGCGCCGTGGTGTCGCGCAGGATGGCAGGCGTCGTGGGCCAGCGCCGCAGCGACTCCAGCACGGCCGCGCGCGACCTGGCCTCCTCCCCCGCGTCGCCGGACGGCCCGTCGGGCGACGCGGGGGAGGAGGCCCGCAGGGCCAGTGCCCGCCATGCCGCGATGCCGGCCGCGTCGTAGGCGAACAACCAGTGCGGCACCTGGCCTTCGGCGTGCACGACGGGATCGGCCGGCGTGCGGGCGAGCAGCCCGGCCAGACTGCCCTCCTCGGCCCTGCGCAGGTGTCCCTCCAGCCGCCGCTGGAAGGCGACCCGCACGTCGGTACGGCGGGCCCGCAGGGAGAACCAGTTGGCGTCGGCCCGCAGCCGGTCCAGCAGCGCGCTGAGCTCCTCGTCGTCGCGGGCCGCGTCGCCGAGCACCACGCGCCGGGCGATCCGCCGGTGCGCCGCCTGGAAGCAGGGCCAGCCGATCACTCCCCGCGTGGGCAGCGCCGCGATCTCCTCGGCCACCTTCGCCCGCACGTCGCCGGCGATCGCGCCGGGGCCGAGCACCTCCTCGTTGAACGCCCGTCGCCGGGCGCGCAGCTCGGGATCCCTGGTGACGAGCACGGCGTCGCTCTGGAAGTGGCCGAACGCGCCCTGTTTCTCCCTGTTGGCGGGGGTGAACTCGGCGCCGTGCAGCGCCCGCCGCACGTCCGCGCCGGTCAGCGGGATGACCGCCCAGCCGCGCAACGGGATCCGCACCAGCAGCGGGCCGCCGTCGTGGCGGTCGCGCAGCCGGGCCAGCAGCCGGTTGGCCCGCTCGTCGGCCCTGAGGAGGGCGGCCAGCCGCACGCCGAGCGGCCGGCGCAGGACGACGCCCTGGGCGACGATCGGCAGCGCCACCTCCAGGGCGAGGCGCAGAGTCTCCCATGGCGAGGTCCGGCAGGGGGGCCGCGCCCGGCGCCGGGGCAGCGGCCTGGTCGGGCGGAGGGCGGGATGGTGGTTGCCCTCGGGGTCGAAGGCGGGCAGGCCGACGGCCCTGTCGCGCAGGCGCAGCAGCGCGATGGTGTGCTCGCCCGCGTTGATGGCGTACAGGTCGTGGTCGAGCCGCTGCGCGGTGAGCCTGAGCCTGCCGTGCCGGTGCCGGTAGCCGCCGGGCAGCACCAGGTCGAGGTCGCGCCCGTCGGCGCCGTCGAGGATGCGCACCAGCGTGGTCTGGCCCGCCAGCCGTACGACGGCCTCGCGCGGGCCCGTGTCGAGCGCGGGCACTCCGAGCGGCGGATGCTCCAGGACCTCGAGAGTCGCGGTGAACAGATCGCCCTCGGTGATTGTCGGCATATTTCCGCGCATACCCTTCCTCGTGGTCATGACACGCGTCGCGGGGGGCGGGGCCCGGTCGTGGCGCGAGTGTCCCTCCGGGCGGCAATAGTCTGACGTCGTGACACGAACCCTTCGCCTGCTGGTGACCGGTGGCGGCACCGGCGGCCACACCTATCCCGCCCTGACCACCCTTGCCGCGGTGCAGCGGCGGCGGGTGCCCCACGACGTTCTCTGGGTCGGTACGGCCAGCGGCCTGGAGGCCAGGATCACCGCCGAGCACGGCATCCCGTTCAAGGCGATCACCACGGGCAAGCTGCGCCGCCGCCCGAACCTGCGCGAGCTGGGCACCAACCTGGCCGACATGTTCCGCATCCCGCTGGGCGTCATGCAGGCGATCGGCCACGCGGCCCGCTACCAGCCCGACGTGGTGCTGTCCACGGGCGGCTACGTCGCGGTGCCCATCGGCGTGGCGGCCAGGCTGCTGCGCCGCCCGCTGGTCATGCACGAGCAGACCACGGTCGTGGGGCTGGCCAACCGCATCCTGGCCAGGATGGCCACCCGCATCGCCCTGTCGCACGAGTCGTCGATGGAGCACCTGCCCCCCTCCGCCCGCGACAAGGCGGTGGTGACCGGCAACCCGGTGCGGCCCGAGCTGCTCCACGGCGACCGGGCGGCGGCCTACGACCAGTTCGGGCTGACCTTCGAGGTGCCGCTCATCTACGTGACCGGCGGCGCCCAGGGCAGCAAGCAGATCAACACGATGCTCGCGGAGATCCTGCCGCGGCTGCTGCCGTACGCGCAGGTGATCCACCAGTGCGGGCCCGCGTGGATCGACCAGATGCGCGCCGTCGCGCTGCCGCCAGGGCTGGCCGACCGCTACCACCCCGTCCCGTACGTCGGGGCCGAGCTGCCCGACCTGTTCGCCGCCGCGGACGTGGTGATCTCGCGCAGCGGCGCCGGCACGGTCTCCGAGCTGACCGCGATCGGCAAGCCCGCGGTGCTCATCCCGCTCATCCCGACCGGCGGCGACGAGCAGCGCAAGAACGCCTCCTACCTGGCTTCCGCGGGCGCCGCCCGAGCGCTGCTGGAGCCGAACCCGCCGGCCGAGCTGCTGCTGGCCGAGCTGATGCCGCTGCTGGCCGACCCGGCGCTGCGCGCGGCGATGGCCGAGGCGGCCCAGAGGCTGGGCCGGCTCGACGCCGCCGACGCGCTGGCCGGCATGCTGCTGGAGGCCGCTCAGCCGTCCAGGTAGCGGAAGGCCTCGTGGGCTTCGCGCACGCTCCTGCGCAGCGTCTCCTCCAACTGGCCGGCGTCGTCGGCCAGCCGGGAGATCTCCGGTACGGCGAAGCCGTCCGCGCCCGACTCGGCCACCAGCTCCTCGTAGCGCGGCAGCCGGGCGCGCAGCTCCTCGATCTGGCCGCGCGCGTGGTAGGCGCGCTCGGCGTCGGCCACGTGGCTCGCGTAGCGCTCCAGCGCCTCGACCCTGGCCACGACCGCCGTCTCGCTGCTGGCCAGCGCCCGCTCCAGCGGCTGGACGGCCTGGGCCACCTCGGGCGCGACGCCGCGCGCGATGAGCGCCTTGTGCTCGGCGCGCAGGGCCGACAGCTTGGCCAGCAGGCGGGCGATCTCCCACTCCTGCTGGGGCAGGAGCACGGCGTTGCGCACCTCGTCGAGCAGCCCTTCGGCGTTGACGTGGGAGCCGAGGACGGAATTGACCGCCCGCTGGGTGCGCGCCATCAGCGCCAGCGCATCGGGATCGAAGTCTTCGGGCAGGTGGTAGCGGCCGTCGTACCAGCGGGCCTGCTCGAAGATCTCCTGCTCCTCGGTGTGGTCGTCGCCGGGCTGCGCGCGCGGGGACAGCACCTTGGCCATGAAGAGCAGCATGACCACACCGAAGCTCAGGAAGGCCACCCTGATCGAGCCCGCGACGATGAAGATGATCGCCAGCCCGAGCAGCATGGGGGCGCCCACGAGGGCGGCGGTGTCGAAGGGAGTGCCGGACGGGCGTTCGGGCCCGGGCCGCGGCCGCCATCCGGCCTTGATGCGGGACAGCAGCGGGGCGTTCGCCTTGAACGTCCAGGCGACCTCTTCCGGCACGCCAGGATCGACCACGACCGCTATGTCCTGTCCCGACATTCCCTGGATCATAAGCTTTGCCGGGGCGGGTGTGGAAGAGCGCGACGTGGTGTTCAGGCCTTCATCAGGCCAAGGTTCAGTACACCCCCGCGGCCCTCCAGCATGGCGCGCCTGGCGTGCCGTACCGCGTCGAGGGTGTTGCCCGCGGCGCTCGGGGAGTCCTCCACGGACATGCGCAGCTCGATCTCCAGCGGGGTGCCGCCGAACGCCTCGCCGTCGATCCTGATGTAGGCGACCTTCCGGTCCCGCAGGAAGGGGACGTGCTCGGCGCCGACGTGGACCTGGCCGCCGTCCGGCATCCTTCCCGCCGCCATGCCCTGGGCCTTGGTGGCCTTCTTGCCCGCCATCCTGGCCGGGTCCTGCATCGCCTGGAAGTCCATGTTGCCGCCGGCGTTGAGCTGGTAGGTGGAGCGCAGCCGCACTCCCGCGGCGGTCAGCGCGTCCACCAGCGCGCGGTGCACGAGCGTCGAGCCGAACTGGCTCTTCAGGTCGTCGCCGACCAGCGGCAGGCTCGCCCGCTCGAACCTGTCGGCCCACTCGGGCGCGCGGGCCAGGACGGCGGGCATGCAGTTGACGAACGCGCACCCGGCCAGCAGCGCCGCCTCGGCGTACAGCTCGGTGGCCCGCTGGTGGCCGACGGGCAGGTAGCTGACCACCACGTGCGTGCCCGTGGCCCGCAGGACGCCGGCGACCTGCTCGGGTGTCCTGCCGCCCCGCGCGCCCGCGAGGTCGCCGAAGTCCTCGCCGAGGATGCCCTCCTCCACCGGCACGCCCGCGTACGGCACGCGGGCGAAGGCGGCGGCGTTGTTGGGCGCGGCCCAGACGGCCTCCGACAGGTCCTTGCCGATCTTCTCAGGGGTGACGTCGAAGGCCGCGGTGAAGGCCACCTGCCGGACGGCGAAGCCCGCGCACTCGGGGTAGTCGGTGTCGCGGTAGTACTCGACCCCCTGCACGAGCGAGGAGGCGCAGTTGCCGATGCCGACGAGGGCCACGTTCACAGTGCTCATGAACCGTACATCTTGCCCAACTCGGCCACCGTCTCCCGCATCAGGTCGCGTAGTTCGGCGGGGGCCAGCACCTCGACGCTCGCGCCCATGCGCAGCAGCAGCCAGCGGGCGTGCGGGACGGACTCGATGGGCACAGTGACGGTGCGCCACCCGTCGGGGTCGGGTTCGGGCAGCTCGACCGTGATGCTCATGGTGTAGTCGAGCAGGCTCTCGGCGCCGGGCGCGACCCTGATGACGGCCTTGGCCTTGTACATCTTCTCGCGGAACTCCTTGGCGTACAGGCGCCAGAACTCCGCCAGGTCGAACCCCTGCGGGTGCTCGAACGTGCCGTCGAGCGTCTCCAGGCTGAGGACGCGCGAGACCCGGTAGGTGCGCGGCGGGTCGCCGGGCGGCGCGGCGACCATGTACCAGGAGCCGCCCTTCAGCACCAGGCCGTAGGGGTGGACGACACGCTCGACCACCTGCCGGCCCCAGCGCTGGTAGCTCATGCGGAGCGGGCGCTGGTCCCACACCGCCTCGGCGACCTCGGTCAGGTGGGGGACGTCGTCGGCGTTGCGGTACCAGCTGGGCACGTCGAGGTGGAAGCGCTCGCGCATCCTGGCGGCCTGGGAGCGCGGCTCCGGCGGGAGGGCGGCCAGCAGCTTCAGCTCGGCGTTGGCGGCGAGCTCGGCCAGGCCCAGCTCGGCGGCGGGCCCGGGCAGGCCGGCCAGGAACAGGGAGGATGCCTCGGCGGCGGTCAGGCCGTTGAGCCTGGTGCGGTAGCCGTCCAGGAGCTGGTAGCCGCCCGCGGGGCCGCGGTCGGCGTAGACGGGCACGCCCGCCGCCGACAGGGCCTCGACGTCGCGGTAGACGGTCCTGACCGACACCTCCAGCTCCTCGGCCAGCTCGGTGGCGGTCATACGGCCACGCGTCTGCAGCAACAGGAGGAGGGAGAGCAGCCGGCTCGCGCGCATGCCCCCATTCTCGCCGCCCGCGCGCGGAGCCGGGAAAACGACTTGAGCCTCACGTCACGTGAGCCTCTACCGTCCCGCCCATGGAAATCATCGTCCACGACACCTTCACCGCCATGGCCGACCTGCTCCGCCGTCCCCTCGGCGAGCGCCGGGACCTCCTGGCCGGCATGCTCGCCCCCATCCGCGCGGCCATCCCCGTGCCGGGCGACATCGTCGACATCCACCACCAGGGCGCCGGATTCCGCGTCGACCGCGAGGACCCGCGCTACCTGCCCGCCGTCGAGAAGCTCATCGAGCAGGACGTCCCCGGGCAGATCGAGCGCGCGCTCGGCAAGGCCGCCGCCGCCCTGACCGGTCTGGCCGCGCCCGACGCCATCCAGGTGATGTTCGTCCTGGGCCACCCCGACGACGACTACCTCATGAACGTCGTGGGCGGCTACTACGGCATGGGCGGCTCCGGCGACGTGATCTACCTCCTCGCCTGGCCGGGCGACGACGTCATCGGCAGGATCGCGCACTGCGCGGTGCACGAGTTCCACCACAACATCCGCTACCGCACCGTGGAGTGGAACCCGGCCACCGTCACCGTCGGCGAGCACGTCGTCGCGGAGGGGCTGGCCGAGGCGTTCGTGCGGGAGCTGTCGGGTCCCGAGGCGATGGGCCCGTGGTCGGCGCGCCCGCTCGACGACGCGGTGTTCGCCAGGATCGTGGCCGACCTCGGCCTGCAGGGCATGCAGAACACGCCCGCCTACGTGCTCGGCGACACGGCGATGGTCAGGTTCGGCCAGGAGCCGCGCGGCATCCCCGACATGGCCGGCTACCCCGCCGGGCTGCGCCTGGTCGACGCGCACCTGCGGGCGACGGGCCGGTCGGCCGTCGAGTGCACGGGCCTGCCCGCCGCCGAGATCCTGTCAACCTGGCGAGACGAAGCCTGACTCGTAGGCGGCGATCACCGCCTGCGTGCGGTCGCGGGCGCCGAGCTTGGTGAGCACGTTGCCGACGTGCGTCTTGACCGTCTCCTGGCTGACCACCAGCTCGGCGGCGATCTCGCCGTTGGACAGCCCCCTGGTCATCAGCCGCAGCACGTCGCCTTCACGGCCGGTCAGGCGGCCGATGCCGGGCACCCCGGTGGCGGGCCTCCGGCGCGCCGCCAGGTCCCTGATCGCGGCGGGGAACAGCAGCGTGTCGCCGGCCGCGACCACCCTGATGGCCCGCACCAGGTCGCCCGGCCTGGTGCGCTTCAGCAGGAAGCCGCTCGCGCCCGCCCGCAGCGCGTCGTAGACGTAGTCGTCGTTCTCGAACGTCGTCACCACGAGCACCTTGGGCGCCTCGGGCAGCGCGACCAGGTTCGCGGTGGCCTGGATGCCGTCGAGGCGGGGCATGCGGACGTCCATGAGCACCACGTCGGGGCGTTCCCTGCGGACCACGGGCAGCACCTCGGCACCGTCGGCCGCCTCGCCGACGACGGTGAGGTCCTCCTCGGACTCGACGATGATCCGCAGTCCGGTGCGGATGAGGTCCTCGTCGTCGGCTATCACGATCTTCAGCGTCACGCTCCCGACCGTAGCGGGAGCCGTACCGACACCTGCCACTCGCCCCGCTCGCCAGGACCGGCGTGCAAGGTGCCGCGCAGCAGCCCGACCCGCTCCCGCATGCCCGCGACCCCGCGACCGCCGCCCCTTCCGCGCGTGGCGGCGGTGGCGTTGGAGATCTCGAGGCTCAGCTCGTCGTCCTGGACGGCGGCGGCCAGCCGGACCGCGCCCTGCCCGTGCTTGATGGCGTTGGTCAGCGCCTCCTGGACGATCCGGTAGGCCTCGCGCGAGACCACGGCGGGCACCGAGGACAGGTCGCCCACCTCGCGCCTGACGTCGGCGCCCGAGGCGCGGATCAGCTCGTCGAGGTCGGCGAGCGTCGCTTGCGGGGCGCGGCCCTGCGCGTCCTCGCGCAGCACGCCGAGCACGTGGTCGAGATCCTCCAGCGCGGCCCGCGCCGACTGCTCGATGGCCTCGAGCGCGGTCCTCGCGGTGGCCGGGTCGCGCTCGATGACCCTGCCCGCGGCGGCGGCCTGGAGGGTGACCACGCTCAGCGCGTGGCCGACCGAGTCGTGCAGCTCGCGGGCCAGCCGGTTGCGCTCGGCGAGCCTGCGGGCCTGCTGCTCGGCGACGGCGAGCCGGTCGGCGGGCGACGGGCCGAGCAGCCTGGGCGCCAGCCGGGCCAGCAGCGCGCCCGCGCCGGCCACCACGGCGACCAGGACCACCGCGATCGCCACCGCCGCCACGGGCATCCACGCCAGCGGCGCATCGCGGCCGAGCAGTCCGGCGGGGTCACCGGTGAGCGGCGCGGCGAGCAGCCACACCACGAACGGCACGATCGCCAGCGTGATCCCGCTCATCAACCCGCCAACCGCCAGGTGCAGCGTGAACCACAGCGCGGTGCGCCGCCGTTCCCCCCAGGTGCGCCGCCCGCCCGGCAGCGGGTCGACCTTCGCGCCGAGCAGCCCCTCGGCCGCCGACACCTCGAACGCCCGCAGCGGCAGGAACAGCCCGGTCACCGCGACCAGCGGCAGCACCGCCACGTAGACCAGCACGTCGACGGGGAAGAGCAGCTGCGAGGCGCTGCCGCGGCCGCCGACCGTGCCGCTGACCAGCACGCCGAGCATCATGTACGGCATCAGCAGCGCCCCGCCGAGGATCAGGCAGGCCCACCTGCGGGCGACGAGTCTCCATCTCACAGATCGCATTATATGTCGCGGTAATTCACTCCCAGCATAATGCGCTTTTAGCGGAATATGCTCACGGAGAACCGCGACACCACAATTCCGGCTCTCTCGATAACGTCTTATGCGTAACGCGAGAGAAAGGTGGACGCATGACGGAGACCCCTCGCCCGGCCTGGCCGGAGCAGCTTGGCCAGCGACTGCTGAAGGAACGGATTATCGTCCTCGGCCAGGAGGTCGACGACGACATTTGCAATCGCCTGTGCGGCGAACTGCTTTTGCTGGCGGCCGAGGACCCGGTCAGCGACGTCACTCTTTACATCAATTCGCCCGGCGGTTCGATTTCGGCCGGGATGGCGCTTTACGACATGATGCAGTTCGTCCCCTGCGACGTGGCGACGGTCGCGATGGGGTTCGCCGCCTCCATGGGGCAGTTCCTGCTGAGCGGAGGCGCGCCGGGCAAGCGCTACGCGCTCCCCCACGCCCGGATCGTCATGCACCAGCCGCTCGGCGGCATCGGCGGCACCGCGGCCGACATCCAGATCCAGGCCGAGAACCTGCTCTACACCAAGCGGCTGATGGCCGAGCTGATCGCGCAGCACACCGGCCAGCCGCTGGAGCGCATCCAGGCCGACTCCGACAGGGACCGGTGGTTCACCGCGCAGGAGGCCAAGGAGTACGGCTTCGTCGACCATGTCGTCACGCACGCGGACGGGGTGATCAAGGTATGAACGCGCGCTATGTGCTGCCCTCCTTCACCGAGCGCACCAGCTACGGCATCAAGGAGATGAACCCGTACAACAAGCTGTTCGAGGACCGGATCATCTTCATCGGCACGCCGATCGACGACACCCTGGCCAACGACGTGATGGCGCAGCTGCTGACGCTGGAGTCGCTCGATCCTGACCAGGACATCCAGCTCTACATCAACTCGCCGGGCGGGTCGTTCACCTCGATGAGCGCGATCTACGACACGATGCAGTTCGTCAGGCCGCAGGTCCAGACGGTGTGCATCGGCGAGGCGAGCTCGGCGGCGGCCGTGCTGCTGGCGGCGGGGGCGCCGGGCAAGCGGGCGGCGCTGCCGCACGCGCGCATCCTGCTCCACCAGCCGGCCACCGAGGGGGCCAGCCGCGGGCAGTCGAGCGACCTGGAGATCCACGCGCGGGAGATCCTGCGGATGCGCGACCAGCAGGAGGAGATCCTGGCCAAGCACACGGGGCGGTCGACCCTCGACATCCGCAGGGACATCGAACGCGACCGCTTCATGACGGCCGAGCAGGCCAGGACCTACGGGCTGATCGACGACATCTTCGCCGGCCGCAAGAAGACCCTGACGCCGGCCTGACCCTCCGGCGAACCGCCGGAACGACATCCGGCGGCTCGGCCGGCTTCCCGGCGGGTCGGCCTCCCGGCGGGTCGGCCTCCCGGCGGGTCGGCCTCCCGGCGGGTCGGCCTCCCGGCGGGTCGGCTTGATCGGCCCGCTTGATCGGCCGGCTTGATCGGCCGGCTTGATCGGCCTGGTTGATCGGGGGCACAGCGGGGCGTTCGCGGGTCACAGCGGGCGCCCACGCCGGTCCCGGCGCTGACGATGGGCTCGCGCCGGGGCCGGACCCGCCCCTACCCCAGCAATTCTGGAAATGTCGTGACATGTAGCCTGCTCTGCGTTCTGTGACGCAAGCGGGGGGAGTGGCGGCGTGTCGCTGGAGCAGGTCATCGTGCTGCTGGTGGCCGCCGCGGGAGCCGGCTGGATCGACGCCGTCGTCGGCGGCGGCGGGCTGCTCCAGCTTCCCGCCCTCATGGTGGCGGGCGTCCCCACCGTCCAGGCGATCGCCACCAACAAGCTGGCCGCCATCTTCGGCACCGCCTCCGCCGCCGTCACCTACGCCCGCACCACCAAGCTCGACCGCGAGGTGGCGGTGCCGGCGGGCGCGCTGGCCGTCCTCAGCGCGGGGCTCGGGGCGACGGCGGCCGCGGCCATCTCCTCCGGCGTCCTGCGCCCGCTGGTGATGGTCGTCCTGCTGGGCGTGGCGGCGTTCGTGACCCTGCGCCCCTCCTTCGGCGCGCTCCCCCAGCCGCACCTGCGCACCCGCGCGCGGGTCGGGGCGGCCATCGTGGCGGCCGGGGTCGTGATCGCCTTCTACGACGGCATCATGGGTCCCGGCACGGGCACCTTCCTGATCATCGCGTTCACCACCATCCTCGGTCTGGACTTCGTGCACGCCTCGGCCACCGCGAAGATCATCAACACCGGCACGAACTTCGGCGCGCTGCTGGTCTTCGGCTTCCAGGGCCACCTGCTGTGGGGGCTGGGGCTGGGGATGGCGGCCTGCAACATCGCCGGCGCCCAGCTCGGCGCCCGCATGGCGCTCAGGCGCGGCGCCGGGTTCGTGCGGGTCGTGCTGCTGTGCGTGGTGGTGGCGATGGTGGCCAGGCTCGCCTGGCAGCAGTTCGCCTGAGCTCAGATCGGGTTGCCCTCGCCGTTCTCGTCGCCGGGCGTCTGCCCTGGCGTGTTGCCGCCCGTGTCGCCGGGAGAGGGGCTCGGTCGCGGGTTCTGCGGCTCCGGCGAAGCCGGCACCGGGGGCGGGCTCGGCACGAACTCCGTCGGCGGCAGCGGCCGCGGCAGCGGCGCGCTGTCGTCGTCCCCGCCGAACAGCAGCAGCGCGATCACCGCGCCCAGCACCACGAGCAGCGCCAGCACCCCGGCCGCGACCAGCACCCTGGCGCGCGTCTCGGTCAGCGGCGCGCGCGGGCGCGGCGGCGCGGGCAGCGCCGGCGCCCTGTCGGCCAGCCAGTAGGGCACGAAGTCGGGCCCGTGCACCTCGCCGATCAGCGTGCCGCCGACCAGCACGGGCTCGAGGAAACGTTCGGCTCCCGGCCGTCCGGGGACGTACGGCACCGCCACCCACGGCGCCTGCCCCAGGTCGGCCGCGACGACGGGCGGCCCGTCGGCCACGGCCCCCCTGTTCCGGGCGCGGGCGACCCAGCCGCGCCGTCCCGAGGCCGCGCGGATCGCCGTCACGAACCGCTCGCGCGCCGAGGGGTCGAGCGCCGCTCCCCTGGTGAGCAGGGCGATCGACACCGCCCGGCCGTCGGCGGCCTGCCCGAGGTAGACCAGGCCCGCCGGAGCGGTCGACAGCCGTGCCTGCACGGCGAAGCCCCCGAGGCGCGGCGGGTCACCGTACTGCAGCGGAACGGCCATGCGAGTCATCAAAGCACGTATACCCGGCGCGCCGGGGCGTGCACCCATAAGCCTTGTTTGGTGGAATAGCACTCATGAGCACTGCCGAAGAGCTGTCGACGGGTACCGACGCGGCCGTGCTGCGTCAGACCCTTGAGGAGGTCCGGCGGGTCATCGTCGGCCAGGACCACATGGTCGAACGCCTGGTGGTCGCGCTGCTGGCCCGTGGCCACTGCCTGCTCGAGGGTGTGCCAGGGGTGGCCAAGACGCTGGCCGCCGCCACCCTGGCCACCGTGGTGGGCGGCACGTTCGCCCGCATCCAGTTCACCCCGGACCTGGTGCCCAGCGACATCGTCGGAACCCGCGTCTACCATCCCTCCAGCGAGCAGTTCGACATCGAGCTCGGCCCCGTCTTCGTCAACTTCCTGCTGGCCGACGAGATCAACCGCGCGCCCGCGAAGGTGCAGTCCGCGCTGCTCGAAGTGATGGCCGAGCGCCAGGTCACGCTGGCGGGCATCACGCATCCGCTGCCGAAGCCGTTCATCGTGCTGGCCACCCAGAACCCGATCGAGTCGGAGGGCGTCTACCCGCTGCCCGAGGTGCAGCGCGACCGGTTCCTGTTCAGGGTCAAGGTGCCGCACCCGAGCGCGCAGGAGGAGCTGGAGATCCTGCACCGGATGAGCGTCACCCCTCCGGTGCCCGAGCGGATCCTCGATCCCGAGCGGCTGCTCGCCCTGCAGCACCAGGCCGAGCTGGTCTCGGTGCACCAGCTGGTCGCCGACTACGTGGTGCGCCTGGTCATGGCCACCCGCTCGCCCGCCGAGTACGGCATGCCGGAGCTGGCCGACACCATCGAGGTGGGCGTCAGCCCGCGCGCCACGCTCGGCCTGGTCTCGGCCGGCCGGGCGCTGGCGGTGCTGCGCGGGCGCGACTACCTGCTGCCCGACGACGTGCGCGACGTGGCGGTGGACGTGATGGGCCACCGGCTCATGCTCACCTTCGACGCCCTGGCCGACGGCGTCGACCCCGAGCAGGTGATCAGGCAGATCCTGCACGCCGTACCGCCTCCGCTGGTCGTGTGGAACCAGAACAGGTGACCGCGCCGTGACGAACCAGGCCGAGCAGGCGCTGCGCAGGCTCGAGCTGACGGTCATCAGGAAGCTCGACGGCCTGCTGCACGGCCAGCACGCCGGCCTGCTGCCGGGTCCGGGCAGCGAGGCCGGCGACAGCCGCGTGTACGTGCCGGGCGAGGACGACGTGCGGCGCATGGACTGGGCGGTGACGGCCCGCACGACGATCCCGCACGTGCGCGACCTGATCGCCGACCGGGAGCTGGAGACGTGGGCGCTGGCCGACCTGTCGCCCAGCATGGACTTCGGCACCGCCGGGACCGACAAGCGCGAGCTGGTGGTCGCGGCGATCGGCGCGATCGGGTTCCTGACCAGCCGGATGGGCGACAGGTTCGGGGCGCTGGTGCTGCACGACGACGCGCTGCACCGGATGCCCGCCAGGACGGGCCGCCCCGCCCTGTACGGCCTGCTGCACTCGCTGGCCGGCGCGCCGCGCGGCCGGGCCGTACCGGACGCCCCCGACCTGGCGGAGGGCATCGACGTGCTGGCGGCCATGCGCAGGCGGCACGGGCTGCGGGTGGTGGTCTCCGACTTCCTCGACGCGCACCCGAGCCTCGACCCGGACGCCGAGCGGGTGTGGGAGCGGCCGATGAGACGGCTGGCCGCCCGCCACCAGGTACTCGCGGTCGAGGTGATGGATCCCCGCGAGCTGGAGCTTCCGGACGTCGGCACGGTGGCGTTCACCGACCCGGAGACTGGGCACGTAAGCGACGTACACCTCTCGCCGCGGGTACGCGCCGCCTACGCCGAGGCGGCCGCCCTGCAGCGGGAGGGCACCCGGGCCGCGCTGCGCAGGGCCGGGGTGGCCCACCTGGTGCTGCGCACCGACCGGGACTGGGTCTTCGACATCGCGCAGTTCACGCTGCGCCAGCGGCGCATGGCGCACCTGGCACACCGGAGGGCGGGTACGTGAGCGAGCATCACGCGGCAGGCGGCAGGGAGCAGGAGGGTCCGTGACGTTCCTCGCGCCGGCTTATCTGTGGCTGTTCGCCCTGGTGGCGCTGGTGGTCGCGGCGTACGTGGCCGCGCAGTTCGGCAGGCGCCGCTACACGGTGCGCTTCACCAACCTGGCGCTGCTGTCGCTGGTGGCCCCGCGCGCGCCGGGATGGCGGCGGCACGTGGCCCCGCTGCTGTTCCTGCTCATGATGAGCCTGCTGGTGGTGGGCGCGGCCAGGCCCGCCGACCAGGTCCGGGTGCCGCGCGACCGGGCCACCATCATCGTCGCGCTGGACGTGTCGCTGTCGATGGACGCCAACGACGTGCAGCCCAGCCGCATCGCGGCCGCCAAGGTCGCCGCGCAGTCGTTCGTCCGCGGGCTGCCCGAGCGCTTCAACGTGGGCCTGGTCTCCTTCGCCCGCTCCGCCAACGTGGTCATCTCCCCCACCACCGACCGCCCCGCCGTCGTCACCGCGCTGGCGAACCTGTCCACCAGGCCGGGCACCGCGATCGGCGAGGCGGTCTTCAACTCGCTGGAGTCGATCCGCTCCTTCGACCAGCGCGCGGTCACCGACCCGCCGCCGGCCGCGGTCGTGCTGCTGTCCGACGGCGACAACACCTCGGGCCGCTCGGTGAACGAGGCCATCGACGCCGCCAAGCAGGCCAGGGTGCCGGTCTCCACCATCGCGTACGGCACGCAGGACGGCACCGTCATGATCGACGGGCGGCCGGTGACCGTACCGGTGAACAAGGCGACCCTGCAGTCGCTGTCGGAGGGCACCGCGGGCCGCGCCTACTCCGCCGAGTCGGGCAACGAACTGCGCGAGGTCTACGAGCAGATCGGCACCTCGCTCGGTTTCAAGACCGTCAGCCAGGAGATCAGCCAGTACTTCATCGTCGCGGCGATCGTCGTCGGCCTGCTGGTGGCGGCCGCGGCCATCCTGCTGGGCCATCGCATTCCCTGAGGGCGGTAACGTTTTCCCACGTGGCCCACTACTTCGAGGAGCAGCCGCAGGCGGCGAGCAGACCCGCGTCCGTCGACCTGGTCCTGCCCGACCTGCACCTGCGGCTGGAGACCGACAGGGGCGTCTTCTCCCCCGACCGGATCGACCTCGGCACCCGCATCCTGCTGGAGAGCGTGCCGAAGCCGCCGCAGGAGGGCGACCTGCTCGACCTGGGCTGCGGCTACGGCCCCATCGCGCTGACCATGGCCACCCGCGCGCCGGGGGCGACCGTGTGGGCCGTCGACGTCAACCGCCGCTCGCTGGAGCTCACCCAGCGCAACGCCGAGGCCGCCGGCCTGGCCGGGGTGCGGCCGGCGCACGTCGACGAGGTCCCCGAGGAGCCGCGTTTCGCCGCGATCTGGTCCAACCCGGCCATCCGCATCGGCAAGCAGGCGCTGCACGAGATGCTGACCCGCTGGCTGACCAGGCTGACTCCCGACGGGGTGGCCTACCTCGTGGTGCAGAAGCACCTCGGCTCCGACTCGCTGCAGCGCTGGCTGTCCGAGCAGGGCTGGCAGGCCACCCGCCACACCTCCCGCGCCGCGTACCGAATCCTGAAGGTGACCCGATGAGAAAGCAGCTGCGCCCGACCGACGTCAAGCGGCTCAACCGCACGTGGCGTCGCAGCACGGAGAACCGTCTGTCGATGATCATCGAGTCGGTGACGGGGCCGTTCAACATCGGCTCGATCTTCCGCAGCGCGGCCGCGTTCGGCGTCGACCAGATCTGGCTGGCCGGCAACGCGACCCCGCCCACCAACCCGAAGGCGGGCAAGACCGCGCTCGGCACCGACCGGCTGGTGGCCTGGAAGGACGCCGTGCCCGTGCTCGACGCGGTGCGCGAGGCCAAGGACGGCGGCTACACCGTCGTCGCCATCGAGCTGACCGGCGAGGCGCGGCCGCTGCACAGGACCAACCTCGACCGCGACGTGTGCCTGGTGGTCGGCAGCGAGGACCACGGCTGCTCGCCCGCCCTGCTGGAGGCCGCCGACCTGGCCGCCTACATCCCGCAGGTCGGCAGGGTCGGTTCCTTCAACGTCGGCGTGGCCGCCGCCATCGCGCTGTCGGAGGCGCGCCGGCAGGAATGGAGTAAATTGCCCGAGTCGTAACCAGGGTGACATGACGGGCCGGGCTCACAACCGGCATACTCGCCGTGTGTTCAGCCGTCGCTTCGCCTTCCTTGATCATCCCGGCCCGCTGGCCTTCGCGCACCGCGGCGGCGCCCTCGAGGGGCACGAGAACACCGCCGCGGCCTTCGAGCGGGCGGTCGAGCTCGGCTACACCTACCTGGAGACCGACGCCCACGCCACCTCCGACGGCGTGCTGCTGGCCTTCCACGACCACACCCTCGACCGGGTGACCAGCCATCGGGGGAAGATCGCCGAGCTGCCGTACCGGGTCGTCAGGCACGCCCGCATCGGCGGCGTCCACGACATCCCGCTGATGGAGGACCTGATCGGCTCCTTCCCCGAGGCGCGCTTCAACATCGACGTCAAGGAGGCGGGCACGATCGAGCCGCTGGCCGCGATGGTCAGGCGGACGAACGCCTACGACAGGATCTGCCTGACCTCCTTCTCCGACGAGCGGCTGGCCAGGGCGCGCGCCGCGATGGGCCGCGAGGTCTGCTCGGCGCTCGGCCCCCGCGGCGTGGCCGCCCTGCGCGCCGCGGCCACCACCTCCGGCTACGGCCGCGTGCTGGCCAGGCTGGCCCGCTCCGGCGTGCCCTGCGCGCAGGTGCCGGTCGGCTTCCGCGGGCTGCGCGTCACCACCCGGTCCCTGGTGCGTACGGCGCACGCCCTCGGCATGCAGGTCCACGTGTGGACCATCAACGACACCCTGCGCATGGACCAGCTCCTCGACCTGGGTGTCGACGGCATCATGACCGACAACATCTCCGGCCTGCGCGAGGTCCTCGACCGGCGCGGCCTCTGGCACCCCGGCCAGCTCGCAGCCTAGGAGTTCTCCCTTGGCCGTCCCCTCCTCCCCTGCCGTCTCCGACGACTCCCCCGCCGCCCGCCGCCGAGAGCAGCGCGGCTGGTACTGGTACGACTGGGCGAACTCCGCCTTCCCCACCATCGTGCTGACGGTCTTCCTCGGGCCGTACCTGACCGACATCGCCGAGACGGCGGCGGCCGGCGCGCCGTACGTGGACGTGCTCGGCATGGACGTGCGGCCCAGCGCCTACTACTCCTTCGTGGTCGGGGTGGCGGCGGTGCTGCAGATCGTGCTGATGCCGATCGCGGGCGCGCTGGCCGACCACACGGGGCGCAAGAAGGAGCTGATGGGCTTCTTCGCCATGCTGGGCGCGGCGGCGACGGTCTGCTTCTGGTTCGTCAGCGACGGGCGCTACCTGCTGGGCGGCGCGCTGTTCCTGATCGCCAACGTCGGGTTCGCGTGCGCGTTCGTCATCTACAACTCCTTCCTGCCGGAGATCGCCACGCCCGCCGAGCGCGACCGGGTCTCGGGCATGGGCTGGGGCTTCGGCTACCTGGGGGGCGGGTTGCTGCTGGCCGTCCACCTGGTGCTGTTCCTGCGGGCCGAGTCCTTCGGCCTGGACGGGGCCACCGCGGCGCGCATCGCGCTGAGCTCGGCCGGGCTGTGGTGGGGCGGCTTCACGATCATCCCCTTGCTGCGGCTGCGCAACAGGCGCGGCGAGATCGCCACGGGAGAGACGGCGGGGCAGGCGGTCGTGGGCAGCTTCCGCCAGCTCGGCAGGACCGTGATGGGCCTGCACCGCTACCCGCTCACGCTGGCCTTCCTGGTGGCCTACCTGCTCTACAACGACGGCGTGCAGACCGTCATCTCCTTCTCGGCGACGTACGCCGACAAGGAGCTGGGCCTGGACAAGACCGTGCAGATCGCCGCGATCCTCATGGTGCAGTTCGTGGCGTTCGGCGGCGCCCTGCTGCTCAGCCGCCTGGCGACGCTGCTCGGCGCCAAGCGGGTGGTGCTGGCCGCGCTGGTGGCCTGGACGGCGGTCGTGTGCGTGGCCTACTTCCTGCCCAGGGGCTCGGCCACGGCCTTCTTCGCGCTGGGCTTCGCCATCGCGATCGTCATGGGCGGCACCCAGGCGCTGTCGCGCTCGCTGTTCTCGCACGTGATCCCACGCGGCAAGGAGGCCGAGTACTACAGCCTCTACGAGATCAGCGACAAGGGCTCGACCTTCCTCGGCTCGTTCACCCTCGGCCTGGCGCTGCAGCTGACCGACAGCTACCGCCTCGGCATCGTCTCGCTGGTCGTCTTCTTCGTGCTCGGCGGCGCGCTGCTGGCGGCCGTCAACCTGCCCCAGGCGATCCGCGCGGCGGGCAACGAGGTGCCCGAGCGGGTCTGAACCCCCGCCCGCCACAACCCCTGGTCCGACCTGCCGGGCTAGCCGCGCTCCGGCTCGCCGGACGACCTCGGGTCCGGCCCGCCGGGGCGCCGCCGGCCCAGGCCCGCCGGGGTGGCCAGCACCATCGTGCCGGGGCCCTGGGCGGCGCCCGGGCCCGGCAGGACCGTGATCGTCTCGGCGGTCGCCTCGCCGCCGCAGTGGGGGCAGGTGACCACGGGCGTGAACAGCTCCCCGCAGGAGTGGCGCAGCAGCGCGGGCGGACCGCCGGGCGGGGTGGACCACTTGTCTCCCCAGGCCATCAGCGTGACCAGTGCGGGCACGATCTCGCGCCCCGCCTCGCTCAGGTGGTACTCGTGGCGCACCGGCCGTTCCTGGTAGGGCCGTCGCTCGACCACGCCCGCCTCGACCAGCCGCTCCAGCCTGGCGGTCAGCAGGTTGCGGGAGATGCCCAGGTCCTGCGCGAGCTCGTCGAACCTGCGCACGCCGAGGAACAGGTCACGCAGGATCAGCGGCGTCCACGGCTCGCCGACGACCCCCACCGCCTGCGCGATCGAGCAGTGCATGTCCCCGAACCTGTTCATGACCCCAGCATAGTCAGTTGCTAAAGTGAACCTTACCAAGTTCACATTCAGGACTAACCTGACCGGAGGTCACGATGAGCATCGCACTCCCCTACCGGGAAGCAGGAGAGAAGAAGGACCTCGACGCGCTCATGGCCACCCTCGCCCCCGAGGTGGTCTTCCACTCCCCGCTCAGCGCCCGCGCCGGCTTCCACCGCCGCGACGAGGTGCGCGCCCTGTTCGGTGTCGTGTTCTCCGTGATCGACGGGCTCCGCTACCACACCGACGTGGGCGACGACCGGACCCGCATGCTCGCCGCCACCGCCTCGCTCGGCGCGACCACGATGGAGGAGGCGGCCCTGCTCAGATTCGGCGACGACGGACTGATCACCGAGATCACCATGTTCGTCCGGCCACTGCCCGCCCTCACCAGGCTCATGGCCGCGCTCGGACCTGGACTGGCCAGAGCCAAGGGCAGGAACGGCCTGGCCGCGCTGGTCGGCGCGGCGACGAGGCCGCTGGTGTTCATGACCGAGAGCGGCGACAGGACGCTGGTACCGCTCGTCACCAGGGCGTCGCGGCGCAGGCCACAATGAGGACATACCGCTGAAGGTCCTTCTCGCCGAGGACATGCACATCCCGCGCGAGGCCCTGGCCGAGCTGCTCTCGCACGAGGACGACCTCGAGGTGGTGGCCGGCGTCGCGCCGCCCTCGGCGACTCCACGGTAAGGGCCACACCGGGCGCGGGCCGCCCGCCGGCCGCCTGCCCCGGCGCCCTGGAGCCGCCGGCGCCGGGGTCCGTCTCCGGCCGGATGCCCGGCGCCCGCACCCTGGCCGGCGCGCTCCTGGCGAGCTTGACGGCGCCGTCCACGTCGCCGTTCCTGAGCAGGAAGCCGATCGCCGTCAGGTCGTCGCGAAGGCGCCGCCCCAGCTGCCTGTGGACCCGGTCCCGCTCGGCCGCCAGCGCCTGGGCGGCCAGGTCGCCCCTGGCCCCGTGGAGGTGTTCGACCGTGGCCGCCAGCGAGGCCAGCCCGAAGACGATCAGGCCGTTGTCGACGGTCACCGACACGTACCACAGCGCGACCAGGGGGCCGGCGCCCAGCGCGATCCCGGCACCGGCCGCTGCGGCCACCGCCGACGCCAGGAGCCAGCCGTACCGGCCAGGCAGGGCCAGCAGATTCTGGCACTACTGCATGACGTCTTCATGGGCGGTCCTGAGAGCACATCCCCATATGCAGAGCGTCAATCACCGAAGAGAGCACCGCTCTTGACAGCGTCGCTCCCAAACGAGAGCATTGCTCTCACAGGAGAGCACCTCCCCCTCACCTTTGGAGTCCCCGTGAAGCTCACTCAGGCGGCCTATGCCGTCACCGGCGTTCTCTTCCTCGTCTATCCGGCCGTGCGCCCGTCAGGGGACGACGCCGCGGCCATGTCGGCCACCGCGTGGGTGCTCGGCCACCTGGCGGCCATGATCGGATTCGTCCTGCTCGGCCTGGCCGCGCTCGGCCTGCACCGGATCCTGAAGGACCGCCTCTCCTTCCGGGCCGCGGTGGTGACCTGGACCGGGGCGGGCCTCACGCTCCCCTACTACGGCGCCGAGGACTTCGGCCTCCACGTGATCGCCCGGCGGGCGCTGCGGGACAACACGCCCGCGCTGATGGAACTGGCGGGCGAGTTCCGCTACGACCCGCTGGCGGCGACGATGTTCGCGCTCGGTCTCGCGCTGCTGGGCGTCGGAGCGATCATGACGGCGGTGTCCGTGTGGCGGTCGGGAACGCTGCCCGCGTGGAGCGGCGTGCCGCTGGCCGCGGGGTTCGCGCTGTTCATCCCCCAGTTCTTCGCGCCGCTCTACGCGCTGCGCATTGCGCATGGCGCGCTGATCGCGGTCGGCGGGCTGTGGCTGGCGATCGCGCTGGCCAAGGGCCGTTCCGCGGCGCCCGTCGAGGCGGCCGTGCCGGCCTGAGACGGCCACGCGACGACGGCAGGAGGGCGGAGGAGGACGTACGGCACCGCGCGGATCCGTCCACCGCGTCGCGCGGCGCGTGAGACAGCAGGGGCGACGGTGTCCGACGCGCTTGACGAGGCCAGGGCTACGACAGCCGGGATCGGCGTGCCCACCGACGATCTCGCCGGGCGCCGGTGAAACCCCTCATCGCAAAAAGCGCGATTGGATCACCCCTTGGGTGGGAATCCACTCACGGTATCAAGCGTTAGACACCGTGGGAGACAGACCCCCCCGACGGGGGCCCTGTAGGAGGCATTAAAACATGGGCGAGCGCGCACTTCGTGGCACCAGGCTCGGGGCAACCAGCTACGAGAACGACCGTAACACGGATCTGGCCCCGCGCCAGGAGGTGTCCTACACCTGTTCGAAGGGGCATCGCTTCGAGGTTCCGCTTGCAGCCGAGGCAGAGATCCCCGCGACCTGGGAGTGCCGCATGTGCGGCGCGACCGCGGTCCGCGTGGACGGCGAGCTACCCGAGGCCAAGAAGGCGAAGCCACCGCGGACGCACTGGGACATGCTGCTGGAACGGCGGTCCATCGAAGACCTGGAAGAGGTGCTCAACGAGAGGCTGGCGATCCTTCGCGCGCAGCGACGCAAGAGCGCCTGACCTCCTCACGGTGACGCTGGAACGCCCCGGACCGCAACGGTCCGGGGCGTTTTCCATGCCCACCGGTTCGTCAGCCAGGGGCCGGCCAGGGCCCGCCGAGTGGCCCCCAGGCCGCCGCACCCACGGCTTGCGGTGGGGCGGGCGGCCCGCGGTGCGGTCAGTCCTCGCGCAGCACCTCGCCGTGCACGACCTTGCCGTCGGGCGTGCCCGTGCCGCCGCCGGCGAAGCCGTCGGTACGCGGGAACGGCACCCCGAGGTTCGCGTACGGCGAAGCGGCCGCCATCGCCTTGACCCGCCGCGCGAAGAACCATGAGCCGAACCGCCGCATCGCCGGCCGCGTGAACGGCAGCACGCACAGGAACCCGAACACGTCGGTGAGGAAGCCGGGCGTCAGCAGCAGCGCGCCGCCGACCAGGATGAGCCCGCCGTCGGCCAGCTCCTTGTCGGGCATCCGCCCCGACTGGAGCGACTCCTGCAGGCTGCGCCACGCCCTGCGGCCCTCGCGGCGCACGAGCCAGGCGCCGAACAGGCTGTCGGCGATCAGCAACGCGACCGTGGCCCAGCCACCGATCACCGATCCGACCTGGATGAGCAGCCAGATCTCCAGGACAGGGACGACCAGGAAGGCCAGGAAGAGCAGGAGCCGGACCATCGTTTCCTCATTCGCGCGAGCGGAAGGCGTTCACCTCGTAGTAACGCCCGTCGCCCCGTGGACGTTCCACGGCCACCGGAGGCTCAGGGAAGCCCGGGGGGGACTTCAGGGACGCCCCGGGGACTCAGGGGACGCCCCCGGGGGGGAAACGTCGTCAGCGGTGGCGGCGCAGGCGGGCGGGCAGGCCGGTGACGCCCCAGACGCCGACGCGCCAGAACGCCTCGTACATGACCTTGCCGCTCATCTTGCTGGTGCCGTGGGTCCGCTCGACGAACGTGATCGGCACCTCCACCACCCGCAGCCCGTGCCTGGCCGTCCGGAGGGTGAGGTCGACCTGGAAGCAGTAGCCCTGCGACTCCACGTCGGCCAGCCCGATCTTCTCCAGCGCCGCGGCCCGGTAGGCGCGGAAGCCGGCCGTGGCGTCGCGGACCGGCAGCCCGAGCATGAGCCGCACGTAGACGTTGGCGCCCCTGGACAGCAGCTCGCGGTGGCTCGGCCAGTTGAGCACCTTCCCGCCCGGCACCCAGCGCGACCCGATCACCAGGTCGGCGCCGTCGGCGAGGGCGGCGAGCAGCTTGTGCAGCTCCTCCGGCTGGTGGGAGCCGTCGGCGTCCATCTCGACCAGCACGTCGAAGCCCTGGGCCATGCCCCAGTGGAAGGCGTCGATGTAGGCGGCGCCGAGGCCCTGCTTCTCGGGCCGGTGCAGGACGTGGATGTGGTCGTCGGCGGCGGCCAGCTCGTCGGCGACCTCGGAGGTGCCGTCGGGGCTGTTGTCGTCGGCGATCAGCAGGTGCGCGTCGGGCAGCGCCGTGCGGAGCCGTCCGGCGATCAGGGGGAGGTTCTCCCGCTCGTTGTAGGTGGGGACGACGACGAGCACCCGGCCGAGCGTCTGCTCCATCATCGATCCTCTCCCCTGCGGCGCCAGGCGGCCACGCCGATCGCGACCGCTCCTACTATCAACAGTGCCCACTCAGGTGCGGCGCCCACGCGCGTGGCGATCGTCGCCCGCGTGCGCACGGGAACCTTGACGACGTTCGTGGCGGCGACGCGCTCCTTCGTCTGCCAGGCGACCTTACCGTCAGGAGTGACATATGCGGAGATTCCGGTGGTCGCCGCGGTGACCACCGCCCTGTTGTGCTCGACGGCGCGCAGCTGCGACATGGCCAGCTGCTGGGGCGGCAGGTTCGACAGCGCGTAGGTGGCGTTGTTGGTCTGGACGACGAGCGGGGTGCCGCCGGCCCGGACGGTGTCGCGCACCACCCCGTCGAAGGCGACCTCGTAGCAGTTGACGGCGCCGATGGTCACCGGGCCCATCCGCAGGTCGCCCGGCCTGTCGCCCGCCACGGACTGCCTGCCGACCAGGTTGGCCCGCTCGAACAGGGCCAGGAAGATCTCCTTGAACGGCGTGTACTCGCCGAACGGCACCAGCTGCTGTTTGTCGTAGTAGGCGCCGGGCCCGGTGACCGGGTCCCACACGAGGCTGCGGGTGGCGCGGTTCTCGTCGCCGATCGCCACGACCGCGCCCACGAGGGTCGGCACGCCGACGTCCTTGACGGAGGCGTCGATGATCTGGCGGGCCGTCGCGTCGCGGTAGGGGTCGATGTCGGTGGAGTTCTCCGGCAGGACGACCAGGTCGGGCTTGGGCAGCCGGCCCTCGCGCACGGCCCGCGCGAGCTCGTGCGTGCCGTTGGCGTGGTTGCGCAGCACGATGGCCGGCTCGTCGCCGAGCGCGTACATCCCCTGCCCCGGCACGTTGCCCTGCACGATGCCGATGTTGACGCTCCTGCCCTCGTCGGCGGGGCGCGGGACGGCCGGCCCCAGCAGAGGTACGGCCAGCGCCAGCGCCACGGGCACGACCCGCCTGGCCCGCCCGGCCCGCCCGGCCCGCACGACGGCGCAGGCCAGCAGCGCCCCGCACAGCGCCACCGCGAACGAGACGAGCGGCACGCCGCCCAGCGCGGCGAACCCGGTGAACGGCGTCTCGCCCTGGCTGAAGGCCACCCGCGCCCACGGGAACCCGCCGACGGGGAACAGGCTGCGCGCCCACTCCATGGCCACCCACAGGGCGGCGAACCACAGCGGCCACAGCGGCAGCCGCATCACCAGGGCGGCGGCCGCGGCCATGGCCGCGTAGAAGAGGCTCTCGACGGCCACCAGAGCAAGCCAGGCGTCCAGGCCGATCGGCCTGACCCAGGCCAGCGCCGGCAGCAGGAAGACGAGCGCGGCCACGTAGCCGAGCCAGGCGGCGCGGCGGGGGCGGCAGCCGTACAGGCTGAGGGCGACCAGGCCGATGCCGAGTGGCGCGCACGGCCACCAGCTGAGCGGCGGGAAGGCCAGGAACAACAGCAGGCCGCCGAGAGCCGCCGCGGCGAGCCTGCCCCACAGCAGCCGTCGGGGGGCGCCGTCCGGCCCGGTGGGCGCCGTGACGCCCTGCTTCTCCTGCACCACGGCCGGGGTTCTCCTCGCCAGTCGCATCCTGATGCGGGAAACGCTACCGCCCGAGGCGGCCGACCCCCAAAGGAAGGCACTGGCAGGGTGATCCCGTGGCAGACGGATGCCATGGGATCACCCGCTAGCGGTGTGATCCGAGCACACGGGAGCGGGAAGAGGGCCCGGAAACCCTTCGGACCGGATCCGTCTCGTCGGCGGCGAGCGCGGGGTTCCGTTGTCTACTGGGCGACCGGGCCCGTCCCGGGTCCAACCCCCCGCCCGGTTGGGGTGCCCCGACTCGACGGACCGACGGCCCTGCACCTGGCTGTATGGACGGAGTCACGCTCCGTCACGGACGCAGGGTCCGACGATGTCAGAGACGGCCAACCGGCCAAGTCCCGTGCTGGACTGGGCAGCAAACTACCGACTCCAACTCAGATGTCAACCGTGTCCCGATCAGCGGAAACCTCAAGTTTTCGCAGCTAGGACATGCTCGGCGAGCTCAGTCTAATGCGCTCATCTCCCCGCGAGTCCGCGAAGCGGCTCGGGCAGCGGGCCCTCGTGGACGACGCCGAGGCGCTGGGTGGCCCGCGTGAGCGCCACGTACAGGTCGCTGGCGCCGCGCGGCGACTGGCCGAGGATCTGGCCGGGCTCGGCGACGATCACCGAGTCGAACTCCAGGCCCTTGGCCTCGGTGACGCCGAGCACGGCCACGGCGGCGTCGAGCGCGTCCCTGCCGGTGGCGCCGCCGGCCATCTCGGCCACCTTGTCCAGCAGCGCGTCGGGGGCGAGCACGGCGACCCTGCCGCCGTCGCCGGCCTCCTGGCGCGCCAGCTCTGGCAGGTCGGACAGCGGCGCGGACCACGGCCGCGCGCCGCTGTCCCGCACGGAGGTGGGAGCGCGCAGCGCGGGATCGATGGTGGCCAGCACCCGCGAGGCGACCTCCATCAGCTCCACGGGGGTGCGGTAGTTGATGGTGAGCGTCTCCTCCCGCCAGCGGCCCGCGACGTACGGGTCGAGCACCTGGCCCCACGAGCGGGCGCCGGCGCTGGAGCCGGTCTGGGCGATGTCGCCGACGATGGTCATCGACCTGGTGGGGCAGCGCCGCATGACCGCCCGCCACGCCATCGGCGACAGCTCCTGCGCCTCGTCGACGATCACGTGGCCGTAGGCCCAGGTGCGGTCGGCGGCGGCCCGCTCGGCCGTCGTCAGGTACGGCTGGTCGCCGCGCTGGCGCTCGGCCAGCCGCTCGGCGTCCATGACGTCGGACAGCCCGGTCAGCTCGAGCACCTCGCGCGCGTAGGCGAGCTCGGCCTCCCGCTCGCTCTCCTGGGCGGCGCGGGCGGCGGCCAGCTCCTCCTCCGCCTGCAGGGCGCTGGCGCGCAGCACCTGCTCGTCGATCTCGCCGAGCAGTTCGGCGGCCTCGTCGAGCAGCGGCACGTCCGACTCGGTCCACTCGGTGGACGAGCGGCGCAGCAGGGCGCGTTCCTCACGGCTGAGGCCGGCGGCGGCGTAGTCGAGGCGTTCGGCCGAGCCGTACAGGCCGAGCAGCAGCCGCTGCGGGGTCAGGTAGGGCCACAGCCGGTTGAGCGCGCTCTTGACCACGGGCTCGGTGCGCAGGTCCTCGCGCAGGTCGGCCAGTTCGTCGTCGTCGATGAGGCCCTTGCCGAGCTTCTTGGCCAGCTGCCTGGCCAGCGCGTTGAGGATCGTGCGGACGAACACCGCGCGCGCCTGGTTGTGGCTGCGCCGCGAGCGGATCGCCTTGTTCCTGGCGTTGTCCATCATGCGCTGGTCGAGGGTGAGCGTCTGGCGGCCGAGAGGCAGCTCGATCGGCTGGCGCGGCACCCGCTGCCGGTCGCGGACGGCACGCGCGATGACCTCGGCCATCCGCACGTCCCCCTTGACGGCGGCGACCTCGGGCCGCTCCCTGGCGGTGGCGCTGACGCCGGGGAAGAGCTCGCCGACCGTCGACAGCAGCACGTCGGTCTCGCCGAGCGAGGGCAGCACCTGCTCGATGTAGCGCAGGAAGGTCAGGCCGGGGCCGAGAATGAGCACGCCGCGCCGTTCGAGCCGCTCGCGGTGGGTGTAGAGCAGGTAGGCGGCCCGGTGCAGGGCGACGACGGTCTTGCCGGTGCCCGGCCCGCCCTGGACCACCAGCACCCCGTTGAGGTCGGCGCGGATGACGCGGTCCTGCTCGGCCTGGATGGTGGCCACGATGTCGCGCATCCGTCCGGTGCGCTTCTCGTCGAGGGCGGCCAGCAGGGCGGCCTCGCCGTTCAGCGTGGCCCGGTCGTCGTCGCTGAGGCCGTCGAGGTCGAGCAGGTCGTCGTCGACGCCGACCACCGTGCGGCCGCGCGTCTGCAGGTGGCGCCGGCGCGTCACGCCCATCGGTGAGGTGGGGGTCGCCCGGTAGAAGGGCTGGGCGACGGGGGCGCGCCAGTCGATCAGCATCCGGTCCTGCTCGTCGTCGCTCAGGCCGAGCTTGCCGATGTAGAGGCGGCCCTCCTCGACGTGGTCGAGCCGGCCGAAGACCAGGCCCCGCTCGACCGCCCACAGCCGGGCCAGCCTGGCGGCGTACATGCCCGCGAAGGAGTCGCGTTCGGACCTGTTCTGCTGGGTGCCGACCGCCCCGGTTGCCAGCACGTCCTTGAGCTGCTGCTGCGTTCGCTCGCGGAGGACGTCCAGACGTCCGTACAGCCGGGAGACGTACTCCTGCTCTCTGGCCACCTCGGTTTGACGAGTCATGGCCGTACCGTTAATGTTGGTAGTAATGGGACGCTCCGGGCCTTTCTTACTGTTGTGGCAACAAATCGCTACCTTATCAGGTCCGTTGAGCCGCTGACATCACGTCTTCATCTCACCGCTTGACTGTATGGCTTCTTCACGTCCATTGTGAGTTAGGAAAGTTTCCTAACTCCAATGGGGTGACAACGCGTGAGCGGTCCGGTTCCTGGAACTCCCAGCCTGTTGCGCGCGATCAACGACCGCGCCGCGCTCCAGGCGTTGCTGGACCGCGGGCCGCTGACCAGGCCCGAGATCGGCACGCTCACCGGGCTGTCCAAGCCGACCGCCTCGCAGCTGCTGTCACGGCTGCAGGAGGCCGGCCTCGTGGTGCTCGACGGCATCAGGGAGGGTCTGCCGGGCCGTACGGCCGAGCTGTACCGGATCAACCCGGCCGCGGCGTACGTGGCCGCGCTCGACGTCGCCCCCGACCGCATCGAGGCCCGCGTCGCCGACATCACCGGTGAGATCGTCGGCTCGCACGTCCTGCCCACCTCCCGCCGCCCCGCCGACAGCCTCATCGACCGGCTGCGCGCCGCCCTCGAGGGGGCCGGCTCGCCGGGACCGCTGCGCAGGGTCGTCATCGGCGTCCAGGCCGCGATCGACCCCACCACGGGCCGCCTCGGCTACGCCACCGCCAAGGACATGCCGGGCTGGCAGATCCCCAACCTGGTGCCGACCCTCAACGCGGGCCTCGGCGTGCCCGTCGACGTGGAGAACAACGTCAACCTGGTGGCCGTGGCCGAGCAGGCCCACGGGGCCGCGCGCGACCACCAGGACTTCGTACTGCTGTGGGCCGACGAGGGCATCGGCTCGGCCGTCGTGCTCGGCGGGCGGATGCACCGCGGGGCGACGGGCGGCGCGGGCGAGGTCGGTTACATGCCCGCCCCCGGCGCGCCGACCGCGCGCGAGGCGGGACACTACGCCAACCACGGCTACCAGGCGCTCACCGGCGGCCCCGCCGTGCTCAGGCTGCTGCGCTCGTACGGCGTGCGCGGCACCGACTTCCGGCAGGCCGTCACGGCGGCGGTGCGCGCGGCCGCCGGCACCGGCAAGAAGGCCGACGACGCCCGCGCGGGCCTGCGCGACATCGCCGCCCGCCTGGCCGTGGGCCTGGCGGCCATCACCAGCGTGCTCGACCCCGGGCTCATCGTGATGACCGGCGGCATCGTGCTGGCCGGCGGCGAGACGCTGCGCGAGCTCATCGAGCACGAGCTGCACGCGCTGACCATCCCCCGCCCCGCCGTACGGCTGTCGAGCGTCGAGGGCAACCCGGTGCTGGCCGGCGCCCTCGACCTCGCCCTCGACACCACACGTGAAGAGGTCTTCAGCTCCACCGTTCCCACCGCCTAGAAGCAGCTCCACCGTTCCTACCGCAGAGAAGCAGGGAGGCACCCCCCAGTGCGTTTCGTCCCAGTTGCGGCCGCAGGGCTCACCGCTCTCGCGCTGACCGCGTGTACGGCGGGCAAGGAGGCGCCGCCCTCGCTCGGCGCCCAGCCGAAGCCCTCGGGCGCCGCCTCGCAGGCACTTCCCCCGGCCACCATCGAGCTCTGGCACGGGTTCCAGACCGACGCCGAGGTCAAGGCCTTCGACGAGGCGATCGCCGGCTTCAACAAGAAGTTCCCGCAGATCACCGTCAAGGTCACCAAGGCCGTCCAGGACGACCAGATCACCCAGGCCATCCGCAGCGGCAAGGCGCCCGACGTGGCCGCCTCCTTCACCACCGACAACGTGGCCCTGTGGTGCAAGACCGGCGCCTTCCAGGACCTCACGCCGGTCATCAAGCAGGACGGCATCGACCTGACCGTGCTGCCGGAGGCCTCGCGCTCCTACACCGAGTTCGGGGGCAGGCGCTGCACGATGCCGCTGCTGGCCGACGCCTACGGCCTCTACTACAACAAGGCCCTCATGAAGGGCAACGAGCCGCCCAGGACGCTGTCGGAGCTGACCAGGCTCACCAAGGAGCTGACCGTCAGGAACGCCGACGGCACGATCAAGGTGGCCGGCTTCGTCCCCAGCTTCCAGTACTACGAGAACTCCCCCTCCCACCTCGGCCCGATGGTCGGCGCGAAGTGGTACAACGAGGACGGCACCTCGGCCATCGGCACCGATCCCGCCTGGAAGCAGCTGCTGACCTGGCAGAAGGAGCTGGTCGACTGGTACGGCTACGCCAACCTCGAGAAGTTCCGGCGCAGCCTCGGCGACGAGTGGGGCTCGGCCCACCCGTTCTTCAAGGGCCAGGTCGCGATGATCCTCGACGGCGAGTGGCGCAACGCCATGATCGCCAACGACTCCAAGGCCAAGTCGCTCGACTACGGCACGGCCCCGCTGCCCGTCGCCGACGACAAGCCCGAGCTGTACGGCAGCGGCTTCACCGCCGGCACCGTGATCGGCGTGCCGAAGGGCGCCAAGAACCCGCAGCACGCGTGGGAGCTGATCAAGCACCTCACCACCGACACCGACAGTCTGGTGACGCTGTCCAACGCGCTGCGCAACGTGCCGACCACCAAGGCGGCGATGGAGTCGCCGCGGCTGGCGGCCGACGCCAACTTCAAGACCTTCCTCGGCATCTTCGCCCACCCGAAGACCAGCACGCTGCCCGCGTCGGTCAACAGCGTCTTCAACCAGGACGCCTTCTCCACCTTCCTGACCAGCTGGGAGAAGGGCGCGGTCACGGACCTCGACGCCGGGCTGAAGGGCGTCGACAAGCGCATCAACGACAAGCTGAAGCTGTCAGGCGGATGAGAGCCAGGCCGAAGCGGCGGGAGGGCCTGCGCGCCCTCCTGTGGCTCTCCCCGTGGATCGCGGGCTTCTCGATCTTCTTCGTCTACCCGCTGATCTCTGTCGTGTACTTCTCCTTCACCGACTACGACCTGTTCACGCTGAAGTGGGCAGGCCTGGACAACTGGCGCTACCTCCTGCAGGACGAGCGGGTGTGGATCTCGGCCAAGAACACGCTGTGGCTGGTCGTCTTCATGGTGCCCGCGCAGGTGCTCTTCTCGCTGGCCGTCGCCCAGTTGCTCACCAAGGTGAAGGCGGGGGCGGGCTTCTTCCGCACCGTCTTCTACCTGCCGACGCTGGTGCCGATGGTGGCGGGCACGGTGGCGTTCGTCTTCCTGCTGAACCCGCTCGGCCCGACGAACCAGATCCTGTCGTGGATCGGGATCAGCGGCCCCGACTGGTTCGGCGACCCGTCGTGGTCCAAGCCGAGCCTCACCATGCTGGCCCTCTGGGGCTGCGGCAACACCATGGTGATCTTCCTGGCGGCGCTGCTAGACGTGCCCAGGCACCTGTACGAGGCGGCGGCGATCGACGGTGCCGGCTCCTGGCGGCAGTTCCGCAGCATCACGCTGCCGACGATCTCGCCGGTGCTGATGTTCTCGGCCGTCACCGCCGTCATCTACGCCCTGCAGTACTTCACGCAGGCGATGATCGCCTCCAGGGTCGCCTCGGGCGCCACCGACTCGGCCGGCAGCACGTTCACCCCCGGCTATCCCGAGCAGTCGCTGCTGACGCTGCCGCAGTGGCTGTTCCACGTGGGCTTCCGCGACTTCAGCATGGGCTACGCCTCGGTGCTCGCGCTGGTGCTGTTCGGCACGTCCATGATCTTCACCCTGATCCTGCTGCGCCAGTTCCGCAAGGCCGAGGAGGTCCTCTCGTGAGCACCACGCTGACCGCCCGGCAGCCGGCCGGGACGATACGGCCGGCGCGGGTGCGGGCCGGCCGGCGCAAGGCGCTGAGCTGGATCGCCACCCACGCGATCGCGGTGGCGCTGGCGGTGATGTTCCTGGGGCCGCTCGTGCTGGTGGGCCTGACCGCGCTGATGAGCGACGAGCAGGCGCTGACCGGCAACCTGTGGCCCGAGTCGTTCGCCTGGTCCAACTTCGCCGACGTCTTCGCCCGCTCGCACCTGCTGGGCTGGACGCTCAACACGCTCATGTACGCCGGGCTCGGGACGCTGTTCATGCTGCTGTCGTCGGTGCCGGTGGCCTACGCGCTGGCCAGGTTCCGCTTCCGCGGCAGGCGGCTGGCCTTCCTGCTGGTGATCGCCACGATGATGCTGCCGCCGCAGGTCGTCGCGGTGCCGATCTACCTGGTGTGGGCCAGGGTCGGGCTCACCGACACGCTGTGGCCGCTCATCCTGCCGATGCTGCTGGGCGACGCCTTCTCCATCTTCCTGCTGCGGCAGTTCCTCATCACGATCCCGCGTGACTACACCGACGCGGCCAGGGTCGACGGCTGCTCGGACCTCCGCACGCTGGTCAGGGTGATCCTGCCCATGGCCAGGCCCGCGATCGCCGCGGTGGCGCTGTTCCAGTTCTTCTACTGCTGGAACGACTACTACGGCCCGCTGCTCTACACCGGCATCAACCAGGACAACTGGACACTGTCTCTCGGCCTGGCGACGTTCAAGGCCTTCCACAGCGTGCAGTGGAACCTGACCATGGCCGCCACCCTCCTGGTGACCATGCCGGTGATCATCGTGTTCTTCTTCGCCCAGAGAGTCTTCATCGAGGGCGTCACATTGACAGGAGTGAAGGGTTGAAACTCGCCGTTGTCGGGGGCGGCTCGACGTACACACCGGAGCTGATCGACGGTTTCGCCCGGCTGCGCGACGAGCTGCCGCTCACCGAGATCGCGCTCGTCGATCCGGACGTCGCCCGCCTGGAGCTGGTCGCGGGGGTCTCGCGCAGGATGCTGGCCCGCGAGGGGCACCCGGCGACGGTGACCGCCACCTCCTCCGTCAGCGAGGGCGTGGCCGGCGCGCAGGCCGTGCTGTTCCAGCTGCGCGTGGGCGGGCAGGCCGCGCGGGAGGTCGACGAGACCCTGCCGCTGCGGTGCGGCTGCGTGGGCCAGGAGACCACCGGCGCGGGCGGCCTGGCCAAGGCGCTGCGCACCGTGCCGGTGGTGCTCGAGCTGGCCGAGCAGGTGCGCCGCCACGCGCCCGAGGCGTGGATCGTCGACTTCACCAATCCCGTCGGGATCGTGACGCGCGCGCTGCTCGACGCCGGGCACCGCGCGATCGGGCTGTGCAACGTCGCCATCGGCTTCCAGCGGCGCTTCGCCGGATACCTCGGCGTCGCGCCTGAGCGGGTGTCGCTCGGTCACGTCGGGCTCAACCACCTGACATGGGAGCGCTCCATCATGGTCGACGGCGCCGACGTGCTGCCCGCGCTGCTGGCCCGGCACGGGCAGGAGATCGCCGACGACCTCGGGCTGCCGGTCGGGCTGGTGCGCCGGCTGGGCGTGGTGCCCTCCTACTACCTGCGTTACTTCTACGCCCACGACCTGGTGGTCGAGGAGCAACGGGCCAAACCCTCGCGGGCCGCCGAGGTGGCCGCGATGGAGGCCGAGCTGCTCCGGCTGTACGCCGACCCCGCCGTCGACACCAAGCCCGAGCTGCTGGAGCGGCGGGGCGGCGCGTTCTACTCCGAGGCGGCCGTGGCGCTCGTCGCCTCGCTGCTCGGCGACCGGCGCGACGCCCAGGTGGTCAACGTGCGCAACGGGGGGACGCTGCCGTTCCTGCCCGACGAGGCGGTCATCGAGGTGCCCGCCACGATCGGGGCGGCGGGAGCCGTACCGCTGCCGATGCCGGCGGTGGAGCCGCTGTACGCGGGCCTGATCGCGGCCGTGTCGGCCTACGAGAGCCTGGCCCTGGAGGCCGCCCTGCACGGCGGCGAGGACAGGGTCCGCAACGCGCTGCTGGCCCACCCGCTGGTCGGCCAGGAGGCCGTCGCGGGCGAGCTGACCCGCCTGCTGCTCGAGGCCAACCGGGCGCACCTGCCGTGGGTGGTGTCGTGAGGACCGTGCTCGCGGTCGACGGCGGCAACAGCAAGACGGACGTGGCGCTCGTGGCCGAGGACGGCACCGTCCTGGCCACCGGCCGCGGCGGGGCGTTCCTGCCGCAGAGCGCGGGTGTGAGCGCGGCCGCCGACGTCGTGGAGGAGACCGTACGGCAGGCCCTCGGCCCGTCGCAGGCGCCGCCGTACGCCGATCTGCTGGCCGCCTACCTGGCGGGGGCCGACCTGCCGGCGGAGGAGGAGACGCTGAGCGACGAGTTCGCCGCGCGCTCCTTCGCCGGTGAGGTCGTGGTCGGCAACGACACCTTCGCCCTGCTGCGCGCCGGGGCGTCGGGCCCCTGGGGCGTGGCGGTGGTGTGCGGCGCCGGGATCAACGCGGTGGGCATCTCGCCCACGGGCCAGGTCGCCCGCTTCCCCGCCCTCGGCAAGATCAGCGGCGACTGGGGCGGCGGGCTCGGTCTGGCCGAGGAGGCGCTGTGGTACGCCGCGCGGGCCGAGGACGGCAGGGGCGCGCCCACGGAGCTGGCCGCCCTGGTCAAGGAGCACTACGGCACGTCCACGGTCGAGGAGGTGGTGCTCGGGCTGCACCTCGGCGACCTGGAGCAGCTCAGCCTGCACGGGCTGACGCCGGGGCTGTTCCGGGTGGCCGCGGCCGGCGACGCGATCGCCAGGTCGCTGGTCGAGCGGCAGGCCGAGGAGATCGTGGTGATGGCCGAGGTCTGCCTGCGCCGCCTGGAGCTGCTGGAGACGCCGACGGAGGTGGTGCTCGGCGGCGGCGTGCTGCGCGCGCGTGACCCGATGCTGAGCGAGCTGCTCGACGAGCGGTTCGCGGCGCGGGCGCCGCAGGCCAAGCTCGTGGTCTCCGACCTGCCGCCGATCGTCGGCGCCGCGCTGAACGGGCTGGACCTGCTCGGTGCGGGCGAGGCGGCCAAGGCCCGCCTGCGCGGGCACTACGGCGGCACCCTCTAGGCTAACCGTCTGGAAAGTATCCAGACGGTTTATCCGGAGGCAGCATGTTGCGCACCCTGGTCGTCGGCGCACACCCCGACGAGCCCGAGATCTACGCGGGAGGCACGGCCGCGCTGCTGGCCAGGGCGGGGCACGCGGTGAAGTTCCTGACGCTGACCAACGGCGACGCCGGTCACCACGAGATGGACCGGGCGCCGCTGGCGGCGCGCAGGGCGCAGGAGGCATGGCGCGCCGCCGACGCGCTCGGCGTGATCGCCTACGACGTGTGGGACACCCACGACGGCGAGCTGGAGGCCACCGTCGCGACCCGCGCCAGGGTGATCGCGGCCATCCGCGGCTGGCGCGCCGACGTCGTGATCGCCCTCCACGGCCACGGTCCCGGCCACCCCGACAACCGCGCGGCCGGGCGCCTGGTGGAGGACGCGGTCGCCTTCGTCACCAACAGGAACGTGGCCGCGGGCGGGCCGCCGCTGCCGCGCCCGCCGCTCTGCCTGGTCATGACCGACTACGCCGCGGCCGCCTTCCACCGGCACGAGATCGCCGTGGACGTCGACGAGGTGCTGGAGGCCAAACTGGACGGCTGCCTGGCGCACGCCTCGCAGTTCCTGGAGTACGCGCCATGGCAGCGCGGTTTCGCCGACCAGGCGCCCGCGGCGGGCGACACCGCGGCGGGACGCGCGTTCGTGGCCGAGCACTGGGCGCGGTTCGTGGCCGCCCCGGAGGCGGCGCGCCCCGCGCTGCAGGAGCGCTACGGCGCCGGCCACGCCGCGGCCGTACGGCACGCCGAGACCTTCGAACGGGCGGCCTACGGGCGGCAGATCGGCGAGGAGGAGCTGCGCAGGCTGCTGCCCGTCTTCGGCGCCTGACCCGCGACGCCCGCTCCCGCGCCGCCCCCGGCGGCCGTCAGGTCTCCTCCAGCTCCGGCGGGCGGTGCTCGTACGGCGTGCTGAGCACCACCGTCGTGCGCGTGGAGACGTTCGCGGAGGCGCGGATGTGCTGCAGCAGCTCCTCCAGCGCGATCGGGGAGGCGACGCGCACCTTGAGGATGTAGCTCTCCTCCCCCGCCACGCTGTGGCAGGCCTCGATGGCGCTCAGATGGGCCAGCCGCTCGGGGGCGTCGTCCGGCGCGGCCGGGTCGATCGGTTTGATCGACACGAACGCGGTCAGCGGCAGCCCGATGGCGTCGTGGTCGACCAGCGCGGTGTAGCCGCGCACGACGCCGCGCTTCTCCAGGCGGCGGACCCGCTGGTGCACCGCCGAGACGGACAGTCCGGTCTCCCTGGCCAGGTCGGTGAAGCTCATCCGGCCGTCTCTGGCCAGGAGCGTGACGATCCGGCGGTCGATCTCCTCCATCCGATCAAAAATAGCGGGAGATGGTCACGGCGTGGTCCCGACGGGGGCGCGCAGCTTCATCGCATGCTCGACCAGTGTGATGAGCACCTCGCGGCTGGAGTCGCGCTTGCGGGCGTCGCACAGCACGATCGGGATCGACGGGTCGAGGCCGAGCGCCAGCCGTACCTCGGCCAGCTCGTAGACGGGCGCGCTCTCGAAGCAGTTGACGGCGACCACGAACGGCGTGCCGCGCCGTTCGAAGTAGTCGACGGAGGGGAAGCAGTCGGCCAGGCGGCGGGTGTCGGCCAGGATGACCGCGCCGAGCGCGCCCAGCGCCAGCTCGTCCCACACGAACCAGAACCGCTCCTGCCCCGGCGTGCCGAACAGGTAGAGCATGTAGTCGTCGCCCATGGTGATGCGGCCGAAGTCCATGGCGACGGTCGTGGTGCGCTTGGCCTCCACGCCGAAGGTGTCGTCGACGCCCGTGGAACGGTCGGTGAGCGTCTCCTCGGTGCGCAGCGGCCTGGTCTCGGAGACCGAGCCGACCATGGTCGTCTTGCCCGCGCCGAAGCCGCCGGCGATGAGGATCTTGACAGCGGTCGGCAGCCGCCGCCGATCAGAGCGACCGAAGACCATCGAGCACCGCCCTGTACATTCTCTCGTCTTGCATGTCCACCTCGGGTTGAGGATCTTGCACGGTGACGAACCCCTGGTCGAACAGGTCACCCAGCAGGACACGGATCGTGCCCGCCGGCAGGTCGAGGGCGGCGGCGATCTCCGCCACGGAGACCGGCTCGCGGCACAGCCTGGCGATCGACAGGTGCTCGGGGTCGAGGCCCGCGCCCGGCCCCGGCGGTTCGCCTGCCGCGACGGCCAGCGAGATCAGGTCGAAGGAGCCCCTCACGGGTTCGGTACGGCCGCGCGTCACCACATACGGTCTGACGATCTCGGGGTCGACCCACTCCTCCTCCGTCATCGCGCCGCCTCTCCTCTCGCGGGAGAGGTCAGGTACTGGCCGACCCTGGCCACGAGCATGGCCATCTCGTAGGCGACCAGCCCGATGTCGGAGTCCTGCAGGCACAGCACGGCCAGGCACGCGCCCTCGCCTGCGACGGTCACGATGAGATAGCGGGAGCGCCACTCCACGACCGTCTGGCGCACGGCTCCCCCGCCGACGTGCTCGCTGACGCCCTTGGCCAGGCTCTGCAGCCCTGAGGCGACGGCCGACAGGTGCTCGCCCTCGGTTCTGTCCAGGTCCCTCGACGAGGCCATGAGCAGGCCGTCCGAGGAGAGCACGATGGCGTGCTCCACCTCCCCGACGCGGTCCGCCAGATCGTCGAGAAGCCAGTTCAGATCGGTTGTATGGCCTGCTCTCACGCCTCTCCCTCGGTCAGCTTGGCCGCCTGCGTCCGGCCCGGACAGGTACCCGACCGGAACGCGCCCATGATCGCGCGCATTCCGTGGTCGTGCTGCTCCTGCGGTGACATGGCCTCCTCGGTGACGGGCGCGGCGCCTCGGGCCCGGATGCGAGTCGGGGGCGGAACGGCGGCCCGGGGCAGGTGCGCACCGTCGCGCGGCGTGGCGGGGGCGGGGGGGAAGGCGGCTCGCGGAGTGGACAGGGCGGCGACCTCTGCTCGCGACCGCGCGCCACGCACGTGCGCAAGCGAGACGTTTTTCACCACAGGACGATCACGCACCCGGCGCCTCACCACTCCAGATACCCTAGCAACGCCACATTTTTCACTCAAGCTGCAACAATCTGTAAAAGTCTCAATTACCGCATTTAATGGTATTTAGTAGCGCACCAATTCAAGATCGTATCAGCACGCCGCCCCTCAGGTCGCCCCCTCCCCAGGAGCACCGGAAGCGGTCTCTCTCGCACGTCCCTGGTTCGGCGGCTGTGCCCGGCGACGATCGCGCCGCCTACCGTTGCGGGACCTTCCGGGACGCATCGCCGCCGGCGCTCTCCCCGGTGGTCCCCGGCACCGGCAGCGGCCATGATGCTCGGCCATCCCGCCCCGAAGCGTTCGGGCCTGCCCAGCAGAGCCGGTGCACCCCTATCTTCAGCCGGTCCCACGCGACCCGGAACACCACCCCACCCTCAGCCCGCCCCACTCGAACCGGGACACCACCCACCGTCAGCCCGCCCAACCCGTCGCCCAGCCCACCCGCACGTGCCCCACCCGACCCGAGCGGCCCACCCTCGACCAGTCCACCGGACCCGAGACCCCGTCCCACCCTCAGCCCACCGGACCCGAGACGCCACCCCACCCTCGGCCCGCCCGACCCGAGACGCCGACCACCCTCGACCAGTCCCACCCGACCCCGAGACGCTCTCGACCCGCGACCTGGCGGCGGCGCCTACGCCATCGGGCCCGGCAGCTCGGCCGCCCGGCCGGCAAGCTCGCCCCGGTCGGCCCAGCAGGGTCGGCCATGCAACGCGAGCGGGGCATGGCGGGCAGGGTCGGCCCTGCCCTACGAGCTCGTCACTCCCGGCCGGCCGTACGTCCGACCAAGCGGAAGAGCTCGCACATCGCGCGAACCGCCCCGAGAGATCCCCTCCTCAGGGGCGGCGAGGCCAGAGGTGAACGGGGTGCCATAAGCTGGCACAAACCCAGAGATATCCACCGCGAAGATCCGCCCAGTGATGGTTTCGACCTCCACGTCCGGCAAGGGGCGACGAGCCCTCGAGGGCCGGACGGCCAGTCGACGTTTTCCGCCCACTTCGCATACTTCATGATTGTTCGCGCGGAGTATCGCATGACTGCCGTTACTTATGGAGGTTGGAGTTTCATGGCGATTGATGGCCTCCTGCCGGTGCATCGGAGGATCCATGGCTGAGTACGCCCTTCCTGCCGAGATCCTCGCCCGCTGCCGGGAGCTGCTGGAACCCGCCATGCGCGCGGCGGTGGCCGACCTGCACCCGTGGGGCGAGCGGATGGCCGCCTTCTCCCTGGGCTGGTCCGACATCGACGGCACACCCATCCGCGGCGACGCGGGCAAGGGGCTGCGACCCGCCTTGGCGATGCTGTGCGCGCAGGCCGCGGGCGGCACGTTGGAGACCGCCGTGCCGGGCGCCGTCGCCGTGGAGCTCGTGCACGCCTTCTCGCTCGTCCATGACGACATCATCGACAGCGACGAGCGCCGCAGGCACAAGCCGGCCGTGTGGAAGGCCTACGGCGTGGGCCCCGCCATCCTGGCCGGTGACGCGCTGCTGGCCCTGGCGATCAGGGCGGTGGCGACCGGCCCGCACGCCGCCGCCACCACGGAATGGCTGTCGGCGGCCCTGGTACGGCTGGTGCACGGGCAGACGCACGACATGGCCTTCGAGGAACGACCGTGGACCGGCCAGGACGCGGTGAGCGTGGCCGAGTACACGGGCATGGCCGCCGACAAGACGGGCTCGCTGCTGGCCTGCGCCGCCGCTCTCGGCGTCACCCTCGCGGGCGCGCCCGAGCCGATGGCCCGGCGGATGCACGACATGGGCCTCGAGCTGGGCCTGGCCTTCCAGATGGTGGACGACGTGCTCGGCATCTGGGGCGACCCCGCGTACACCGGCAAACCCGTCTTCGGCGACCTGCGGCGCAGGAAGAAGACGCTGCCCGTGCTGGCCGCGCTCGCCTCGGACTCCACCGCGGGCCGCGAACTGTCGGCGCTGCTGGCCTGCGGCGCCGACGACGAGGACACGATACGGCTGGCCGCCGACCTCATCGACGCGGCGGGCGGCCGGACGACGACTCTCACCATGGCCGCCGACCACGCCTCGCGGGCGCTCGACATCCTCGATCGCGCCTTCCCCTCGGCCACGGAGCTGCGCGCCCTGTGCACCTCCCTGCTCGACCGCACCCACTGATCCCGCACCGGGCCGCGTGACACGCACGTCAGGCGGCCCGCCGGTCAGGCAGAGCCAGGCCCCTTCCCGAGCGAGGTCCACCCGCTCCCCGGCAGGCTCGCCTCCAGCGCGAGCCCGTCTCCAGCGCGAGCCCGTCTCCCCCGCGAGCACGGACGGCGCGGGGTCACTCGTCTCCGGTCAGGACAGCCAGTACCTGCTCGCCGTACTTGGCCAGCTTGCTCTCCCCCACCCCCGAGACCCCTGCCAGCTCCGCCATCGTCCTCGGGCGGCCGGCGGCGATCTCGCGGAGCGTGGCGTCGTGGAAGATGACGTAGGCGGGCACGCCCTGCTCCTTGGCCGTCGCCCCGCGCCAGGCCCGCAGCAGCTCGAACAGCGGCTGCGCCTCGGCGGGCAGCTCGGCCGCGGCGCTCTGGCGGGCCTGCTTGGCCGCGCGGTCGGCCTTCCTGGCCACCGGGTCGTTCCGCAGCATCACCTGCCGCTCGCCGCGCAGGACCGGCGCGGCGGCGTCGGCGAGGACCAGCGTGCCGTAGTCGCCCTCGACGGCCAGCATCCCGAGGGCCAGCACCTGCCGCACCACCCCGCGCCACTGCGTCTCGCTCAGCTCGGTGCCGATGCCGAAGACGGACAGGGAGGCGTGGTCGAACTGCAGCACCTTGTCGGTCTTCCTGCCGAGCAGGATGTCGATCAGCTGGCCGGCCCCGAAACGCTGGTTTCGTTCGCGGCGCAGCCGTACCACGGTCGACAGCAGTTTCTGGGCCGCGACCGTGCCGTCCCAGGTCTCGGGCGGGTTCAGGCAGGTGTCGCAGTTGCCGCACGGCGCGCCGTCCTGCCCGAAGTAGGCCAGCAGGCGCACCCTGCGGCACTCGGCCGTCTCGCACAGGGCCAGCATGGCGTCGAGGTGCGCCGACTGCCGCCGCCGGTGGGCGTCGTCGCCCTCCGAGGTGTCGATCATGCGGCGTTGCTGCACGACGTCCTGCAGGCCGTAGGCCAGCCAGGCCGTGGCGGGCTGCCCGTCACGTCCGGCCCTGCCGGTCTCCTGGTAGTAGCCCTCCACGGACTTGGGCAGGTCGAGATGGGCGACGAAGCGCACGTCGGGCTTGTCGATGCCCATGCCGAAGGCGATGGTCGCCACCATGATCATGCCGTCTTCCCTGAGGAAGCGCGCCTGGTGCGCGGCGCGCGTGCGGGCGTCCAGCCCCGCGTGGTACGGCAGCGCGCTCACGCCGTTCTCCTGCAGGAACGCGGCGATCTTCTCGACCGAGGCGCGCGAGAGGCAGTAGACGATGCCTGACTCGCCCTCGTGCTCGGCCCGAATCAGCTTCAGCAACTGCCGTTTCGGCTCGTTCTTCGGCTCGATCCGGTACTGGATGTTGGGGCGGTCGAAGCTGGCCACGAAGTGGCGCGCCCGCTCCAGGCCCAGCCTGGCGGTGATCTCCTTGTGCGTCTCGGGGGTGGCGGTCGCGGTCAGCGCGATGCGCGGCACGTCAGGCCAGCGCTCGTGCAGCGTGGACAGGGTGAGGTAGTCGGGCCTGAAGTCGTGACCCCACTGCGCCACGCAGTGGGCCTCGTCGATGGCGAACAGCGAGACCGACCCCCTGGCCAGCAGCCGCAGCGTCTGCTCGGAGCGCAACCGCTCGGGCGCGAGGTAGAGCAGGTCGAGCTCGCCCGCCACGAACGCCGCCTCGACCGCGGCCCGCTCGTCCGGCTCCTGGGTGGAGTTGAGAAAGCCCGCCCTGACGCCCGCCGTGGTGAGCGCGTCGACCTGGTCCTGCATGAGCGCGATCAGCGGGGAGACGACCACGCCGGTGCCCTGCCGTACCAGCGCGGGGATCTGGTAGCACAGCGATTTGCCGCCGCCTGTCGGCATCAGGACCAGCGCGTCGCCGCCCGCGACGACGTGGTCGATGATCTCCTGCTGCCCCTCCCGGAAGGAGTCGTAGCCGAAGACGCGCCGCAGCACGTCGGTTGCCTGGGGACCGTGCTCGGGGGAAGTCACCGAGCCACTCTAGGAGAGGTCGCCGACGAAAACGTCCGCCGGAGGAAGGGGCGCCACACCTGGCGCTCCAAGCGGATCCGGAGCACGGCCGCACCCGCTCGACACGCCGGGCCCCGCCTGCGCGCGGTCACCATGCATGGTCCGTGTCAGAGCGCGCGCTCGAACACCACCAGGTCGATGCCGGGGCCGTCATAGCCGGTGACGGGCCCGGCGGCGGTGAAGCCCATGCGCCGGTGGAAGGCGATGGACGCGGCGTTGCCCGGGGAGGTGACCGCCTTCACCCTGCTCCTGCCGTCCGCGCGGGCCAGCGCGAAGAACCGGTCGTAGAGGGTACGGCCGAGCCCGGCGGCCCTGGCCTCCGGCGAGACCCCCACGAAGTGGATGTAGGCCTCCTCCTGCTGGGCCGGCGACAGGAAGCCGATCAGGAATCCGGCCAGCTCACCGCCGGGACGCTCGGCCACGAGGCTGGTGCGGTGGAAGTGGTCGAGGAACAACCGGGGCAGCAGCGGCAGGACCTGCCGCCCCCACCAGTCGTCGACCACGGCGGCGATCCGCCCGTAGTCTCCTGGCACGGCCGGACGCAGCTCGACGGTCATCCCGCATTCCCTTCGAAACGGAAGCGCAGGATCCGCCCGACATCCCGCAGCCGGGGGATGCGCGCCAGCACCCACAGCGGCAGCCTGCCCGACAGCAGCGGCAGCCGCTCCAGCCCCGGCATGTCCACACTGCGCACCGCGTCCACGCAGACCAGCCCGTCGTGCCAGCTCTCGATGACGCGGGGGTCGTCCACCCCCCAGTACATGCGCGCCCCGGTCCTCCGTACGGCGGGCACCAGCTTCTGCATCCTGATCCCCATCGTGCCGTAGACATCGAACAGCAGTTCGCCCGACGGGAAGCGCCCGGTGATCCGCTCGATGACCCGCCTGCCGTCCTCCTCCCGCAGGTACATCGCCAGCCCCTCGAACACCGCGACGGCGGGCCGGTCGGCGGGCACCCGCTCCAGCCACTCCTGCTCCGTCACCGACGCCGCGAGCTGCGTGTAGTCGCCGCCGGGCGGCGGCAGCAGGCGTTCGCGCAGCTCGATCACCTCGGGAAGGTCGACGTCGAACCACCTGACCGTGGCCGGCCTGGCGAGGCGGTGGGCCCTGGTGTCGAGCCCGCACGCCAGGTGCAGGACCGTCGCCTCGTCGTGGTCGGCCAGGAACGCGGCCAGCCAGTCGTCGAGCAGCTTGGCGCGCAGCGCGACGCCCGTCGCGGTCACGGCGTTGATGCCGGTCCTGCGGAAGTCGTAGTCGATGCGGCGCACGGCGGCGACGGCATGCTCGTCACCCAGGACGGGATCGCGCGAACGGGCGTCGAGGGCCCGGCTGTACAGCGTGGCGAGCGAGGTCTCCGGGGTCCCGGTGAGCGTGATCTTCGCGCGCTGCTCCATGCTTGGGACGGTAATCCCGTTGCTGCGAAATGTGCGGGTTCGACATGCTGATCGCCATGAAAACCCCCTACCGGCAAATACGTGCCGTTTACACAGAGGAGTCGATCACCGTCTACCAGGCCTACGACCCGCCCGTCGCCGTTCCCGCGGTGGCCGCGCAGCGGTTCGTCGCGCCGTTCAAGCGCGGACGGATGACCTGGATCAAGCCGTCGTTCCTGTGGATGATGTACCGCAGCGGCTACGCCACCAAGGACGGCCAGCGCCACGTCCTGGCGATCGAGCTCACCCGCGAAGGGTTCGAGTGGGCGCTGGCGCATTCCTGCCTGTCCGACCGGAGGGACATGCCGGTCCGGATCCAGTGGGACCCCGAGCGCGACCCGCGCCACAATGCGCTGCCGTACCGGTCGATCCAGATCGGCCTGTCGGGCGAGGCGGTCGACCGCTACGTCGGCGAGTGGACGCTGTCGATCACCGACCTGACCGAGCGGGTCCGCGGCCTGCACGCCGAGGTGCGCGCAGGCCGCGAGGTGAGCGGGCTGCTGCCGGCCGAGCGGCCCTACCCGGTGCCCCCGGAGCTGGCGCGGATCATCGGCGCGACTCAGGACTGAGGGAGCGGCTGATGACCAGGCGCTGGATCTGGTTGGTGCCCTCCACGATCTGCAGGACCTTCGCCTCGCGCATGTAGCGCTCGACGGGGAAGTCCTCGACGTAGCCGTAGCCGCCGAACACCTGCACCGCGTCCGTGGTGACCTTCATGCACACGTCGGTGGCGAACAGCTTGGCCATCGCCGCCTTCGTCCCGTACGGCCGGCCCGCGTCACGCAGCCGCGCGGCCTCCAGGTAGAGCGCGCGGGCCGCGGCGATCTGCGTGGCCATGTCGGCCAGCATGAAGCCGACGCCCTGGAAGTCGATGATCCGCGAGCCGAACTGGCGCCGCTCCCCCGCGTAGGCGGTGGCGGCGTCGAAGGCGGCCTGGGCCAGCCCGACCGCGCACGCCGCGATGCCGAGCCGTCCGCCGTCGAGGGCGCCCATGGCGATGCGGAAGCCCTCGCCCTCCGCGCCGACCAGCGCGGACGGCGGCAGCTGCACGCCGTCGAACCGAACCTGCGCGGTCGGCGAGGAACGCATGCCCATCTTGTGCTCGGGCGGGCCGTAGGACAGCCCCTCCAGCCCGGACGGCACGCGCAGGCACGAGATGCCGCGGGCCCCCGGGTCGCCGGTGCGGGCCATGAGCATGTAGAAGTCGGCGACGCCGCCATGGGTGATCCACGCCTTGACGCCGTCGACGGTGTAGCCGTCGGGGCCCGGCACCGCGCGGGTGGTCAGCGCGGCGGCGTCGGAGCCCGAGGCGGGCTCCGACAGGCAGTAGGCGCCGAGCAGCTCGCCGCCGACCATGTCGGGCAGCAGTTCCTCGCGCTGCTCCGGCGTGCCGAAGGAGGCCACGGGGAAGCACGACAGCGTGTGCACCGACACACCGAGGCCGACGGCCAGCCATCCGGCCGCCAGCTCCTCGACCACCTGCAGGTAGACCTCGTACGGCTGCTCGCCGCCGCCGTACTCGGCCGGGTAGGGCAGGCCGAGCAGCCCCGTCGCGCCAAGAGTGGTGAACACCTCGCGCGGGAAACGCCCTGCCGACTCGTCGGCCGCCGCGCGGGGCGCGATCTCCTTGGCGATCAGGTCTCGGGTCAGGTCGATCAGGTCGTGCGCCTCGGGGGTGGGCAGGGCACGCTCAACGGTCATCGCGACACGCTCCAGTGATGGGCTCGGGGTCTCCGATCCCCCGATTCTGTCATCGCCACCGGCCCCGGCCGCCGCACGGGCCCGACCGCCCGCAGGCCCGACCGCCCGCAGGCCCGGCCCAACGCCGCAGCACCGGTCATGACACCGCACGAGCGGTCAGGACACCGAGCGGACCGGACACCGAGCGGACCGGACACCACACGGCCGGGCCGGGCGCCGTACAGACGGGCGGGCGCCGCGCAGGCGGGCCGTCGCCACACAGCCGGACACCATGCAGACGGGCGGGCGCCGCGCGGGCGGACCGGGCGCCGCGCGGGCGGACCGGACACGGGTTGACGCCGCGCGGGCGGACCGGACGCCGCGCGGCGACCGAGCCCGCCCCGGGGCGCCGCTAGACGATCACCAGCTCGCGCGTGGTGTTGTTGAGCCGCGCGCCGCCGTCCTCCGTGCACACGACGATGTCCTCGATCCGCGCGCCGTGCCGCCCCTGCAGGTAGATGCCCGGCTCGACGGAGAAGGCGAACCCCGGCTCCATCGGCTCGGTGTTGCCCGAGACGATGTACGGCTCCTCGTGCGTCTCGATGCCGATGCCGTGCCCGGTCCGGTGGATGAAGTACTCGCCGTAACCGGCCTCGGCGATCACCGACCTGGCCGCCGCGTCGATCGACTCGCAGGTGACGCCGGGCCGTACCGCCGCGCAGGCCGCCTCCTGCGCCTGGCGCAGCACCTCGTAGTAGGCGGCGAAGTCGGCGGGCGGCTCGCCCACGCAGTAGGTGCGGGTGGAGTCGGAGCAGTAGCCGTTGTGCAACTGGCCGCCGATGTCGACCACCACCGGCTCGCCCGCCTGGATGACCCGGTCGGAGACGTCGTGGTGCGGGCTGGCGCCGTTGGGTCCGGAGGCGACGATGACGAAGTCGACGCTGGAGTGGCCCGCGGCCAGGATCGCGTCGTGGATGTCCTTGGCGACCTCGCGTTCGGTACGGCCCGCCTTGAGGAACTGCGGCACCTGCCGGTGGACGGCGTCGATCGCCTCCCCCGCCTCCCGCAGCGCCGCGACCTCGGCCGCCGACTTGCGCATCCGCAGCTCGCGCAGCACGGTGCCGGCCAGCACCTGCTCGGCGGACGGCATGGCGGCGCGGAAACGCAGCGAGGCCATCGCCCACATACGGTCGGCCAGCCCCACCTTGGCGACCTGGCCGAGGCGCGCGGCGACGACGGCATAAGGGTCGTCGGTCTCGTCCCACGCAACGAAGTCGAGCCCGAGCCGCGAGGCGGGCGAGGCCTGCGCCGCGGGCAGCTCCAGGCGCGGCACCATCATGAACGGCTCGCCGCTCGCGGGCACCACCAGGCAGGTCAGCCGTTCCAGCGGCAGCGCCTCGTATCCGCTCACGTACCGCAGGTCAGGGCCGGGCGTGAGCAGCAGAGCGCCGAGGCCCGCCTTGGCGGTGGCCTCCTGGGCGGCGGCGAGGCGGGACACGGGATAAAGGTCTTGGGACGTCACAGGGGCCAATCTACTCTCGTCGCATTCCGCCGGAAGCGCCCACATCGCGCCCCCGCCACCCGCCCGCGAGGCCGCGGAGAGTGCGACCATAGGACCCGTGCTGATGCTTCTCGACACCCCGTCGCTCTACTTCAGGGCCTTCTACGGCATCCCGGAGTCGATGACGGCGCCCGACGGCATGCCCGTCAACGCCGTGCGCGGACTCATCGACATGATCGCCACGCTGGTCCGCACGCACGCGCCCACCGAACTGGCCGCCACCATGGACGCCGACTGGCGGCCCGCCTTCAGGGTGGCGGCCATCCCCTCCTACAAGGCGCACCGGGTCGCCTCCGGCGACGCCGAGGAGGTGCCCGACACGCTGGTGCCGCAGATCCCCGTCATCGAGCAGGTGCTCGACGCGGTCGGCATCGCCAGGCTCGAGTCGGCGGGCTTCGAGGCCGACGACGTCATCGGCACCCTCACCCATCAGGCGGGCGGCGCGGTCGACATCGTGACGGGCGACCGCGACCTGTTCCAGCTCGTCGACGACTCCCGCCCGGTGCGCGTCCTCTACACCGCCAGGGGCGTGCGCAACCTGCAGGTGGTGGACGAGGCGTTCGTCGCCGCCAAGTACGGCATCCCCGGCCGCGGCTACGCCGACTTCGCCACGCTGCGCGGCGACCCCAGCGACGGCCTGCCGGGTGTCGCCGGGGTCGGCGAGAAGACCGCCGCCTCGCTCATCACCCGGTTCGGCTCGCTGGAGGCGATGCTGGCCGCCCTCGACGCCGGCCAGACCGACGGGTTCCCCGCCGGCTGCCGCACCAAGCTGGCCGCCGCCCGCGACTACCTCGGCGTCGCCCCCACCGTGGTCAAGGTCGCCCACACCGCGCCGCTGCCCGAGACCGACCTCGCGCTGCCCGCCAAGCCGCGTGACCCCGAGGCGCTGGTACGGCTGGCCGACCGCTACGGCCTCGACTCGCCCCTGAACCGCCTCCTGGACGCCCTGTCCCGCTGACCCACCTCGAACGTCGTCGCCGGGATCCCACTGACGCACCCCCCAAGAGACTCCCGGGATCCCACTGACGCCCACCCCAGGAAGCCTCCGGGATCTCACCAACGCGCACCCCAGGAAGCCCTGGGGATCCCGCCAACGCCCACCCCAGGAAGCCCTGGGGATCCCACCAACGCCCACCCCAAGACCCCCGGGATCCCACCAACGCCCACCCCAAGAAGACCCCCGGAGCCCCGCCAGCACCACCCATGGGGCCGCCGGACCCGCGGGGGACGTCCCGGCACGCAAGGGCCGTGCCAAGCCCCCGCCCGGAGGATCGCAACATCCCGACACCGGAAGAAGCCGCCGGGCCCGTCCGGGCGAACAGGGCTACTGTCGGTGCCCGGCGTTTCGGGGAAGGCCGCGGGGCCACGCGCACGTGAACGGTGCGGCCATGGCAGCGGATCCGGCGCCCCGCCGCGGGAACGTGCGAGCGCTGGCCAGGCGCGCCGCCTGCCGTACCGAAGGGCGCGCCACGCGGGACAGGGCGGGCCGCTCGCCATGCCCGGGAAGGCGGGCACGCCGCCTGCCGTACCAGGGACTCGGGACCGGCCGCTCACCATGCCGGGGCCGGGCGAACCACCTGCCGCGCCAGCACCGGGCAGACCGCTTGCCGTACCCGGAGCCAGGCAGACCGCTTGCCACACCCAGAGCCGGGCAGACCGCTTGCCCTACCCGGAGCCGGGCGCGCGCCCGCCGTACCCACCAGGCATGGCCGAGGGTCGCGCCCTCGGGATGCGGGGCCGCGGCCACCCCGGCGTCGGCCGGAGGGCGGCCGGCCGCTCGGAGGTGTCGTGCCGGACCTTGGGAAGGGCTTCGCAGCGGGACCCGATCGGGGACGGGGATCGCGCCGGCCAAGGTCACGAGGCCGACTAGCTGTGCCCGGCTGACCGGTGGAGCGTGATGATCGTCTGGGTGCCCTCCGCGTCCACGATGTCGAAGGCCCGGGGCGTGTCCGGTCCCAGGGTCGCGGCGAGGATCTTCCGGGGCCGCTTGATGCCGTGCCGGAGGACCACCGGGTTCCGTCCGTCGCGTCCGCCCACCCCGACGGAGAAGATGTCGTCCTTGTCGTCGTACTCCAGGTAGGCGAGCGGCAGCCGCTCGGCCTGCAGGAGGTCGCCGAACGATTCGCTCAGCACCTCGATGGTCACGTCCGAGCCTTCATACTGCCTGGTCAGGTTGTCCATGAAGGAGTGCCATTCGTCGCGCGGCACCTCGGGTCGCTGTTGGGTCATCTGACGGCTCCCTTCCTCCGGACGGGGTTCCGCGATCGCCTCCCATGCTGGCCGGACCCCCGCCCGCGCACATCACCCGATCGGGTAGGGAACCTCGATCGACATCCCGCCGGCCCGCTCCCGTGAGCGCGGCGGCCACCGGTCGGTCAGCTTCGACAAGGTCAACGGCACGATCTGCCTCCGGAACCGGCGCATGCCGCGCGGCCTGGGGGCCCTGGCGTGATGCGATCACCGGCCTCCGCTCGGGAGCACGTCGCCCGGCACCGACGGCCGACCGTTCCTTGTATGACCGGTTGAGGATAAACCGATTTAGCCGTTTCGGGCCGCCGTGCTCTCCCGCACGGTCAGCCGGGGTGTCGGCGTCTTGACGTTCAGCGGGGTGGCAGGATCGGCGATCGTCTCCAGCAGCGTCCGCGCCACCTGCTCACCCAGCGCGAACGTGTCGCGCGAGAGCGCCGTGAGCGCGGGATGCACGATCTGGGCCAGCACCGAGTCGTCGAAGGCCACGATGGAGACCTCCCCAGGCACGGACACGCGCATCTCCGCCGCGACGCCCAGCCCCGCCACCGCCATGACGTCGCTGTCGTAGACGATGGCCGTCGGCCGCTCGCGCCGCGACAGCAGGGCTCTGGTCGCCGCCGCCCCCTGCGCGTCGCTGAAGTCGGTCGGCACGGAGACGACCTCCAGGTCGAGCCGGCGCGCCGCGTCACGCAGCGCCCTGACCCGGCGCTGGGTGTGCCGGAAGGAAGGCAGGCCGGACACGTGGGCGATCCTGGAGTGCCCGAGCGCGGCCAGGTAGTCGGCGATCGACAGCATCGCCTCCCTGTCGTCGGCCCACACGCACGACAGCCCGCCGTGCGGGCCGGGTCCGCCGAGCACCACGGCCGGCACCCCCAGTTCGTCGAGCACCTCCAGGCGCGGGTCTCGCACCTGCAGGTCGACCAGGATGAACCCGTCGACGCGTCCCTCGGAGGCCCAGCGCCGGTAGACCTCGATCTCGGCCGCGGTGTCCTCCACGACCAGCAGGTGCAGCGCCACCGCGCCCGCCGAGAGCCCCGCCTGCAGGCCCGACAGCAGGTGGGCGAAGAAGGGCTCCACCCCGATGGTCCTGGCGGGTCGCGCGATGACCAGGCCCGCGGCCTCGGCCCGCGCCCCGCCGAGCGCCCTGGCGGCGCTGTGCGGGCGCCAGTTCATCTCCTCGGCCACCCGCAGGATGCGCGCCCTGGTCTCCTCGCTCACGCCGGGCCTGCCGTTGAGCGCGAAGGAGACGGCGCCCTTGGACACCCCGACCCTGCGGGCGATGTCGGCAATCGTCGGTCGCCCCACGGCTCCCCTTCCTCTCGGGCACGGAGTCTAGCGGGAGAAACGTCGTCAAGCTCTGGAACGGTTTAGCCCCAACCGGGCGACGTCCGGCGGATCCCGGCAAAGGGATAAGTTGATCAGGTGAGCACGAACATCCGAGTGTCCGGAGATGTCCACCCACGGCTCGTGGACGGGTTCGAGCGGATCAGGCGCGAGATCCGGCTGCCGGAGGAGTTCCCCCCGGCGGCGCTGGAGGAGGCCGAGCGCGTGGCCGCCGACCCCGCTGCCGCGGCCCGTCAGGACCTCACGCACCTGCCGTTCGTCACCATCGACCCGCCTGGCTCCATGGACCTGGACCAGGCCGTCCTCATCGAGGCGCCGGGCCCCGGCTACCGCGTGTGGTACGCCATCGCCGACGTCGGCGCCTTCGTCAGGCCCGGCGGCGCCCTCGACGCCGAGGCCCGCCTGCGCGGCGAGACGGTCTACCTGCCCGACGGCAAGGTGCCGCTGCACCCGCAGGTGCTCTCGGAGGGCGCGGCCAGCCTGCTGCCCGGCGTGACCAGGCCCGCCGCCGTGTGGCGGATCGACCTCGACGCCGAGGGCCGCACCGTCGGCGTGGACGTGCAGCGCGCCCTGGTGCGCAGTCGCGAGCGGCTCGACTACGACTACGTGCAGGCCGCCGTCGACACCGGCACCGCCGACGGCACGCTGAAGCTGCTGGCCGAGGTCGGCCGCCTGCGGCTGGAGCTGGAACGGGCCCGCGGCGGCGTCACGCTCCCCACACCCGAACAGGAGATCGTCACCGCCGACGGCGGCTACCGCCTGGAGTACCGGGTGCCGCGGCCCTCGGAGGCGTGGAACGCGCAGATCTCCCTGCTCACCGGCATGGCCGCGGCCTCGATGATGCTGGACGCGGAGATCGGCGTGCTGCGCGTGCTGCCGCCGCCGCGGCCCGGCGACCTGGCCACGGTCCGCAGGGCCGCCCTCGCGCTCGGCGTGCCGTGGCCCGAGGGCGCCACCTACGGCCAGGTCGTGCACGGCCTCGACCCGAAGGTGCCCGCCCACGCCGCCTTCCTCAACGAGTCGAAGGTGCTGCTGCGCGGCTCCGGCTACGTCGCCTTCGACGGGGAACCGCCCTCGCAGGCCGGGCACGCGGCGGTGGCCGCGCCGTACGCGCACGTCACGGCGCCGCTGCGGCGCCTGGTCGACCGCTACGCGACCGAGGTGTGCCTGGCGATCGCCGCGGGCGAGCCCGTGCCGGACGACATCCAGGCGGCGCTGGGCGGCCTGCCCGAGATCATGTCCGTCACCGGACGCCGGGCCGGCGCGGTCGAGCGGGCCTCGGTCGACCTGGTGGAGGCGTTCGTGCTGCGCGACAGGATCGGGCACAGCTTCGACGCGGTCGTCATCGACGTCGACGAACGCCGCCCCGGCGGGCTGGTGCAGCTGACCGACCCGGCCGTCATCGCCCGCTGCGACGGCACCCCGATGCCGCTCGGCCAGCCGGTACGGGTCCGCCTCACCCAGGCCGACCCCGGCACCCGCGAGGTCCGCTTCACCCTCGCCTGACCCCGCCGCCACGTCACCCGCCTGACCCGGCCCCCTCGCATCCCACCTGACCCCGGGCCGCGTGACCCTCACTGCCCCCGACCCGCGTCACCCTCTGACCCCGGCCCGCGTCGCCCTCGCTCACCCCAGAACTCGCGTGGCCCTCGCTGACCCCACGGCCCGCGCCCTCGCTGACTCACATGACCCGCTTCATCCTCGCTGACCCCATGGCTTCATCCTCGCTGACCCCGACCGCGTCCATCCCGCCTGATTCAAGGCCCGCCAGGTCCCGCCCGGCACCGCCAAACCCGCTTCCGCCCAGAGCCCGTCGACGGCCGCACCGCCCCTCCGCGGGGATCCCAGGAACGAGCGAGAGCCGCGCGCGGAGCGGGGGGATCACGCGCGCGGCCCGATCAGGTGCTACCGGTGGCTCACTTCTTGAGTGGGCTCCAGCCCGCGCCGATACCCATGAGGTGCAGGGCGACGCACAGCAGGCCGGCGGTGCCGAGGGTGGCGACGGTGATCACACCGCCGACCGCCACTCCGGCGATCTCGAAGACCAGGGCGAGCACGAACAGCAGGGCAGCGATGAGAGCGAACATCCCAACCTCCAGGCGGGGGAGACCTTCCGACATGGGGATTTCCGCTGTGATCACCCGGAAAACTGGCGCCAAGGTGACCTTAGGTGAACCTACGACCACGTCACCTTGACCGCCCGGTCAGCCGTCCTGCCCGTCCTTCTTCTTCCCTCCATACGGCACGCCGGGCCGAGGCCACCGGGGTCACCGGTGACCACCCGTCCTTCACGCGTACTCCAGCAGGACTCCGGCGGGCCGCCGTCACGTCAGGCTCGTCGGACGATCGCTTCAGCCCCTGGCCGGCGCCCTCACAGCCCTCTCCCGGACACGCCCTGCGGCTCAGGACGCCACGCCCCTCCCCCACCGCGCGGGTCGTCCATGCTCGTGCCGCCACGGCACACACCCAGGCCCGTTCAGGAGGGCCGGATCCGAGCGGGCGGGTTCGGGCCGGGACACGGTGCCGTCCCATGCCCACTCAGGCCCGTTCGTCCCGCTCCCGGGCCACCGATGCGGTCGTCCGTCCAGGCGGCCGGAAAGCCGAGGAGCCAAGCGGCCGGAAAGCCGAGGAGCCGGGCGGCGGCTGCCTGCCGTACGGGACGGGAGGCAGCCGCGGCCCGGCTCAGGACAGCGACGAATAGGCCACGACGCCGCGGCGCATCGCGTCGATCGCCTTGATCGCGGTCTGCTTGACCTTGCTGCCGGGCGCGGCGGCGTTGCCCAGCTGCCCGAGCAGGTCCATCAGCTGCTTGATCCAGCGCACGAAGTCGCCGGCCGCCAGCTCGTTGCCGTTGACGCCGTCAGCCAGCACCGCGTCGAGGCTGTGGCCCTTGGTCCAGCGGAAGGCCGCCCACGCGAACCCCAGGTCGGGCTCGCGGATGATCGACAGCCCGTTGTCCTGCTCGATGCCCTCCAGCTCGCCCCACAGCCTGATCATCGCCGTCAGCGCGTCCTGTGCCTTGCCCGCGGGGATCTTCGGGCGCCGGGCGTCGTCGGCCGCCCGCGACTCGAACACCAGCGCGGACACGCACGCGGCCAGCTCCGCCGGGTCGAGCTCCTCCCACAGCCCGGACCGCAGGCATTCCGCGGTGAGCAGGTCGAGCTCGGTGTAGAGGCGGCCCAGGCGGCGGCCCTCGCCGGTGACCGTCTCGCCCTCGAGGTAGCCGAGCTGTTCCAGCACCGCGCAGATCCGGTCGAAGGTGCGCGAGATGACGTGCGAGCGGCCCTCGACCCGGCGGCGCAGCCCCTCGGTCTCGCGCAGCAGCTTGTAGTAGCGCTCGGCCCAGCGGGCGTGCTCCTCCCTGTCGGCGCAGCCGTGGCAGGGGTGCTGGCGGATCAGTCGCCGCAGCTCGGTGATCTCCTCGTCCTCGACGGCGTGGTCGCGGGCGCGCGCGGGCTTGCCGAGGTCGCGGTCGCCCATCTTGGCCATCAGTGACGAGACGAGGTTGGCGCGTTCCTTGGGCGCGCGGGCGTTAAAGTTGCGCGGGATGCGGATCTTCTCCACCGGCTCTACCGGCACCGGGAAGTCGGCCGGGTCGAGCTTCTTGACCTGCTTGCCGATCGTGAGCACGAGCGGGTTGGGCCCGTGGCCGCGCGGGTTGAGACCGGGATCGAGGACGATGGCCAGACCGGCCCGGCGCCCGCCGGGCACGCGGATGACGTCGCCCGGCTTCAGCGCCTCCAGCGAGCGCACCGCGGCGGCCCTGCGGGCGGCGCCGCGCTCCTTGGACAGCTCGGTCTCGCGGTCGGACAGGCGGCGGCGCAGCTCGGCGTACTCGGCGAAGTCGCCCAGGTGGCAGTGCATCGCCTCCTGGTAGCCCTCCAGCGCCTCCTCGTGCTTGCGCAGCTGCTTGGCGATCCCGACGACCGCCCGGTCGGCCTGGAACTGCGCGAACGAGGCCTCCAGCAGGGTCTTGGCACGCTCGCGGCCGAACTGGCCGACCAGGTTGACGGCCATGTTGTAGGAGGGCTGGAAGCTGGAGCGGAGCGGGTAGGTGCGGGTGCCGGCCAGGCCGGCGACCGAGATCGGGTCCATGCCGGGCTGCCACACCACGACCGCGTGGCCCTCGACGTCGATGCCGCGCCGCCCCGCGCGTCCGGTGAGCTGGGTGTACTCGCCGGGGGTGAGGTCGGCGTGGGTCTCGCCGTTCCACTTGTCGAGCTTCTCGATCACCACGCTGCGGGCGGGCATGTTGATGCCGAGCGCGAGGGTCTCGGTGGCGAAGACCGCCTTGACCAGGCCGCGGGTGAACAGCTCCTCCACGACCTCCTTGAAGGCCGGCAGCATGCCCGCGTGGTGGGCGGCCAGGCCCCGCTCCAGGCAGTCGCGCCATTCCAGGAAGCCCAGGACCGCCAGGTCCTCGTCGGGCAGGTGGGCGGTGCGCTCGTCGACGATCTGGCGGATCTCGTGGCTCTCGCGCTCGGTGGTGAGCCTGATGCCGGCGTAGAGGCACTGCATGACGGCCGCGTCGCAGCCCGCGCGGGAGAAGATGAACGTGATCGCCGGCAGCAGGCCCTCGGAGTCGAGCTTGTCGATGATCGAGGCCCGGTCGGGCGGGCGGAAGCGCGGCGGCCTGCCGTACCCGCGCCTGCCCCTGCCGCCGGCCAGCCGCTCCTCGTCGCGGGTCAGCCGCATCAGCGTGGGGTTGATCCGCATGAGGTTGTCGCCGTCGTCGGTGGAGAACAGGTCGTAGACCCGGTGACCGACCATCATGTGCTGCCACAGCGGCACCGGGCGGTGCTCGTCGACGATCACGGTGGTGTCGCCGCGCACCTCGCCCAGCCACTGGCCGAACTCCTCGGCGTTGCTGACCGTCGCCGACAGCGCCGCCAGCCTGACCGACTCGGGCAGGTGGATGATGACCTCTTCCCACACCGCGCCGCGGAAGCGGTCGGCCAGGTAGTGGACCTCGTCCATGACCACGAAGCCCAGGCCCGCGAGCGTGGCCGAGCCCGCGTAGAGCATGTTGCGCAGCACCTCGGTGGTCATGACCACGATCGGCGCGTCGCCGTTGACGCTGTTGTCGCCCGTCAGCAGGCCGACCTTGGCGGTGCCGTAGCGCTTGACCAGGTCGTTGTACTTCTGGTTGGACAGCGCCTTGATGGGGGTGGTGTAGAAGCACTTCTGGCCCTGGTCCAGGGCCAGATGGACGGCGAACTCGCCGACGACCGTCTTGCCCGAGCCCGTCGGGGCCGCCACCAGGACGCCGTCTCCCGCCTCCAGCGCCCGGCACGCGTCGAGCTGGAAGGCGTCCAGCTCGAACTCGTAATGCCCCCGAAACGACCTGAGTGCGGCACCGTCGTCCCCGTGCTTTTCACGGAAGGCCGCGTAGCGTTCCGCTGGCGTTGTCATACCGCCAGCCTACCGAAACCGCCATTCCGGTCAGGCCCGGACGTCGAGCCCGGATCTCCCGCAGGATGGCCGCCGCTCTCCTCAGGAGCGGGCGCCGGGTCGGGCCTGCCGGTTGTCCAGCGCTGAGCCCGGGATCCGTCGCGGCGTTGGACACCCGGGCGAGCGCCTTTGCCGGCGAGATCACAGGCCGATCGTCTTGAGGATCAGCGCCCGCAGCACCCCCGGCCAGTTCGCCGGCGGCTCGTGCAGCGCCGTACCGGCCCCCGCGACCGCCGCGACCGCCTGGGCGCCGGCCGGCAGTCGGCGCGATGGCGGACCCAGACCATCATCGCGGCCGCCCGTCTGCTGGACGACACTCGCGGGCGGCCAAACCTGTGCGAAGCCGCCCGGGAGATCAATATTCGTCCGCGAGCCGGGAGAGCGGTTTCTTAAGCCCTCGGTCATGAAACGGTCGTGCGGCGTCGCCGACCGTGACGTCGACGACGGCCAGGTTCTGCGCGAGGACGAGCCGCCGACCGGGTGGGCCGACGTGCGGCGCGAACCCGCCCGTCGTCGAAGCCGCCCAGCCGCCGGTGTCCGAGGGCGCCCAACCGCTGCTGTGCCGATTCCTGGTCTGGTCGAAGCGTTGATCATGTCGGCGGCGGCCGGTTCGCGACAAGAGGCATCAACCCAGCCAGGCGCCGCCCCGCGCCTGCTACCTGCTACCTGCCTGGTCAGGACACGTTCTACGGTGCAAGCAGGGCTGCTTCCGGCAGTAGCCGGTTGTGCTGCCGGAAGCAGCCAGCCGCGCCCCACTACTCACATCAGGACGCGCAGCGCTCCCGGCGCGACGGCGCAGGTCAGCGGCAGCGAGCCGACACGCTCGCCGTCGGCGTAGGCGACCACGTCGGGCGCCTCCAGCGTGACGCTGCGCGCCCTCAGCATGGTGACGGCCGGATGACCGGCATGGCTGCCGCGGTAGACGCCGGCGAAGGAGCGTACGAACGCGCCCTTGCCCACGGCGCCCAGGATCGTCACGTCGAGCAGGCCGTCGTCGGGTTCGGCCGCCGGGCAGATGCGCATGCCGGCACCGTAGGAGGCGGTGTTGCCGACGGCCACCAGCATCGCCTCCTGCTCGACCACCTCGCCGTCGAGGGTGAGCCGGAACGGGATCGGGCGGAACGAGCGCAGCTCGCCCGCGGCCGCCACCAGGTACTTGGCCATGCCGGGCGGCCAGGTGAGGGCGTTGGCGCGTTCGTTGACCCTGGAGTCGAAGCCGCAGCACACCACGCTGGCGAACCACTCGTCGGGCCCGACGCGGGCGGCGTCGACCGTTCTGGTACGGCCGCGCAGGATCGCCCTGACGGGGTCGCGGCGGGTGAGGCCGAGCGCGGCGGCGAAGTCGTTGCCGGTCCCGGCCGGGATGATGCCCAGCGGCACGTCGCTGCCGGCCACCGCCTGCACCGCCAGGTGGACCAGGCCGTCGCCGCCGAAGGCGACCAGCGCGTCAGGGCGTTCGGCGACCGCCGTACAGGCGCGTTCCAGGGCGTCGGCGGGGCCGGTGCCGACGATCACGCTCACGTCGGCGCCGCCCGTGCGCAGCCTGCGCACCAGGGGCTCCAGCAGGCGCAGCGTCCTGCCGCCCCGGGCGGCGGGATTCACTAAGAGGGCGAGGTCCACCCGTCAGTCGTCCAGGTTCAGCGGCGCGGCCTCGTCGTCCGACAGCAGCGCGTCCGGGTCCTGCGGCCGGCGCCGTTCCCTCAGGAAGATGAACCCCTCGGCGAGGAAGTAGAGCACCACCATCGGCGCGGCCAGGGCCATCATGGTCAGCGGATCGCCGCCGGGCGTGATCACGGCGCCGAAGACGAACATGAGGAACACCACCGTACGGCGGTGCTTCTTGACCGTGGCGTGCGACAGCACCCCGATGATGTTGAGGAAGACCAGCAGCAGCGGCAGCTCGAACGACACCCCGAAGATCACCAGCATGATGAGCACGTAGTCGAGGTACTCGTTGATCTGGATGGTGGCGACGGTGTCGCTCGGCATGAAGCCCAGCAGGATGGCCAGGCTGGTGTCCATGATCACGTAGGCGAGCGCGGCACCGCCCAGGAACAGCGGGATCGCCAAGGACAGGAACGCCACGCTGTAGCGCTTCTCGTTGCGGTAGAGCGCGGGAGTGACGAAGGCCCAGATCTGGTAGAGCCAGACGGGCGAGGACACCAGGATGCCCACCATCGCCGCGACCTTCAGCGTGGTGAAGAAGGACTGGAAGATGCCGCCGGTGGTCAGCGTGCAGTGTCCAGGGCGCAACTGCTGGGCCGCGGCCGTGTCGCAGAACGGTTCCTTGATGAAGGCCCAGACCGGGTCGAACAGGAAGAACCCGATGACCACACCGACGACCAGCGCGAGCATTGCGATGACGAGCCTGTTGCGCAGCTCGCGCAGATGCTCCATGAGAGGCATGCGCCCCTCATCGTCGACGGCGGTCTTGTTGGGCCGTTTGAACAGCACCATTCAGCGGTCCCTGGTGTGGTGGGTGTCGGGTCAGGCGTTCTTGTTGGCGGCGGCCTGCGCGCGCAGCTTGGCGGCCTGCTCCTCGAGCTGGCGGGCCTGCTCCTCAGCCGACAGCGCGGGTGCGGCGGCGGGCAGCTGCTGCGCGGGCTGGGCCGGCGGCTGCGGCTGCGCGGTCGCGGTGGCCTGCGTGGCGGTCTGCTCGTCGTCCTCCTCACGCAGCTTGCTGGTCTCGGCCTTGAAGATGCGCAGCGACTTGCCCACGCCCCGTGCCATCTCCGGCAGCTTCTTGGCCCCGAACAGCAGGACCAGCACCAGGGCAATGATCAGCAGCTCAGGAACTCCGAGGTTCGGCATGAAACATCCTTATTGAGCGAGGTGCAATCTCACCGACGATCGTACGCTGCCGGGAGCCCAGACTCATCCCCTGAGCTCCCGTTCGCCCCATTTCTGGCACCCAATGTTCGCCCTGCGGCCGTGAGCTGGGCATGTGCCCGTCGTATCTCGGCGCTCAGCTCCCGTAAGGCGACCAGCAGGCGGGCACTCACGAACCCGAGTACGGCCAGCCCTGCCGCGCCCGCGGCCACCGCCACGTAGATCCAGCCCGTCCAGGTCATGACGCCTGAGAGTACAGCGACAGCGCCCGATCGGCCTCCTGCTGCACCCTTTCGGCCAGCGCCCGCGGCGAGACGATCCTGCCGGTGTCGCCGAGCCGGAGCGCCAGCTTGAGTGTCCAGTCCTCGTCGCGGGCGCGCAGCGTGACCCGCAACCGACCCTCTCCCAGCTCCTCGACCCGCTCGCACGGGTAGTACTCGGCCACCCACCGGCCCGCCGCGGTCAGCTCGAGCACGACGAGCTCGTCGGTGGGCGAGGGCCGGAAGACGCCCTGGGTGACGTCGATCGGCTCGGCCCCGGCCGGCGGGTCAGCCGGCACGTCGAGCACCTCGACGCCCAGCATCCGGTCCAGCCTGAACAGCCGCATCGCCTCGGCCCGGTAGCACCAGCCCTCCAGGTAGGTGCGGCCGTCGGCGACCACGAGCCGGGTCGGGTCGACCTCCCGCGGCGTCACCTCGTCACGGCCAGGCACGTAGTAGCGCAGCGACAGCCGCCGCCCGCCGACCAGCGCCTCGCGCACCCTGGCGGCCGCGTCCGGCGCCGACTCCACGTCCACCGCGAACTGGCTGCTGACGGCCGCCGCGCCCGCTCCCGCCGCCTGCTCCAGCTTGGCCGTCACGCGCGACAGCGCGTCGCCGTGGGCGAACTCGACCAGCTCGGGGGTGGCCGCCAGCATCCGCAACGCCACCAGCAGCGCGCTGGCCTCGTCGATGCCCAGGCGCAGCGGCCGGGCGATGGTCTCGGCGTTGTCGATGAGGATCTCGCCGCCGTCCCACGAGACGTCGATCAGATCACCGGGTGTGTGGCCGGGAAGCCCGCACATCCACACCAGCTGCAGGTCGTCGATGAGCTGCTTCTCGCTCAGCCCGAACAGCGCGGCCACCTCGGCCACCTGCGCCCCCTGGTGGGACATCAGGTACGGCACCAGCGCCAGCAGCCTGGGCAGCCGGTCGGCCGTCGAGCTCATGCCAGCACCCCTTTCAGTCGCGCGATCACGGCCTCACGGGCGTCGGGCGGCTCCACCACCAGCACGTCGGCGCCCAGGCTGGCGATCCATCCGGCCAGCCGTTCGGGATCGGCGAAGACCAGCTCCACCGTGTCCCACCCGTCGTCACCCTCCCGGACGGCGCGGGCGACCTGGCGCAGGCCCTCGCACGCGCCCTGCCGTACCTTGAGGACGGCGGTGCGCTCCTCCATCGCCTCTTCGGGGAAGCCGACCATCGAACGCAGGTCCACCCCCTGGGGCACCTCGACCGTGCCCGGCCTGCCCATCGGGGCCACCGGGCCGCAGATGCGGCTCAGCCTGAACACCCGTGGCGCCTGCCGGTCGCGGTCGAAGCCGGCCACGTACCACTTGCCGCGCCTGCTGATGACCCCCCACGGCTCGATCGTGCGGGTGCGGACCGTCTCGCCGGCCGCCGGCCGGTAGTCGAAGCGGACCACCCGCCGGTCACGCACCGCCTCCCACAGCGAGGGGAAGGACGGGTCGCGCGTCTCGACGCGCAGCTCCAGCGCCTCGCCAGGCCCGGCGTCGGTGGCCACGCCGCCCGCGCGCAGCTTCAGCAGCGCGCCGCTGGCGGCCTCGGCCAGGCTGGCCCGCTGCCACACCCGCGCCGCCAGGCCCAGCACGGCCGCCTCGTCCGGCTCCAGGGTGATGTCCGGCAGCTCGTAGGCCTCGCGCTGGATCCGGTAGCCCGGCTCGTCCTCCCACGGGTCGCGGTGCACCTCGATGGGGATGCCGATCTCGCGCAGCTCGTTCTTGTCGCGTTCGAACATCCGCTGGAAGGCCTCGTCGCCGTCGCGGTCGTAGCCGGGCACGGCGTGGCGGATCTGCTCTGCCGACAACGGCCGGTGCGTCGCGAGCAGGCAGATCACGAGATTGAGCAACCGCTCTGTCTTACGGCGTGACATCTGCCTTTCTCCTCACTCGTTCGACGCTACCCTGCCTCCGTGATCAGATGGCGCAAGGGCGAGGTTGTCGGGATCCGGCGCGAGTGGCCGGGAGCTGTGGAGCTCGAGGTCACCGTTCCCGAGGGGACGTGCAGGGCGCTGGCCTATCCCCCACTGGTGGGACGCCCCGAACCGGGTGACGAGGTGCTGCTCAACACGACCGCCCTCGCGATGGGTCTCGGTACGGGAGGTTACGCCATGGTGGTGGCCGTCCCGAACAGATTGCCGGAAGATCCTGATGGTCCCGGCCATCTGGTGAAGGCCCGCTACACCCCGCTGCAGGCCACCGTGCTCGGCGCCGACGAGCAGGAATCTCCCTTCCACGAGGTGCTTCGCGAGGCCGACTCCCTCGACGGGATGCCGGTCGTCGTGGCCGATCTGCACTCGGCGCTGCCGGCCATCCTGTGCGGGATGTCGCCGCGCCCGCGGGTGGCCTACGTGATGCTGGACGGCGGCGCGCTGCCGGCCTGGTTCTCGATGGCCGCCGCCAGGCTGCGCGAGGTGGGCTGGCTGGCCGGGGTGGTCACCGTCGGCCAGGCCTTCGGCGGCGACGTCGAGGCCGTCACCACCCACACCGGGCTGCTGGCCGCCCGGCACGTCCTGCACGCCGACGTGGCGATCGTCACCCAGGGGCCGGGCAACCTCGGCACCGGCACCCGCTGGGGCTTCTCTGGGGTGTCGGCCGGCGAGGCGGTCAACGCCGCGGCCGTGCTGGGCGGGCGGCCGGTGGCGGCGCTGCGCGTCAGCGAGGGAGACCGGCGCGAGCGGCACCTCGGCGTCTCGCACCATTCGCTGACCGCCTACGGCAGGGTGGCGCTGTCGCCGGCCCAGGTGGTGGTGCCCGAGCTGCCCGGCGAGTTCGGCGAGCGGGTGCGCGACCAGGCCGAGCTGCTGGCCGTACGGCACGAGCTGGTCTCGGTGCCGGTCGACGGGCTGTACGAGGCGCTGCTCGCCTCGCCGGTCAGGCTGTCGACGATGGGGCGCGGCCTGGACGAGGACCTGGCCTACTTCCTGGCCTCGGCGGCGGCCGGGCGGCACGCCGTCACCCTTCTGACGTAGCCGCCGGATCATCCCGTGGAGGGAGGACGGCGGGCCGCCGGTCGGCGATCGTGAAGTGATGACGCGAACACGCTTCGTACTCCTCACGATCCTGGCGCTCGTCGCGACGGCCTGCGGCGCGGGCGGCGGTCCGGCCGGCGGCACGACCGGCGGTGCGACCGGAGCGCCGCACGCCGGACAGCACGGCGGCCTGCACGGCACCTCGACGGCCGCGCCCGCCGCCGCGCCCGCCCGGTCCGGCGAGCGGTTCGTCACGCTGGCGATGCCCGAGCCGTACACCCCCAAGCCGCCGAACGGCGGCACCGACGAGTACCGCTGCTTCCTCGTCGACCCGAAGGTGACCGAGCCCGACACCTTCCTGACCGGTACCCAGTTCACCGCGCAGAACGGCGAGGTGGTCCACCACGCGATCCTGTTCAGGGTGGACGCCGGCCAGGTGGCGGCCGTGCGGGCCTACGACGCCAAGCAGCCGGGCCCGGGCTGGGGCTGCTTCGGCGACGCGGGCGTGGGCGACGCCGACTGGATCGGCCACTGGGCGCCCGGCACCAGCGAGGTCCTGCTCGACCCGAAGCTCGGCTACCCGATGGCGGCGGGCAGCGCGCTGATCATGCAGGTCCACTACAGCACGCTGGCCCTGGGCGACCGCCCGGCCGGCAGTGACCGGTCCAGCGTGCGGCTGCGCCTGGCCTCGGGCAAGCTGACGCCGCTGCGCACCCAGCTGTTCATGGCGCCGATCGAGCTGCCCTGCACGCCGCAGGAGAAGGGCGCGCTGTGCGAGCGCGAGGCCGCCATCGCCGACGTGGGCCGCCGCTTCAGCACCGACGCCAAGGAGCTCACCTCGCAGCTGGTCACCTGGTGCTCGGGCGGCAAGCCGGCGCCGGGGCCGACCCAGCACTGCGACATGCCGGTCCAGAAGCCCGCCACCCTGCATGCCCTGGCCGGCCACATGCATCTGCTCGGCCGTTCCATCAAGGTGGAGCTCAATCCTGGCAGGCCCGGCGCCAGGACGCTGCTCGACGTGCCCCGCTACGACTTCGACAACCAGGCGCTGCGACCGCTGGCCGAACCGGTGAAGGTCGGGCCCGGCGACACCATCCGCACCACCTGCACCCATGACGCCTCGCTGCGCGCCCGGCTGCCACTGCTGCGCGACCTGCCGCCGCGCTACGTGGTCTGGGGCGAGGGCACCCAGGACGAGATGTGCCTGGGCATCGCGGTGGCCTCGTAGAAGTCCTTGAACGTGAACGCCTCGGGGCCCGGCCCCTCGGCCCTGAGGCGTCCGAGCCGCTCCATGCCCTCGGTGAGCGTCGGGATCGTGCCCGCGGGGATCCACCACATCACCGAGTACGGCTCGGCCATGCGAAGGAACCACTCCCTGCGGCGCTTGAGCACCGCCATGTGCCGGCTCTTGTAGACGAAGTTCCACAGGGTCTCGCGCGACTCCCACACCGAGAAGTTGATCACCAGGTGGTCGCCGTAGCCGTGCTGGACGGTCAGCGTCGGATCCTCATCGCTCTCCTTGAGCCGCCACACGAAGCCGGGTGCCGCGTCGGACAGCACGTTGATCGGTTCGAGGTTGGCGACGAAGTCGGCGAGCTCGGGCGTGTCGAGGGGCGCGCGCAGGTGCGCGACGTTCAGCTGGGCGAGATGCATGAACCCTACTATGTCAATCCTCATTGGTTTTAGAAAGAGTCACACAGCATTCGCCCGGCCGCGGATCGAGCGCCGCCCTGCCGGAATCCTCGCCGAGCCCCTCCAGCAGCCCCTGGCACAGCGCCAGGTTCATCGAGCACACCAGCAGCGGGTAGTCCTGAGCCAGCGCGTGGAAGGGGCAGTTGCGCTGCCTGACCACGCCGTCCTCGACGTACGGTTCGTAACCGCGCTCCCCCATCGTCTCGACCACGTCGCCCCCGCCCGCCGCGATACGGCGGCCGGCCGCCCGCGCCGCCCGCTCGGCCTGCTCCTCGCCGCCGAGCAGCTCCACCACGTCGGCCAGCACCGAGGCGAGCGAGCCGTAGTCGCGCGGCGGCAGGCTCACCGCCAGCTCGGCCGCCGCCCGCCGGTAGACCTTGGCGGGCCGGCCGCTGCCCGGCCCCTTGCGCTCCTGCGGCCGGAACCCGGCCTCCAGCAGCCCCGCCTCCACCAGCTTGTCCAGGTGGTGGGCGGCCAGCGTCCGCGACACCCCCACCGCCTCGGCCGCCTCGCCGCGCCCCACCTCGCCGCCCCGGGCCGCCACGTAGGCGTACAGGCCGCGGCGGACGGGATCGCTCAACTGGGACAGGGCCTCGAGGTCGCTCACAGCCCGGAGTCTACGAGCCGCCGCGCCCGCAGCCGCGCCCGCACCCGGGCCCGAGCCGCGGGCCGAACCAGAGCCTGAACCAGAGCCCGGACCAGGGGCCGAACCCCCGCCCGGCGGCCGGCAGGCGACCAGAACGTCTGGCAGGCGGCCAGAACGTCCGGCAGGCGGCCAGGACGTCTAGTAGGCGGCCAGGACGTCGACGACGAACACCAGCGTGTCGGCGCCGGTGATGCCGAACTGGGGATGCCCCGTCGCGCCGTAGCCCGAGGACGGCGGGACGATCATCAGCACCCTGCTGCCGGTCGGCACCCCCACCAGCGCCCGGTCCCACCCCTTGATGACCCGGCCCTCGCCGATCGTGAACGCCTTCGGCTGGCCCGACTTCCAGGTGGAGTCGAAGACCTTACCGCCGGCCCACACCGCGCCCTCGTGCTGCGTCACCAGCAGCTGGCCGGCCCGCGTCTTCGGCCCGTCACCGCGCTCGAGCACCCTGGCCGCGAACGCGCGCGGCGGCGCGACACCGGACGGGATCGACAGCCGCGGCCGCTCACCCCCGCTCACCCTGACCCCGGCCAGCGTGCCCGCGCCCGAGGCGTGGGCGTTCCTGGCGTGCGCGCCGAGAATGTCGACCACGTAGAACAGGTCGTCGTCGGGGCCGATGCCCTGCGGCGGGTTGGCGCCGAACCCCTCGGCCGGCGGGATGGAGGCGATCACCCTGCTGCCGACGGCACGCCCCTGCAGCGCCTTGTCCAGGCCGGGCAGCAGCCGGCCCACCGGGAAGGCGGCGGGCGTGCCGCGGTTGAAGCTGGAGTCGACCAGGCGGTTCTCCCTGCCGTCCCAGACGTGCGCCGTGTACTGCACGATCGCCACGTCGTCCTTGGCCAGCTTCGCGCCCTTGCCCGCGCTCAGCTCGTCGATCTGCAACTCGGCCGACGGCTTGCCCGCGGGGAAGACGATCGTCGGCTTGCGGCCGAACTCGCCGCCCACCTTGAGATCCAGATCGTCACCGGAGGACACGCCCGTGCAGGCGGTCAGCAGCGCCAGCGGGACCAGCAGCAGGAGCAGGCGCACGGACGTCCTCCCTGATGAACCAGCGGCCTTCGGGGGCAGGCCACTGGTTTATCAGATTTCGCGTCAGTAAGCGCCCAGAACGTCGACGACGAACACCAGCGTGCTGCCCGCCGGGATCTCACCGGAGGGCGTGTCGCCGTAGCCCAGGTTCGGCGGGATCACCAGCAGCAGGCGGCTGCCGACCTTGGCGCCCTCCAGCGACTGGTCCCAGCCCTTGATGACCTGGCCGCTGCCGACCCCCTGCACGGTGAACGGCTCCCGGCTCCAACTGGAGTCGAACTGCTTGTCGGTGCCCCACAGCTTGCCGGTGTAGTGGACCACGACCGACTGGCCCTTCTTCACCGCGGGCCCGGTGCCCTCGATCACCGTCTCCTTGACCAGCTTGGCCGGCGGCTTGGCCGCGGTCTTGGTCGTCAGCGTGGGAGCCTTGTCACCGCCGGGGCTCTCCACCGTCACGCCCTTGACGCCCGGGTCGGTGGCCGTGCCGTTGGCCGCCTTCGGCAGCGTGGAGATCAGGTCGAAGACGAACACCCGCGGCTTGGAGGTGTCCATGCCGTTCTGCTTGGCCTGCGCCAGCTCCTGCTGGGTGTAGCTGTCGTTGGCCACGACCGTCATGAACCGGCCGCCCAGCTTCGTCTTGCCGAAGCCGTCGATCATCACCTTCGGCATCTGGGCGTTGACGGTGATCGGCTCGGTCTTCTTGGTGTCGTAGGTCGAGCCCTCGAGCGTGTTCTGCTTGCCGTCCCAGCTCCAGACCGACAGGTTCACGAACACCGTGTCGCCCATCGCCACGCCGGCGCCGGAGCCCGGGCTGAGCACCTCCAGCGACGACTTGCTGGCCGGATTCCCCTCAGGGAAGGTCACCGTGGGTTTGGCGCCCACGGTCCCGGTGACCTTCGGCCCCGCGGCGGCTTCACCGCCGGTCTGCTGCGAGCCGCACGCGGCGGCGAAGATCAAAGGCACTGCTGCTAGTACGGCCAGGCGGCGGCGCATCGAGTTCCCCAGGAGAGTCGGACAGGTCCGCGCCACCTTATCCGAAGAGCGCGTACGACCCCGATAAGGAAACGGCAAAAGCAGCGCTACATTCCGGCGATCAGCTTGTCCACCCTCTCGTCGACGCTGCGGAACGGATCCTTGCACAGCACCGTGCGCTGCGCCTGGTCGTTCAGCTTGAGATGCACCCAGTCGACGGTGAAGTCGCGCCGCTTCTCCTGCGCCTTGCGGATGAACTCGCCCCGCAGGCGCGCTCTGGTCGTCTGCGGCGGCACCGACTTGGCCTCGAAGATCTTCAGATCGGAGGCCACCCGCTCGACCGCGCCGCGCTTCTGCAGCAGGTAGTACAGCCCGCGCCGCCGGTGCACGTCGTGGTAGGCCAGGTCGAGCTGGGCCACCCGCGGGCTGGACAGCGGCAGGTCGTACTTCTTCCGATAGCGCTCGATGAGCTGGTACTTCGTCACCCAGTCGATCTCCCGCGAGACCAGGTCGAGATTGCCCGTCTCGACCGCCTGCAGCGTGCGCTCCCACAGCTCCAGCACCCTGCGCGCGATGGGATCACCGCCGCGCCGGTCGACGAAGTCCTTCGCCTTGGTCAGATACTCCTGCTGGATCTCCAGGCTGGAGGCCTCCCTGCCGTTGGCCAGGCGGACCCTGCGCCGGCCCGTCATGTCGTGGGAGACCTCCCTGATCGCCCTGATCGGGTTCTCCAGCGACAGGTCGCGCATGACCGTGCCCGCCTCGATCATCCGCAGCACCAGATCGGTGGCGCCGACCTTCAGCAGCATCGTCGCCTCGCTCATGTTCGAGTCGCCGACGATGACGTGCAGCCTGCGGAAACGCTCGGCGTCGGCGTGCGGCTCGTCACGCGTGTTGATGATCGGCCTGGACCGGGTCGTGGCGCTGGAGACGCCCTCCCAGATGTGCTCGGCCCGCTGCGAGACGCAGTAGACCGCGCCGCGCGGCGTCTGCAGCACCTTGCCGGCGCCGCAGATGATCTGCCGGGTGACCAGGAACGGGATCAGCACGTCGGCCAGGCGGCCGAACTCGCCGTGCCGGCCGACCAGATAGTTCTCGTGGCAACCGTAGGAGTTGCCCGCCGAATCGGTGTTGTTCTTGAACAGGTAGATGTCACCGGCGATGCCCTCTTCACGCAGCCGCTTCTCGGCGTCGACCAGCAGCCCCTCGAGGATCCGCTCGCCCGCCTTGTCGTGGGTGACGAGCTCGATGACGTTGTCACACTCTGGTGTTGCGTATTCGGGGTGGCTGCCCACGTCGAGATACAGACGCGCGCCGTTGCGGAGGAAGACATTGCTCGATCGGCCCCAGGAGACGACCCGGCGGAACAGATAGCGGGCGACCTCGTCCGGCGACAGCCTGCGCTGCCCCCTGAACGTGCAGGTCACGCCGTACTCGTTCTCCAGCCCGAAGATGCGACGATCCATCACCTCACACTAGTTCCCCGAAATCGCCAGCGGGAGAGATCTTCGCGTGTTTCGATTTTCTTTCAACCGCGCGCCCGCCCCTCGAGCCCGCGCCGCGGCCCCGAATTCCCGGGTACGGCACGCGACCTCCCCGCGCCCCGGGAACAGCGTGCGGGGCCGCCCGGACAACCGGACGGCCCCGCGAACGAACACCGGAGTGCGGTGCGGGACCGCCGCCCCCGCGGACGGTCCCACCTCGCTCACGGCGTGTAGATCTCCTGCACCTTCACGATCTGCCCCTTGTAGACCGTGATCAGCGAGGGGGTCTGCTGCTTGGCCGACCGCTTCATGAGCACGGAACGCGAGCAGCTCTTGCTGCCCAGCCCCGTCCTGCGGTCGACCGTCATGGCCGACTGGCGCGAACTGCACCCGAAGGCGCTGAGGTAGACCACCTTCTTGGCGATCGGCGAGGCATAGGCCGTCACATCGCCCTCCGGCGGGCCGACGAAGTACCCCTCGGTGTACTTGTCCCTCTTCCACTTGATCGGCGCGTACTCGGCGGTGCCGTCCTTGCGGACGTGGGTGATCCAGCCCCGGAGGATCCCGTCACGCCTGGGGTGGAGGCCCTTGGTGAAGTCGTGGCCCGGATCGGCCTGGAAGCTCGTACCGAAGGTCTCCGGCTGCTCGAACGTCGGGACGGCGCCGGTCGCCGCCTGCGCCGCCCCCGACGTCAGGGCCAGCGAACAGGCGGCCGCGACCACACCGGCTGCGAGGAATGTCATCTTCACATCGGCTTTGATCCAGAACGCGGGGTCACGGTTCTCGAAAGATCGTGTGATCCCCATCACATCGACGCCCGGCAGGTTTACCGGATGGACGGGCGACGTCACCGCGCCCGGCCGAAGTCCCGCCACAGTGGCGTGAAAAGACCGACGGCCACCGGTGACCCCGGTGGCCGTGGTGCGGCTTGCCGTACAGGACCTGTCACGAACGGGCGCCACGCGCCCGCCGGCGGCTACTCGGTGCCGTCGTCGGCACCGGCCTCCGGCGCCGTCGGCGGAGCCTCGGCCGGCGGCGCGGCCGCGGGCGCCTCCTGCAGCAACCGCTCCAGCCGCCGCCCCGTCAGCCGCAGGAACTTGCGGTGCTCCCGGTTACGGTCGAGCACCGCCACCTCCAGCTGACCCGCCGGCGGCCGCTCACCGCCCGGCTCCGTCAGCGCCGCCAGCGCCACCTCCAGCGCCTCGGCCAGCGGCATGCCCTCCTTGTAACGCTCCTTCAGCCGGGTCGCCACCGCCTCCGCCTGACCGCCCATCGCGGCGAAACCGTGCTCGTCGAACACCGAACCGTCGAAGGTCAACCGGTAGATCGCATCACCGTCGGGCGTGTCGCCCACCTCGGCCACCACCACCTCCACCTCGAGCGACTTGATCGACTCGGTGAAGATCCGGCCCAGGTTGGAGGCGTACAGGTTGGCCAGCCCACGACCCGTCACATCGGAACGGTCATAGGTGTAGCCGTTGATGTCGGCATAACGGATGCCGCCCAGCCGCAACTCCTCGAACTCGTTGTAGCGGCCGACCGCGGCGAACCCGATCCGGTCATAGATCTCGCTCACCTTGTGCAGCGCACGCGAAGGATTCGGCGCCACGAACAGGATGCCGTCGACATACTGCAGCACCACCACGCTGCGGCCACGCGCGATGCCCTTACGCGCGTAGTCCGCCTTGTCGCGCATGATCTGCTCGGGCGACGCATATCCAAAAGGCATGGACATGTCGGGAGGTCCTTTCTAGGACAGCGGGGCGATGGGACCGTCAGGGGAGATCATCCGCTCCGCGAGCATCCGCTCGACCACGGCGGCGACCTCGTCGTCACTCAGGCGACGGAAACCGTCGGCGTCGACGACCGCGACCACGGGCCAGATCTTCCTGGTCACATCCGGCCCACCGGTGGCCGAGTCGTCGTCCGCGGCGTCGTACAACGCCTGGATCGTCGCCATCACGATGTCGTCGGCCGACGCGTTGTCCCGGTACAGCTTCTTCAACGCACCACGCGCGAAGATCGAACCCGAGCCGATCGCGTCGAACCTGTCCCGCTCGTACGGTCCGCCCGCCACGTCGTAGCCGAAGATCCGCCCCGCGTCCCGCTGCTCGTCGTAGGCGGCGAACAGCGGCACCACCACCAGGCCCTGCATCGCCATCGCCAGGTTGCCGCGGATCATCGTCGCCAGCCTGTTGGCCTTACCGGCCACCGACAGCGTGCGACCCTCCATCTTCTCGTAGTGCTCCAGCTCCACCCGGTACAGCCTGGCCATCTCGATGCCCGTGCTGGCCGTACCCGCGATCCCCATGCAGGAATAGTCGTCGGTCCTGAACACCTTCTGGATGTCGCGCTGCGAGATCACGTTTCCCGACGTGGCCCGGCGGTCACCGGCCATCACCACCCCGCCGGCGCAGGTCGCGGCGACGATCGTGGTCGCGTGCGGAACCTGGTCACCGATCGGCGTGGCCAGCGTCTGTGCGCGCGTCGGCAGCAGGTCAGGAGCATGCCTGCCGACGAACTCGGAGAACGAGGAACTTCCGTTGTTCACGAAGAGCTGGCTCATCAAGCCGGCGGGCAGATCCCTGTGCGGTGCCACGCGACTCCCTCCAAAAACCTCAGTGTCCTTAGGCCAGACCCTACTCATGTTGTGCTGTTGCATGCACTTCCCACGATCAGCTCAGCGCGAACCATCTGCCGCCCGCCACAACGGCGACACCCCCGCCGGCACCGGCCCTCCCCACGACACCCGAGGCCCGCCCCACCGCCGCCGGTCATACTGGACCCCATGCGGGACTGGGTGCTCCACGTCGACCTCGACGCCTTCATGGCCGCCGTCGAGATCCTGCGCAACCCGGAACTCCACGGCCGCCCGGTCGTCATCGGCGGCAACGGCGACCCCACCACCCCCCGCACCGTCGTCGCCACCGCCTCCTACGAGGCCCGCCAGTACGGCGTGCACTCCGGCATCCCCATGCGCACCGCCCACAGACGCTGCCCCGACGCCGTCTACCTGCCCACCGACCCACCCGCCTACGAAGCCGCCAGCGCCGCCGTCATGGCCGTCCTGCGCACCTTCCCCGTCACCGTCGAAGTCTGGGGCCTCGACGAGGCCTTCCTCGGCGCCACCACCGACGACCCCGAAACGCTCGCCCGGGACATCCAGCACGCCGTCACCGACGCCACCGGACTCACCTGCTCCATCGGCATCGGCGACAACAAGCACCAGGCCAAACTCGCCGCCCAGGCCCACAAGCCGGCAGGCGTCTCACGGCTCACCACCGACACCTGGCACACCACCATGGGCGAGCGCCCCACCACCGCCCTCTGGGGAATCGGCCCCAAAACCGGCCGGAAACTCGCCGACCTCGGCCTCCACACCGTCGCCCAGCTCGCCGCCGCCGACCCCGCCCACCTGGCCGCCCACTTCGGGCCCACCAACGGCCCCTGGCTGCGCTACCTCGCCCTCGGCAAGGGCGAGACCACCGTCACCAGCACCCCCTGGGTCCCGCGCGGCCACAGCCACGAGACCACCTTCACCCGCGACCTCACCGACCCGGCCGCCATGCGCGACCACATCACCACCCTCGCCCGCCGCCTGGCCGGCGAGACCGACGGCCGCCCCGTCATCCGCGTCACGGTGAAGGTCCGCTTCTCCCCCTTCACCACCCACACCAAGCAGGCCAAACTCCCCGAGCCCACCCTCGACGCGGACACCATCGAACAGACCGCCCACACGATCTTCGGCCGCTTCCCGCACGACCGCCCCGTCCGCCTCCTCGGCGTCTCCGTCGAATACGCCTAGAACCGAACCGAACCGGCCCGCGACCCCGCCGCTAGACCGGCACCGCCCGCGACAGGAACTCCGACCACCGCGCGTCCTCCAGGCGAGCCAACTCCTCCAGTTCCTCCTCGTCGAGCTCCCACTCCACGAAGGTCGCCTCCAGATACGCGACCGCCCGCCACACGACCGTCGCGTCATCCCTGAACTGGCCGATCCCCGTATTGCACGGCAGGCACAACGCGAACCGCACCGCACCCGAGCGATGACAGTGATCCACATGCTCCGGCGGGCGATCCCAGCAGACCGCGCACAACCCGTGCTGGTCGCCGATCATCCGCTCCACGTCCTCATGGCGCATCCCGTAGCGCCGCGACAGGTGATAGGTCCGCGTCGGCGCCACCGGCCCGCTCCCGCGCTCGGGCGGGATCACGAAATCCGGCCAGAGCACCACCCCGTCGAGATAGTGCGCCGCCACCTCCATGAGCACGACGTCGTCCTGGAAGTGACCCAGCGCGTTGTTGCAGTTGAAGCACAGCACGCCGCGCACCAGGCCGCTCGCGTGGCAGTGGTCGACGTGCGTGCCCGGCACCACCTGACAGATGGCGCAGAGCCCGCCCTGCCGGGCGAGCATCCGCTCGTAGTCGTCCTCGGTGATGCCGTAGCGGCGCTTGAGGTGATAGTTCCTCTCGCTGCCGTAGTTCTTGATCTTGATCTCACGCATGGTCTGCGTGTGACACGGCTTGCAGTAGGCGGTCAGTCCCGACTTCTCCGATCGGTTCCGTCCGAACTCAGCCACTTCTTTGATCTGCTCACACCGCGGGCACCGTTTGTGCCCTTCGGGGACCTCGACCCGCTCGCGCACAGCCTTGCCCTGCGCAGCCTTGCGCTTGCGATAACTCTTGGCATATTTCGCCCGAAAGCAGGCTTTGCAGTACCGCGCGAGGCCGTCGGCCATGCGCTTGTTGAGCCCGAACTCGGAGACCGCCTTGGTCTCACCACAATCCGGGCACCGCTTACCCCCGTCGGGCACTTCCACCCCTCTCGGTGTCCGCTTTGCCCTACTCCCCGCCCTTTTGGACGTAGCTGCGCACGAATTCCTCTGCGTTCTCTTCGAGAACTTCGTCGATTTCGTCCAGAATCGCGTCGACGTCGTCGGTCAGCTTCTCCTGGCGCTCCTGCACATCGCCGGCCGCCGAGGCCTCGGTCTCCTCGACCTCGGTCTCGCGACGACCAGTCTGCTTCTGACCGCCGGTGTCCCTGTTCGCCATGATCTTCCTCCGCTTGGGGGACTGCCTCTACTGGCTATCTTCCCCGAACCGGGCGACATTTCGCGCGCCGAGTCCGGCGATCTTCGTGAACTGTTGACTGGGATGAATCTGGGCATCTCGCTGCTGGAGCCGCAGGGGCGCCGTCCGCGGCCGATCCGGCCCGTACGGCTCCGCACGGGAGGGCGCCGACCGCCGTCGTGCGCCGCCGTGGTCCTCCGTGCGCTTCTCGGGGCGCGTGGTGGCGCGCCGCGACGGCGCCCGTTCGGCGATCACCGTGGACAGGGGCAACGCGCCTCCCCTCCCCCACCTGCGCCGCCCACCCCGCGACGATCCGCCCGGGAACCGCCGGGCCTGGCCACACGCGACCGACGCGGCTTCGCCCGTGGCAACACCTCGACCCCCTGCTCTGGTTCGGCCCCTCGGCGCCTCTGGGACGCGCTGGACGCGCACGTCCGGCCATCCACGCTGGCCGGCCTGACCGGCGCGTGGGTGGGACCTCCCGGAAGACCCCTCCAGGGACCACCAGGGCCGCCGGGGGTGGGTGGAGATACAGCAAGCCTCCCGGGTGAGCCCCACCCTTCCAGGGACCACCAGGGGCCGCCGGAATGGGCGGAGATACGGCAGGCCTCCCAGGTGAACCTCCACCCTGCCGGGACGGCCGGGGGCGGCGCTGGATCATTCGCTCCCGGTGAGGGCGGCGACGAGGTCGGCGGCGGTGCGGCAGCGGTCGAAGAGCTCGCCGACGTGGCTCTTGGTGCCGCGCAGCGGCTCGAGGGTGGGCACGCGCTGAAGGGATTCGCGGCCCGGGATGTCGAAGATGACAGAGTCCCAGGAGGCGGCGGCGACGGATTCGCTGTACTGGCGCAGGCAGCGGCCGCGGAAGTAGGCGCGGGTGTCGGTGGGCGGGTTCTCGACGGCGCGCTGGACCTGTTCCTCGGTGACGAGGCGCTGCATGCGTCCGCGGGCGACGAGGCGGTTGTAGAGGCCGCGGTCGGGCCTGATGTCGGAGTACTGGAGGTCGACGAGCTGGAGTCTGGGGTGGGACCAGGCGAGGCCGTCGCGGGTGCGGTAGCCCTCGAGGAGTTCGAGCTTGGCGACCCAGTCGAGTTCGCGGGCGAGCTGCATGGGGTCTTCGGCCAGGCGGGTGAGGACGGATTCCCAGCGGTCGAGGATGTCCTTGTTCATCTCCTCGGTGGCGGTGCCGCGTTCCTCGACGTACTTGCGGGCCTGTTCGAGGTATTCCATCTGCAGCTGGATGGCGGTGAGCTTGCGCCCGTCGCGCATGGGGATCTCGTAGCGGCAGGTGGGGTCGTGGGAGACGGCGCGCAGGGCCTGGACGGGGTTTTCGACGGCGAGGTCGCGGGTGAGGAAGTTGTCCTCGATCATGGCGAGGACGAGGGCCGTGGTCCCGAGCTTCAGATATGTCGAAATTTCCGACATGTTGGCGTCGCCGATGATGACGTGGAGCCTGCGGTACTTCTCCGGGTCGGCGTGCGGCTCGTCGCGGGTGTTGATGATGGGCCGCTTGAGCGTGGTCTCCAGCCCGACCTCGACCTCGAAGAAGTCGGCGCGCTGGCTGATCTGGAAGCCTTCGCCGCGGGAGTCCTGCCCGATGCCGACCTTGCCGGCGCCGACGACGACCTGCCGGGAGACGAAGAAGGGGGTCAGGTGGCGGACGATGTCGGCGAAGGGGGTGGCGCGCCGCATGAGGTAGTTCTCGTGGCAGCCGTAGGAGGCGCCCTTGGCGTCGGTGTTGTTCTTGTAGAGCTGGATGGGGGCGTTGGTGGGGATGGACGAGGCGCGCATGGTGGCGTCGTACATGACCCTTTCGCCCGCCTTGTCCCAGATGACGGCGGCACGCGGGTTGGTGACCTCGGGCGTGGAGTACTCGGGGTGGGCGTGGTCGACGTAGAGGCGGGCGCCGTTGGTGAGGATGACGTTGGCCAGGCCGAGGTCCTCGTCGGTCAGCTGGCTGGGGTCGGCGACCTCGCGGGCGAGATCGAAGCCACGGGCGTCACGGAGCGGGTTCTCCTCCTCGAAGTCCCAGCGCGCCCTGCGCGCCCTGGCGGCCGAGGCGGCCAGGTAGGCGTTCACGACCTGGGAGGAGGTCACCATCGCGTTGGCGCCCGGCTGGCCGGGTACGGAGATCCCGTACTCGGTCTCGATGCCCATCACCCGACGCACCGTCATGCGCACCTCTCGTGGTCCGGCCTACAGAGTCCGGTCTGTCTATCCGCCGTTTATATGCCCGAGCCTATGCCCTTCACAGTCCCTCAGGGCCACAGAGTTATGGCACCGACGCCTTTTCCACCCGTACGGCGGGCATTGGCGGGCTTTGCGGGGTGCGGCGTGGCCGCAGAAGCCGCTGAATAGGACGTTCGGCACAGGAATAGACAAGATACGACAAGAGGAGGGTGATGAAGGTGGCGAGCGCGCCCAGCGCCCATGCGGGCATGGTGCCGACGAGGGGCGGGATGAGGGCGACGGCCACGACGCTGTGGAAGAGGTAGAGCGGGTAGGTGGTGCCGCCGAGCGCGGTCAGGACGGGCGAGGACGGCATGCGGAAGTAGCCGAGCGCGACCATGGCCATGACGGCGAAGATCAGCGTGATGGTGAAGACCACGCCCGTCTCGGTGACGGGCATGGCCGCGAAGCCCGCCGCCTCGATGCGCCTGGCGACGCGGCCGATGGCCGAGTCGATGGCCAGGACCCATGACAGGCCGAACAGCAGCCAGGGCAGCCAGGCCGAGCCGTGCCGGTGGATGAGGTAGAGGGCCATGCCGGCGACGAAGTATCCGGCGTAGGCGGGCATGACGGTCTCGGTGAGGATCTCGTTGTCGAGCAGGGCCGCCTCGAGGCCGAACCAGCGGGGGACGACCAGCGCCAGGGCGGCGGCGAGCCAGACGCTCATGAAGACCAGGATCCGCCGGTAGGTGACGCCGACGATCACCACGACCGAGATGAGCAGGTAGAAGCGCAGCTCGGCCCACAGTGACCAGTAGACCCCCATGGCGTCGGTCACGTCGAACAGGCGCTGGAGCATGGTGGCGTTGACCAGGTAGCCGGAGACCGACAGCTTCGGGTCGAGGGGCTTGGCGGCGAGCACGCCGTACACCAGCGCGACGGCGGCCAGGCTGACCCAGTAGGCCGGGTACAGCCGGACGAACCTGGACCAGGCGAACGCGCCGAGCCCGCGCCCCCACACGGTCATGAGGATGACGAAGCCGCTGATGACGAAGAACAGTTCGACGCCGAGGATGCCGAGGCCGGCCACGGGAGCGATCCAGGGGAAGAGCGTCGAGGGCCGCTGTCCCCAGACGGAGGCGAAGGCGACGAAGAAGTGGAAGGCGAGGACGGCCATGGCGGCGATGAAGCGGAGGAGGTCGAGTTCCGCGAGCCTGCCGCCCGGATGAGCGGGCCTCGCGGCCATTGGTCGTCTGCGCACGCCCCTTTGACGCGATCTTGTGACGGTTGGGTTCCATGTGTCCCCTGAGACTTTGCTGCCAACAGGGTTTTACTTTGCGTGTTCAGTAGATAACTTTACGTGGCCACATCTCCGAGCGAACAGGTGAGGGAATGACCGACGACCAGCTCAGCCTCAGTACAGCGGCGGCACGCAACCTGGCGACGACGACCAAGTCGGTGCCGCAGATGCAGGAGATCACCTCGCGGCACCTGCTGCGGGCGCTGCCGTGGGTGCAGGCGATCGGCGGCGTCTACCGGGTCAACAGGCGGCTGACGTACGCGGTGGGCGACGGGCGGGTGACCTTCACCTCGACGGGGGCGAGCATCCGCGTCATCCCCGGCGAGCTGACCGAGCTGCCCGCGCTGCGCGGCTTCGACGACCACGACGCGCTGGCGGCGCTGGCGGGCCGCTTCACCCAGCGGGAGGTGGAGCCGGGCGAGACGATCGTGGAGGCGGGCCGTCCGCGCGACGCGGTCGTGCTGATCGCCCACGGCAAGGTCCGCAAGGTCGCGCCGGGCGCCTACGACCACGAGACGGTGCTGGGGGTGCTGGCCGACGGCGACTACCTGGGCGAGGAGGTCCTGGTCTCCCAGGAGGGCCAGTGGGACTACACGGCGACGGCGGTGACGGCGTGCACGGTGCTGACGCTGTCGGCCCAGGCGCTGGCCGAGGTCAGGGCGCTGTGGGAGCCGTTGCGCGAGCGGCTGGAGAGCGTGGCGAGCAGCGACGGGCACGAGCAGAACGCCCACGGTGAGGCGGCCATCGCGCTGGCGGCCGGCCATGTGGGCGAGCCGCGGCTGCCGGGCACGTTCGTCGACTACGAGCTGGCGCCCAGGCAGTACGAGCTGAGCGTGGCGCAGACGATCCTGCGGGTGCACACGCGGGTGGCCGATCTGTACAACGAGCCGATGAACCAGACCGAGCAGCAGCTGCGGCTGACCATCGAGGCGTTGCGGGAGCGGCAGGAGGACGAGCTGGTCAACAACAGGGAGTTCGGCCTGCTGCACAACGCCGACCTGAAGCAGCGCGTCCACACGCGCAGCGGCCCGCCGACGCCGGACGACATGGACGAGCTGCTGGCCAAGGTGTGGAAGGACCCGGCGGTCTTCCTGGCCCATCCGCGGGCGATCGCGGCCTTCGCCCGCGAGTGCAACGCCCGTGGCCTGTACCCGGCCAACACCGAGTACGGGGGGCAGAGCGTGCCGGCCTGGCGGGGCATTCCGGTGCTGCCCTGTAACAAGATCCCGGTGAGCGACAGGGGCGTCACCTCGATCATGGCGATGCGGCTGGGCGAGGCGAACCAGGGCGTGATCGGCCTGCACCGGACGGGTCTGCCGGACGAGTACCAGCCGGGCCTGTCGGTGCGGTTCATGGGCATCAACGACCAGGCGGTCATCTCCTACCTGGTGACGACGTACTACTCGGCGGCGGTGCTGGTGCCCGACGCGCTGGGCATCCTGGAAAGCGTCGAAGTCGGCTGATGGGGCCCTTCGAGCTGCCCGACTTCTACTGCCCGTATCCGGCCAGGCTGAATCCGCATGTCGAGTCGGCCCGCGTCCACACCAAGGAGTGGGCGCGGGAGATGGGCATGCTGGACGATCCGGAGATCTGGGAGGAGCGCAGGTTCGACGGCATGGACTACGGCCTGCTGTGCGCCTACACCCATCCGGAGTGCGACGCCGAAGAGCTGGACCTGGTCACCGACTGGTACGTGTGGGTGTTCTTCTTCGACGACCACTTCCTGGAGATCTTCAAGCGGACGAGGGACGTGGCGGGCGCCCAGGCGTATCTGGATCGGCTCGATCTGTTCATGACCGACGATCCGCCGGAGCCGTCCAACCCGGCGGAGAAGGGGTTGCGGGATCTGTGGGCGCGTACCGTGCCCGGCATGTCGGACCGGTGGCGGGAGCGCTTCACCAGGGCCAACCACGAGCTGATGCAGGAGTCGATGTGGGAGCTGTTCCACATCGAGGACGGCCAGGTCTCTAACCCGATCGAGTACATCGAGGAGCGCCGCAAGGTGGGCGGCGCTCCGTGGTCGGCGTGCCTGGTCGAGCACGCGGTGGGCGCGGAGGTGCCGGAGCGGGTGGCGGGCAGCCGTCCGGTCAGGGTGCTGACGGAGACGTTCGCCGACGCGGTGCACCTGCGCAACGACCTGTTCTCCTACCAGCGCGAGGTGGAGGAGGAGGGCGAGCTGTCCAACTGCGTGCTGGTGGTGGAGCGCTTCCTCGGCTGTGACACGCAGAAGGCGGCGGAGATCACCAATGATCTGCTGACCTCTCGCCTGCACGTGTTCGAGCACACGACGTTCACCGAGCTGCCGGTGCTGTTCGCCGAGCAGGCGCTGCTGCCGCACGAGCAGGAGGCGGTGCTGCGTTACGCGCGGGGGCTGCAGGACTGGCAGTCGGGCGGCCACGAGTGGCACATGCGCTCCAACCGGTACATGAACGGCGGTGGCCGGACGGGGTTGCGCGTCTCGCCGCGCCATGTCATGGGGCCGGGCGGGCTGCGCAACCACGTGCACGTGCCGTACCAGCGGGTGGGTCCGCTGCCGCTGCCGGAGATCCCCATGCCGTTCGCGGTGCGGGACAACCCGCACCTGGAGGCGGCGCGCCGGGCGACGCTCGACTTCGCCGAGGCGATGGGCTTCTACACGCTGGTGTGGGACCGGGCCGGTCACGACGGCTACGACCTGGCGTTGTGCGCGGCGGGCATCGATCCGGACGCGGGCCTGGAGGCGCTGGTCCTGGCGACCGACTGGCTGAGCTGGGGCACCTACGGCGACGACTACCTGCCGGCGGTGTTCGGCCGGTCGAAGGACTTCGTGGGGGCCAAGGCGTTCAACCGGCGCCTGTCGGCGTTCATGCCGCTGGATCTGGTGGTGACGGCGGTGGCGGCCAATCCGGTGGAGCGTGGCCTGGCCGATCTGTGGCTCCGTACGGCCGAGCCGATGGCGCCGGACCAGCGGGCGGAGTTCAGGTCGGCGGTCGAGCGGATGACCGACAGCTGGGTGTGGGAGCTGGCCAACCACATCCAGAACCGGGTGCCCGATCCGGTCGACTACCTGGAGATGCGGCGCAGGACGTTCGGTTCGGACATGACGATGGCGCTGGCGCGGCTGGAGCCTGGGCGCTCGATCCCCGCGCGGGTGTGGGGGTCGCGGCCGATGACGGCGCTGGTCGACGCGGCGCAGGACTACGCCTGCCTGCTCAACGACCTGTTCTCCTACCAGAAGGAGATCGAGTTCGAGGGCGAGCTGCACAACATGGTGCTGGTGATGCAGACGTTCTTCGACTGCGACGCGCCCAGGGCTGCCGAACTGGTGGGCTCGCTGATGGCGGCCAGGATGCGGCAGTTCCAGAAGGCGGCCGAGGTGGATCTGCCGGCGCTGCTCGACGGAGTCGACGCCGATGCGGACGTGCGGGCGTCGGTGGCCGCGTACGTGGTCGAGCTGCAGGACTGGATGGCGGCCATCCTGCGCTGGCACCGGGAGTGCAGGCGCTATGACGAGCCGACGTTGAGGGGCACCCGGTGGGTGGCCGGCCCGACCGGGCTGGGCACGGCCGGCACCAGGATCGGGACGCTGCTGGGGAGGGTCGCCTCGTGACCGCCTTGAGCCTGAGCACGGCGGCGGCCAGGAATCTGGCGACGACCACCAAGTCCGTGCCGTTCATGCAGGAGATCACCCCGCGGCATCTGCTGCGGGTGCTGCCGTGGATCGAGGTGACGGGTGGCGCCTTCCGGGTCAACCGTCGCCTGTCCTACCGGGTCGGTGACGGCCGGGTGAGTTTCGTCTCGACCGGCGCCGACGTGCGGGTGGTGCCCGGCGAGCTGTGCGAGCTGCCCGCGTTGCGGGGGTTCGCCGACGCCGAGGTGCTGGCGGAGCTGGCGGCGTTGTTCGAGCAGCGGGAGTACGAGCCAGGGCAGGTGATCGCCGAGGAGGGCGCGCCGGTCGAGGAGCTGCTGCTGGTGGCGCACGGCAAGCTGGCCACGTCGGTGCAGGGCGCCTACGACGGCCGGGCCGAGCTGGGCCGGCTGGCCGACGGCGACCATCTGGGCGACGCGCTGCTGGCGGGCGGCTCGCCCGGCTGGCCGTACACGGTGCGGACGGTCACGGCGGCCACGGTGCTGGCGCTGCCCGGCCCGGCGTGGCGGGCGCTGCTGGACCGCTCCCCCAGCCTGGCCGCGCATCTGGCGCCTTCGGGTACGGCCAGGCCGCAGAACAGGCACGGCGAGGCGGAGGTGGCGCTGTCGGCCGGGCACGTGGGCGAGGCGCTGCTGCCGGGCACGTTCGTCGACTACGACCTGGCGCCCCGGGTGTACGAGCTGAGTGTGGCGCAGACGGTCCTGCGGATCCACACCAGGGTGGCCGACCTGTACAGCGATCCGATGGATCAGGTGGAGCAGCAGGTGCGGTTGACGGTGGCGGCGCTGCGGGAGCGGCAGGAGCACGAACTGGTCAACAACCGGGAGTTCGGGCTGTTGCACAACGCCGATCTGCGGCAGCGGCTGCACACCAGGTCCGGTCCTCCGACGCCGGACGATCTGGACGATCTGCTGGCCCGGCGCCGCAAGACGCACTGTTTCCTGGCGCATCCGCGGGCGATCGCGGCCTTCGGCAGGCAGTGCAACGCGCGCGGGGTGTACCCGTCGACGGCGGAGGTGCCGGGCGGGACGGTGATCGCCTGGCGGGGTGTGCCGGTGCTGCCGTGCGACAAGATCCCGATCTCGGATCGGGGGCTGACCTCGATCATGGCGATGCGCCTGGGTCAGGACGACCAGGGCGTGGTGGGGCTGCGCCGTACGGGCCTGCCGGACGAGTGGGAGCCAGGGGTGTCGGTGCGGCTGGCCGGCATCAGCGACCGGGCGGTGATGTCGTACCTGGTGTCGGCCTACCACTCGGCCGCGGTGCTGGTGCCGGACGCGCTCGGCGTGCTGGAGAGCGTCGAGGTCGGCTGACGGGGTAGGACGCGGGTGGCGGGTCGCCGTGACGGCGGCCCGCCACACGTGTTCCCGCGGCCCTGTCATCCGGCCCCGGGAAACGCGGAGGGCCGCTCCCGGTGCGGGAGCGGCCCTTCGGCGGTGGGACCGTTTACAGGTACTGGCCGGTGTTGGCGACCGTGTCGATCGACCGGCCGGCCTCGGTGCCCTGCTTGCCGGAGACCAGCGTGCGGATGTAGACGATCCGCTCGCCCTTCTTGCCGGAGATGCGGGCCCAGTCGTCGGGGTTGGTGGTGTTGGGCAGGTCCTCGTTCTCGGAGAACTCGTCCACGCAGGCCGCCAGCAGGTGCTGCACCCGCAGGCCCTTCTGCCCGGACTCGAGGAACTGCTTGATGGCCATCTTCTTGCCCCGGTCGACGATGTTCTGGATCATCGCGCCGGAGTTGAAGTCCTTGAAGTAGAGGACTTCCTTGTCGCCGTTGGCGTAGGTCACCTCGAGGAAGCGGTTCTCTTCGCTCTCGGAGTACATGCGCTCCACGACGCTCTGGATCATTCCCGCGATCGTCGACTCGCGGGAGTCGGAGTGCTCTGCCAGGTCGTCCGGGTGCAGCGGGAGGTCGGCGATGAGGTACTTGGAGAAGATGTCCTTGGCCGCCTCGGCGTCCGGCCGCTCGATCTTGATCTTGACGTCCAGGCGGCCTGGCCGCAGGATCGCCGGGTCGATCATGTCTTCGCGGTTGGAGGCGCCGATGACGATGACGTTCTCCAGTCCCTCGACGCCGTCGATCTCCGACAGCAGCTGCGGGACGATGGTGTTCTCGACGTCGGAGGAGACGCCCGAGCCTCGGGTGCGGAAGATCGAGTCCATCTCGTCGAAGAACACGATCACCGGGGTGCCCTCGGAGGCCTTCTCCCGTGCGCGCTGGAAGACCAGGCGGATGTGCCGCTCGGTCTCGCCGACGTACTTGTTGAGGAGCTCCGGGCCCTTGATGTTGAGGAAGAAGCTCTTGCCGGACTGGCCGGTCTTCTCCGCGACCTGCTTGGCCAGGGAGTTGGCCACGGCCTTGGCGATGAGCGTCTTGCCGCATCCGGGCGGGCCGTACAGCAGCACGCCCTTGGGCGGGCGGAGCTTGTGCTCGCGGAACAGGTCGGCGTGCAGGTAGGGCAGCTCGATGGCGTCCCTGATCTGCTCGATCTGCCGCATGAGGCCGCCGATCTCCTCGTAGGAGATGTCGGGGACCTCTTCGAGGACCAGCTCTTCCACTTCGGACTTGGGTATGCGCTCGTAGACGTAGCCGGAGCGGGGCTCCAGCAGCAGGGAGTCGCCGGCGCGCACCGGCTGGCCGAGCAGCGATTCGGCCAGGCGTACGACGCGCTCCTCGTCGGCGTGGGAGATGACCAGGGCGCGCTCGCCGTCTTCGAGCAGCTCCTTGAGCATCACGATCTCGCCGACCTCTTCGTAGCCGAGCGCCTCGACCACGTTGAGCGCCTCGTTGAGCATGACCTCCTGGCCACGCCTGAGCATGTCGACATCGACCGCGGGACTGACGTTGACCCGCAGCTTGCGGCCGCCGGTGAAGACCTCCACCGTGCCGTCTTCTCTGGCCTCGAGGAAGACGCCGAAGCCGGATGGCGGCTGGGCCAGCCGGTCGACCTCCTCCTTCAGAGCCACGATCTGGTCCCTGGCCTCCTTGAGTGTGGCGACCAGCCGTTCGTTCTGGCTGGTCACCGCGGCAAGGTTGGCCTGCGCCTCGTGGAGACGCTCCTCGAGGACCCTGGCCTGACGGGGTGACTCGGCCAGCTTCCTCCGCAGCGCGGTGATCTCCTCCTGCAGGAAGGAGACCTGTGTTGAAAGATCAGCGACCTCCCGTTCGCGCTGCGCGGCTCGAGCCTCTGCATCATCGCGAGCTGCCACGCCCCGTCACCTCCTTCCCAGTCGAGAGCGACTACTAAGGACCTTACCCATCTCCCGGCTTTCCGCTACCTTGCCGGAAAGTGTTCGTAGAGTGACATTCGGTATTCGGTGAATAAATCCCGCGGGCGTGTTTAGTAGTTCCAGCATATGAACACGGTCATCTGTTCCCGTGTCACGCACCAAGGCACCGCCGTGGCCAAATCGTCATAGTTCTTCGGTGGTCCCCTTCGGTCGTCTGCGCCTTGGCGGGGGCGTGACGCCGTCCGCCATGCGGCGGGCGGTGACGAGGAAGCCGGTGTGCCCGATCATGCGGTGATCTGGGCGGACGGCGAGTCCCTCGACATGCCAGTCGCGAACCAGGGTCTCCCACGCGTGGGGCTCGGTGAAACTCCCGTGCTCCCGCAGGGTTTCCACCGTCTTCGACATCTGGGTGGTCGTGGCGACGTAGACGCAGATCACGCCACCGGGGGTGAGGGCCTTGGCGACCGCGTCGACGCACTCCCATGGGGCGAGCATGTCGAGGATGACCCGGTCGACGTCGCTCTCGTCGATGGAGTCGTTGAGGTCGCCGACGACCAGGCGCCAGCTGTCCATCTCGCCGCCGAAGAACTTCTCGACGTTCTTGCGGGCGACGTCGGCGAACTCCTGGCGCCGCTCGTAGGAGGTGACCTTGCCCTCGGCGCCGACGGCGCGCAGCAGGAAGCAGGTCAGCGCGCCCGAGCCGACGCCGGCCTCGATGACGCGCGCCCCGGGGAAGATGTCGGCCATGCCGACGATCTGGGCGGCGTCCTTGGGGTAGATGACGGCCGCGCCGCGCGGCATGGACAGCGTGTAGTCCTGCAGCAGGTGGCGGAAGGCCAGATACTGGGTGCCGCCCGAGGAGCGCACCACCGAGCCTTCGGGCTGGCCGATCAGGTCGCTGTGCGGGATCGCCCCCTTGTGCGTGTGGAAGACCCCGTCCTGCTTGAGCGTGATCGTGTGGCGCTTGTTCTTGGGGTCGGTGAGCTGCACCTGATCCCCTACCTGGAACGGCCCGTGCCTGCGAAAACCCATGGGCATGAGGATAGGGCGAATCGGGGGGTCGCTCGGCCTGTCGCAACCCCCTGTATCTGGGCCCTTCTTGACCGTAACATCCCTCACGTGGCAACGCGGTGGCCCTTCGCCGGCCGGGTCGAGGAGACCGACCGGTTGCTGACGCTCATGAACGATCCGGCGACCTGCGGCGTGGCGATCGTCGGGGCGGCGGGCGTGGGCAAGAGCAGGCTGGCGATGGAGGTGGTGACCTCGCTGCGCTCGCGCGGCCGTACGGCGGTGCACGCCATCGCCTCGATGGCGGCGCGCGGGCTTCCCTTCGGGGCGCTGGCCCACCTGCTGCCCGCCGCGCTCCCCCAGGGCGCCAACCCGCTGAAGTGGATCTCCGACACGCTGGTGGGGACCGAGCGGCGGCCGTTGGTTCTGGTCGACGACGCCCACCTGCTGGATTCCGGGTCGGCGGCGGTCCTGCACCACCTGGCGCAGGACTCGGCCGCGCAGCTGCTGCTGACGCTGCGCGGCGGCGAGCCGGCGCCGGAGGCGGTGGTGACGCTGTGGAAGGACCTGGGGCTGGTCAGGATGGAGCTGGCGCCGCTGAGCCGGCACGAGGTGGCCCGCATCCTGGCGGGCGTGCTGGGCGATCCGGTGGACTCGCAGAGCGCGGCCAGGCTGCACCGGCTGACCGGCGGCAACGCGCTGTTCCTGCGGGAGCTGGTGGCGGGCGCGCTGGACGCGGGGGCGCTGGTGCGGGTGCAGGGGCTGTGGCGGCTGCAGTCGGCGCCGCCGGTCGCTCCCCCGCTGGCCGAGCTGGTGGCCGCCCGCATCGGCAGGCTGGAGGCGGCCGAGGAGGAGGCGCTGGAGTACGTCGCGCTGGGCGAGCCGCTGGGCGCGCGGTTGCTGGCCGGCCTGGTGTCGGCGGCGGCGGTGGAGGCGCTGGAGGCCAAGGACCTCATCAGGGTGCTGGTGGACGGCAGGCGGACGCTGGTGCGCCTGGCCCACCCCCTGTACGGCGAGGCGGCCAGGGCGCGCAGCCCGCTGCTGCGTACCCGCCGCCGCTACCGCCGGCTGGCCGAGGCGCTGGAGGCCACCGGCGGTAGCGGCGGCAGCGGCGGCAGGCGGCGCGACGACGTGGTGCGGACGGCGATGTGGCGGCTGGAGAGCGGCACCGCGAAGGATCCGGCGCCGCTGCTGTCGGGCTGCGAGATCGCGTGGGCGGCGCACGACGCCTCCCTGGCCGCGCGCCTGGGCTGGGCGGCGCTGAACGCGGGCGGCGGCGCGGAGGCGGCGGCCACGCTGGCGGAGGTGCTGTCGTTCTCGGAGCGGTTCGCCGATTCGGAGGCGGCGCTGACCTCGGTGTGGGACGAGCCGTGCGCTCCGCAGGTGCGGGCGCGGCTGGCGATGCGGCGTGCCTGGAACCTGAACGTCGGGCTGCGCAGGCCGGGCGAGGCGGACGAGGTGCTCGACGCCGCCGAGGCGACGCTGGAGGAGCCGTCGCTGCGGATGATGGTGCGGGCCATGCGGCTGAACCTGCGGATCCTGCGCGGCGAGGTGCACGAGTGCGCGGCGGCGGCCGACCTGATGCTGGCCGGGGGGCCGCGCGAGGGGACGGGCGCGGTGGTGGGCAGGGCGATGGCGCTGGGCATCACCACCTACGGCCTGGCGTACATGGGGCGGTGCGCGGCGGCCAGGCGGATGTCCGAGCGGGGCATGGCGGAGGAGGAGACGTGGCGTGACGTGGCTCCGTCCGAGGTGCTCACGATGGTGGCCGGCCGCTATCTGGCCGAGCTGTTCGCCGGCGACCTGGACGCGGCCGAGCGGGCGGTCGTCCACGGCGAGCAGCTGCTGGGCGAGGACGGCACGGTGCGGCTGTTCCGGCGCCTGTTCCTGCAGTGGCACGGCGAGATCGCCAGGATGCGCGGCAGGGTGGCCGACGCGGCCACGATCGTCAGGGAGGCGGCCACGCCGGCGGGCGCGGGCCACTTCACCGCGCCGGCGGTGGCCGAGCTGGCGCACTGCACGGCGTTGCTCGGCGACCAGCGCACCGCCACGACGCTGCTGGAACGGGCCGAGAAGGACCGCGCGGACGTGGTGTACCTGCTGCAGACCTCCATCGACGCGGCGCAGCGCTGGGTGGCGGCGGCGGGCGGGCGGCTGACGCGCGCGGTGGAGCTGGCGCTGTCGCACGCGGCCCGCGCCCGCGCTCAGGACCTGTACGGGATCGAGCTGGTCGCGCTGCACGACGCGGTGCGTTTCGGCGCGGCGGCGAAGGTGGCCGCGCGCCTGGGCGAGGTGGCCGCGCGGCACGACGGGAGGCTCGCGGCGATCTGCGCCGGCCACGCGGCGGCGGCCGCCGCGGGCGACGCGGAGGGCCTGGAGCGGGTGGCTGCCGGGTTCACCGAGCTCGGCATGGTGCTGCACGCGGGCGACGTCCACGCGCAGGCCGCGGCCGCCTTCCTGGCCAGGGGCCGGCCGCGCCAGGCCAGGGCCGCCGCGGCCAGGGCGGCGGCGTGCGCGGGGGCGTGCCAGGGCGCGCGCACGCCGATGCTGGCGCGCCTGCGGGCCCGGCGCTGACGCCGCGCGAAAGGGAGATCGCCCGCCTGGCGGCCTCCGGCCTGGCCGGCAAGGACATCGCGGCGATGCTGGTGGTGTCGATCAGGACGGTGGACGACCACCTGCAGTCGGTCTACGGCAAGCTCGGGGTGAACAGCAGGACGGATCTGGCGGCGCTGCTCGGCCCGGACTCGCCGACGTGGCAGGGGGATTGATAGCAATGGACCATGTTGCCGCGTGAAGTGATCTCGACGGGCGCGCTGATCCTGCGTCCCCCCTCCCGTGAGGATCTGCCCGCGATCGTGCGGGCCTCGTCCGACGACGAGACGGCCCGTTTCCTCTACCGGTTGCCGATCCCGTACACGCTGGACGACGCCGCGGGTTATCTGGCGATGGCGCAGCGGCGGTGGGCGGAGGGCGGCGCGGAGTTCACGATCGTCGACGCCGGCAGCGGGCAGTACCTGGGCGCGGTGGGGTTGCGGTCGCCCGACGAGCGCGGGGCGCTGTCGATCGGCTACCGGGTGGCGGAGTGGGCCAGGGGCAAGGGCGTGGCGACGGCGGCGACGCGCGCGGCCAGCGAATGGGCCTTCGACAAGGGGGCGCGGCGCATCGAGCTGCACGCCGAGGTGGAGAACATGCCCAGCCTGCGGGTCGCCTACGCGGCCGGGTACGTGCAGGAGGGCATCGCGAGAGAGCGGACCCGCACGCGTGACGGCAGGGCGGCCGACTTCGTGGCGTTCGCCAGGCTGGCGGCCGATTCGGGCGAGCCGGCCGAGCAGTACCTGCCGTTCCTCGACGGCGGGGAACTGTCGGACGGGGTGGTGCGGCTGGCGCAGCTGGCGCCGCGTGACGTCGGCGACTTCCTGGCCATGGTGGGCGAGGAGAGCGTCTCCCGCTGGATGATCGGTCCCGTCCCGACGGCCGACGTCGTCGAGCGCCGCTGCCGCTACGCCGGCTACTGGTGGCTGTCGGGGCAGCGGGCCGAGCTCGCGATCCGTGACGCGGCCACCGACGCGTTCGCGGGCCACATCCAGCTCGTGCAGGTGACGCCGTCGCTCGGGCAGGCGATGGTGGGCTACTCGCTGCGGCCGTCGTTCCGGGGCCGCGGGTTCATGACGCGGGCGGTGCGGCTGCTGGTCGACTGGGCGTTCGCGAACACGGCGCTGCACCGGATCGTGGCCGGCACCGACGTCGCCAACGACGCCTCCCAGCGGGTGCTGCAGCGGGTCGGCTTCACCAGGGAGAGCCTGCAGCGGGAGCTGTTCCCCCGGCCGGACGGCACGCGCGGCGACGACGTGGAGTGGCTGCTGCTACGGCCGCGCCTCAGCTGAAAATATCTATTACCTGTTGTGGGGGTGGCCAAGGGCGGCTTCGACGGTAATACTCCGAGTCGCCGCCCGTTAACACTCCGCCGTTCTCGGCGAGCCTTGCATCAGGGGATGAGGCATGAGCAGCGACTGCGTGAAGGAGCTCATCGAGTCGTTCTCCCATGTGGAGCCGGACGCGCTGCTGGACCAGGTGGTGCGATGCGCGTCGGCGGTGGGCGGCACGCCGTACGCGGGGTTCGTGGACGTCGATCCGCTGCAGGAGCTCGCCTACCCGTCCCATGTCCTCCTCGCACCGGGCGACCCGCTGGGAGTGGCCGGCTGGCTGCTGGAGTCGGGGGTGCTGAAGGAACTGGCGAACGCCTCCGACCCGGTGCTGCTGCTGCAGGACTGGTCAGTACGCGGGCCCGGGTTCCTGGCGGTGCCGGTGCCGCTGGCCACGCGCGACCAGGCGTACCTGTGGGTGGCGGGCAGGCGGTTCACCGAACGCGAGGAGCACCTGCTCGGCCGCCTGGCGGCCGCCGCGGGCCGCGCGATCGAGGCCTCCCGCGGCCTGCAGGTGGCCGCCCGCATGCTGCGCTCCGTCCACGCCTTCACCGCCTGATCCTTCTGCCGCGTCCGTCCTCGGCGCCGCGTTCGGGCGCGCGTGGCCGGCGTCCGCTACGGCATGACCACCCGTCAGGCTGCGACCGCGGCCCACAGGCAGCAGATCACCCGCACCGCGATAGCCGTACTGGCCCAGCGCGACGGCGAAGGTGGCGTCGGCGATCTCGTCCGCGACCGTCCGCGCCGCCTCGGCGCTCAGGTGGCGGCGGCGCCCTCCTCCCGGCCGGTCTGCGTGAGGCGCCGAGGGGTGAGCCTGCGGCGCGGCCGGTCCGGTGAGGATGGCGGGGATCCGGGTCATTCGGCGGCGGTGTCGAGGGCGTCGCGCAGGAGGGCGGTCACCTGGGCGACGAGGGTCTCGGTGTCCAGCTTGGCCAGCAGGTCGAGGTCCACCGTGATCTCCGAGCCGACGCGCAGCCTGAGCGCCACCTGCCTGCCGCGCGTGCGCAGCCAGAACTCCACCGTTCTGGCCAGCGTCGTGGCCTGCCCCTGGGAGGCGACGTCCACGACGAGGTCGGGCGGTTCGCCGCCCATCCGCCCGGCGGCCGGGCGTCCGGGGCGCAGGCGGGTGCGCCCGCGCAGGCCGCCGGCGTCCCGGAGCCAGTCTTCCAGGGAGGCCAGCTCGTCGAAGGAGCCCTCGAACACGACACGGGTCACGCGGTCACCTCACGATCGGGGCGGTCCTGGCCCGTGTGAGGCGGACCAGGTCGGCCGGGTCGAGTTCGAGTTCGAGGCCGTGGCGGCCGCTGGAGACGTAGACGGAGGCCGCGGCGGCGGCGCTTTCCTCCAGTACCGACGGCAGGTACGGCAGGGCCAGCGGGCTGAGGATGTCGGCGGCGATGGTCTCGCCGATGCGCAGGACGTCGGCCAGTCGCGCCACCCTGGCGTCGGTGGCACCGAAGGCGCGGGCCAGCGCGCGCTCGTCGATGACGCCGGCGCTGGGGGCGATGGCGACGACGGCGTGCTCGCCGAGGTAGAGGATGACGGCTTTGAGCAGCCGCTCGGGTGGGATGCCGAGCTCGTCGGCGACCGCGGTCCTGGATTTCACTCTGGCCGGATCGTGGGGATAGGGATGGGCCCTGAAGTCCACCTGTGATTTACGAAGAATCCGCATCACTGGGGTGTCTCGCAGGACATTTCGGCTATTACGGGTTTTCGAGCTGCCGCGTCGTCGGCGAAAAGACTGGTAGGTGCGGGAGAAACGGTAAAGGTAGTCGACGAAGGCCTCGGCCAGCTCCACCGCCTCCTCCGCCTCCGGCCTGGCGAGCGGGTGCGCGCCGACGTGGGCGGCCTCGTTGCCGAGCTCGCGCAGTTCCTCTGCCCAGGCCAGCAGCCAGCCGTCGATCAGGCCGCCGTCGCGCAGCTCGCGAAGGGCGTGGAAGAGCGTGCGGCCCGTGACGCCGTGGTCGGCGCACACCGCCTCGAGCAGCCGTCGCACGTGCAGCACGGCCGAGGTGGGCGATCCCGAGCGCAGGCCGGCGCGCGCATGGGTGAGCTCCTGCCGTACGACGGGAGGCACCTCGGCACGGATCGGCGGCCCCGAGGGCGGCCACAGCACCTGCGCGGGGCGGGCGGGCAGGTCGTCGGGGTCGCGGTCGTCGACCTCGTCGCGATTCTCCAGCAGCAAAGCCTGCCCGCAACTCTGGCAGACGGCCAGCCAATAGGGCCGCAATGGCGTGGGTAGAAAAACCCTGTGTAATCCGTCGGCTTCGCGTGCGACAGTAGGTCGGGCACAACTCGGGCAATCGACATCGAATTTCGCACCCCATCGCGCCACAAAAGGACAATAAGGTATCGAGGGGGCCAACATGAAGCGCTGGCCGTTCGCGGGCCGCAGGCACGAACTCGACGACCTGGTCCGGCTCGCCCGCGACCCGACCGCGCAGGGCGTCATCATCGCCGGTCCCGCCGGCGTCGGGAAGTCGCGCCTGGCCGGCGAGGTGCTGACGCGCTTCCACGCGGCCAAGGTGACCACCCTGCGGATCAGGGCGACCAAGGCGGCCAGCTCGATACCGAACGGCGCGCTGGCCGACCTCATCCCGCCCCAGCACCCCCCGCACCTGGTCAACACCGTGCGCTGGGCCGCCGACGAACTGCTCGCCCAGGCCAGGGGCAGGGTCGCGGTGCTGTCGGTCGACGACGCCCACCTGCTCGACAGCCACTCGGCCGAGGTGATCGCCTGCCTGGTCAGGGGTGGGCAGGCACGGCTGGTCGCCACGCTGCGCACGGGCGAGCCCGCCCCCGATCCGGTGACGCTGTTGTGGCGGGACGGCCACGTACGCCGCTACGACACCGGCCCGCTCAGCGACGACGACGTCACCGCCGTCCTGACGGCCGCGCTCGGCGGCCAGCCCGACGACGCCACCGTGCGCAGGCTGGCCGAGGTGACCGAGGGCAACGCGCTGTTCCTGTCGGAGGTGGTGGGGGCGGCCATCGCCGCCGGCTCGCTGTCGGAGATCCACGGGATGTGGAAGCTGACCGGCGCCCCGCCCCTCGCGCCCCGCCTGGTCGACCTGATCCACGAGCGGATCGGCGCGCTGTCGCCCGAGCTGAAGGACGTCCTGGAGTACACGGCGCTGGCCGAGCCGATCGGCGCCCGCACGCTCGGCGCCCTGACCGGCGAGCGCGCGGTGCTGGAGGCCGAGGAGCGCGGCCTGGTCAGGGTGCGCGTCGAAGGACGGCGGGAGATCGCCCGCCTCGGCCACCCCCTCTACGGCGAGGTCGCCCGTGAGCACCTGCCCGAGCTGCGCCGCCGCCGCAGGCACGCCGACCTGGCCGCGGCGCTGGAGGCGACCGGCCTGCGCCGCAGGGAGGACCCGCTGCGGGTGACGGTGTGGCGGCTGGCGGGCGGGCTGGGCGCGGCCCCTCGCCCGCTCCTGGACGCCTCCCGCCTGGCCTGGTCGGCGCACGACTACCCGCTGGCCATCCGGCTCGGCGAGGCCGCCCTCGACGCGGGCGGCGGCACCGCCGCGGCGATCCAGCTGGCCACGCTCCTCGACTACGCCCAGCAGCCGGACCGGGCCAGGTCCGTGCTCGACGCCACCCTCGAGCCCGGCGACGAGCCGTCGAAGGCCCGCCTGGTACTGGCCAGGGCGAGCAACCTGGCCTGGGGCATGGACCGGCTCGGCGACGCGCTCGACCTGCTCGCCGTCACCGAGAAGGAGCTGGCGGAGCCGTCGGGCCGCCGGCGGCTGGCCGTCCAGCGTCTCGGGCTGACCGCGTCGGCCGCCCGCACCGGCGACGCCCTGCGGCTCGGCACGGAACTGCTGGCCCAGGACCTCGAGCCGGCCCAGCGCGCCCAGGTGCTCAACTCCCGAGCCCTGGCACTCTGCTACGCCGGGCGCACCGCCGAGGCGACCGCACTGGTCCGCGAGGCGCTCGGCGCGGCGGCGACCTGGCGCGACGAGCTGCCCGCCCTGGTCTCGCCGCTGCACTCAACCTGGTCCATGTGCGGATACTTCTCCGGCGACCTGGCCGTCATGGACGAGGCCATCGCCTCCATGCGGTCCGCCCTCGCCGGCCAGCGCGGCTGGTCGCGCGGCGAGGGGAGCCTCGCGCTGGCCAGGGGCAACGCCGCCACCCTGCGCGGCCAGCTGGGCACGGCGCTGCTCGTCCTGCACGCGCCCGCCAACCACGAGACGGCGCTCACCGTGGGCGGCTGCATGGCCGCCTACGCCGCCGCCCAGGCGCTGCGCGGCGAGGCGGACGCCGCCCGCGACACCCTCAGGGCGGCCGTGGAGCGCAATCGGGCCACCTGGACCGCGTTCATGCGCTGGGTGGCGCTCACCCGCGTGTGGATCGCCGCCGCAGCGGGCGAGAGCAGCCGCGCGGTCGAGCTGGCGCTGGCGGCCGCCGCCGACTGCAGGGAGAGCGGACTCGCCGCGTTCGAGGCGGTCGCCCTCCACGACGCGGTACGGCTCGGCGCGCCCGTCGCCGTCGCTGCCCGGCTGGCCGAGCTGGCCGCGGCCCACGACGGGCCCCGGGTGCGGCTGGCGGCCCGGCACGCCGCCGCGCTGGCGGAGTCGGACACGGACGGACTGCTGGCGGTGGCGGAGGGGTTCGACGCGCTGGGGCTGCGCCTGCACGCGGCAGAGGCGGCCGCCCAGGCGGCGGGGCTGTTACGGCGCTCGCGCGGCGAGCGGGCGGCCCGGGCGGCGGCGACGGAGGCGTGGTCGCTGGCTGGAGCGTGCCAGGGGCCCGACACGCCCGCGTTACGGGAGCTGGCCGCGCCCGACCTGACCGAGCGGGAGTTGCAGGTGGCGCAACTGACGGCCGCGGGCCGGTCGCACCGGCAGATCGCCATGGAGCTCGGGATCGCGATGCGCACGGCCATGAACCACAGGAACCAGGCGTACTGGAAGCTGGGCGTCAACTCGCCGGCCGAGCTCGCCAAGGCCCTCAACCGCTTCCGCCGGCCGGCGGGCGGGACGGACGGCCCCCGACCGATCAGCCCCCCGCCGAACGGCAGACCCGGGCAGGCCACACCCGGGAGCAGGCGGCCGGGACCGGCGGCAGAACCTGGCGGTGACGGCCGGTAGCAGGCCGCCCGGAGGCGCAGGAGAGCCTGGCACGCCGCGCCCGGATCCGGGTGACTCGGGCGCCTGCGCGTATCGTGCGGGGCTTCCCACGCTCTCGATGATCCGTCGTGGTCGGCAGGGTGGCCTGAGTAGGGCGCTACTCAGGTCACCGGACGGCGGGGCGACGTCACGGCGGGCGGCGGAGTCGGCTGGCGTGACGTGACGGACGGGCGGTGACCGGTGACCGGTGACCACGGTGGCCCCGGCCCGGCTTGCCGTACCGGAGGAACTGGACGCCCGGCTTGCCGTACGAGAAGAACGGGAGAACGGGAGGCCCGGCTTGCCGTACCGGAGGAACGGCAAGCCGGGGCGCGCGGGTCAGCCGCGGTGGGACTCGTAGCGCATCGTGCGGGAGACGCCGATGCGGACGGTCGTTCCCGGCGCGATGGTGACGGGCTCGTTCGGCGGGATGTCGTAGAAGTTGGGGTCGCCGGGCGGCTGGATCTGGGTGCCGTTGACCGAGCCGAGGTCGACCAGGTTGACGTCCCAGCCGTCGAGCGCGACCCGCAGGTGGCGGCGGGAGACCGACCCGTCGGGGCTGGTGACCTTGGCGGGCCTGGCGGTGCCGCCGGCGACCTCGGGCGCCCGCTCGGGGTCGCGGCCGAGCAGGTAGTCGCCGTCGAGCGGCAGCGAGGTGCCGTCGTCGAGCAGCAGCACGCCGAGCTGCGGCCGCGGCCCCTTGTACGGCACCAGCGTCCGCTGCACCAGCTCGATCCCGCAGATCACGCAATACGGCGAGCGCGGGTCGTTGAAGTGGTCGTTCTTGCAGTCGACGCCGAACACCATCGGCCGGCCGTCGGCCGCTTCCTCGCCCGGCTGCTCCTGCGGAGGACCGTAGGGGGGCTCGTGCTGCTCGGGCGGAGGACCGTAGGGGGGCTCGTGCTGCTCGGGCGCGACGGGGCCGCCTGCGTGGGGCACGTCCTCGAAGGGCATCGGTCCCGGACCCTGCGGCGGCGGGCCCGGCGGCATGGGCGGGCCGGGCGGCGGCATCGGGCCGGGGCCCGGCATGGGCGGGCCGGGCATGGGCGGGCCGGGCGGGGCGGGCTCGGAGTACGGTTCGGCGGCCGGCGGCGGGCCGTAGGGGCCCTGCGGCCCCGAGGGCCCGCCCATCGGGTAGGGGGCCATCGGCTGGGATGGCGGCTGGGGCGCCGGCTGGGCCTGCACCGGCTCCTCCTGCCGCGGCTCCGGCCTGGGCGGCGGGGGCAGCAGGTCGGGCTCGAAGTGGAGGCCGGTCGCCGGCAGCTCGCTGGTCTCCAGCGGCTTGACCTTCGCCTTGGCCGGCGCCTCCTCGACGTCGCCCACCTCGCCGCGCAGGCCGCCGCCGAGCACCACGCCGCTGTCGAGGCGGACGGCCGGGTGGGCGTCGCCGGCGCCCGGCAGGGCCAGCTCGACCCGCTGCACGGGCCCCGGGATCAGCCGGTCGGTCCAGGTGAGGGAGTCACGCCCGGACAGCCTGGTCTCGCCGTCGTCTGTGCTGACCACGGCCGAGGCCGACCCGCTGACCAGCACGGCCATGCCACCACCCGCGGGCCCTGCCACCGCGCAGCTGACCGGGTCGCCCGACATGGTCCTGAACAACACCTGTGCGGCACGGCGGGCCAGCGCGAGACCGTCCGCCCCCGACGCCGCGCTCTCACGGAGTGCTTCGAGCAGCTCGCCGCTCGCTCCCTCCGCCGCGTCGCAGACGAGTAGCAGCCCACCCATGTGGGCGACCAGCCCGCTGCCCGGCAGTGGGCGCACCACCCCGAAGCCCTGCTCTGCCACCGAAATCTCCCTCCACGGAAAATCGCCGGTCAACCGCCAGCCATACGCATACCCAGACGAGGAGGAACAGTATCGGTCTGAGCTGCTCGCCTCGAATCCGCGATCGGTGATCGGGTTGTCTGAAACACTAGTCCTACCTGGCCGTTCAGACGAGTGGTCACACCCCGCTGAAGACCTTGTTGACGTCGGCGGTGGCCAGCACGCCGTAGACCTCGCCGCCGCGTTCGACCAGGAGGTACTCCCCCGCCGGGGCGTCGCGCATGGCGTCGATCAGCGACTCGCCCGACAGGTCGGCGGGCAGCACCATGGACGGCTCGATGGTGCGGGAGAGCGATCCGACGTTCACCCACGGCCTGCGGTGCTCGGGCGTGGCCTGGACGGCCGCCTCGTTGACGATGGCGGTCGGCTTGCCCTCGTGGTCGACGATCACCATGGCGCCGGCGCGGGCCTCCGTGGTCCTGCGCAGGGCCTCCGCCAGCGGGGTCTCGGCGGTCACCGGGATGGCGCGACGGGCCAGGGCGCGGGCGTTGGCCTGCGGGAGCCGCGCGCGCACGCGGGCCACCCGCAGCGACTGGGTGGCGCCGAACCAGATGAAGCTGGCCAGCAGCACCGACCAGATGACGTAGGTGTCGAGCAGCGACTGGCCGCTCATCAGTGACATGGCGAACGCCGCGGCGACGATGGCGACGGCCAGCGCCCTGCCGACCCACGCGGCGGCCAGGGTGCCCGAAATGGCGCTGCGGGTCACCCTCCACACGCCCGCGCGCAGCATCCGGCCGCCGTCGAGCGGCAGCCCGGGCAGCAGGTTGAAGACGCCGACGATGAGGTTGGCCACCCACAGCTGCCAGGCCAGCGCGCCCGGCACGCCGCCCTGGGGGATGACGAACTCGTAGACGAGGTAGCCGCCGCCGGCCAGGCCGAGCGACAGCAGCGGCCCGGCGAAGGCGACCATGAACTCGCGGCCGGGTGTCTGGGGCTCCTTCTCGATCTCCGAGACGCCGCCGAGGAGGTAGAGGGTGATGCGACGGACCGGCAGGCCGTACATCCTGGCCACGACGCAGTGGGCCAGCTCGTGCAGCAGCACCGACACGTACAGCAGCACGGCGAAGACGAAGGCCACGGCGTAGGCGGCCGGCTCGCTGACGCCGGGCATCATCCTGAGCATGACGCGGCCGAAGCTCCAGGTGATGAACGCCGCGACGATGAACCAGGTCCACGAGACGTAGACCGGGATGCCGAAGGGCCTGCCCATCCGGATGCCGGAGAACTCCTGGCGGGGACTCTCGGCGCTCACCTATCACTCCTTTGTCCAGTGGCTGCCTTGATGCTACTCGGCGCGCCCATACTGTCGGTGTCTTGACTTACAGTGCGGAGCATGACGTTGACCGAACCCGTGATCATCGGGGCCCTCTCCCCTTCGCGGGCGGGTGACTTCATGACCTGCCCCCTGCTGTACCGCTTCAGGGTGATCGACCAGCTTCCCGAGAAGCCCTCGGCGGCGGCGGTGCGCGGCACGGTGGTCCACGCGGTGCTGGAGCGGCTCTACGACCTCCCGGCGCCGCGGCGTTCGGTGGAGGCGGCGCTGGAGCTGCTGGAGCCGCAGTGGGCCAGGCTGCTCGGCGAGGACGCGGCCTATGCGGAGATGTTCGCCGACGAGGCCGAGCGGCTGGAGTGGCTGGGGCAGGCGCGCTCGATGCTGGAGCGCTACTTCACGCTGGAGGACCCGACGCGGCTGGAGCCGGCCGAGCGGGAGCTGTACGTGGAGGCGGTGCTCGACAGCGGCCTGATGCTGCGCGGCTACATCGACCGCCTCGACGTGGCGCCCGGCGGCGCGGTCAGGGTCGTCGACTACAAGACCGGCAACGCGCCGGGGCCCGACTTCGAGGCCAAGGCGCTGTTCCAGATGAAGTTCTACGCGCTGGTGCTGTGGCGGTTGCGCGGGGAGATCCCGCGGCTGCTGCAGCTGGTCTACCTGGGCGGCGCCGGCGAGGTGCTGCGCTACGCGCCCGACGCGGCCGACCTGCTGGCGACCGAGCGCAAGGTGCAGGCGTTGTGGGCGGCGATCGAGCGGGCGCTGGAGACGGGCGAGTGGCGGGCGCGGCCGTCCCGGCTGTGCGACTGGTGCGATCATCAGGCGCTGTGCCCCGAGTTCGGCGGCACTCCCCCGCCGGTGCCCGCCAGGCAGCCGGGTGACACGGTCAGAAGCAGCCGGCGGGCGGCGACCGACGAGCTCTGAAGTCCTCCCCAAGGAGGAGGATTCCCGCTTTCACCTGGTCTTACATTGAAGCGGTGCGCACCGACCGAGCCCTGTTCCGCGACTCGCTCCTCGCCGCGGCTCTGGCGGCGGCGTCGGTGGCGCTGTTCGTCGCCGGCGGCAACGGCGGCGTGGCCGAGGCGGTGCTGCTGGCTGTCGGCTACCTGCCGGTGGCGGTGCGCAGGCGCTGGCCGCTGGGGGCGTTGTGCGCCGCGCAGGTGCCGATCGTGGTGTTCGGCGCGCTCCACATGGATCCGGGGCTCGCCGGGCTGACCGGGCTGATCGTGCTCTACACGGTGGCCGCCCACCGGGGTCTGGCGGTCGCGCTGTCGGGGCTGGCCGTCTCGGCGGTCGGCTACGTCACGGCGCTGGCGCTGGCGCCGCCCACGATGACCTGGCCCGATCACGCGATGGCCGCGCTCATCGGGCTGGCGGTCTGGGGCACCGGCCGCAGCGTGCGGCTGCGGCGCGCCTACCTGGAGGAGCTGAAGGACCGCGCGGCCAGGCTGGAGCGGGCCAGGGACGCCGACACCAGGGCGGCGCGGGCGGAGGAGCGCTCGCGCATCGCCAGGGAGCTGCACGACGTGGTCGCCCACCACGTGAGCGTGATGACCGTGCAGGCCGCGGCCGCGAGGAAGGTGCTGACCGCCAGCCCTGAGCTGGCGGGCGAGGCGCTGTCGGCGATCGAGGAGACCGGCAGGCTCGCGATGAACGAGATGCGCAACATCGTCGGCGTGCTGCGCACCGACAGCCTGCCGGGCCCGCCGGAGCGGCGCCCTCAGCCGGGGCTGCGCGACCTGCCGGCGCTGGTGGAGCAGATGCGTGAGGCGGGCCTGCCGACCGAGCTGGAGGTCGAGGGCGGAGGTCCGGTTCCCGCGGGCGTCGACCTGGCCGTCTACCGGCTGGTCCAGGAGGGGCTGACCAACAGCCTGCGCCACGCCGGCCCCGGCGCCCATGCCAGGGTGTCGGTACGGCAGGCGCCGCGCGAGCTGAGCCTCGTCGTCGAGGACGACGGCAGGGGCCCGGGCGACTCTCCGCCAGGTGACAGGACCGGGCATGGATTGGTCGGGATTCGCGAGAGGGTGGCCCTCTATGGTGGAATCCTCAGGATCGGTCCGCGCACGGGGGGCGGTTTCGAGGTGCGGGCGACTTTCCCGCTGAAGGACGGATGATGACGATCAGAGTGCTGCTGGTGGACGACCAGCCACTGCTGCGCACGGGGTTCCGCCTGATCCTCGAGGCCGAGCCGGACATCGCGGTGGTCGGGCAGGCAGGCGACGGCAAGGACGCGCTCGAGCAGGCACGGGCGCTGCTGCCCGACGTGGTCCTGATGGACATCAGGATGCCGGGCGTCGACGGGATCGAGGCGACGCGGCGGATCGTGCGCGACGCGGCCGCGGGCGCGCACGTGCCGAAGGTGCTGGTGCTGACCACGTTCGACCTGGACGAGTACATCGTGGAGGCGCTGCGGTCCGGGGCGTCGGGCTTCCTGCTGAAGGACGTGCCGCCGGACGAGCTGGTGCAGGCGATCAGGGTGGTGGCGTCGGGCGACGCGATCGTGGCGCCGAGCGTCACCAGGCGGCTGCTCGACCGGTTCGCGGCGAAGCTGCCGTCGGCCTACCAGCAGGCGACCCCGGCGCGGCTCGACCGACTGACCGAGCGGGAGTTGGAGGTGCTCAGGCTGATCGCCAGGGGCATGTCCAACGCGGAGATCGCCGCCAAGCTGGTGGTGAGCGAGACGACGGTCAAGACGCACGTGGGCAACGTGCTGACGAAGCTGGGGCTGCGCGACCGCGTTCAGGCGGTCGTCCTGGCCTACGAGACCGGGCTGATCACGCCAGGCGCCCTGTCCTGACGGCGGTCCGCGCGCCGACCCTGGTCGTGACGGCGGTCCTCGCACCGGCCCTGCCCGGGTGAAGGGCCGGGAGCGTCCATGTGGGCGGGCCTGGGAGCGCGGGTATCGGGGCGGTGGCCTGTGGTGGCCTGGTGGTGGCCTGCTCGTGCCGCGTGTCGGCGGCCGGCCCCGCGCGCTGGAGGAGCGTCTCCCTGGAGGGACGCCCGCCCCGTGACCGGGGTGGGCGTGACCCGGCGTGCCGTACGGGGAGGAGACCACGCCGCCCCGCGGACACCGCATGCCGGGCCGGGAGGCGGCCACGCCGGCCCGCAGACGCCACGAGCAGGGCCGAAGGAGGACCTCGCCGGCCCGCAGACACCGCGAGCAGGGCCGGGAGGAGAGCGCGCCGCCGGGCAGACACCGTGCCGGGCCGGAGGGGGGTGACGGCCCAGGAGGCCGTGCCGGCCGGCAGGAGAGCGTGCCGGGCGGGGCGGTGGCGGAACGCGCGCCGGGGTCAGGCCTTGGCGGGTTCCGGGGTGGCGGCGGCGGGGGCGTTCTCCGGGAAGTGGCAGGCGACCTTGTGGCCGCTGGCCAGCTCGGTCAGGGGCGGCTCGACCTTCTTGCAGATCTCCTGCGCCTTCCAGCACCGGGTGTGGAAGCGGCACGCGGGCGGCGGGTTGATCGGGCTGGGGACGTCGCCCTGCAGGCGGATGCGCTCGCGTTCGGTGCCCGCCTTGGGGTCGGGGACCGGCACGGCCGACAGCAGCGCGTTGGTGTAGGGGTGCATCGGCGAGGTGTACAGCGACTTGCGGTCGGCGACCTCGACGATCTTGCCCAGGTACATCACCGCGACCCTGTCGCTGATGTGGCGCACCACCGACAGGTCGTGCGCGATCACCACGTAGGTGAGGTCGAGCTCGTTCTGCAGGTCCTCGAGGAGGTTGACGACCTGCGCCTGGATGGAGACGTCCAGGGCGGAGACGGGCTCGTCGGCGATGATGAGCTTCGGCTTCAGGGCGAGCGTGCGGGCGATGCCGATGCGCTGGCGCTGTCCGCCGGAGAACTCGTGCGGGTAGCGGTTGTAGTGCTCGGGGTTGAGGCCGACCAGTTCCAGGATGTCCTGGACCGCCTTCTTGATGCCCTGCTCGGTCTGGATCCCCTGGATGCGGAACGGCGCGCCGACGATGGCGCCGACCGTGTGGCGGGGGTTGAGCGAGGAGTAGGGGTCCTGGAAGATCATCTGCATGTCGCGGCGGAGCGGGCGCAGCCGGCTCTGCGGCATGTGGGTGATGTCCTGGCCCTCGAAGGTGATCGTGCCGCCGGTGGGCTCGATGAGCCTGGTCACCAGCCGTCCCGTGGTGGACTTGCCGCAGCCGGACTCGCCCACCAGGCCGAGGGTCTCGCCCTTGCGGACCTCGAAGTCGATCCCGTCGACCGCCTTGACCGCGCCGACCTGTCGCTTCAGCAGCCCCTTGTGGATGGGGAAGTGCATGCGCAGGTCCTGCACGGACAGCAGCGTCTCGCTCATGTGGTCTCCAGCATCGGCTTGATCTCGCTCTCCCACAGCTGCTTGCGCTCCTCCGGCGCCATGTGGCACCGGACGAGGTGGCCGGGGCCCGACTTCAGCAGCTCGGGCACCTCGGTCTGCGAGCGGCCCTCGGTGCGGGCGGCGTGCGGGCAGCGCGGGTGGAAGGCGCAGCCCGGGGGGACGTTGATCAGGGAGGGGGGCGATCCCTTGATCGGCATGAGCCGCTCGGTGCGCTCCCTGTCGAGGCGGGGCATCGAGCCGAGCAGGCCCCAGGTGTAGGGGTGTTCGGGGTGGTAGAACACCGTTTCGGCGCTGCCGTATTCGACGCACTTGCCGCCGTACATCACCAGGATGTCGTCCGACAGCTCGGCCACGACGCCGAGGTCGTGGGTGATGATGATCAGCGCGGAGTTGAACTCGCGCTGCAGGTCGCGCATCAGGTCGAGGATCTGCGCCTGCACGGTGACGTCGAGCGCGGTGGTGGGCTCGTCGGCGATGAGCAGCTCGGGGTCGCACGACAGCGCCATGGCGATCATGGCGCGCTGGCGCATGCCGCCGGAGAACTGGTGGGGGTAGTCGTCGACGCGCCTGTCGGGCGTGGGGATGCCGACCCGGCCGAGCATGTCGATCGCGTGCTTGCGGGCGACCTTCTTGCTGACGTCGTTGTGGATCCGGTAGGCCTCGACGATCTGGTCGCCGACCGTGTAGTAGGGGTGCATGGCCGACAGCGGATCCTGGAAGATCATCGCCATCTTCTTGCCGCGCAGGCCGCGCACGTGATCGGCGGAGGCGCCGACGAGTTCCTCACCGTCGAGCCAGATCTCGCCGGAGAGCTTGGCCTTGCCGCCCTTGTGCAGGCCCAGGATGCCGAGGCTGGTCACGCTCTTGCCCGAGCCCGACTCGCCGACGATGCCGAGCGTCTTGCCGCGCTCGAGGGCGAAGGTCAGCCCGTCGACGGACCTGACCAGGCCGTCGTCGGTCGGGAAGTGGATGCGCAGGTCCTTGACGTCGAGGAACGCGGTCACGAAAGCCTCACTCTCGGGTCGACCACAGCGTAGAGGAGGTCCACGACCAGGTTGGCCACCACGACGAACAGTGCGGCCAGCAGCGTGACGCCCATGACCGCGGGCAGGTCGTTGTTCTTGATGGCGTCGACGGAGAACTTGCCGAGGCCGTTCAGCGAGAAGGTCGTCTCGGTCAGGACGGCGCCGCCGAGCAGCAGGCCGAAGTCCAGGCCGAACACGGTGACGATGGGGGTCAGCGCGGCGCGCAGGCCGTGCTTGACCACGACGCGGCGCTCGAGCAGGCCCTTGGCGCGCGCGGTGCGGATGTAGTCCTCGCCCATCGTCTCCAGCATGCCCGCTCGGGTGAGCCTGGCGTAGGTGGCGGCGAACAGCAGGGCCAGGGTGATCCACGGCAGCAGCAGGTTGTAGGCCCACTGCAGCGGATCGATGGTGACGTCCACCCACGCGCCGCCGGGGGCGGTCCAGCCGAGGCCGTAGCTGAAGACGGACAGGGAGATCATGCCGGTGAAGAAGATCGGCAGCGACACGCCGGCCAGCGCGATGCCCATGGCCGCACGGTCGAAGAAGCTGCCGCGCCGCAGCGCCGACAGCACACCGGTCGCCACGCCGCCGAGCAGCCACAGCACCGCGGCGCCGATGCCGAGCGACAGCGTCACACGCGAGCGGTCCATCAGGCTCGGCCAGACGGGCTGCTGGTTGATGAAGGAGTAGCCGAAGCAGGGCGCGGGGCAGTGCTCGACGCCCGCTCCCGTGTTGTACTCGGTTCCCAGCACGATCCCCTTGAGGAAGCGCCCGTACTGCACGATCACGGGATCGTAGAACCCGAGCCGCTCGGCGACCAGCTTGATGGTGTCCATGCTGGCCCCACGGCCGACGTACCGGGCGGCGAACGCCTCCGGTGTTGCGCCGGCCAGGCGCGGCACCAAGAAGAAGATCCCGAAGGTGACGATGCTCACGATGAGCAGCATCGCCAAAGCGCCGATCACGCGCCTGATGATGTATGTGACCACAGTGCCCGGCTCCGGTCCCCGGCCGGTTGTGCCGGCCGGGGACCTGCTGCCTTCACCCGCCTATCTAGGTGTGGTTCGTCTTACTGCTGGACGCCGAGACCGACGTAGTCGTACATCTGCTGGGAGTCGCTGATGAAGACGTTGGTCAGCCCCTTGCCGCGCATGTACAGGGCCTTGCCGTACACGCTCGGCATGACGACGGCCTGGTCGATGACCATGTGGTCGACCTGCGACCACAGCTCGGCGCGCTTGGCGGCGTCCGGCTCGGCCTTGATCTGGTCGATGATCTTGTCGATCTCGGGGAACTTGACGCTCAGGTTGTAGTTACCTGCCTCGCGGATGTCCCGGCTGTCCATGATGGCCTGCATGAAGCCGTAGGTGTCGGGGTAGTCCGAGCCCCAGCCGTTGATGGCCAGGCCGATCTTGTTCTCCTTGACGTAGGACGGCTTGCCGGCGTAGAGCGCGAAGTAGTCGTCCTGCGGGTACGGCTTGAGCGTGAGCTTGATGCCGACGCGGGCGAGCGACTGCTGCAGCGACTCGGCCGCGGCCTTCTCCTTGGTCCGCTCGGTGCGGTAGGAGATGTTGGTCTCGAAGCCGTTGGGCTGGCCGCACTTGGCGAGCGCCGCCTTGGCCTTCTCCACGTCACCCTTGTCGTCGGGCGACTTGTAGAGGTCGATCTCCTTGTGGCCGGCCAGGCTCGGCGGGATCATCGCGCTGGCCGTGATGCCGCCGGTCTCACCGCCGTAGGCGCGGAAGAGGCTGCTGCGGTCGGCGGCGAAGGCGATGGCCCTGCGGCACTCGACGTTGTCGAGCGGGGGGACGTCGGGAATGATCGAGGTGTACCAGGTGCGCTGCTGCACCGGGTTGTCGGTGCGGGCCTTGAGCGCCGGGTCGGGCAGGACCTTCGGCAGCGCGGCGTTGCCGATGCCGAGACCGTCGACGGCGATCTGGACGTCACCGGAGATCAGCCGGTTGTCGAGGTCGTCGGCGTTGACGCCGGTCTGCACCTCGATGCGGTCGGGCAGGGCCGGCCGGTTCGGGTCGGTGGCCGGGTCCCAGTTCTCGTTGCGGACCATCGTGAAGCCCTTGCCGATCTCGTTCTTCTCGAACTTGTAGGGCCCCGTCGAGATGATGTGTTCCTGGTACTTGGTGCCGGTGTCCTTGTCCTTGGGGACGGGCATGGTCATCGGCATCTGCACGATGTAGTCGAACAGACCGAACGGCTCCTTCAGGTGGAACACGATCGTCTGGTCGTCGGGCGTCTCGACGGCCGAGGAGATGTCGGCGTCCTTCGACTTGTAGGCGCCCTTGTAGCCCTTCGGCCAGTCGAGCAGCGCGTTGAGGTAGGACGGCCCGTTCGGGTGGACCTCCTTGTCGAACTGGCGCGCCACCGCGTACGCGACGTCCTTGGAGGTGACCGGGGTGCCGTCCTCGAACTTGATGCCCGAGCGCAGCTTGTAGGTCCAGGTCTTGGCGTCGTCGCTGGACTTGCCCAGGCTCTCGGCCAGGTCGGGCACGAGGGTGTTGCCGTCGGGGCCGGGCGCGGCCTTGAACATCAGCAGCGCGCGGCCGTACAGGCGGGCGAAGTTCAGGGCGTAGCCGTAGTAGGTGTTGCCGGGGTCGAGGCTGTCCCAGTCGGCCGTGTTGGCCATCTTGAGAGTGCCGCCCTTCTTGTCAGAAGGGTTGTAGATCTTGCCCACCGCGGCGTCTGCCACTTCCGCGGCGCCCGAGGCGCCGGAGCTCGCGGGGGCGCTCTGACCCTGGCCGGGGGTCTGGGTCGGCGTGCCCGCACAGGCCGCCAGTGCCATGGCGAGAGTGAGCCCGGCCGTGGCTGTCGTCAGCGCTTTTCTTCTCATCAAGGTGTCGCACCCCTTTGGGTTGGAAGCAGGGTTAAAGGGAGTCCGGGAGGGGTCAGCGGCTGCCACGCGGGTCGAGCGCGTCCCGCAGGCCGTCGCCGAACAGGTTGAACGCAAGCACGGTGATGAAGATCGCCAATCCGGGGAAGATCATGAAGTGCGGGATCGTGTAGAACCTGGCCGCGTCGGAGAGCATGCCGCCCCACGTGGGAGTCGGCGGTCGCACACCCACGCCGAGGAACGACAGCGCCGCCTCGAACAGGATGTTCGACGGGATCAGCAGCGTCGCGTAGATCAGGATCGGCGCGACCAGGTTGGGCAGCAGCTCGCGGAAGATGATGTACGGCCCGCGGGCGCCCAGGCTCCTGGCGGCGTCGACGAACTCGCGCTCGCGGAGTGACAGCGTCTGGCCCCGGATGATGCGGCCGAGGTAGGGCCAGTTGAAGAAGCCGATGATGAAGATCAGCAGCGTGACGCGGAGGGTGTCGCCGGACAGCCCGAACGCCTGGTCCGGCACCACACCGGCCAGCGCGAGCGCGAACACCAGCAGCGGGAAGGCGAGGAAGACGTCCATCGCCCTGCCGATGAAGCTGTCGATCCAGCCGCCGCAGTAGCCGGCGATGACGCCCAGCGCCGTGCCGATGACCACCGACACGAGGGTGGCGAGGAAGGCGATCAGCAGCGAGATGCGCGCGCCGTAGACGACCCTGCTGAAGATGTCGCGGCCGTTGACCGGCTCGACTCCGAACAGGAACTCGGAGCTGATCCCGCCGTAGGCTCCCTTCGGCGCGAGCGTGCCGCTGTCGACGAGATCCTCGTGGTACTGCAGCGGGTCATGCCCCAGCGCTCCCACGATCAGCGGCGCGAAGACGGCCACCAGCATGAGAAAGATGATCACGCTGGCGCCTGCCATCGCGACCTTGTCCCGCTTGAGCCGCCGCCAGGCGATCTGGCCGAGCGAACGGCCCTCGATGGCCTTGCCGCTGGTTGCTGCCACCACCGCTTCGGGAGCCGCCGAGCTGGCTGACTCCGGCACGTCGAGCGGTGCGGTCATGCGCCCTCCTCTGTCCTGACCTTCCAGGGGGCTGGCACGACCGGGGTTGTGCGCATACTGCTCGTGCCCCCTGGGTGAGACGGCGTCGTCCGTCACGGGCACCGGCCCGGTCTGGACTCACGCCCGTGCTTGCCAGGACCGTCCGTCACGGTCCCAGGAGGCAGAATGTATGGCCTGAGCTGCGCTGACTAGCCCCCAAGAGGTCGATGTGGCTCAACTGTGATTCCGGCGAAACTCATTCGTATCGATCTTGGACAGAATGTCTACAGCCCGTTCCGGTTGCATCTCGGAACTGTGACATTGCACTGGCGTGCGCGTTAGCTGATTCCGCGGCGCTTGAGAATGTCCTCGATATCGGAGAAATCGTCGTCGTTCGTCTTGGGCTGCCGCGGCGTGACCGCAGGCTTTGCCGTGGCGGCCTTCGCGGCCGGCGCAGGCTTCTCCCCCGAGGCGGCCGGGGCCTTGCCCTCCCCCGCCGACAGCTTCCTCGACCTGATCACGCCCGAGACCATGAACAGCACCACCGACAGACCGGCGAGCACCACCCCGGCCCAGGTCATCGGGTTGAACACCAGGCTGGTGACGAAGCCGACCGCCGTCGCGCCGATGGTCCACAGAGCGGCCAGCGCGCCGGTGAGGTAGGCGGCCATCGGCAGCAGCGACCAGGCCGTCATCCGCATCGCGGCATGGACTCCTTTACGGCGCAGCAGCAGGAAGCTGAACACCAGCCCCAGGCCGGTGGCGCCGGCACACAACGGCAACCACGCGATGGTATTGAATCCGCCCATATTGGCCACCCCTCATCTCGGCTGACGTCTCCATCCTGGCACGCGGTCCGGCCGTCGCCGCTCCTCCCTGAGGAGGGATCTTTCCCTTAGGGGGTGGTTTTTCGGTTCCGTTCGCCGGGAGTTCCCGCCACCGCCACCGCCACCGTCGCCGTCGCCGCCACCATCGCCGCCACCATCGCCATCGCCGCCACCGTCGCCGGACCTCCCTTGCCCCTGCCCCTCTCGACCGGACGCTCAGCCCGGCGAGAGCGGGCGTGCGGGGAGGCGCATGCGCGTTGGCCGGGAGGTGCGCGATCGTTGGGAGACGCGTGCGCCGTCGTCGGGAGACGCGTGTCGCGTGCGCCGTCGTCGGGAGACGCGTGCATTCTCGTCGGGAGACGCGTGCGCGATGGTCGGGAGACGCGTGCGCGGTGGTTTCGGGTGCCGGTTGCTGTCCGCCCGCCCGGGTCCGGCGGGCCGCTCCTCGCCGCCGTCGCGCGGATCGTTTCACCCGGGCATCCCGCTCGTCCCGCGCCTGGCATCCCGCCATCCGCCGCCCGAGCGCCCTGCCCATCCCCAATCCGAGTGCTCTGGCCGATGCGCGCCCAGGCGCCCTGCCCGTCCCCAACTCAGACGCCCTGCCCGCCCCCACCCGGCCGCGCTGCCCATCCCCAACCCAGACGCCCTGCCCGTCCCCAGTCCGGGCGCTCTGGCCGCCTCGTGCCAGGGCGCCCACTCATCCCCCACCCGGACGCCCTGCCGGGCACCGCGCCTACCCCGGTCCCGGCCGCGCCGCTCGTCCCCGTCTGGTCGCCTTGCTTGCTCGCCTCCGCACCCCTGCGTGCCCCTCCCCGTACGGCAAGCCGGGAGGAGCCCACCGTGGTCACGTGGCCGGCGCCTGTCCTACCACGCCGCTCCAGCAGGACGTGGCGGGCGTCCGCAACGTCGCCCGTGTACATCTGCCACCGTGTAGCGGCGGTTCGCTGTCCCGGGGGGCTGCCCAGGCCGATGGAGCAGCCGCGACCGCCGGCCCGGGCGAGGACCACCGTCCCAGAGGCCAAGCCCTGGAGCCGAGGCCGTCAGACAAGGGCGGGACGACGCGCCGGGGTCGGGAGCCACGAGCCGAAGAGCCATCATTACGTCGCTACGAGCCCGGGCTATGAGCCAAAGCCCCATCGTTAAGACCCAGGGCTATGAGGCGAAGTCCGTACAGGCACTAGCGCCTCGCCAGCCTGCCCCGAAGCAGGGCGGAAGCGCCTCGGCAGCGGGTCGCACGACGGCAGTGCCTCGGGAGCGAGGCGGCCTCGGAGGCAGGGCGAGCGGTAGCGCCAACGCAACAGGCCCCAAGAGCAGGGCGGTAGGTAGAGCCTCAGCAGCGAGGTGGTTGGGGGGAGGTTGAGGTCAGAGGTTGAGAGGGGGCACGAGGGCGCGCAGGTGGTCGGGCGTGATCTCCATGAGGGACGACACCACCAACCGGCCGGGTGCGGGCTCGATCGGCAGCAGACTGGGGACCGCCACCACAGCGCATCCGGCGGCCGTTCCCGCCGCCACACCGTTGGGTGAGTCCTCCAGCACGACGCATCTCACCGGCTCCACGTCCAGCAGGCGGGCCGCGGTCAAGTACGGCTCGGGGTCGGGCTTGGTGTGGGTCACGTCGTCGGCCGTCACGATGACGTCGAACCGGTCGCGGCCCACCGAGGCCAGCACCGCCTCGGCGATCTCCTTGAGGGACGAGGTGACCAGCCCGACGGGCACACCCTCGGCGCGCAGGCTCTCCAGGAGTTCGATCGCGCCCGGCATGGTCTGCACGCCTCCGGCCAGCGCGGTGACCATCCCGTCGATCATCCACTCGCGCAGGGTCTCCGGCGCGACGGACGAGCCCGACACGGCGAGCATGTAGTCGACGGTGCGTTCCATGGAACCGCCGACGAGGTGGGTCTGGTGCTCGGGAGTCCAGATGCCGCCGAGGCGGGACATCACCTCGATCTCGATCTTCAGCCACACCTTCTCGGTGTCGACCAGCAAGCCGTCCATGTCGAAGAATGCGGCGTCCACGTTTCCCCCGATGCACTCGATACGGACTTCTACGGTAGGGCGTCCTCGTGACTTGGTATTGTTCGGGTCCGCTTCTGAGGTGGTTGGTAGCGCCGTGACGGCGGCCAGCCACGTGGGCTCGGTGAGCGTATCCCTGGACGGAGGCCCGCCCCGCGCCCCGGGTGGCGCTTGCGCCCGCTTGCCGTACGGGGAGGGCCGCGGCCTGCCCACCACGAACGCCAGGGGACCGGACTCCGCCGCGTCCAGCCCGAACGACGCCGACGGGCCCGACCCCGCCGCATGCTCCACGAACGCCAAGGGATTGCACCCTACCCCGCCAAGGACCCCGGTGCGCGGGGCGACACTCCCCACGGCGGCCGGCGACGGCACGGCTCCCGCCTGCAGAGGCCGAACGACGCCCGCGCCCTCGGAAGGCCGGCGACGGAACGGTGCCCGCTGCCGCAACGAGCGGCCGGAAAGCGCCTGCCCGCCACAGCTGAGCGGCCGGAGAATGTCCCCCACCGCAGCCGAATGACCGCCACGTGTCCGACCGCCGCAACCGAACGGCCAGGAGCGTCCGCCCGTCACAGCCGAGCGACCGGAAGCGTCCGGCCGGCCGAGCGACCTGGCGGGCGCCTGTCGGGCGCAGTCGGGCAACCGCGCTCCAGCAGTCACGACCGCGCGGACGTGCCGCATCCGATGAGTGCGGCGTCCGTGGCGCGGGCGACGCGATCGATGGTGCGGGCTCGCCGGGCCGCCTGTTCTGTGGGCGTGGCGGCCGGCCGGCGCGTGGCAGGGGTGCCCTTGGGCTGCCTCTGCCACCGCGGCGCGCAGTTAAACGTTGAAGTACTTGGCTTCCGGGTGGTGGGCGACCAGGGCCGAGGTGGCCTGCTCGGGGTGGAGCTGGAACTCCTCCGACAGCGTGACGCCGATCCGGCCCGGGTCGAGCAGCTCGAAGAGCTGCACCTGGTCCTCCAGGTTGGGGCAGGCGGGGTAGCCGAAGGAGTAGCGGCAGCCCTGGATGTTGACCTTCAGCATGTCGTCGAGGGATTCCTGGCCGCCGATGCTGAGCTCCGAGCGGACCCTGGCGTGCCAGTACTCGGCCAGCGCCTCGGTGAGCTGCACCGACAGGCCGTGGAGCTCGAGGTAGTCGCGGTAGGCGTCCTTGGCGAACAGCTCGGCCGTGGCCTCGGAGATCTTGCCGCCCATGGTGGCGATCTGGAAGCCGACGACGTCGACCTCTCCGGAGTCCTTCGACCGGAAGAAGTCGGACAGGCACAGGTGCCGGTCGCGCCGCTGGCGCGGGAAGGTGAAGCGGGTGCGCTCGTTGCCCGCGTCGTCGAGGATGATGAGCGCGTCGCCGTCGCTGACGCACGGGAAGTAGCCGTAGACGACGGCCGCCTCCAGCAGTCCCTCGGTCTGGATGCGGTCGAGCCACATCCGCAGCCTGGGCCTGCCCTCGGTCTCGACGAGCTCGTCGTAGCCGGGTCCGTCGCCGCCCCTGGTGGGCTTGAGGCCCCACTGGCCGAGGAACAGCGCCCGCTCGTCGAGGAAGGCGGCGTACTCCTGGAGCGAGATGCCCTTGACGATGCGGTCGCCGTGGAACGGCGCGACGGGGACGGGGTTGTCGGCGGCCACGTCGGAGCGGGCCGGGAGCTCCTCGACGGGCGTGCGGACGAGGGTGGCGCCGGACTTGACGCGGCGCTCACGCAGCGCGGGCAGCGGGGAGCCCTCGCGCTTGTGCGCCATGAAGGCGTCCATCAGCCGCAGGCCCTCGAAGGCGTCGCGGGCGTAGCGGACCTCGCCGTCGAACAGCTCGGCCAGGTCCTGCTCGACGTAGGCGCGGGTGAGGGCGGCGCCGCCGAGCAGCACGGGGTAGCGCTGGGAGATGCCCCGGGAGTTCATCTCCTCGAGGTTCTCCTTCATCACGACCGTCGACTTCACCAGCAGCCCGGACATGCCGATGACGTCGGCGTTCTTCTGGTCGGCGGTCTCCAGGATGGTGCTGACCGGCTGCTTGATGCCGAGGTTGACGACCTCGTAGCCGTTGTTGGACAGGATGATGTCGACCAGGTTCTTGCCGATGTCGTGGACGTCGCCCTTGACGGTGGCCAGCACGATGCGGCCCTTGGACTCGCCCTCGACCCTGTCCATGTGGGGTTCGAGGTAGGCGACGGCGTTCTTCATGACCTCGGCCGACTGCAGCACGAACGGCAGCTGCATCTGGCCGGAGCCGAACAGCTCGCCGACCGTCTTCATGCCGTCGAGCAGGACGTCGTTGATGATCTCCAGCGCGGGGCGCTGCGCCAGCGCCTCGTCGAGGTCGGCCTCGAGGCCCTTGCGCTCGCCGTCGATGATGCGCCGCTTGAGCCGCTCCCACAGCGGCAGCGCGGCCAGTTCCTCGGCCTTGCCCGCGCGCAGCGCCGCGGCGTCGACGCCCTCGAACATCGCGATGAACTTCTGCAGCGGGTCGTAGCCGTCGCGGCGGCGGTCGTAGATCATGTCGAGCGCGACCTGGCGCTGCTCGTCGGGGATGCGCGACATCGGCAGGATCTTGGAGGCGTGGACGATCGCCGAGTCGAGGCCGGCGTTGACGCACTCGTTGAGGAACACCGAGTTGAGCACCATGCGGGCGGCCGGGTTGATGCCGAAGGAGATGTTGGACAGGCCGAGCGTCGTCTGCACCTCGGGGTAGCGGCGCTTGAGCTCGCGGATGCCCTCGACGGTCTCCAGGCCGTCCTTGCGCGACTCCTCCATGCCGGTGGCGATGGTGAAGGTCAGGCAGTCGACGATGATGTCGGAGACCTTCATGCCCCAGTTGGCGACCAGGTCGTCGATCGTCTCCGAGGCGATGCGGGCCTTCTCGGCGGCGGTGCGCGCCTGGCCGTTCTCGTCGATGCACATGACGACGACGGCCGCGCCGTGCTCGCGCACCGCGGTCATGGTCTTGTGGAAGCGGGACTCGGGCCCGCGCCCGTCCTCGTAGTTGACGGAGTTGACGACCGCTCGGCCGCCGAGCATCTCCAGACCGGCCTTGAGCACCTCGGACTCGGTGGAGTCGAGCATGATCGGCAGGGTGGAGGCGGTGGCGAAGCGGAAGGCCAGCTCCTTCATGTCGGCGACGCCGTCGCGGCCGACGTAGTCGACGCACAGGTCGAGCATGTGGGCGCCGTCGCGGGCCTGCTCGCGGGCCATCTCGACGCAGTCGTCCCAGCGGCCTTCGAGCATGGCCTCGCGGAAGGCCTTGGAGCCGTTGGTGTTGCAGCGCTCACCGATGGCCAGGTAGGACGTGTCCTGGCGGAACGGGACGGTCTGGTAGAGCGAGGAGGCGCCCGGCTCGGGGTGCGGCCTGCGCGACGCCGGCTGCTGGCCGCGGACGCGCTCGACGACCTGGCGCAGGTGCTCGGGCGTGGTGCCGCAGCAGCCGCCGACGAGCGACAGGCCGTAGTCGCGGGCGAAGGTCTCGTGGGCGTCGGCCAGCTCGCCGGGGCTCAGCGGGTAGTAGGCGCCGTCGGAGGTGAGGACGGGCAGGCCCGCGTTGGGCATGCAGGAAAGGCGCAGCCGCGAGTGGCGGGCGAGGTAGCGCAGGTGCTCGCTCATCTCGGCGGGGCCGGTGGCGCAGTTGAGGCCGACGAGGTCGACGCCGAGCGGCTCGATCGCGGTGAGGGCGGCGCCGATCTCGGAGCCGAGCAGCATGGCGCCGTTGGTCTCGATGGTGACCTGGGCGATGATCGGCACGTCGCGGCCTGCGGCCTCGATCGCCCGCTTGGCGCCGACGACGGCGGCCTTGACCTGGAGCAGGTCCTGACAGGTCTCGATGATCAGCGCGTCGGCGCCGCCGGCGATCAGGCCCGCCGCGTTGTCGCGGTAGGCGTCGCGCAGCGTGGCGAACGGCAGGTGGCCGAGCGTGGGCAGCTTGGTGCCAGGACCCATCGAGCCGAGCACGAACCGCGGGTGCTCGGGCGTGGACCAGTGGTCGGCGCGCTCGCGGGCCAGGCGGGCGCCCGCCTCCGAGTACTCGTAGACCCTGTCGGCGATGTCGTACTCGCCCAGCGCCGCCATGTTGGCGCCGAAGGTGTTGGTCTCGACGCAGTCGACGCCGACCGCGAAGTAGGCGTCGTGAACACCGCTGACGATGTCGGGCCTGGTGACGTTCAGCACCTCGTTGCAGCCCTCGTAGCCCTCGAAGTCGTCGAGGGTCGGGTCATATGACTGCAGCATCGTCCCCATCGCACCGTCGGCGACCATCACGCGCTGGGAGAGGACTTCGCGGAAAGACGGGGAGGCGTTCATGCGGTCAAGCTTAACGGGCGCTACCCTGTCGACAATTGACACTGAGTCCAATTGGGGTCCCCCATGGCCTACCGCACCGTACTTGTCGGCACCGACGGCTCCGCCTCCTCCTTCCGCGCCGTGACCGCCGCCGCCGCGCTGGCCGCCGCCACCCGCGCCACTCTCGTGCTGGCCTGCGCCTACATCCCCATGCGCGAGAGCTCCCGCGCGGCCGCCGCCGACGTGCTCGGCGACCTGGCCTACAAGGTCAGCGGATCCACGCCCGCCGACGACGCCCTGCGCGCGGCCCGCGAACACGCGGTCGCGGCGGGCGCCGACGACATCCTGCTGGCGGCGGAGGAGGGCGACGCGGTCGACGTGCTCGTCAAACTGGCCGACCGGCACCACGCCGACCTGCTCGTGGTCGGCAACCGCGGGCTCAACAGCCTGGCGGGACGCCTGCTTGGCTCGGTCCCCTCCAACGTCACCCACCGCGCCTCGTGCGACGTCCTGATCGTCCACACCACCTCGGGCCACTGACCACACCGGCGCTTCACCAGGGCCCGCGATCCGTCCCGCGAGTCCTGTGCGGGATCCGTCCGGCCCTGCGGGTTTCCGGCCTGTTCTGCGATGTCCTCTCCGCGGGGACTGTCCGATGCGGCGCCCTTCGCGAAGGGACCGTCCGGTGCGACGGTCTTCCCGCGCCCCATCCGGTGCGACGGTCTTTGCGCGGGGACCGTCCGATGCGACGGTCTTCCCGCGCCCCATCCGGTACGGCAAGCCGGGTCAAGGCCACCCTCGTCACCGGTGACCGCCCGTCCTTCACGCATACTCCAGCAGGACTTCGGCCGGGCCGGTAAACGTCGCCCGGCGAAGTCACTCGCGGAACACATACCCCCTGCGTCCCGGCCCCTGAACCGGCGCCCGGGACCGGCGCTAGGACCGGCGCTGGGAGCGGCGGAGGTGCGGCCCCGCGGCCGGACGAAGAGGTGCCGCACCACGGAACCAGCCCCTTCTACGCCGCCTGTACCGCCGTTGACCTGCCGTTCTCGACCGAGGACCGGGCGTGCGGGGCCCGGTGGGATTACGCCCGTGGAGATCAGTGACGTAAAGCGCTGTCCACCGCATAGGCTTAGGCGTTGAGACCAGCGAGAGGAGGCGGCGCGTGATCGAGCTCGAAGGGCTCCCCGAGCTCGTCGATCCGGTGCTCATCGCCGCGTTCGAAGGGTGGAACGACGCAGGTGAGGCCTCCAGCGGCGTCATCGCGCACCTGGAGAGCCAGTGGAAGGCCGAGCCGCTGATCGCGCTGGACCCGGAAGACTATTACGACTTCCAGGTCACGCGCCCCATCGTGGAGATGGGTGACGGGCTGACCCGCTCGATCGTCTGGCCGACGACCAGGTTGTCGCTGGCCCGCCCGCCCGGCGTCGAGCGCGACGTGGTGCTGCTGCGCGGCATCGAGCCCAACATGCGCTGGCGCGGCTTCTGCGAGGAGATCATCGGGATCTGCCGCGAGCTGGGCATCGAGATGGCGATCATGCTGGGCGCGCTGCTCAACGACTCGCCGCACACCCGTCCCGTGCCGATCGTGGGCTCGGCGACCGAGGAGGGGCTCGCCCGCTCGATCAACCTGGAGCTGAGCCGCTACGAGGGGCCGACGGGCATCGTCGGGGTGCTGCAGCACGCGTTCGGCGTGGCCGGGCTGCGGGCCGTCTCGCTGTGGGCGTCGGTGCCCCACTACGTCGCCCAGCCGCCCAACCCGAAGGCGACGCTCGCGCTGCTGCGCAGGGTGGAGGACGTGCTGGAGATCCCGGTGCCGCTGGGCGACCTCGCCGAGGAGGCCCGCGCGTGGGAGACCGGCGTCGACGAGCTGGCCTCGCAGGACAGCGAGGTGGCCGAGTACGTCAAGGAGCTGGAGGAGCGCAAGGACGCGGCCGAGCTGCCCGAGGCGTCGGGTGACGCGATCGCGGCGGAGTTCGAGCGCTACCTGCGCCGCAGGGATCGCGACCCGGGCGACCAGTAGTCCCGAGCGAGCCCGCGACCGCCTGACCGGCACCCCCGGTTTCGTGGCGCCCAAACACCCCCCGCCATCCTCGCGAACCGCCCAGTCCGGGCCGACCCGAGCATCACCCCCATGCGGCCACCCTCAGGACGGCACGCATACCGCCCCAAACAGCCCCGCACAGCAGCCCGCACGCCACCTGACAGCAGCACCCTGCCGAGCGCCCCTCGCGCTGCGCGCAGGACGGCACACGCACCACCCCGAATGACCCCGTTGAGCCGCGGCGCGCACGTCGCCGGACACCACCCACCCCCTGCCGAGCACCCCATACAGCCCCACGCAGGACGACACGCTCCCCCCAAATGGCCCGCCGAGCGCGGCCCGCACGCCCCCGACACCACCCCACCCCCGCCCGAGCACCCCAACGGCCCCGCCGAGCGCGGCCCGCACGCCACTCGATACTGCGCCCGCTCCCTGCCCGAGGATCCCGACGGCGCCGCTGAGGACGGCAGGCGTCTCACTTCTTGCGCAGACACAGGGCGGCCCCCGGATCTCGTGTGTTTCCGGGCCAAGCGGCTCGCGTATCACCCAGGCGAGCGCCCCAAAGGGGCCGAAACCATGAAAGCGGCGTCCGGAAATGCCCACTTTGGTGGGTCCTTTACATCCACTCGTGAAAGTTCTTTCGGGTTTCGGCTCCGGCGGCACCGGACCGCACCGCCTCGACCAGACAGCCCCTGAGCTCGCCCTCCACACGCACCAGGCCGTCTCCTCCCCGCCCCGGCCGCCCGGCATGTCCGAAGGTGGGCGACATGTCGTGACAACTGTCAGGGAAGTTTCAGGATTCAATCACCGGATTTCCCAACGGTTTCAGGCAATAATCAGTGCCCCGCGCGTTTCGACCGGAATGCGCCAGGCTGGCACGCCAGCTCGCAACGATCCAATAACCAGGAGAAACACGTCTTAGCAACATCAGTGAATTCCGGCACGGCCACGTTGAACCTACCCCTGTGACTGCGCACGTTAGGGCAACCATGGCTACTTCCCATGTCGACCCGCACCAGAGAAGCCAGGACACCAGGCGCCGCGTGCTGGAGATGGCGCTGTCCCTGCGGGAGGAGCGCGGCGGAGGACCTGTCGACCTGTTCCTCGCCCTGCTCCAGGACCGGCTCCCGCTCTGGCTCCGGATCCTGCACGACCTGTCCCACCTCGTGGGGAAGGGACGGGTGAGCGACAACCTGCTCCCCATCGCGAGGGCGGGCATCGACTACTACCTCGAGGTCCAGTCGGCGGCGCTGCCCGCCTTCACCTCTCCTTCGGTGACGGTCCGCTTCCGCGCGGCCGTCCGTGACAACGGTCTGGGCCCGATGGCCGAGATCGTTCCGCTGGCCGACTACCTGGCGGCCGAGCAGCGGCTCGGCAGGGTGGCGCCGTCGGTCGATCCGGTGGCCAGCGCCAGGCTGTTGCTGGCCGGCTGCTTCCAGCACGCCTACTACGAGATGTTCGTCGGCGCGGACGCGGGTCCCTCGCGGGACGCCGGCGCGGAGGAGATCGTCAAGGAGTTGCGGCTGGAGCCCGACGCCTGATCGTGGCGTGCCCATACCAGGGCGGCCAGGTCAGGGTCGGCGCCGATCGGGTCGGTGACCGCGGCGGCACCGCAGGCGGCCAGCCTGTCGTGGAAGAAGCCGGGCGCCAGCAGGTAGGAGGCGAGGACGACGCGAGGCGCTGGACCGTGCCGCATGCGCTCCAGCGCCTCGCGCACGGTGGGGGTGCCGCCTGCCGCGAAGGCGGCGGTGACCGGGCGCGAGAGCCGTACGGCGAGCAGGCGCGCGGCGGCTCTGACGGCGGCCAGGGCCGCGGGGTCGGAGGAGCCGGCCGCGCCCAGGACGACCGCGTCGGTGGCGCGCAGTCCCGCCCCGGCGAGCCGGCGGACCAGCGCGGAGGTGAGCAGCGGGTGCGGGCCGAGCGGCGGGGCCACGGTGGCGTCGGGACGGGTCGCGGCGATGACGCCCGGTAGGTCCACGTGGACGTGGTAGCCGCCGGCCAGCAGCAGCGGGACGACGGTGACCGGCCCCGGCAGCCCCGGCAGCACGTCCGCGAGCAGCGGCTCGCTGATCTCCAGGTAGGCGAGCTCGACGCGGTGCCCCTCGCGTAGGTTGCGGACGGCGGCGGCGAGCCGGGAGAGCGTGCGCAGGCCCGCCGCGCTGCGCGTGCCGTGCGCGGCGATCACCAGTGTGCCGTGCCCGTTCCCGTACGGCAGCGCGAAGTTCACCGGTCGTCCCGGTGGGTGGCCAGGCGGTAGCCGCGCTTGACCACGGTCTCGACGATGCCGCCGGGGCCGAGGGCCCTGCGCAGCCGGGTGACGGCCATCTCGACCGCGTGCTCGGCCGACTCGCGCGCCGCGCCGCCCGGCAGGGCCGTGCGCAGCTCCGAGCGCGGCACCACGTGGCCGGGCTTGTCGGCCAGGCGCTTGAGCACCGCCATGGGCGCGGGTGGCAGGGGTTTGAGCTCGCCGTCCACGGCGACGGCGTGGCCGCGGATCTCCAGTGCGTGCCCGCCGGCCACCAGCCGCGTGACGCCGTGCTCGGGCAGGTGCCTGGCGAGCGTCCTGGCGAGGGCGCCGAGCCTGGAGCGGTCCGGCTGGATCACCGGCACGCCCTTGGACTGGAGCGGCTGGGCGGTCACCGGGCCGACACACGCGGCCACGACGCGTCCGGCGAACGCCGACAGCAGCGCCTCCTCCAGGCCGTCGGCGCGCGCGGAGTTGAGCATCGCCAGCACGGCGGGGGCGCTGGTGAAGGCGACCGCGTCGACGCCGCCCGTGATGGCCTGGCTGACCAGGCGGCGCAGCGGTGAGATGTCGCGGTAGGGCAGCCACCGGTAGACGGGCACCTCGATGACCTCGGCGCCTGCCGCGCGGAGTTCGGCGACGAATCCCGTCAGCGGCTCCCCGTGCAGCTGGACGGCGATGCGGCGGCCGCGCAGGTCCTGGGCGAGCAGGTGCTGCTTGACCTCCTCGCAGGACTCGGTGGCCGGTGTCCAGTGGTCGTTGAGGCCGGCGGCGCGGACCGCTCCCCTGGCCTTGGGGCCCCGCGTGAGCAGCCTGGCGCGGGTGAGGTGGTGCGACAGCTCGGCCGACAGCCCCCAGCCTTCGGCGGCGGCCATCCAGCCGCGGAACCCGACGCCGGTGGTGACGACGACGTCGTCGACGGGGGCTTCCAGGCTGCGGCGGGTGGCGGCGAGCAGGTCGCTGTCCTCGGCCAGCGGGACGAGCCTGATGGCCGGGGCGCTCACCACGCGGGCGCCGCGCCGTTCCAGCAGCGCGCGGAACTCCTCGCGCCGCCTGGTCGCGGTGACGCCGATGGTGAATCCGGCCAGCGCGTCGGGCGCCGTCTCCGGCGATCTCGGCTCTTCCACGGTCAGGGCGGTCAAAGCCCCACCTCCACTCTGCCGTCGTTCACTCGGGTCGGATAGGTCGGCACGGCGACCGTCGGGTCGTCCAGGCACTGGCCGGTGACCAGGGAGAAGACCTGCTTGTGCATGGGCGAGGCGACGGTGGGCTCCTCGCCCCTGGAGCCGACGATGCCGCGGGACAGGACGTGGGCGCCGGAGAAGGGGTCGCGGTTGCCGACGGCGTGGACCCGGCCGTCGAAGGTGCGGAACAGCGCCACCTGCCGCCCGTCGACGAGGGCGCACGCTCCCCGCTCCGGCAGCAGGGCGGTGTAGGCGCAGACGGGGACCCAGGTGCGGGTGGGGAGCTCGGCGACGGTCATCTCTGGTGCTCCTTTCTGGTCGGGCGGGGGGCGGCGGGGGCTCAGGTGGCGGCGGAGGTGAGCCGGTCCACGGGGATGAGGACGGGCTTGATCTGGTCGCGTTCGGTCTCGAAGACGATCGACGGGTCGGGGGTGCCGGGGGCGTTGACGAAGCTGACGAACCTGCTGAGCTTGTCGGGGTCCTCGATGGTGGCCCGCCATTCGTCGACGTAGGTGGCCACGTGCCGGTCCATCTGCGCGTCGAGGGCGTCGCAGATGCCCAGCGCGTCGTCCACGATCACCGACCGCAGGTGGTCGAGCCCGCCCTCGAGGGACTCCAGCCAGGCGGACGTGCGCTGCAGGCGGTCGGCGGTGCGGATGTAGAACATCAGGAACCGGTCGACGATCGTGATCAGCTGCTCGGTGGACACGTCGGAGACCAGCAGGTCGGCGTGGCGGGGCTGGAAGCCGCCGTTGCCGCCGACGTAGAGGTTCCAGCCCTTCTCGGTGGCGATGATCCCGAAGTCCTTCGACCTGGCCTCGGCGCACTCCCTGGCGCAGCCCGAGACCGCGGACTTCAGCTTGTGCGGGGAGCGCAGGCCCCGGTAGCGCAGTTCGAGGGCGATGGCGAGGCCGACCGAGTCCTGCACGCCGTACCTGCACCAGGTGGAGCCGACGCAGGACTTCACCGTGCGCAGCGCCTTGCCGTAGGCGTGGCCGGATTCGAAGCCGGCGTCGACCAGGCGCTTCCAGATCTGGGGCAGCTGCTCGACGCGGGCGCCGAACAGGTCGATCCGCTGGCCGCCGGTGATCTTGGTGTAGAGGCCGAAGTCGCGGGCGACCTCGCCGACGACGATGAGCTTGTCCGGGGTGATCTCGCCGCCGGGGACGCGGGGCACGACCGAGTAGGTGCCGTTCTTCTGGATGTTGGCCAGGAAGTGGTCGTTGGTGTCCTGAAGGGCCGCCCGCTCGCCGTCGAGGACGTGCCCGTTGTGCAGGGAGGCGAGGATGGAGGCGACGGCGGGCTTGCAGATGTCGCAGCCGCGGCCCCTGCCGTACAGGCCGATCAGCTCGGAGAAGGTGGTGATCCCGCGCACCCGGACGATGTCGAACAGCTCGGCCCTGCTGTGGTCGAAGTGCTCGCACAGCGCCTTGGACAGCTCGACGCCCGACTTCTCCAGCAGCCGCTTCAGCATCGGCACGCACGATCCGCAGGCGGTGCCCGCCCTGGTGCACGCCTTCAGGCCCGGCACGTCGCTCGCCCCGTCGCCGATGGCGCCGCGCAGGTCGCCGGCCGTGACGTTGTTGCACGAGCAGACCTGGACGTCGTCGGGCAGGTCGAGGTTCACCGCCGACCCGGTGAACAGCAGGTCGGCGGGGGCGGCGGGCAGCGGCTTGCCGACGAACGGCTTCAGCGTCGTGTACGGCGCGGCGTCGCCCACGCAGATGCCGCCGAGCAGCGTCCGGGCGTCGTCGGAGACGAACAGCTTCTTGTACACGCCGCCCACGGGGTCCATGTAGGTGACGTCGAGCGCCCCCTCCATCGCGCCGAACTGGGCGACCTCGACGCCGAGGAGCTTCAGCCTGGTCGACAGGTCGGCCCCGTCGAAGGTGGAGCCGCCGCCGAGCACGCGGTCGGCGGCGACCTCGGCCTGGGTGAAGCACGGTCCGACCAGGCCGTAGACCATGCCGCCGGCCAGCGCGCACTCGCCGACGGCGTAGACGGCCGGGTCGGCGGTCCGCATGCCGGCGTCGACGACGATGCCGCCGCGCTCGCCCACCTCCAGGCCGCAGTCGCGGGCCAGCTCGTCGCGAGGCTTGATGCCGACGGAGAAGACGACCACGTCGGCCTCGATCGTCCGGCCGTCGCCGAGCACGACCCTGCCCGGCTCGATCGCGGCCGGCGACAGGCCCGCGTGCACCGACAGGCCGAGCCTGGAGATGTGGTCCTTGAGCACGGCGCCGCCGCCCTCGTCGACCTGCCGGGGCATCAGCCAGGGGCTCAGCTCCACGATGTGGGTGTCGAGGCCGAGCCCGCGCAGCGCGTCGGCGGCCTCCAGGCCGAGCAGCCCGCCGCCGACGACCACGCCGCGGGTGGCGTGGGAGGCGGCCTTCCTGATCAGCTCCAGGTCGTCGATGGTGCGGTAGACGAAGGCGCGGGAGGCGCCGGGCACCGGCGGCACGAACGGCGCCGATCCCGTGGCCAGCACCAGCGTGTCGTACGGCTCGGCGTGCCCGTCGGCGGTCGTGACGACCTTGGCGGCCCGGTCGATCCGGGTGACGCGCGCCGACAGCCGGGTCAGCGCGCCTGGCAGGTCGGGCAGCTTGAGGTCGGCGAAGCCGGTGCCGGTCAGGTAGGAGGTGAGCGCCACCCGGTCGTAGGCGGGGCGGGGCTCCTCGCCGAAGACCGTGATGCGCCCGTCGAAGCCCCTGGCCAGCAGCGTCTCGACGAACCTGTGCGCGGCGGGACCGTAGCCGACCACGACGACCCTGTTCACGCGGAGACCCCTTCCTGCTCGCACAGCCAGCCGACGATGCCCTCGACGGCGTCGCGGCAGGTGCCGCAGCCGGTCGTGGCCCTCGTCGCGGCCGCCACTGCTATCACGTCACGCGCGCCGGACTCCCAGCACGCTCTGATCTGGCCCTTGGTCACGTTGTTGCACTGGCAGACCTTGGCCGAGTCGGGCATCCTGACGGGGCTGTCGGCCACCGCCGCTCCTGCCAGGCGGGGGAACAGCAGCCCGGCCCGGTCGCCCGGCAGTGGCGCTCCCCTGTCGTAGAGCTGGGTGAGGGTGCCGACCGCCGCGCTCTCGCCCAGCAGGATCGCGCCGACCAGGCGCCCGTCGCGGATGACGAGCTTGCGGTAGGTGCCTGTGGCCCGGTGGCTGAAGCGCACGACCTCGGCGTGCTCCTCGGTCAGGTGCGTCTCCCCCATCGCGGCCAGCTCGACGCTCTTGGCCTTCAGCCTGGTCACCTGGCGGGAGCCGCGGTAGCGGGCGTCCTTGGCGGCGCCGGTGATCACGTCGGCCGCGACGGCGGCCTGCTCCCAGGCGGGGGCCACCAGGCCGTAGACGACGCCGTCGTGCTCGGCGCACTCCCCGATCGCGAAGACGGCCGGGTCGTCGGTGCGCAGCTCGTCGTCGACGACGACGCCGCGCCGTACCTCCAGGCCGGCCTGGACGGCCAGCTCGATCTCCGGCCGGACGCCGCAGGCCAGCACGACCAGGTCGCCCTCGACGAGGCTCCCGTCGGCCAGCCGTACGCCCTCGGGCAGGATCTCGGCGGCGCTGACGCCGGTGCGGATGTCCACGCCGAGGCCCGCGAGGGTCTCGCCGAGCACGAGGCCGGCTTCGGCGTCGAGCTGGCGTTCCATCAGGTGGCCGGCCAGGTGCAGCAGCGTGACCGGCAGGCCGCGGCCGGCCAGGCCGCGCGCGGCCTCGATGCCGAGCAGCCCGCCGCCGATGACGACCGCCCTGGCGCTGCCGCGGCTGTCGGCCAGTATCGCCCGGCAGTCGTCGAGCGTGCGGAACGGCAGGGCCCGTCCGGCGCCGGGGATCGGCGGCACGACGGCCTGGCTGCCGGTGGCCAGCACCAGCACGTCGTAGGGGAAGCGCCGCCCGTCCGCGGCGGTGACCGTCCTGGTCTGCCTGTCGATCCGGACGGCGCGGGTGCCGAGGTGGGCCTCGACGTCGTGCTCGCCGTACCAGGAGGGGTCGAGCAGCCGGACCTGGTCCGGCCCCGAGCTGCCGGCCAGGACGTTCGACAGCAGCACCCGGTTGTAGGGCTGGCGGCTCTCGGCGCCGAGGACGGTGACCTCGATGTCCTTGTCGCGTGCCCGGACCTCGCCGACCAGGCGGGCGCCGGCCATGCCGTTGCCGATGACCAGGAGTCTCATGCCGGCTTCCCCTTCTCCAGCTTGTCCAGCTTCACGGCGCAGACCTTGAACTCGGGCATCCTCGACGTGGGGTCGAGCGCGGGGTTGGTCAGGCGGTTGGCGCCCTCCCAGTGGAAGGGCATGAACACCGTGTCGGACCTGATCGCGTCGCTGATCCTGGCCACGGCTTCGACGCAGCCGCGGCGGCTGCTGACCCGTACCAGGTCGCCGGCGCCGATCGCGAGGTGTTCGGCCAGGTCGGGGTGGATCTCGACGTAGGGTTCCGGCGCGGCCGCGACGAGCGGCGCGATCCTGCGGGTCTGGGCGCCCGACTGGTAGTGGGCCAGCAGGCGTCCGGTGGTGAGGTGGACGGGGTAGTCGGCGTCGGTCTCCTCGGCGGCGGGCCGGTGGTCGACGGGGACGAACCGGGCGCGCCCGTCGGGGGTGTGGAAGCGGTCGAGGAACATGCGGGGCGTGCCGGGGTGGTCGGGTGCGGGGCAGGGCCAGAACACCCCGTCGCGCTCGCCGGTGATGCCGGCGTAGTCGGCGGTGCCGCCCTGGGAGGCGCGGCGCAGCTCGTCGAAGACCTCGCGCGGGCCGGCGGGCCAGTTGTGGCCCATCCGCCGGGCGAGCTCCTGGATGATCTCCAGGTCGGTCTTGACGCCCGCGGGCGGCGCGACGGCCCGGCGGCGCCGCTGAACCCTGCCCTCCAGGTTGGTCATCGTGCCGTCCTCCTCGGCCCACTGGGTGCCGGGCAGCACGACGTCGGCGATGCGGGCGGTCTCGCTCGGCACGAAGTCGACGACGACGAGCAGATCGAGGGCCTTCAGCCGCTCGGCGACGTGCGCCGACCCGGGGGCGGAGACGACCGGGTTGGAGCCGAACAGCAGCAGCGCCCTGGGCCCGCCGGCGGTGCCGAGCGCGTCGAGCAGCTCGTAGGCCGACCGTCCTGGGCCGGGGAGCGAGGCGGGGTCGACGCCCCAGACGGCGGCGACGTGCGCGCGGGCGGCGGGGTCGACGATCCTGCGGTAGCCGGGCAGCTGGTCGGCCTTCTGGCCGTGCTCCCTGCCGCCCTGGCCGTTGCCCTGTCCGGTCAGGCAGCCGTAGCCGGATCCGGGCGTGCCGGGCAGGCCGAGGGCCAGGGCCAGGTTGATGAAGGCGGTGACGGTGTCGGTGCCCTTGGCGTGCTGTTCGGCGCCGCGCCCCGTCAACACCACCGCCTTATCCGCATTTTTCAGCATCTGTACGGCCTGGCGCATGGCGGCGACCGGCACCCCCGTGAGCCGTTCGACGCGCTCGGGCCACCACGGGGACACCGACGTGCGCACCGCCTCGAACCCGGTCGTGCGGCGCTCGACGTAACCGGTGTCGATCGCGTCCTCGGCGATCGCCAGGTGCAGCAGGCCGAGCGCGAGCGCCAGGTCGGTGCCTGGCGTCGGCTGCAGGTGGAGCCCGGCCAGCTTGGCCGTCGCCGTACGCCTGGGGTCGATGACGATCAGCGCCGGCCCGGTGAGCTGCCTGACCAGCGGCGGCATGGTCTCGGCCGGGTTGCCGCCCGCCACCAGCACCACGTCGGCGGCGGCCAGGTCCGTGACGGGGAAGGGCAGCCCCCGGTCGGCGCCGAACGCCCTGATCGAGGCGGCCGCCGCCGACGACATGCAGAAGCGGCCGTTGTAGTCGATCTGGCTGGTGCCGAGCGCGACCCGGGCGAACTTGCCGAGCTGGTAGGCCTTCTCGTTGGTGAGCCCTCCCCCGCCGAAGACCGCCACCGCGTCGGGGCCGTGCGCGGCGCGCACCTCCTGGAGGCGGGCGGCGACGTGGTCGAGCGCCTGCTCCCAGGTGGCGGGACCGCCGTCCAGCAGGGGCGTGGTCAGCCGGTCGGGGCTCGACAGCAGGTCGGCCGCGGTCCAGCCCTTCTGGCACAGCGCGTCGGTGGCCTCGACGGTGACGCGCTCCCCCGGGATCAGCGCCATGCCGCACTGCAGGGCGCAGTACGGGCAGTGGGTGAGGGTGGGTGCGATCACGCGATCGATGGTGCTTTTGGGGCGTTTCACATCTGGGTCCCTTCTGTTACCGGCGTGCTAACAGCGGCTCACCGCCGAAGTGAGGCGCTCAGACCCGGGCGTGCGCGAGGCTCGGCACCCTGGTCACGCCGACCGTCCGCACGTAGCACCACCACGTGAGGGCGAAGCAGGCGGCGTAGAAGAGGCCGAAGGCGACGAAGGCCCAAGCGGGGCTGCCGGTGCGGGCGAAGGACATGCCGAAACCGCGGTTGATGAGGAACCCGCCGAACGCCCCGATCGCCGAGATGATGCCGATCGCGGCCGAGGCCTGGCGCTTGCCGTACAGGAGGGCCGCCTCGCCGCCGCCGAGCTCGGCGGCGGCCTTGGCCTGGAAGATGGCCGGGATCATCCGGTAGGTGGAGCCGTTGCCGATGCCGGCGGTGACGAACAGCGTCTGGAAGGCCAGGAAGAACAGCCAGAAGTTCCCCGAGCCGCCGGCCGCCCAGACCAGGGCCACGCCGGCGCCCATGGCGGCGAAGTTCCAGAGGGTGACGCGCGCGCCGCCGAGGCGGTCGGACAGCCAGCCGCCGACCGGCCTGATCAGCGAGCCGAGCAGCGGCCCGACGAAGGCGACCTGCGCCCACGCCGAACCGGGGAACAGACTCTTGGCCAGCAGGGGGAAGGCGGTGGAGTAGCCGATGAACGAGCCGAACGTGCCGATGTAGAGGAACGACATCACCCAGGTGTGCGCCTTGCCGGCGACCGCCCACTGCTCGCGCGGCCTGGCCTTGGCGCTGGACAGGTCGTCCATGAACAACCAGGCGCAGGCGGCCGAGACCACGATGAACGGCACCCAGAACCAGCCCGCCGCGGCCAGCCCGAACGTGCCGATCACCAGCGGCATGACCAGCTGCACCGAGCTGACGCCGATGTTGCCGCCCGCGGCGTTGAGCCCGAGCGCCGAGCCCTGCCTGTGCTGGGGGAAGAAGTAGGTGATGTTGGCCATGCTGGAGGCGAAGTTGCCGCCGCCGACACCCGCCGTCGCCGCGATCACCAGGAACACCCAGTACGGCGTGCCGGGGTCGCTGACGGCGACGCCGAGCAGGATCGCGGGGACCAGCAGGAGCAGCGCGCTCGCCACGGTGAAGGTCCGCCCGCCGAACCTGGCGGGGCCGAAGGTGTAAGGGACACGCAGCGCCGAGCCGATCAGGTTGGGCAGCGCGACCAGCCAGAACAGCTGGTCGGTGGAGAAGTCGTAGCCGCCCATCTTGGCCGCGACGATGCTCCACAGCGTCCAGACGGTGAAGCCGAGGTGCTCGGCCAGGATGGAGAAGGCCAGGTTGCGCCTGGCCACGCGCCTGCCGTCGCGCTCCCAGAAGGCGGGGTCGTCCGGGTGCCAGTCGGTGATCCAACGCGCCATCGTTCCTCCTACGGTTCGGGGGATCTCGACCGTAGGAGGGGCGGGTTACGCACCTTGACGTTCTGTGACGGTGCGCCGGTTACAGGTGACTCACCGCCGTAACAGGCAATGCATGTGTTTCACGGCCGCAACACGGGGTTAACGCCGTCCTGCCGGACGGCGGCGGCGCGCGTGGTCGCCGCGCCCGCATGTGACGGTTCACCGCCCGCGGCGCAGGGAATCGTCTCCTGGACGACGACAACGATCTCGGGGAGTTGCCGTGGCCGTACAGCGCATCCGCGCTTTCGACGACCCCGTGCTGCGCGAGGTGGCGCGGCCGGTGACCGACTTCAACAAGGAGCTGCGGGGGCTGGTGAAGGCGCTGACCCTCACGATGCGCCAGGGGCACGGCAGGGCGGGCCTGGCCGCGCCGCAGATCGGGGTGAGCGCGAGGGTGATCGTCTTCGACTACGACGGCAGGGCCGGGCACCTGGTCAACCCGCGCCTCGAGCTGTCGGAGCGGACGGTCGTGGCCGACGAGGCGTGCCTGTCGGCGCCCGGGCTGTGGTGGCCGCTGGAGCGTTCCTTCGGCGTGACGGCGCGGGGCCGCGACATGTACGGCAAGCCCGTCACGGTGCGGGCCATCGGCATGCTGGCCAGGGTGCTGCAGCACGAGGCCGACCATCTCGACGGCATGCTGTTCGTCGACCGCCTGGGCGACGACGAGCGCGACCGCTTCATGGAGTCGGCGGCGCCCTGAGCGCGGCGGAAAACCGGATGCGGCCGGACGGCGGCCTCGCGTAACCTGTCCGCCATGTCGACGCCCCGGATTTCTTAGCCAGGACACCCGCTTTCACGCCACCCGTGTGTCCATCGGCTTCTCCGGAGCGTCACCTCATGATTACCTTTCGCGACGTCGACGTGCGCGTCGGCGCCCGTCTGCTGCTGTCCGGCATCGCCGCCCACGTCGGCCCCGGCGACCGTGTCGGCCTGGTCGGCCGCAACGGCGCGGGCAAGACCACGCTGATGCGGATCCTCGCCGGTCAGGCCGCGCCGGCGGCCGGCGTCGTCACCCGCACCGGCCCGGTCGGGTACCTGCCGCAGGATCCCGCGGCGGCCGACCCCGGCCTCACCGTCACCGACCGCATCCTGTCGGCTCGCCGCCTGCACGAGGCGGTGCGCGCGCTGCGCGCCGCCGAACGCGACATGGCGGCCGGCGGCGAGGCGGCCATGTCCCGCTACGTGCGCGCCGAGGCCGAGTTCCAGGCCCGCGGCGGTTACGCCGCCGAGGCGGCGGCCGCCAGGGTCGCGGCGGGGCTCGGCCTGCCCGACCGGGTCATGGCCCAGCCGCTCGGCACGCTGTCCGGCGGGCAGCGGCGGCGGGTCGAACTGGCCAGGGTGCTGTTCGCCGAGCGCGGCACGCTGCTGCTCGACGAGCCGACCAACCACCTCGACGGCGACTCCATCGCCTGGCTGCGCTCGTTCCTCGCCGGCTACGCGGGCGGTCTGGTGGTGATCAGCCACGACACCGGGCTGCTGGCCGAGGTGGTCAACCGGGTGTGGCGGCTGGAGGCCGACCTGGCCGGGATCGAGGTGCACAACACCGGCTGGGAGACCTACCTGGCCGACAGCGCCACCGCGGAGCGGCGCAGGGCCAGGCAGCGGGCGGCGGCCGAGCGCAAGGCCGCCGCGCTGCACGCCCAGGCCGACAGGATGCGGTCCAACGTGGCGACGGCCGTCCGCGCCAGGGACATGGCCCGCAGGGCCGACAGGATGCTGGCGGGGGTGCAGCCGGCCCGCCGTACCGAGAAGGTGGCCAGGATCAGGCTGCCCGAGCCCGCGCCGAGCGGGCGGACCCCGCTGGGCGCCGTCAGCCTGGTCAAGTCCTACGGCGAGCTGCCGGTGCTGTCCGGGGTGGACCTGGCCGTCGACCGCGGCAGCAGGCTGGTGGTGCTCGGGCTGAACGGCGCGGGCAAGACCACGCTGCTGAAGATCCTGGCGGGACGGCTCGCGCCCGACTCCGGCAGGGTGGTGCACGGGCACGGCCTGCGGCTCGGCTACTTCGCCCAGGAGCACGACACCCTCGACCCCGAGCGCACCGTCGGCCAGAATCTCGCCGCCGCCGCGCCGCACCTCACCCACGGTGAGGCGCGCAACGTCCTGGGGTCGTTCCTGTTCGGCGGGGACGACGTCGACAAGCCGGCGGGGGTGCTGTCGGGCGGCGAGAAGACGCGCCTGGCGCTGGCGGGGCTGGTCAGCTCGGGGGCGAACGTCCTGCTGCTCGACGAGCCGACCAACAACCTCGACCCGGCCTCGCGGGCCGAGGTGCTGGGGGCGGTGGGCGCCTACAAGGGCGCGGTGGTGATGGTCACGCACGACGAGGACGCGGTGGAGGCGCTGCGGCCGGACCGGGTGCTGTTGCTGCCCGACGGGGTGGAGGACCTCTGGAACACCGGCTACGCCGACCTGATCACCCTCGCCTGAGCGCCGGGACCGCGCGGGCCCCGGCCGCGAGCAGGCACGCTCCCCCGCCGGGAGCGGGCGGCGAACGTCGTCGCAGGCGGCGGCGGCCGGGGAGGCGGGGTCGGCCGGGGAGGCGGGGTCGCGGCGGGTGGTGCGGGAGCGCGGCAGGTTCCGGCAGACTCTGCTGACGATGGTGGCCGGCCGGCCGCCCAGGTTCTCGACGCCGCCGGCGGTCACACCTGTCTCTCTCGCCGGGTCATCACGGTGACCCGGCGAGCGACGCCGATGTGCCGGCGACGCGCCTTCGACACGACGACGTGAGGAAAGACATGCATTCCGAAGCCCGGACCGCCGAGCAGCGCAGGAAGGACACCCTCGCCCGGCTCGAAAACGACGTGGACGCGTGGGTGGCCACCGCCGACCAGGAGGGCGGGCCGTACCTGATGCCGCTGTCGTTCCTGTGGGACGGCGCCAGCCTGCTGCTGTCGACGGCCGCGGGCAACCCGACCGCGCGCAATCTGGTGGCGTCGGGCACGGCCAGGCTCGCTCTCGGCCACACCAGGGACGTCGTCCTCATCGAGGGAAGCGTGGAGACGCTGGAGCAGGCGGAGATCTCGCCGGAGCTCGGCGACGCCTTCGCGGTCAAGACCGGCTTCGATCCGCGGCGCCTGCGCGGCCGCTACCTGTACTTCCGCGTCCGGCCGCGGCAGGTGCAGGCGTGGCGTGAGGTCAACGAGCTGGAGGGGCGCGACCTCATGCGTGACGGGCGATGGCTGGTTCGAGAGTGAGGGCGAGCGCCCGGCGTTCGGCCGGGTCCATACCGCCCCACACGCCGTCCGCCTGGCGGGTGGCCAGCGCGTAGTCGAGGCAGGGCAGCCGGACGGGGCAGCCGTGGCAGATGGCCTTGGCCCGTTCGGCCTGGGCGTGTCCGGCGCCCTCGAGTGAGATGGGAAAGAAGATCTCCGGGTCCTCGTCCAGGCAGGCGGCCCGGCGCGAGCGGTCGAGGATGAACATGGAATTCCAGACATATCGGTATCGACGTGTTCACTCCGCGTACCCGGTCACCGGCCCAACAAACTGTTCCAATCGTCAAGGAATCGGGTGAGGCCGTAACGGGAGAGGGCGGCCGTGCGGGCGGCCTTGCCGTACTGGGCGGCCAGGGCGGGGTCGCCGACGAACGCCGACAGCGCCTCGACCAGCGCGGGGAGCCTGGTGGACAGCACGCCCGCCTCCTGGGGGACGGCCTCGACCGCCTCGGTGGCGGCGAGCGCGACGACGGGCAGGCCGATCATCATGGCCTCGATCAGCGAGAGGCCGAGCGAGGTCCAGCGGTAGGGGTGCAGGTAGGCGCGGCGCAGCGCGAGGGCCTGGTGGAGCTCGGCCTGGGGCAGGTCGTAGGCCGGGTAGGGCAGCTCGGCGGCCTTCATCCCGAAGAGGTCGAGCGGCACGTCGAAGGCCGGCAGCAGGTCGGTGCCGGCCACCCGCGCGCGCCGGACCGGCTCGTTGACGACCACGGCGGCGCGCGGCAGCTCGCCGGTGTAGAGGTGGCCGGGGTCGACGACGCCGTGCTCGATGACGTGCACGGGCGCGATGCCGTTGTCCCAGTAGAGGGCGTTGAAGTGGGTGACGTGCACCAGCGGGACGGCCGACTGCCCGGCCAGCGGGTGGCGGGTGGCCGGCACCTCGCCCTTGGGCGTGTTGTGCTCGACGTAGACGCCGGGCACCGTCCTGCCGAGCCAGTCCCTGGCCAGCTCGATCTCGTGCGGGCGCTGGTAGACGACGAGATCGACGTGCTCGGCGGCGAGCCTGTCCCAGGGCACCTCGCGCACCGAGACCGGCCAGTCGAAGGTCTGCGCCCTGCCCCGCCCGTCGGCGTCGCGTCCCGGCGTGAGCGGGACGAGGTAGGTGTGGCGGCCCTGCACGAAGGAGGTGGTCCACGAGCCGTGGACGTGCCAGAGCAGGATGTTCATGCGCGCACCCGTTCCACCGCTTCGCGCAGGTCGCGGGCGACCTCGGGGGCGGCGGCGATCTCGCTCGGCCGGGTCCTCGGCGTCGGCACCATGATGGCGCGGGCGCCGGCGGCCCTGGCCGCCTCCATGTCCCTGCCGATGTCGCCGATGACCACGCAGTCGGCCGGGTCGACGCCGAGCGTGCCCGCCGCCTTCAGCACCAGGCCAGGGTTCGGCTTGCGGCAGGCGCAGCCGGCGTCCTCACCGTGGACGCAGATGGCCCAGGCGTCGAACGGCCCGAGCAGTTCCTCGACCCGCTCGTTGACCTGATGGAGCTCGTCGGGCGAGATGAACCCTCTGGCCACACCTGACTGGTTCGTCACGACCGCCACGGGAATCCCAGCGGCCCTCAGCGCCCGCAGCGCCTCAACAGCACCGGGCATGGGCTCCACCAGTCGCGGATCATTGTTGTAAGGGACATCTTTTATCAGGGTGTCATCGCGGTCGAAAAGCACGGCCGCCGCTGGGCGTCGCGTGAACATGACCGGTCGCTACCCCGCCTACCTTGTGTTTAACAAGCGCTTCTCTCGGTAGCGGTTCTCCATGAGGTTCCTGGGGATAAACGCGGTCTTCCACGACCCGGCCGCCGCCCTCGTGGTCGACGGCACCGTGGTCGCGGCCGCGGAGGAGGAACGGTTCAGCCGCCGCAAGCACGGCAAGCGGCCCGTGCCGTTCTCGGCGTGGGAACTGCCCGAGCAGGCCGCCGCCTGGTGCCTGGCCGAGGCGGGGCTGCGGCCGGAGGATCTCGACGCGGTGGCCTACTCCTACGACCCCGCGCTGGTCCGGCCGGAGACGGGGGCTCCGTGGGAGGAACTGCGCACCATCTACGCGACCAGGGCGCCGAGCTTCCTGGCCACGGCCCTGCCCGGGCTCGACCCCGCCCAGGTGCGCTTCGTGCCGCACCACGTCGCGCACGCGGCGTCGGCGGGGCTGGCCGCGCCGTACGAGGAGTGCGCGGTCCTGGTGTGCGACGGCCGCGGGGAGGCCGTCTCCCACCTGGCCGGGCACTACCGGAACGGTCAGCTGACGACGCTGGCCACGCAGGAGCTGCCGCACTCGCTCGGCCTGATGTACGAGGAGGTGACCGAGCACCTCGGCTTCCTGCGCTCGAGCGACGAGTACAAGGTGATGGCGCTGGCCTCCTACGGCACGCCCCGCCACCTGGACGCGCTGCGCCAGCTCGTCACGGCCACCGGCGACGGCGGCTTCCGCGTCGAGCCGATCGACTGGGGCGGCTTCGCCAAGCGTCTCCGGCCGGGCGAGAGCTGGACAGCCGACCACGCCGACCTCGCCGCCAGCGTCCAGGCGCGGCTGGAGGAGGTGCTGCTGGAGCTGTCGTTCTGGCTGCACGGCAGGACGGGGGCGCGATGCCTGGCGATGGCCGGCGGGGTGGCGCTCAACTGCGTGGCCAACACCAGGCTGCTGGCCGAGGGGCCGTTCGAGGAGATCTGGGTGCAGCCGGCCGCCGGCGACTCGGGCACCGCGCTGGGCGGGGCCCTGCACCTGGCCCAGGAGCACGGCGAGCCCGCCGCGCCCATGCGAGGCGCCGACCTCGGGCGCGGCTGGAGCGAAGGCGACCTGGCGGCGTGGCTGCGGGTGGCGCGCGTGCCGTACACGCGGCCTGATGATCTGGCCGGCGAGGTGGCCGCGGCGCTGGCCGACGACCGGATCGTGGCCTGGTTCCAAGGCCGCAGCGAGTACGGCCCGCGCGCGCTCGGCCGCCGCTCCCTGCTGGCCCATCCCGGGCACGCCCGCAACACCGAGCGGCTCAACGACGTCAAGGGGCGCGAGCAGTTCCGCCCGATCGCGCCGATGGTGCTGGAGTCGCGGGCGCGTGACATCTTCGGCCGGGGACCGGTGCCCTCGCCGTACATGCTGTTCGTCCACGACGTGCGGCCCGAGTGGCGGGAGCGGATCCCCGCCGTGGTGCACGTGGACGGGACGGCGCGCATCCAGACCGTCTCGCGGGAGCACGACCCGCTCATGGCCGAGGTGCTCGAACGGTTCGAGCGGCTGTCGGGGCTGCCCGTGGTGGTCAACACCAGCCTCAACACGGCGGGCAGGCCCATGGTCGACTCGCCGAGGGACGCGCTGGAGTGCTTCGGCTCCTCGCCGGTCGACGTGCTCGTGTTGGGGCCGTTCGTGGTGCGGAGGCCGGTGTGATCACCGTGGTGATCCCCACGGTCGGGCGGCCCTCCCTGGCGGACGCCATCCCGGACGGGGTGCCGGTGATCGTGGTGGAGGACACCGAGCGGCGGGGGCCCGCGGCCGCGCGCAACAGGGGATGGCGGCAGGCGCGCACGCCGTGGGTGGTCTTCCTCGACGACGACGTGGTGCCCGGCGAAGGATGGCTGAAGACGCTCACCGAGGATCTCGCGGACCTGCCGGAGGACGTGGGCGGCAGCCAGGGCAGGATCGAGGTGCCGCTGCCGGCCGGCCGCCGGCCCACCGACGCCGAGCGCAACACCGCGGGCCTGGCCGGCGCTGACTGGATCACCGCCGACATGGCCTACCGGCGCGACGTGCTGGAGCTGGTGGGCGGTTTCGACGAGCGCTTCCCCCGGGCCTACCGGGAGGACGCCGATCTCGCGCTGCGCGTGCGTGAGGCGGGCTTCCGGCTGGTGAGGGGCGAGCGGCTGACGCGCCATCCGGTGCGGGACGACGGGTTCTGGGCCAGCGTGCGCTTCCAGCGGGGCAACGCCGACGACGCGCTGATGCGCCGGATCCACGGGCCCGGCTGGCGGGCGCGGATCGGGGCGCGGGGGCTGCTGCCGCGCCACGCGGCCACGACCGCGCTGGGGTTGAGCGCGCTGGGCCTGGGCGCAATGGGCCTGGGTGCGCTCGGTCGGGGCGCACTCGGTCGGGGCGCGCAGGGTCGGGGCGCACTCGGTCGGGGCGCGCTGGGTCGGGGCGCGCAGGCTGTCCCGCTCGCCGGCGGCAGGCGCGCCGTGCCGGCCGCCGTGCTGGTCGCCGGGCTGGCCGCCGCGGCCGGGTGGGCGGCGCTCACCGCGAGGTTCGCCTGGGAGCGCATCGCGCCGGGGCCGCGCACGCCTGTAGAGGTGGCCAGGATGGCGGTGACGAGCATCGCCATCCCGCCCGCCGCCTGCCTGCACCGGCTGCGCGGCGAGCTGAGGGTGCGCCGGTGACCGGCACCGTCCTGGTGGCCAGGCCGGACAGCGCGGGAGACGTTCTCCTCGCCGGTCCGGCCATCCGCGCGGTCGCCGCCCATGCCGGGCAGGTGGTGCTCCTGGCGGGGCCGCTGGGCCGGGCGGCGGCCGAGCTCCTGCCGGGCGTCGACCGGGTGATCGAGTGGCGGACCCCGTGGATCGACGCCGATCCGCCGCCCGTCACCCGGCGGCACGTGGCCCGTCTCATGGAGCTGCTGCCCGACGCCGACCAGGCGCTGATCCTCACCTCCTTCCACCAGTCGGCCCTGCCTCTCGCCCTGCTGCTGCGGCTGAGGGGCGTCCGGCGGATCGCCGCGATCAGCAACGACTATCCGGGGTCACTGCTGGACGTCAGGGTCCAGGTCGACGAGACCAGGCACCTGCCGGAGGCCGAGCGGATGCTGGCCGTCGCGACGGCGGCGGGCTTCGGGCCCGGTGACGGCGCCGGGCTGGCCGTCAAGGCGCCGCCGCCGAGCATCGTCGGCCCGCCCGGCTACGTCGTCGTCCATCCGGGCACGACGGCGCCGGCCCGCGCGTGGCCGCCCGAGCGGCACGCGGAGGCGGTCGAGGCGCTGTCCTGCGAGGGCTTCACGGTGGTGGTCACCGGCGGCAGGAGTGAGCGTGAGCTGACGGCGCGGGTGGCCGGGCGGCACGGCGTCGACCTGGGCGGCATGACGAGCCTGCCCGAGCTGGCCGGGGTGCTCGCCGAGGCGTGCGCGCTCGTGGCGGGCAACACCGGGCCCGCCCACCTGGCCGCGGCCGTCGGCACCCCGGTGGTCAGCCTCTTCGCGCCGGTGGTGCCGGCGGGGCGCTGGGCGCCGTACGGCGTGCCGTGCGTGCTGCTCGGCGACCAGCGGGCCGCCTGCAGGGACACGAGGGCACGCGTGTGCCCGGTCATCGGGCATCCATGCCTGTCGGGAGTGACGGCGGAACAGGTCGTCAAAGCAGTGAGGGAGCTGGTCCCATGAGAGTCGATCTCATCTCCGAGCACGCCGATCCGCTGGCGGCGATCGGCGGGGTCGATGCGGGCGGCCAGAACGTCCACGTGGCCGCTCTGGCCGCCGCGCTGGCGGAACGCGGTCACGAGGTCGTGGTGCACACCAGGCGAAGCTCGCCGGACCAGCCGCGGAGCGTGCCGATGACCTCGGGGGTGCGGGTGGAGTACATCACCGCGGGGCCCGCCGTGCCGGTGCCGAAGGACGAGCTGCCGCCGTACATGCCGGCCTTCGCCAGGGAGCTGGCGCACCGGTGGGCGGCACGGCCGCCGGACGTGGCGCACGCGCACTTCTGGATGAGCGGCAGGGCCGCGCTGCTGGCCGCGCGGGGGCGGCCGGTGGTGCAGACCTTCCACGCGCTGGGCACGGTGAAGCGGCGCTGGCAGGGCAGGGCCGACACCAGCCCGCCCGGCCGGATCGCCGTGGAGACGCAGATCGGGCAGCGGGCGGCGGCCGTCCTGGCGACCTGCGCCGACGAGGTGACCGAGTTGCGCGCCATGGGCGTGCCCGACCACCGGGTGACGGTCGTGCCCTGCGGCGTCGACCTTCACCACTTCACCCCCGACGGGCCGCCGGCCGCCAGGGGCGCGGCCAGGCGGGTGCTGAGCATCGGCAGGCTGGTGCCGCGCAAGGGCGTCGACACGCTGCTGCGGGCGCTGCGCGAGGTGCCCGACGCGGAGCTGGTGATCGCCGGCGGCTCGGCCGACGATCCCGAGGCGGTCAGGCTGTCGGAGCTGGCGACCGCCTACGGCCTGGCCGGCCGGGTGCGGGTGATCGGCAGCGTCCCCCGCGACGAGGTGCCCGCGCTGATGCGCTCGGCCGACGTCGTGGTGACGGTGCCCTGGTACGAGCCGTTCGGCATGGTGCCGCTCGAGGCGATGGCCTGCGGCGTGCCGGTGATCGCCTCCGCGGTCGGCGGCCACCTCGACACCGTCGCGGGCTGCGGCGTGCTGGTTCCGCCGCGCCGCCCGCAGGCGCTGGCCCGCGCCCTGCGCGACGTGCTCGACCATCCGGACCGGGCGGCCCAGATCGGCGCGGCGGGCGCGCGCAGGGCCAGGGAGCGCTACGGCTGGCCGCACGTGGCCGAGCAGACGGAGGCGGTCTACCTCAGCGTGCTGGGGGACAGGGTGAGGGGGATGACATGCACAGGCACCTGACCAGGCTGCGCGACGCGCTGTCGATGAGCGCCGACCTGGCGCCGACGGTCGAGGCGTGGGGGCACAAGCTCGCCGACATCCTCGGCTGCGGCGGCAGGCTGCTGGTGTGCGGCAACGGCGGCTCGGCCGCCGAGGCCCAGCACCTGACGGCCGAGCTGGTGGGCAGGTTCAGGGGGGAGCGGCGGCCGTTCGCCGCGATCGCGCTGCACGCCGACACCTCGTCGGTGACCGCCATCGCCAACGACTTCGGCGCCGACGCGGTCTACGCCCGCCAGGTCCGCGCGCACGGCCGCCAGGGCGACGTGCTCATCTGCCTGTCGACCAGCGGCGCCAGCGGCAACGTGCTGGCCGCGGCGCGGACCGCGCGCGAGTGCGGCCTCACCACCTGGTCCATGACCGGCAGGGCGCCCAACCCGCTGGCCGAGCTGAGCGACGAGGTCGTCGCCGTGCCCGAGTCCGACACGGCGACCGTCCAGGAGGTGCACCTGGCGATGATCCACCTGCTGTGCGACTCGATCGAGGAGGCGTGCGCGTGAAGACAGGACCGCTCGTCGTCATCGGCGACACGCTGCTGGACGTCGACATCGAGGGGACGGCCGAGCGCCTCGCACCCGACGCGCCCGTGCCGGTCGTCGACGTCGAGGAGGAACACCGGCGTCCGGGAGGGGCGGGACTGGCGGCGCTGCTGGCGGCCCGCGACGGCGCGCAGGTGGTGCTGGTCACCGCGCTGGCCGACGACCAGCAGGGCCGTACGCTGCGCTCGCTGCTCAACGGCCATCTCGAGGTGGTCAGGCTGCCTCTGCACGGCTCCACCGTGTGCAAGACCAGGCTCAGGGCCCGCGGGCAGACGCTGGCCCGGATCGACACCGGCGACGGGCGCGCGGCCGGGCCCGTGACCGCGGCCGTCCGGGCGGCGGTGCTGGCCGCCGGCGCCGTGCTCGTCTCCGACTACGGCAGGGGCGTGGCCGCCACGCTGGCCGGTCTGCTGGGCGAGGTCGCCGTGCCGATCGTGTGGGACCCGCACCCCAAGGGCACGCCGCCCGTGCCGGGGTGCACGCTCATCACGCCGAGCGAGGCGGAGGCCAGGCAGCTGTGCCCGCTGCCGTACGCCGGCCCCGACCAGGCGGCCCGCCACCTGACCAAGGCCCTGCACGCGCAGGCCGTCGCGGTGACGCTGGGCCCGCACGGCGCGGCGCTGGCCCACGCGGGCGGGCACCACCGCAGGATCCCGCCGCCGACGTTCACCCTGGGCCACGACGTGTGCGGCGCGGGCGACAGGTTCGCGGGCGCGGCGGCGCTGGCCCTGCGCGACAGGCTGCCGGTGGAGGACGCGGTCGCCGTCGGCGTCGGCGAGGCCTCCAGGTTCGTCGAGGGCGGCGGCGCGGCGGCCGTCCGGCTGCAGCACCACGAGATGGGCGACCGGCCGCGCACGCCGCTGGAGGTCGCCGAGCTGGTCAGGGCGAGCGGCGGACGGCTGATCGCCACCGGCGGGTGTTTCGACCTGCTGCACGCGGGGCACGTGAGCCTCCTGCGCCGGGCCAGGGCGCTCGGTGACGCGCTGATCGTGTGCGTCAACTCCGACGCCTCGGCCAAGCGGCTCAAGGGGCCCGGCAGGCCCGTGGTCGGGCAGCGCGACCGCGTGGAGGTGCTGAGGGCGCTGGGCTGCGTGGACGCGGTCATGGTGTTCGACGAGGACACCCCGAGCGCGGCCATCGAACGGCTGCGGCCGCACGTGTGGGTGAAGGGCGGCGACTACTCCGGGCGCCGGCTGCCCGAGGCGGCGGCGCTGCGCCGCGTCGGCGCCGAGACCGTGGTGCTGGCCAGCGTTCCGGGCCGGTCCACGACCGGGCTCATCGCCGCGATGCAGGAGGCATGAGCCGCCACGCGGCAGGCACGAGCCGCCACGCGGCAGGCACGAGCCGCCACGCGGCAGGCATGAGCCGCGACACAGGAAGCACGAGTCGCGACGCGGCAAGCACGAGGAGGAATCGATGCTGGGAAACATCCTGATCACCGGAGGGGCCTCCGGACTCGGCCTGGCGGTCGCCGAGGCGGTCGCGAAGGCGGGAGGCAGGCCGCTGGTGATCGACGTCCGCGCCGGGAACGGCTTCGACCAGGCGCCGGCCGACGTGTCCGACCGGGAACAGGCCGAGCGGGCGGTGGCCAAGCTGGCCGATCGGGCGGGCGGGCTCGACGGGGTGGTCACCGCGGCCGGGATCGACGCCTGCGGCCGGCTGGAGGACGTGCCCGCCGCCGACTGGGAGCGCGTGATCAGGGTCAACCTGCTGGGCACGGCCACGGTCGTGCGGGCGGCGCTGCCGTACCTGCGGCGGTCCTCGGGCCGGGTGGTGACCTGTGCCTCGACGCTGGGGCTGCGCGCGCTCAGCGACGCGACCGCCTACTGCGCGTCCAAGTTCGGCGTCGTCGGCTTCACCAGGGCGCTGGCCGCCGAGCTGGCGGGGCAGGTGGGGGTGACGATGCTGGTGCCGGGCGGGATGTCGACGCACTTCTTCGACGACCGGCCCGAGCAGTACAAGCCGGGCCCCGACGCCAGGCTCAACCGGGCCGAGGACGTGGCGCAGACGGTGGTGTTCGCGCTGTCGCAGCCGCCCGGCTGCGAGGTGCGGGAGCTGGTGGTCTGCCCGTCCACGGAGACCTCGTGGCCCTAGAGGTCCTGGTGCTGCGGGGGCTGGGGCTCGGAGACCTGCTGACGGCCGTGCCGGCGTTGCGGGCGTTGCGCCGTGCCTTCCCCCGCCACCGTCTCGTGCTGGCCGGGCCCTCGGCGTTGCGGCCGCTGCTGCCGGTGGACGAGGTGATCGAGGTGCGGGGGCCGGGGCCCGTCCCGTACGAGAAGCCTGAGATCGCGGTCAACCTGCACGGCAGGGGGCCGCAGAGCACGCGCGCGCTGCGCGCCACCGGGCCGCGGCGGCTGCTGGCCCACGGCGACGGCGGTCCGGCCTGGCGCGAGGGCGTGCACGAGGTGCGCCGCTGGTGCGAGCTGCTGGAGTGGTACGGCGTGCGGGCCGACCCGGGCGATCTGTACCTCGGGCGCGGCGACCGCGGCGGGCCCGTGGTCGTCCATCCAGGGGCGGCCGCCCCGTCCAGGAGGTGGCCGGCGGACCGGTTCGCGGCGGTGGTCGCCGCGCTGCGCGCCAGGGGCGAGCAGGTGGCCGTCACGGGAAGCGCGGCCGAGCGCGGGCTGGCCGAGCGGGTGGCCGGCGACTCGGGGGCCAGGGTGCTCGCCGGGCGCACCGGGGTGCGCGAGCTGGCCGCGCTGGTCCGCGACGCCCGGATGGTCGTGTGCGGCGACACGGGGGTCGCCCATCTGGCCACCGCCTACCGCACCCCGTCGGTGCTGCTGTTCGGCCCCGTCTCGCCGGCCGTGTGGGGGCCGCCCGCCGACGGGCCGCACACCGTGCTGTGGAAGGGCACGACCGGCGATCCGCACGGCGCCTCCCCCGATCCTGGCCTGTTGGCCATCCACGTCGACGAAGTGATCGAGGCGATGTCGCGATGAGAGCTGTGGTGACGGGAGGCGCCGGGTTCCTCGGCTCCTACCTGTGCGAGAAGCTGCTGGAGCGGGAGGCGGAGGTCATCTGCATGGACAGCTTCCTCACCGGCTCCCCCCGCAATCTGGAGCACCTGCTGGGCCGCCCGGGGCTGCACATCATCGAGTGCGACCTGACCGGGTTCGTGCACGTGCCGGGCGAGGTGGACCTCGTGCTGCACTTCGCGTCCGCGGCCTCGCCCGCCGACTACCTGCGGCACCCGATCGAGACGCTCAAGGTCGGCAGCCTGGGCACGCTGCACGCCCTCGGCCTGGCCAAGGAGAAGGGCGCGCGGTTCGTGCTGGCCTCGACCAGCGAGGTGTACGGCGACCCGCTCGAGCACCCGCAGCGGGAGACGTACTGGGGCAACGTCAATCCCGTGGGGCCGCGCAGCGTCTACGACGAGGCCAAGCGTTTCGCCGAGTCGCTGACCACGGCCTACCGCAACTCGCACGGCACCGACACCGGCATCGTGCGGATCTTCAACACCTACGGCCCCCGCATGCGGCCCTTCGACGGCAGGGCCATCCCCACGTTCGTCAGGCAGGCGCTGGTGGGCGAGCCGATCACGGTGACAGGCGACGGCAGCCAGACCCGTTCCATCTGCTACGTCGACGACACCGTGGACGGCGTCCTGCGCATGGCGGACACCGACTTCGCCGGCCCGGTGAACATCGGCAACCCCGACGAGCTGACCATGATCCGGCTCGCCGAGCTGATCCGCGACCTGGCGGGCTCCTCCTCGCCGATCCGCTTCATCGACCGGCCCGTCGACGACCCGAAGGTCCGCAGGCCCGACACCGGTCTGGCGGCCGCGAAGCTGGGCTGGCGGCCCCGCGTCGGAGCCGAGGAGGGACTGCGCCGTACGGTGGCGTGGTTCTCACAGCTCGATTCGCTTGAGCGGCTCGGTGGCGGGTCCCTGGAGGATCGTGCCGTCCAGCGCGAAGCGTGACCCGTGGCAGGGGCACTCCCAGGTCCGCTCGGCGTCGTTGAAGCCGACGACGCAGCCCAGGTGGCTGCACACGGCCGACACGGCGTGGACCCGCCCGTCGGCGTCGCGGTAGGCGGCGCACCGCTCCCCGCCGACCTTCACCACCGCGGCCTGGCCGGGCAGCAGGCGGGCCAGGTCCTCCTCGCCGCCGGCGCCGAACCGGTCGCCGACGAAGTGGGCGGCCACCGAGGCCTGCGCCTTCAGCAGCGCGCCCGCCTCGCGCAGCGGGTGGATCCTGCGCGGGTCGTACAGACCCGCCCAGGGCCGCTCCTCGCCGCCGATGAGCGCGGCGACGAGCAGCCCGGCCATGACGCCGTTGCTCATGCCCCAGCCGCCGAAGCCGGTGGCCACGTAGGCGTGGCGGGCGCCCGCGTGCAGCGGGCCGACGAACGGCAGGCCGTCGGTGGTGTGGTTGTCCTGGGCGGCCCACCGGTAGACGGGCGCCGCGCCGAACCTCTCCCGCGCCCAGGCGGCCAGCCGGTCCAGCCGGGCGCCGACCCCGCCTTCGCCCGGCCGGTACTGCTCGCCGGTCACCAGCAGCAGCCTGCCGCCGTCGCGGGGCGCCGTCCTGACCGACCGGATGCCGTGCTCGGGGGTGATGTACATGCCGTGCGGGTCGTCGTCCTCGGCGATCGGCACGGCCACGACCAGTTCCCTGCGCGGGACCATGCGGGCGAACAGCAGCGCCCGGTCGAAGATCGGGTAGTGGGTGGCGACCACGACGTCGGTGGCCGTCACGACGCGGCCGTCGGCGGTGCTCACCTTGCCGTCGGCCAGCCGTACGGCGCGGGTCCGCTCGTAGATGCGCGCGCCGCGCGCCTCCATCGCCGCGGCCAGCCCGAGCAGGTACTTGCGGGGGTGGAACTGTGCCTGGGCGCGCACCCTGACCGCGCCCACGACCGGGTACGGCAGCGCCGTCTCGGTGACGAACTCGGCGGGCAGGCCTGCCTGCCTGGCCGCCTCCGCCTCGTCCCTGATCCGGCGCAGTCCCTCGGTGGTGTCGGTGTAGGTGTAGGCGGCGGCCCGCTCCAGCTCGCAGTCGAGGTCGAGCTCCGCGCACGTGCGGGCCACGTGCGCGACGGCCTCCGTCTGCGAGCGGGCGTACAGCCTGCCGTCCTCGGCGTTCAGGGACGAGTAGACGAGCGTGTGCAGGGCCGACAGCTTGGCGGTGGTGTGGCCGGTGACGCCGGAGGCGATCCGGCCGGCCTCCAGCACCACCACCGAGCGGCCGGCCCTGGTCAGCTCCCACGCGATGCTCAGCCCGGCGATGCCGCCGCCGAGCACGGCGACGTCCGCGCGGACGTCGCCGGTCAGCGGCGGCCGGTCGGGCTGGGCCGCGCTGTCCATCCAGTAGGAGGCCATGGACGGCCCGGGGACCTGCTCCATCGCGCTCAGTCGCTGGTGAGCGCGTCGAGCAGGTCGCCCACCTTGGCGTCCGGCAGCGCCTTCGCCACTTCGGCCAGCGCCACGATGCCGACCAGCCGGTGACCGTCGATGACCGGCAGGCGGCGGACCTTGTGCGTGGCCATCGTGCGCAGGATCTCCCTGGCGTCGTGGTCGGCGCCGATGGTGACGGCCTCGCCCTGGGCAAGCTCACCGGCCAGGCAGGACTTCGGGTCCTTGCCCTTGGCCAGCACCTTCACCACGATGTCGCGGTCGGTGAGCATGCCCTTGAGCCGGTCGTCGGTGCCGCAGATGGGCAGCGATCCGACGTCGAGCCTGGCCATCTTCTCCGCGGCTTCCTGGATCGACTCGTCGGCGTTGACGCACTCCGGGTCCGGGGTCATGATCTCCCGTGCGCTCGGCATGATCTGTCTCCCTTCGTCATGCGCCCGCTGCCCGCGGAATCGCCGCCGAAACGGGGACGGATCGGCTACGCGCTCCGGAGGTCGACGCCGAGCAGCGCGTCGGCCAGGTCGCGTACCAGGCCGGGCGCGGCGGCGTCCTGGCCGTCTCCGGCCAGCGCCGCGGCGGCCCACGCGTCGACGGCGGCCAGCGCGCCCGGCGCGTCGAGGTCGTCGGCCATCCGCTCGCGCACCGTGGCCAGCAGCTCGCCGGCGGGCGGCGCGGCGGGCAGCGCCACGGCCGCACGCCACCGCTGCAGCCTGGCCTCCGCCGCCTCGATCTGGTCGCCGGTGTACTCCCAGTCGGCGCGGTAGTGGTGGGCCAGCAGCACGAGCCTGACGGCCATCGGGTCGTGCTCGACGCGCAGCTTGGAGACGAAGACCAGGTTGCCGCGCGACTTCGACATCTTCTCCCCGTCGAGGGCGACCATGCCGGCGTGCGTGTAGAACTTGGCGAACGGCCACTCGCCGCTGGCCGCGTAGCCCTCGGAGGCGCCGCACTCGTGGTGGGGGAAGATCAGGTCGGAGCCGCCGCCCGCGACGTCGAAGCCGGCGCCGAGGTTGGCCAGGGCGATCGCCGTACACTCCACGTGCCAGCCGGGACGTCCGGGCCCGAGCGGCGAGGGCCACGACGGCTCGCCGGGCCGCTCGGCCCGCCACAGCAGCCAGTCGAGCGGGTCGCGCTTGCCCTGACGGCCGGGGTCACCGCCGCGCTCGCCGAACAGCGCCAGCATCTGTTCGCGGCTGTAACCCGACACCTCGCCGAACTTGGGCGCGTCGGCGACGCTGAAGTAGACGTCGCCGTCGAGGGTGTAGGTGACCCCCTTGGCGGCCAGCTGCGCGATCAGCTCAGCGACCTGGTCGACCACCTCGGTCACGCCGACGTACTCGCGCGGCGGCAGGATGCGCAGCGCCCGCATGTCCGTCCTGAACAGCTCGATCTCGCGCTCGGCCAGCTCGCGCCAGTCCTGCCCGGTCTGCTCGGCCCGCTCCAGCAGCGGGTCGTCGACGTCGGTGGCGTTCTGGGTGAAGTGGACCTCGTGGCCGCCGTCCCGCCACACCCTGCTCACCAGGTCGAAGGCGAGGTAGGTGTTGGCGTGGCCGAGATGGGTGGCGTCGTAGGGGGTGATCCCGCACACGTACATCCTGGCGGTCGCCCCCGGCTCGGTGAGCCGCACCTGGCGTGCCGCGGTGTCATACAGCCTCAGGGGTACGGCTCCGCCGGGCAGGCTGGGAACGTCAGGGGCAGACCACGATCGCATGCTTTGACCTTATCCGTCTCGGGAAACACCACGATCAACGCGGGGCAGCGGCACCGCATTCCAGCTGCTGAGATCGGAGAAGTCGTAGTCCAGCCGCGCGCCGATGGTGATCAGCGTGGCCGACAGCGAGGCGTGGACGCGGCCGTCGGGCAGCTCGTGCCGTACGGTGGCCGCCCCCACCAGGTCGTGCCAGTCGGCCGCGGCGGCGAACAGCGGCAGCAGCTCGACCGCCTTGGGGTCGTCGGCGCGGCCGCTGTTGACGATGACGCTGGTGCCCTCGGGCAGGTCGGCGGTCCTCAGCCGCTCGCCGTCCCACGACCACACGCGGGCGCGGGAGCGGTCGGCGACCACCAGGTGGAAGGGGTCGTAGCGGGGCAGCTCGGCCTCGGGCATCCCGCCGGCGACCACGGCGCGCAGCGGCAGCTCGCCCCGGGAGATCTTGGTGCGCTCGTCGGCCGGCAGGCCGTACCCGTTGAGCACCGCGGCGACGCGGGCGCGGGCGGGCAGGGCGGCCAGCCACGTGCCGCCCGCCTTGAGGTCGCGCCCGCCGACGACGCCTGGATACTCGGGCCAGTACTCGCCGGGACCCTCCCACGGCCGATCGGCGAACTCGTCGCGCACACCCAGCAGGCTCAGCGGCTCACCCGTCCGCACGATGACCGTACACACGGGCACAGACTACCTAGATGGGCGGCCAGGGAATCGCGGGCCAGTCCTCCGAGGGGTAGGGGTGCACGCCGGTGTCGAGCAGCCGCCTGACCCGCATCCAGGTGGCCTCCACCTCCGCGAGGGTGAGCAGCTCGCGCAGGCGGCGGCCGAGCGGCCCCGACTCCAGCTCGCGTTCGAGCCTGGCCAGCACGCCGACGGCCTCGCGCGGCAGCGTCTTGCCCCGCCACTGCCACAGCACGGTGCGGAGCTTGTCCTCGGCGGAGAAGCAGACGCCGTGGTCGACGCCGTAGATGGTCTCGCCGTCGGGCAGCGGCAGCAGGTGGCCGCCCTTGCGGTCGGCGTTGTTGACGACGGCGTCGAAGACGGCCATCTTCCGCAGCGCGGGGTGACGGCTGCGGATCAGGCTCATCAGGTCGATGTTCTCGTCGGTGTCGATCCACAGCTGGCACATGCCGGGGCCGAAGGGCCCCTCGCGGTAGACCGTGGGCGGCACGATGCGCCAGCCCGTGGCTCTGGACACCTCGTAGGCGGCCACCTCACGGGCGGCGAGCGTGCCGTCGGGGAAGTCCCACAGCGGGCGCTCGCCGCGCACCGGCTTGTAGACGCAGGCCGCCGAGCGGCCGTCGAGCGTGATGCCGCAGTAGAGGGTCATGTTCGTGGCCTCGACCAGGCGGCCCGCCACTTCCAGCCGGCCGTCTCTGAGTAGCCTGAGGGCAGCGTCTTCGTCGTAGCGAAGGTCTTCAAGCTCGCGCTCGGGCACGCTCACGTAGTGACCTCACCTCCGCGGTAGCCGTTGAGGCGCACGCAGATGTGGCCTTCGGCGTCGAGTGGCTGACCACACAGCGGGCAGGGCGGGCGGCCCTGCGCCACGATCTTCAGCGCGCGCTGGGAGAAGGCCCTGGCGGCGCCCGCGCTGATGTGGACCCTCAGCATGGAGGGCTCCGGCGCTTCCAGGTCCTCTTCGTCGGTGATCTCCTGAGCCTCGACGATGACCTGGTCGCGGTCGGGGTCCCAGGCCAGCGCCATGGTGCCGACCCTGAAGTCCTCGGTGATCGGCTGGTCGAGCGGGGCGTTGTCGATGAGCTCGGTGGGGGCGACGGCCGGCACCTGCGCGCTGCCGCCGGTGCGCCTGAGCACCTCGTCGAGCAGTTCCTCGAGCTTGCCCGCGAGGGCGGCGACCTGCAGCTTCTCGAGAGCGACCGTGGTCAGTCTGCCCTCGGCTCGCGCCTGCAGGAAGAAGATCCGTGCCCCCGGCTGCCCCAGGGCACCCGCCACGAACCTCTCTGGTGGGTCGTAGTCGAAGACCGGCATAGCCCGACCTTACGTGGTTCCTGATCCGCCGCCGACGGCGGCATCGCTCCCGGTGATGTTTTCTCCCCCGTCTTTCTCCTCCGAACCCTCGGGGAGCCGCAATTCCCCCACATCGTTGAGGGTGAGGAGAAAGGGGCGCAAGGGGGTGTAGCGAATGATCGTCACGGAGGCCGGATCAGCCGTTATGCGCTGAAACTGATCGAGGTGGAGGCCCAGAGCGTCGGCGACGATCGCCTTGATCACGTCGCCGTGCGTGCACACCAGGTAGACGCCTTTCTCCCCCAGTCGCTCGTTCCAGTCACGTACCGCGGCCACCGCGCGGCGCTGGACGTCGGCCATCGCCTCCCCGCCGGGGAAGACCGCCGCGCTGGGGTGGTACTGCACGACCTGCCAGAGCGGCTCCTTGGCCAGCTCCGCCAGGGGGCGTCCGGTCCACTGTCCGTAGCCGCACTCGCCGAACCTGTCGTCGGTCCGCACCTCCAAGCCCCGGTCCTCGGCCACGGCCCGCGCGGTCTCCTGGCAGCGGTCGAGCGGGCTGGAGACGACGGCGTCCAGGCGCACCGCGGCCAGCCGTTCGGCCAGCGCCTTGGCCTGCGCGCCGCCGGCGTCGCTGAGATGGACGTCAGGAGTCCAGCCGGCGAGGACGGGACCGGTCAGAGCGGTGAGGCCGTGTCTGGCCAGGAGGACGGTCGCCATGAGACAAGTCTTGCAGGCGTCGATCACGTTTGTTCGCCCGGGCGAGCGGTAGCCTGGCCGGATTCCCTGCCCTGATCGACAGATGGGAGCGCCGGAGCTTCATGGAACAACGCTATGTCGGTCGGAGCGGCCTATCGGTGTCCCGTCTGGGCCTCGGCACGATGACCTGGGGCAGGGACACCGACGCCGAGGAGGCCGCGGCGCAGCTGCGCGCCTTCGCCGAGGCGGGCGGCAACCTGATCGACACGGCCGACGTCTACACCGGCGGCGACGCCGAGCGGCTGCTCGGGCGGCTGCTCAGGGACGCGGTGCCGCGTTCGGAGCTGGTCGTCTCCACCAAGGCCGTGCTCACCCCCGCAGGGCGGCGGCCGCGCGACGCCTCGCGGCGCCACCTCATCGCCGCCGTCGACGCCTCGCTGGCCCGGCTCGGCCTCGACTACGTCGACCTGTGGCAGCTGCACACCTACGACCCCGAGGTGCCGCTGGAGGAGACGCTGGGCGCCCTCGACGCGATCGTCTCCTCCGGCAGGGCGGTCTACGCAGGCGTGTGCGACTACTCCGGCTGGCAGCTGGCCGCGGCGGCGGTGACGCAGCGCGCGACGCCCGGCCGGATCCCGATCACCGCCGCGCAGGTGGAGTACTCCCTGCTGGCCCGCGACCCCGAGCGGGAGGTCCTGCCCGCGGCCGAGCACGTGGGCGCCGGGGTGCTGGCCTGGTCGCCACTGGGCAGAGGGGTGCTGACCGGCAAGTACCGCACCGGCATCCCCGCCGACTCCCGCGCCGCCACCCCGCACTTCGCCGACTTCGTCCGCCCCTACCTGGACGAGCGCTGCCGCAGGGTGGTCGAGTCGGTCACCACCGCCGCCGAGGGGCTCGGCGTCTCCCCCCTGGCGGTGGCCCTGTCGTGGGTGCGTGACCAGCCGGGCGTCTCGTCGGCGATCGTCGGCGCGCGCACCCACACCCAGCTGAAAGGCATCCTTCAGGCGGAGGACGTGGAACTGCCCCGCGAGATCCGCGAGGCGCTTGACGACGTCTCCTCCCTCGACTGACGGGCTCCGCCCGCGCGCGGCCGTGCGGGACATGCGCCGAGATGATCAACGTGAGTAGGCTGGGCCTGTCTTTCGCGCGTCCGGGTTCGTCGCATGTCCGGGCAGCCGAACGAGAGTCACCCTCGCGTATCACTACTCGATATCGAATCGTAACTTTGCGTGGAAAACGGCTTCGCCTCAACAAAGCTGTCCATCGGGAGAACGACACAGGAGGGGTAGATGGGCGCAGGACGCCACAGAACCACGGTCTCGGCCGGCCTCCTCGCGCTGGCGCTGGCCGCGCTTCCGATCGGCGCCGGCTCCGCGCAGGCCCAGGCGCGCGACTGCGAGCGCGGCGGCGGGTTGCTGTCCGGCGTGACCAGCGGGGTGTGCGACCTGGTCGACGGGGTGACCGACGTGGTCGACGGCGTCACGGGCAACTCGCTGTCGCCGGTGACCGAGACCGTCGACAGGACGACGGACACCGTCCTCGCCCCGGTGGGCGAGGTGGCGCCCACCGCCAAGCCCGCTCCCACCTCCACCCGCTCCCCCGGCACCCCGCGCGAGGAGCCCGGCGGGCAGCCGACCGGCCGCGGCGACGACCTGGTCTCCAGCACCCTGGAGGAGGTCTGCCTGCCGGTGCTGGCCTGCGAGGGTGAGGGCGTGCTGAGCCCCGTCGAACGGCCCGCGACCGAGCCGCCCGCCTCCGCCGAGCCCGCCGCGAGCCCTTCGCCCTCCCCCAGCGCCACGCCTGCCAGGCGGCGCAAGGACGCCGTGACGCCGCCCACCGAGGCAACGGTGCCGCCCATGAGCAGGCCGCAGCTCAGGACCACCCGTGAGGTCGTGCCGCCCGAGCCCGCGCCCGTCGACCCCGACGACCCGCGGGTGGAGCTGCTGTGGCCGGGGCCCTTCTCCGAGAAGCTGTCCGACCGCATCGGCGGCCAGGTGGTCCGGCCGAGCGAGCCCGAGTCCGACGTGCTCGGCACCACGCTGACGGCGGTGCTGCTGGCCTCGGCGGTGCTGGCGGCCAGGGTGATGCAGTCACGGCGGGGCCGCGAGGAGCGTCCCGAGTCGATCCCGTTCGAGCCGATGCGCGTCGGCGGCGGGCGCCACCGCCTGGCCTGACCCGGGGTCGGCGCCCTCCGGCGGGTGCCGTGGCCGCCCCGGGCCACTCGCGGTGCCGGCGGAGCTAGGCGCCCATGGCGTGGACGCCGCCGTCGACGTGGACGATCTCGCCGGTGGTGGCGGGGAACCAGTCGGACATCAGCGCCACGCACGCCTTGGCGGCCGCCTCGGTGTCGGCCAGGTCCCAGCCGAGCGGCGCCTTCTCCGGCCAGCTGTCCTCGAACTCCTTGAAGCCGGGGATCGACTTGGCGGCCATCGTGCGCAGCGGACCGGCGGCCACGAGGTTGACCCTGATGCCCTGCTTGCCGAGGTCGCGGGCCAGGTAGCGGTTGGCCGACTCCAGGCCCGCCTTGGCCACGCCCATCCAGTCGTAGACGGGCCACGCCTTGGTGGCGTCGAAGTCGAGGCCGACGACGGCGCCGCCCTCCTTCATCAGCGGCAGGCAGGCGACCGCGAGCGACTTGTAGGAGTAGGTGGAGATGTGGAGGGCCGTGGAGACGTCCTCCCACGTGGTGTTGAGGAAGTTGCCGCCGAGCGCGGTCTGCGGGGCGAAGCCGATGGAGTGGACGACGCCGTCGAGGCCGTCGACGTGCTCGCCGACGCGGGCGGCCAGGGTGTCGAGGTGCTCGTCGTTCTGGACGTCGAGCTCGATCACCGGCGGCGTCTGCGGGAGCCGCTTGGCGATGCGCTCGACGAGCGACAGGCGGCCGAAGCCGGTCAGCACGACCGTGGCGCCCTGCTCCTGGGCCAGCTTGGCCACGGAGAAGGCGATGGAGGCGTCGGTGAGGACGCCCGTGACGAGGATGCGCTTGCCTTCGAGGATGCCCATGATCAGTGCCCCATTCCGAGTCCGCCGTCGACGGGGATCACTGCCCCGGTGATGTAGGAGGCGTCGTCGCCGGCCAGGAAGCGGACGACACGCGCGACCTCCGCGGGGGACGCCTGGCGGCCCAGCGGGATGTTCTTGACGATCGCCTCGTGGTCGAGGTCGGCGGTCATGTCGGTCTGGACGAAGCCGGGGGCGACGACGTTGACCGTGATGCCGCGCGAGCCGTACTCGCGGGCGAGGGAGCGGCCGAAGCCGATCAGGCCCGCCTTGGAGGCGGCGTAGTTGGACTGGCCGGCCTGGCCGAGCATCGCGATGACCGAGGAGATGAGGATGATGCGGCCGCGCTTGAGCTTCATCATCGGCCTGATCGCGCGCTTGGCGACGCGGTAGGCGCCGGTGAGGTTGGCGTCGATGACGTCGGTGAAGGTGTCTTCCTTCATCATCGCCAGCAGGGTGTCCTTGGTGATGCCGGCGTTGGAGACGAGCACCTCGACCGGACCCTGCTCGGCCTCCACCTTGGCGAAGGCCGCGTCGACATCCTCCGCGCTGGTCACGTCGCAGCGGACGCCGAACAGGCCCTCGGGCGGCTCGCCCGATCGGTAGGTGACCGCGACGTTGTCGCCTGCCGCGGCGAGTTCGCGGGCGATCGCGAGGCCGATGCCGCGATTGCCGCCGGTGACGAGTACAGAGCGTGCCATGGCACCTGACGCTATCTCCTACCGGCCGGTATCCGCTTGTCCGGGTGGCACAAGATCACAGGGCTAGGATCGTTGACATGCGCCAGATCGATCCCGACTTCCTCGCCCTGCCGCTCAGGCAGCTCGCGGACGCCGCGCTCCAGCGCGCCCGCGACCTCGGCGCCTCCCACGCCGACTTCCGGCTCGAGCGCGTGCGCGCCGAGACGCTCGCCCTGTACGACGCCAGGCTCGAAGGGGCCATGGACGCCGACGACCTCGGCTACGCCGTACGGGTGGTCAAGGACGGCACGTGGGGCTTCGCGGCCGGCCTGGTGCTCACGCCCGAGGCGGCCGCCGAGGTGGCCGCGCAGGCCGTGGCGGTGGCCGAGGTGAGCGCCCCGATCAACAGGGAGCCCATCGAGCTGGCGCCCGAGCCGGTCCACGCCGATGTCACCTGGGTCTCCCCCTACGACATCGACCCGTTCTCGGTGCCGCAGAAGGAGAAGGTCGCGCTGCTGGCCGACTGGTCGGCCGGGCTGCTGAAGGGCGCCGACCACGTCAGCGCCCGGCTCCTGCAGGTCAAGGAGCAGAAGTTCTACGCCGACACCGCCGGCACGGTCACCACCCAGCAGCGGGTCAGGGTGCATCCCGAGCTGAACGCCATGAAGGCCGGCCCCGACGGCTTCGACGACATGTCGACGATCGCGCCGCCGGTCGGCCGCGGCTACGAGTACCTGACCGGCGGCTTCTACGACTGGCAGTCGGAGCTGGCCGCCCTTCCCGAGCTGCTGGCCGAGAAGCTGGCCGCGCCGTCGGTCGACGCCGGCGAGTACGACCTGGTGATCCACCCGTCGAACCTGTGGCTGACGATCCACGAGTCGATCGGCCACGCCACCGAGCTCGACCGGGCCCTCGGCTACGAGGCGGCCTACGCCGGCACCAGCTTCGCCACCTTCGACCAGCTCGGCTCGCTGGTGTACGGCTCGCCGGTGATGAACGTCACCGGCGACCGGACGGTCGAGCACGGCCTGTCGACGGTCGGCTACGACGACGAGGGGGTGGCCACCCGCGAGTTCGACATCGTCAGGGACGGCATCCTGGTCGGCTACCAGCTCGACCGCAGGATGGCGCTGATGAAGGGCCTCGGGGCGAGCAACGGCTGCGCCTTCGCCGACTCGCCCGGCCACATGCCGATCCAGCGCATGGCCAACGTCTCGCTGCGGCCCGAGCCCGACGGCCCCTCCACCGAGGAGCTGATCGGCCGCGTCGAGCGCGGCCTGTACATCGTCGGCGACAAGAGCTGGTCGATCGACATGCAGCGCTACAACTTCCAGTTCACCGGCCAGCGGGCCTTCCGCATCGAGCACGGCGCCGTCGTGGGCCAGGTCCGCGACTTCGCCTACCAGGCGACCACGACCGACTTCTGGGGCTCGATGGAGGCCCTGGGCGGGCCGCAGACCTACGTGCTCGGCGGCGCCTTCAACTGCGGCAAGGGCCAGCCGGGCCAGGTCGCCCCGGTCAGCCACGGCTGTCCCTCGGCGCTGTTCCGCCATGTCAGGATCCTCAACACCGTCCAGGAGGGTGGAAAGTGACGTCTCCTCAGGAAATGGTCGAGAGGGCGCTGGAGCTCTCCCAGGCCGACGACTGCGTCGTCATCGCGGACGAGGGGTCGACGGCCAACCTGCGTTTCGCGGGCAACACGCTGACCACCAACGGCGTGGCCAGGTCCGCCCAGCTGACCGTGATCTCGATCGTGGACGGGCGCGTCGGCGTGCTGTCGCGCGCGGCCGTACGGCCCGAGCAGCTGGCCGAGGTCGTGGCGGCGGCCGACGCGGCGGCGCGCGAGGCCCAGCCCGCCGAGGACGCCAGGCCGCTGGTCGAGGGCGCGGCGACGAGCGCCACCTGGGCCGACCCGGTGCGGCCCACCTCGATCGGCGTGTTCGGCGACTTCGCGCCCGCGCTCGGCGAGACGTTCACCGCGGCCGAGGCGGGCGGCAGGAAGCTGTACGGCTTCGCCGAGCACACCCTGACCTCCACCTTCCTCGGCTCCTCCACGGGGCTGCGGCTGCGCCACGACCAGCCGTCGGGCCGCCTGGAGCTGAACGCCAAGTCGGCCGACCTCAAGCGCTCGGCCTGGTCGGGGGTCGCCACCCGCGACTTCTCCGACGTCGACGTGGCCGGGCTCGACTCCTCGCTGGCCCAGCGCCTGGAGTGGGCCAAGAACCGGATCGACCTGCCGGCGGGCCGCTACGAGACGCTGCTGCCGCCGAGCGCGGTCGCCGACCTGATGATCTACCTGCTGTGGTCGTCGGGCGCCCGCGACGCCCTCGACGGCCGCACCGTCTTCTCCAGGCCGGGCGGCGGCACCCGCGTCGGCGAGCGGCTGTCGCCGCTGCCGGTCACGCTCACCAGCGATCCCCTCGCGCCGGGCATCGAGTGCGCGCCGTTCGTCACCGCCCACGCGTCCAGCCGCCGCAGCTCGGTCTTCGACAACGGCCTGCCGCTGGCGGCCACCGACTGGGTGAAGGACGGCACGCTGTCGGCGCTGCTGCAGACCCGCCACTCGGCCGAGCTGAGTGGCCTGCCCGTGACGCCCGCGGTCGACAACCTGATCATGCGCGGCGGCGACGGCGGCCGGACGCTGGAGGAGATGATCGCCTCCACCGCGCACGGGCTGCTGGTGACCTGCCTGTGGTACATCCGCGAGGTCGACCCGCAGACGCTGCTGCTGACCGGGCTCACCCGCGACGGCGTCTACCTGGTCGAGCACGGCGAGGTCGTCGGCGAGGTGAACAACTTCAGGTTCAACGAGAGCCCGGTCGACCTGCTCGGCCGTGTGAGCGAGATCGGCGAGAGCCGGCAGACGCTGCCGCGCGAGTGGAACGACTACTTCACCCGCACGGTCATGCCACCGGTGCGGGTGCCCGATTTCAACATGTCGACCGTCAGCCAGGCCAACTGAGCGCCGGCCCGCCCGGGGGGCTCACTCCTGCGGGCGGGCCAGCGACAGCGTGTGCACCTTGCCCCAGCGCTTGCCGGTGACCAGCCTGGCCGTTCCCGCCGCGAGGTCGTAGACGACCGACCAGCGGGTGTGGCCCTGGGCGACGCTCTTGAGCAGCTCGAGGCCGTCGGTCTTGGAGTCGATGGTTCTGGTCAGCCTGGTGTGGCGGTCGTCGGGCGTGCCGCTGACGACGCTCCAGTTGGTCAGCACGCGGTCCTCGACCACGTTCATCCTGCCCTTGCCGTACTCGACGACGGCCGAGTCGCCGCTTTTGTCGACGATCAGGTAGTGCACCTGGGGCCCGCCGGTGAAGTCGACGTTGTAGGTGCGCATCAGGGCCACTGCCTCCTTCACGGTGGCGGCCCGGTCGAGCAGCACCCGCATGATCCGCACGCTGCCGAGCGTGGGCCGGTCCGGCATGGGAGCGGGCAGCTCGGCGGTGGGCGTGGTGGCCAGGCCCACGGCCAGGCCCTTCTCGTTCATGCCGTCGAAGGGGGCCAGCACCGCGTGGCCGAGCCGCCGCCGCTGGACGGGGTCGGACAGGTCGGGGGCGGCGGACGAGCCGAGCAGGTAGGAGGCGTCGGCGATCGACAGGGAGGCGTAGCCGTCGGGCGGGTCGGCCCGCACGACGATCGCCGGGTTGGGGTCCCAGTCGAAGTTGCGGCCGAACTCGGTGCCGCGCAGGAACAGCGAGCACGCCCAGCCGTCGGCCTTGCGGGCGAGCTCGTCCTCGGTGAGCGGCGCCTCGGCGTCGTAGCCGCCGTCGAAGGTCATCTCGTACATGGGCAGGTCGTCGAGCTGCCTGATGCTGGCGGAGGTGCGGGCGATCTGGTCGGGCGTCTGGCGCAGGACGGGCGAGGACGTGGCCGCCCCCTTCTGCTCGCTCGGATGCTGGGCGCTCGGTGCGGGGGAGGCGGCCCGGCCGGTCACGGGAACGCTGGAACAGCCCGTCGCCAGCGGTACGGCCAGCGCCAGCGCGGCCACCAGCGAGCGGGCCCCGCGGCCGCTGTCACGGCCGGCCCTGACGCCGGTCCCGCGGCTGTGGTCGCGGGCGGCTGCCTGGCTGTCGTCGCGGACGGCTCCGTGACCCGCGCCCGGTAACGACCGCGAGCCGATGCGGAGGAGCGGTGCCATCACGTGATCCCTTCGCCGAGCCCTTTTGGTACCGCAGTGTGCCCCGCGAACCCGGCGAAGTCACGCCTCCCACGAAACGGTGACAGAGATCAGGCGTCCTCGAGCCGGAAGCCCACCTTCATGCCCACCTGGTAGTGGGCGATCTCCCCCTGGTCGATGTGTCCGCGGATCTCCGTCACCTCGAACCAGTCGAGGTGACGCAGCGTCTGCGAGGCCCTGCGGATGCCGTTGCGGATGGCGTCATCGAGGCTCTCCCCCGACGTGCCGACTATCTCGGTCACCCGATACGTTCGATCCGACATAGCTGCTCCTCCCTTACCTGAAAGCCATGATCGCATGACCAGCCGTACCGTTCATGGGGCTCATCGCGCCGGCGCCGTCCGAGGTCTACGGTGGAAGGTGTGAAGCGCTGGCGCCGCCAGAAGGACGTGCACAGGGTGACCGACGCCCGGCCGTCCCTGAGTGCGGACATCCACCGCCGGGAAAAGATCTACCTCATCCAGATGGGCATCCGGACGATCTGCCTGATCCTGGCGGTCGTGGTTCCTGTCCCGTGGCCGTACCGGCTGCTGTTCATCGCCGGGGCCGTCTTTTTGCCATACATAGCGGTTATAGGTGCCAATGAGCGGGGAAGAGATGCGCCGCCTCCGACCTTTTCCAACCCCTCCCATGACCAAGGCGAGATACCGCATCACCGACGCGAGATCGGGTCGTGACTAAGTCTTGACGCATCCCACGGGTAGTAGGTGTACGCTTTAGCCAAGCGCTCCGGTCCCCCGTCGGAGTGCTGGTGCCGGCGTTCCGGGCCCCCGTCGGAACGCCGATGAAGCGATGCCGGGTGGTTTGCCCCCGTAACCACCCGGCATCGCCCTTTTCTCCCCCAATTTCGTTGCGGCCCGCCAGTTGGATAGGCCTGCTTTCCCAAAATCGTTTGCCGGCGGGTTCACAGCAAATCTTCAGCTTGACCGGGATCTTCAGTCGTCGGTCAAGGTCTCTGTCGTGGCGCGTTCCCAGTTACGGGCCAGCGTCGTGATCCGTTCGACGGCGTCTTCCGGCGCGGTGCCCATGCCCTGGGCGAGGCCGAGCAGGTAGGCGGTGAGCGGGGCGGCGGGGCGGGCGACGCCGTGGGCGACCTCCTTGGTCAGCTCCAGGACGAGGTCCCTGTCGACCCGGGAAGGGTCGACGCCCAGTTCCTTGCAGGCCAGTGCGGTCCACTCGGCCAACACGTTCATCTGTGCCACCTTTCGAAGATCGTCCAATGTGTCGCAGTCGAGCCACGGGGTTCCCGGCAGGCGCAGCCGTACCGGGTCGAGGGGGGCCAGCAGGCCGTGCAGGGAGCGGCCCTGGTAGCCGGCGAGCGCCGCGCGCAGCGGCGCGGTGCGCCACGCCCCGGCCAGCCACTGCTCACGCCCCTCGTCGTCGACCAGCACCGCGCCCACCCTCTGCCGGCCCTGCGCGCGCCCCGGGTCCGGAGCGGCGGGGGCGCGGCCGGGTGCGGTGGCGGCCTGGAGGAGGGCGGTCACGCAGGCGGGTTCCATGAGCGGCAGGTCACCAGCCAGCAGCACCACCCACGGGGCCGCCACCAGGTCGAGGCCCGCCCGCAGCGCCGGCACAGGCCCGCCGCCCTCGGGCTCCTCGCGGGTGAACAGCGCGCCGGGCAGGTCGCGCGGCGGGCCCACCACCACGACGCGCTCCGCCTCCCGCACGGCGGCGGCGACCCGTTCGAGCAGCGTCCTGCCGCCGAGCCGCAGGCCCGGCTTGTCCCTGCCGCCCATCCGGCGCGCCGCGCCGCCCGCGAGAATGATCGCGTCATGCCCCATGTGCACACCGTACGGCGTCCGCCGGGGTGATCACACGGTCCCCGCCGGGGACCGTCAGGCGAAGGCCGCGTGGCCGGTCAGCGCCTTGCCCAGGACGAGGGCGTGGATCTCCGAGGTGCCCTCGTAGGTGAGCACCGACTCCAGGTTCACCGCGTGCCGGATCACCGGGTACTCCAGGGTGATGCCGCTGGCACCCAGGATGGTCCGGCACGTCCTGGCGATCTCCAGCGCCTCGCGCACGTTGTTGAGCTTGCCCGCGCTCACCTGCTCGGGGGTGATCGTGCCCGCCTCCTTCAGCCGTCCGAGGTGGACGGCGAGCAGCAGCCCCTTGCCCAGCTCGAGGGCCATGTCGGCGAGCTTGTCCTGGGTGAGCTGGAAGGCGGCCAGCGGCCTGGCGAAGACCTCCCGCTCGCCCGCGTAGGCCAGCGCCGTCTCCAGGCAGTCGAGCGCCGCCCCCATCGCGCCGAACACGATGCCGAACCTGGCCTCGTTCAGGCACCGCAGCGGTCCCGACAGGCCGCGGGCGCCCGGCAGCACGGCCTCGCGCGGCAGCCGTACCTCGTCGAGGACCAGTTCGCTGGTGACGCTCGCACGCAGGGACACCTTGTGCTTCAGGTCCCTGGTGGTGAAGCCGGGCGTGCCGGCGGGGACAAGGAAGCCGCGGATGCCCTCCTCGGTCTGCGCCCACACGACGGCCACGTCGGCGACCGAGCCGTTGGTGATCCACATCTTGGTGCCGTTCAGCACCCAGTCGCCGCCGTCGCGCTTGGCGCCGGCGCGCATGCGGGCCGGGTCGGAGCCGACGTCGGGCTCGGTCAGGCCGAAGCAGCCGATGCGCTCGCCCGCCGCCATGGCGGGCAGCCACGCGTTCTTCTGCTCCTCGCTGCCGTAGCGCCAGATGGCGTACATGGCGAGGGAGCCCTGGACCGACACCAGGCTGCGCAGGCCGGAGTCGGCGGCCTCGAGCTCCAGGCAGGCCAGGCCGTAGGAGACCGCGCCGAGACCCGGGCAGCCGTACCCTTCCAGGTGCATGCCGAGCAGCCCCAGTCCGCCGAACGTGCGGGCCAGCTCGCGCGCGGGGATGACGCCGTCCTCGAACCACTGGGTCAGGTGCGGGCGCAGCTCGCGGTCGCACAGGCGGCGGACCGTGCTCCTGATCTCGCGCTCCTCGTCGGTCAGCAGGCCGTCGACGGCGAACAGGGCGGTGGGGTGCATGGCGGAGCCTCCAGATTGGATCCAATATTGAATATCCAACATGGCACAGCATAGGCTGCCCTGCCTATGGAGACTTCAGGAGCGCTGTCCGGACTGCTGGTGGCCGACTTCAGCAGGGTGCTGGCCGGCCCGTACGCCACGATGCTGCTCGGCGACATGGGCGCCGACGTGGTGAAGGTGGAGCGGCCCGAGGGCGGCGACGACACCAGGGCATGGGGCCCGCCGTACGCCGACGGGCAGGCGACCTACTTCCTCGGCGTCAACCGCAACAAGCGCTCGATCGCCCTCGACCTGCGCGACCCGGACGACCTGGAGGTGGCGCGGGCGCTGGTGGCCAGGGCGGACGTGCTGGTGGAGAACTTCAGGCCGGGCACGATGGAGCGCATGGGGCTGGGCTACGAAGCGGTCCGCGAGCTCAACCCCGGCCTGGTCTACTGCTCGGTCACCGGGTTCGGCGCTGGCAAGGGGGCCGACCTGCCCGGCTACGACCTGGTCGTCCAGGCGGTCGGCGGGCTGATGAGCGTGACGGGCGAGCCCGAGGGCCAGGGCACCAAGACCGGCGTGGCGCTGGTCGACGTGATCACCGGGCTGCACGCGGCTTTCGGGATCCTGGCCGCGCTGCGCCACAGGGACCGGACGGGGCAGGGCCAGCGCGTCGAGGTGACGCTGCTGACCTCGCTGCTGTCGGCGCTGGCCAACCACGCCTCGGCCTACGCCGCGGCGGGCGTGGTGCCGCGCGCGATGGGCAACAGGCATCCCAGCATCGTGCCGTACGAGGTGTTCGAGGCCGCCGACCGGCCGATCGTCATCGCCGCCGGCAACGACCGGCAGTTCCGCGCGCTGTGCGCGGCGCTCGGCCGCGACGACCTGGCCGCCGACGCCCGCTACGCCACCAACGACGCCCGGGTGCGGGCCCGTGGCCTTCTGGTGCCCGAACTGTCGGCGGCGCTGGCCGGGCGGAGCGCCGACGAGTGGTTCGCGGCGCTCACCGCGGCGGGCGTGCCGTGCGGGCCCATCAACGACGTGGCCGGCGCCTTCGAGCTGGCCGCCTCGCTCGGGTTCGAGCCGGTGGTCGACGGGCAGGTGGCCAACCCGGTGGGACTCGGGGCCACGCCCGCCGCCTACCGGCTGCGGCCGCCCGCGCTCGGGCAGGACTCCGACTGGGTCCGTGAGATATTGGGGCGATGAGCCCGCTCGAGGAAGAACGCCGCCGGCCGCCCACGGCCCAGCAGTTCGTGCTCGGCGAGCTCCGCAGGGCCATCACCACGGGCAGGCTGCGCCCCGGCAGCCCGATCAGGCAGGACGCGCTGGCCGAGGAGTTCGACGTCAGCAGGGTGCCGCTGCGGGAGGCGCTGAAGACGCTCCATGGCGAGGGCCTGGTCACCTACCAGGCGCATCGCGGCTACTTCGTCGAGACGCTCTCGCTCGACGACCTGCGCGAGGTCTACCGCATCAGGGAACTGCTGGAGGAGGAGGCGGTACGGCGGGCCGTCCCCCGCCTGACCGCCGGCGATCTGGCGCGGCTCGAACGGGCGCAGGACGAGGTGGAGCGGGCCGCCGCCGCGGGCGACGTGCAGGAGATGGCGGCGGCCAACAGGGTCTTCCATCTGACGCTCTTCGAGTGCGCCGGGATGCCCCGGCTGGTGCGGCTGATCAGGACGCTGTGGGACGCCACCGACGCCTACCGGTCGATGTACTACGGCGACGGGGGCAACAGGGAGCGGGTCGTGAGCGAGCACCGCGCGGTGCTCGGCGCGCTGCGGGCCGCCGACGCCGACGCCGCGGTGCGCCTGCTCGACGAGCACCGCGCGCACGCGGTCGCCGCCCTGTCGGCGGTCCTCGACGGCTGACACCGGCGGCGGACACCGGCGGCGGACACCTACCGGCGGCTGATCAGCCTCCGATGGCCGACATCGGCCTGACCGGCTGCAGGAACGACGGGTCGTCGATGCCGTGGCCGGCGCGCTTGCCGCGGACCGCGGCGATCCAGCGCTCGGCCAGTTCCTCGTCGGTGGCGCCGTCGCGCAGCGCCGCCTTGAGGTCGGACTCCTCCCTGGCGAACAGGCAGTTGCGGATCTGGCCGTCGGCGGTCAGCCGTACCCTGTCGCAGGCTCCGCAGAACGGGCGCGTCACCGAGCCGATCACGCCCACCCGCGCCGGGCCGCCGTCGACGAGGAAGCGTTCGGCGGGCGCGCTGCCCCGCTCCTCCAGGTCGTCAGGGCACAGGTCGAAGTCGGCGGCGAGCAGGGCGAGGATCTCGTCGGCCGTGACCATGTCGGCCCGGCTCCAGCCGTGCTGGGCATCCAGCGGCATCTGCTCGATGAAGCGCAGCTCGTAGCCGCGCTCGAGGCAGAAGCGCAGCAGCGGCACGGCCTCGTGCTCGTTGACGCCGCGCATGAGCACCGTGTTGACCTTGACCGGCCGCAGCCCCGCCCGCTCGGCCGCCTCGAGACCCGCGATGACGTCCGCGAACCTGTCGCGATGGGCCAGGCGCTTGAACGTCTCGCGGTCGAGGGTGTCGAGGGAGACGTTGACCCGGTCGAGGCCCGCCTCGGCCAGCGGGGTGGCGAGCCTGGCCAGGCCGATGCCGTTCGTGGTGACGGAGATCTGCGGCCTGGGCGCCAGCGCCGAGGTGCGGGCGACGATGTCGACCAGCTCGCGACGCAGCAGCGGCTCTCCCCCCGTGTAGCGCACCTCGGTGATGCCGAGGCGTTCGACCCCGATGGTGACCAGGCGGACGATCTCGTCGGCGGTCAGCAACTGGGCGTTGGGCATCCAGTCGAGGCCTTCGGGCGGCATGCAGTAAGAGCAGCGCAGGTTGCACTTGTCCGTGAGGGACACCCGAAGGTCGGTCGCCACCCGGCCGAACGAGTCCTTCAGCACTGGGCGGTCACCTCCTAGCTCATCGAGGGGAACACGTGTTCAGCCTATTCCATGGCGCCACATGGAACCGAGCCCGCCCCGTCCGTGCGTCGGCCGTGACCCCGGGTACGGCCGGCTCGGCCATGCGGTTTCGGGCGTATCCGCACCGGTGCCGAATATCGTCGGCGGAGTGAGCGTCGGCGAAAAGATAAAATGAGTGGGATTTCCTTTCTGGTCACGCCACACTGATCAAGAACCAGTAAGGAGATTGTTCTCATGTCGCCGAACCAGCCCGCACCCAACCTGCTGTCATGGGCCAGCGAGATCGACGAAGGCGCGATCATGCAGGCCGCTCGTGCCGCTCGCCTGCCAATCGTCTCCGGCCACGTCGCTCTCATGCCGGACGCCCATGTCGGCATCGGTGCGACCGTCGGCTCGGTGATCCCCACCAAGAACGCGATCATCCCGGCGGCCGTCGGCGTGGACATCGGCTGCGGCATGGTGGCCACGGAGACGACGCTCACCGCCGCCGATCTGCCCGACACCCTGGCCGCGCTGATGCCGATGGTGGAGCGCCGCATCCCCGCCGGCGTCGGCAAGGGCCACGACGACCCGTCGGTGGACCTCGCCCTCGGCGACCTCGGCCTGCCCCACACCGACCTCGACCAGCGGCTGACCAAGAAGGTGTCCGACCAGTTCGGGACCCTCGGCTCCGGCAACCACTTCGTCGAGGTCTGCCTCGACGAGCGTGACCGGGTCTGGACGGTGCTGCACTCGGGGTCGCGCGGCATCGGCAACCAACTGGCCACGATGCACATCGTGGGCGCCAAGAAGCTGATGAAGAAGCAGGAGATCGGCCTGGAGGACCCGGACCTGGCCTACCTGGTCCAGAACACTCCGGAGTTCACCGCGTACATCGAGGACATGCTGTGGGCCCAGCGCTACGCCATGGCCTCGCGCGCCCGGATGGACAAGGTCCTGATCAACGCCCTGTTCAGGGTCGCCGGCATGGGCCAGCGGGTGCGCACGATCAACTGCCACCACAACTTCACCCAGCAGGAGACCCACTACGGCAAGTCGCTGTGGATCACCCGCAAGGGCGCCATCAAGGCCGACAGGGGCGACGAAGGCGTCATCCCCGGCTCGATGGGGACGCGCTCGTACATCGTGCGCGGCCGCGGGAACCCCGAGTCGTACAACTCCTGCTCCCACGGCGCTGGCCGCCGCATGTCGCGCACCAAGGCGAAGCGGGAGCTGTCTGCGGCGTCCCTGACGGCGGCGATGAGCGGCCGCACCTGGAACGCGGACCGGGCCGCCGCGCTGGTGGACGAGCACCCTGACGCCTACAAGTCCATCGACCAGGTGATGGCGGACCAGAAGGATCTGGTCGAGGTGCAGCACACGTTGCGGCAGATCTTCAACTACAAGGGATGACATTCCCGAACGGGACGCCCTCGCCCATTATCGCGGCGGGGGCGTCTTTTCTGCTTTCACGCTGTCGAAATCGAACTTCACGGGAAAGACGTTCTCCTCGCCATGATCACGCATCCCGAGCGCCTGGAGCGCGGGCTGGCCGAGGGCCGTCAGGTCGACACGATGCTGCTGACGCACACCCATCTGGACCCGGACATCCCGGGCAACCCTTTTACCCCGTACACCTCCCTCCGCGGGCCCCGGCCGGGTGCGCGTCGGCGGGGTTCAGGACCCGGGGGCGGCCGAGGTGACCGGTAACGCGACGGGACGGTAGGTCAGCCCGTCGCTCCACTCGACCGCCTCGGCCGGGATCGCCAGCCGCAGCGTGGGACGTTTGACCGCCAGGGCCCGGACCGCCTCGGTGAGCTCCACCCTGGCCAGCGCGGCGGCCAGGCAGCGGTGCGGGCCGTACCCGAAGGCCAGGTGCGGGTGGGGCGGCTGCGCGCCGAAGCGGTGGATGTCGAAGCGCTCCGGGTCGGGGAAGGCGCTCGGGTCGTGGTTGGCGGCGTTGAGGTTCGGCAGCACGACGGAGCCGGCCGGCAGGGTGCCGCAGGACACCTCGACGTCCTTCGTCATCCTGCGCATGAACGCGCTGGCCGGCGGCCCGTCGTAGCGCAGGATCTCCTCGGCCGCGCCGGCCGCCAGGTCCGGCCGGGCGACCAGTTCCGCCCACTGCGCGCGGTGCAGCATGAGGCGGAAGGCGCCGCGGGAGACCATCGAGGCGGTCGTCTCGTGCCCGGCGGTGATCAGCGAGAAGACCGTGTTGACCAGCTCCCCCTCGGTCAGCCGGTCCTCGTCGTCCCTGGCCTGGACGAGCAGGTCGATGAGATCGTCGCCGGGTCGCGCGCGATGCCGGGCGACCAGGTCGGCGGCGTAGGCCATGAACTCGGTGTAGGCCCGGTGGCGGGCCTGCCCGGTCGCCGTGGAGGTGGTGAGGAACATGTCCGTCCACGTCACGAACCGGTCGTAGTCGGCGTGGGGCACGCCGAGCAGCCGGCAGACGACCTGGCCGGGCAGCCGCACGGCGAAGGCGGCCACCAGGTCGAACTCCTCCCCCAGCCCGTCGAGCAGTTCTCCGGCGATCCTCGCGATCCGAGGCCGCCACGGCTCGGTGCGGCGGGGGGTGAAGGCCGCGTGCATGATCCGCCGGTAGCGGGTGTGCTCCGGCGGATCCTGGTTGATCAGCGCGTCCGGGTCGTCGTCGATGCCCATGCCGCTCACCAGCCGAGGCAGTCCCGGCAGGCGCAGGTTGCGGCTGGAGGCAGCCGACCCCAGCAGGGTGCGCACGTCCTCGTACCGCACGGCGACGGGGACCAGGTCGCCGCTGGGCATCGCGGCCGGGTCCAGCGGTCCCTCCGCGCGGCGGCGGGAAAACTCCGGCGGGGGCGTGCCCAGCGGTCCGGGCACGATGTCGGGCCAGGTCCGCTGGTGCGGGTCGGGTTCGGCGGTCATCGGATTCCCTCCGGTCCGGGCGGCGCGAAGGCGGCCCATGCGGAACGTATGCGGGGCGATGCCCACGGTCAACGGCCGAGGCGGGCCAGTTCGTCCGGCGTCAGGGTCAGGTCGGCGGCGGCCGCCGAGTCGAGGATGCTCTCCGGACGGCTGGCACCCGGGATGGGGATGACGACGGGGCTGCGGGACAGCTCCCACGCCAGGCACACCCGCTGCGGCGAGACCCCGCGCTCGGCCGCCACCTCGTTGAAGGCGGCGTGCGCGGCGCCCAGGCCGGCGGCGGCCGAGATGCCGCCGAGGGGCGACCACGGCAGGAACGCCACCCCCAGCTCGGCGCACACGTCGATCTCCGGCTCGCTGGTGCGGAAGCGGGGCGAGTACTCGTTCTGCACGCTCGCCAGCCGTCCGCCGAGGATGTCGTGGGCCTGCCTGATCTGCGCGGGGTCGGCGTTGGAGATGCCCGCCAGGCGGATCTTGCCCTCGTCGAGCAGGTCGCGCAGCGCCCCGATGCTCTCCTCGTACGGCACGGCCGGGTCGGGCCGGTGGTGCTGGTAGAGCCCGATGACCTCCACACCGAGGGCCTTCAGCGACCGCTCGCACGCCTGGCGCAGGTAGGCGCGGCTGCCGTTCAGGCCCCAGCCGTCGCCGGGCGTGCGGGTGTGGCCGCCCTTGGTGGCCACCAGGACGGCGTCGCGGTCGCCGCTCCACAACGCCAGGGCCTTGGCCACGAGCCGTTCGTTGTGGCCGAGCTCCGCGGTGGTGGGCGCGTACGCGTCGGCGGTGTCGATCAGCGTGACGCCCGCGTCGAGGGCGGCGTGGATGGTCCTGATGGAGCGCGCCTCGTCGGGCATGTGGTCGGCGACCGACATGGGCATGGCGCCCAGGCCGATGGCGCTGACGGTGACGTCGGCGATGGATCGGTTCCTCATGGGCACCATCCTCGCGGCTGGAGTTCGGTCCAGGGCAAGCGCAGGATGGTGATTCATGAGCTTCGACGTGACTCGGGTACGCGCGCTGTACCCCGCTCTCTCCGACGGGCACGCATGGCTGGACGCCGCGGCCGGCACCCAGGTGCCGCGGACGGTGATCGACGCGATCGCGGGCGCCTACCGGGCCGGCATCGGCAACGCGCACGGCGCGTTCGCCGCGAGCGCCCGCTCCGACGCGATCGTGGCCGAGGCCCGCGCCGCGGTGGCCGACCTGGTGGGCGGTGAGGCCGGCGGCGTGGTGTTCGGCGCGAACATGACCACGCTGACCTGTCGTTTCGCCGCCACGCTCGCCAGAACCTGGGCCGAGGGCGACGAGGTGGTCGTCTCCCGGCTCGACCACGACGCCAACGTGCGCCCGTGGGTGCAGGCGGCCGAGCGCGCGGGCGCCGTGGTGAGGTACGCGGACATCGTGGTGCCGTCGGGCGAGCTGCCCGCCGAGCAGTACCGGCGGCTGGTCACCGAGCGGACCAGGCTGGTGGCGGTGACGGCGGCCAGCAACGTGCTCGGCACGATCCCGGACGTGGCCGAGATCGCCGCCGTCGCCCACGGCGCGGGCGCGCTGGTCTACGTGGACGGCGTGCACGCCACCCCGCACGGTCCCGTCGACATGGCGGCTCTCGGCGCCGACTTCTACGCCACCAGCGCCTACAAGTGGTGTGGCCCCCACGTCGGCGCGGTGGTCGCCGCCCCGACGCTGCTCGACTCGCTACGGCCGGACAAGCTCGCCTGCTCGCCCGACGAGGTGCCCGCCAGGTTCGAGACGGGCACGCTGCCCTTCGCCGACCTGGCGGGCGTGCGCGCGGCCGTGGAGCACCTGGCCGCCCTCGACCCTGACGCCGCAGGCCCGCGCAGAGCACGGATCCTCGCCTCGATGTCGGCCGTCGCCGCCTACGAGCAGGCCGAGCTCGCCCACCTGCTCAAGGGCCTGGCCGCGCTGCCCCTGGTACGGCTGGTCGGCGCCCCGCGGCGGCGCACCGCCACCGCCTACTTCACCGTGGCGGGCCACTCACCGCGCCGGGTGGCCGAGCACCTGGCCGCGCGGAAGGTCAACGTGTGGGACGGCCACTGTTACGCGTGGGAGCCCACGAAGGCGCTGGGCATCAGGGACACCGGGTCGGCGGTGCGGGCGGGGCTGGTCCACTACAACGACCGGGCGGAGATCGACCGGCTGCTGGAGGCCCTGGACGAGCTGTCCCGCCCGTGACAGCGGGAGTGGGAGGGACCTCACCGGCGAGGACACCTGACCGGGAGGGACTCCGCGGGAAAGACAAGAGCCCCGGCCGGGGCCGGGGCTCTTGCGATCACCGGCTAGTGGCCGACGACCTTCACCCAGTCGGTGGCCTCGGCCGGCTCGAGGTACCAGGCGCCCTCGAACACCGCGCGCCACGTGCCCGAGGTCCAGGCGCGCTCGCGCGTGTAGAAGTAGCCGTCGCGCCCGGTCCTGACCGTGTCGACGTGCTCCCAGCGGCCGGAGCCGTCCGGCCTGAACAGGATCTCGATGTTCTTGCCGCCCAGCCGCTTCCAGCCGCCCGCCTGCTTGCAGTGGTCGGCGTGGCGGACCACGACGAAGCCGTCGATGTAGTCCTCCTCGCACTCGACCGAGAGCTTGCCCTCGATCGAGATGCCGCGGCCCTTCCACGCGGGCTCAGGACCGACGTCGAGCGACAGCCTGGTGTGGCCGCCGTCCCAGTCGGGGTCGCGGTCGTAGCCGGGATCGGCGAGCGCGGTGCCCGTGGTCGCGAGCACCGAGGCGCCGAGCGCGGCGGCCACCGCGCCGGCGGCGAGTCGTCGCATCATCTGAACTTCCTCTCCCCGTTGAAGACGCGCTCGGGACGGAGTGCGTCAACACCACCGACGAGTCAAGGTAAAGAAAAGTTGCAGTAAAGAAGCTAACGATCGGGTAACGCCGGCTCAGCGCTGAGTTCTGGCCTGCTCGGCCGCGTAGGTGTCGGTTCCCCCGTAGCGGACCCGCCACATGCCGCGCTCCCGGCCCGGCAGGCGCCGGTCGAAGCGTCCGGTCTCGCCGGTGGTCACGACTCCGACGGGACGCCAGTCGGCGTCGGCGTCCTGGCGGTAGAGGATCTCCAGCCGCTGCCTGGCGAACGGCGCGAAGTCCGAGACGCCGCTGGGGTCGACCCGGTGCAGCGACCCGCTCAGCCGTACGCCCCGCGCCGGGCCCGCGTCGCTCACGCGCACCGAGCTGAGCTTGGTCTCGCGGCGCAGGTTGAAGGTGGCGTAGGCGGTGACGCTGGTGCCGTCGTCCGCCGTGGCGGTGGCCGTGATGGTCCAGGCGCCCGCGGGATAGAAGCGGTTCAGGGGCTGCGTGGGCAGGAAGCGCCAGGTCTCCCACCTCCCGTCACGGTCGACGGGCTCTCCGTCCGGACCGGCGGACGGCGCGGGCTCCTGCTCCGGCGCCGGCTCGGACGAGGGGTCCGGCGCCCCCGCGAGGTCACCCGCGGACCCACTCGTGGAATCGGTCGCGGTGTCGGTCGCCGGGTCGGCTGCGGCGTCGGTCGCGGGGTCCACTGCGGCGTCGGTTGTGGCGTCGGCGGCTACGGAGTCGGCCGTGGAGTCTGCTGCGGGCTCGACCGTGGAATCGGCTGCGGCGTCGGCCGCAGGATCAGCCGCAGAATCAGCCGCGGCGTCGGTCGTGGAGTCGGCCGTGGAGTCGGTCGCGGCCGAGGGCTCGAACCAGGGCTCTCCCGGGTGCGGGGGTGGCGGCTCGCCCGGCCAGGAGATCGCCCCTCCTATCACGCCCTCCGTGGACGGGCGCTTCGCGCGCGGGAATTGGACGCGGCCCTCGCCCCCCTCGTCGGCGGGCGGTGGCGCCACGGGGGGCTTCGGTACCGCGAACGCGGGAGAGACCTCCTCCGGCGACAGGACACCTGCCGCGGGCTGGTGGACGTTCAGGGGTACCAGCGCCAGCCTCGCCACCGGCGCCTGGGACACGGGGCCGGGGAGCCTGCCGCCCCCGACGGGCTTGCGGCCGAGTACCGGGCCCGGCGGAGCGCCCGGCTCGACCTTGATGGTCACGCCGTTCTCCTCGGCTCCGCTGGCCACGACGTCGATCACCAGCTTCACCGAGCCGTGCGGACCCACCACGGGGTCGCCGGGACGGATCGTGATTTCCTTGATCGCGAGGGGGGCGGGCGCCTCGACCAGAGCGGGACCGGTCAGTGTCCCCGCCACCAGCGATGTGAGCAGGACTGTCTTGGTCATGAGTTGGACGGTAGGAACCGCCCGGCAATGCCCAGGGGCGAGACACACGCCCCTGTTGGCAAAGGTGTCACCCGGAGTAGAGGCCCTCGATCACTTCGGCGTACTTCGCGTGGATCACCCTGCGCTTGAGCTTGAGGCTCGGGGTCAGCTCGGCGGTCTCGGCCGTCCACTCGTCAGGCAGCAGCGCCCACTTCTTGACCTGCTGCACCCTGGCCAGCTTCGCGTTGGCCGCCTCGACGGCCGTCTCGACCGTCTTGACCACGTCGGGGTGCTCGGCCAGCTCGGCCAGCGTGGTGAACGCGATGCCCTGGGCCTGCGCCCAGCCGGGGGCCACCTCGCCGTCGAGGGTGAGGACGGCCACGGGGTAGGGCCGGTTGTCGCCGTAGGCGAGCGCCTGGCCGATGAGCGGGTGCTCCTTGAGGTGGTTCTCGATCGCGGCGGGCGAGATGTTCTCGCCGCCGGCGGTGATGATGAGCTCCTTCTTGCGGTCGACCACCCGGTAGAAGCCGTCGTCGTCGACGGTGCCGATGTCGCCGGTGTGCAGCCAGCCGTCCTCGTCGATCAGCTCCTCGGCCGCCCTGCCGAGGTAGCCGCCGGTGTTGAGCGGGCTGCGGGTGAGGATCTCGCCGTCCTCGGCGACCCGCACCTCGACGCCCGGCTCGGGCCTGCCGACGGTGCCCAGCTTGTAGCAGGCGGGACTGTTGGCGGTGAAGGCGCCGGTGGTCTCGGTCATGCCGTACACGTCGATGACGCGCAGACCGAGCCCGGCGAAGAAGCCCTGCACGTCGTCGGGCAGGGGGGCCGCGCCGGTGGCGGTCCACTCGGCGCGGTCGAAGCCGATCATGCCGCGGACGACCGACAGTAACGCGGCGTCGGCGGCCTCGAAGGCGGCCTGGATCTCGGGGGTGACGGCGCGGCCGTACTGGCCGGCCTCGATGTAGGCGCGGCCCGCGGCCATGGCCTGGCGTGCCTTCTGCTGCTGCTCCTCGGGCTGGGTGGCCAGCAGGGCCTGGAGCTTGGCCATCATCTTCTCCCACACCCGTGGCACCCCGAAGAACATCATCGGCCGCACCTGGCCGAGCGTGGCGCCGAGGGCGGCCAGGTCGGTGCAGAAGTGCACGTGGGAGACCTTGGTCAGGGGCAGGTAGAGGCTGAGGACGCGCTCGGCGATGTGGGCGTAGGTGAGGTAGGAGATCTGGGTGCCCTGAAGGGGCAGGGCGGTCATGCGGTCGGTGGCGGCGCACTCGTAGAAGACGTTGGCGTGGGTGAGCGGCACGCCCTTGGGCATGCCGGTGGTGCCGGAGGTGTACAGGACGGTGAGCACGTCGTCGGCGCCGACCGCCTGCCAGCGGGCCTCGACGGCCGCGGGGTCGACGGCGAGCCTGGCCCGGCCGAGCTCGAGGAAGTCGTCCCAGCTCAGGAAGCGGTCGGTGGAGGGCGTGCCGTCCAGCAGGATGATCCTGCGCAGGTCCGGCAGCCGGTCGAGGACGGGCTCCCAGCGGGCCAGGTCGGCGGGGCCGCCGAGGACGGCGTACCTGGCGCCCACGTTGTCGGCGACGAAGGCGATCTGGTCGGGGGCGAAGGTCGAGTAGACCGAGCAGGACGTGCCGCCCGCGTGGACCGCGCCGAGGTCGGCCAGCACATGCTCGCTGCGGTTGACCATCATCAGCGCCACCGCGTCGCCTGGCTCCATGCCGAGCGCGAGGAAGCCGGCGGCGATCTCGAGGACCCGCTGCCTGGCCTGGCCGTAGGTGAGCGTGCTCCAGCCGCCCTCGACGGGGTCGGAGTAGGCGGGTGAGTCCGGGTACCGCTCGGCGATCTGCTTGAGCTGCTCACATACCGTACGGCCGGCGATCTCCCGAAGGATCTCGGCCTGTACCTCAAGGACATCGGCCATGACGCGCGCCCTCCATGTCAGTGCCCACTTGCATGAGTGGCATGCATCGCATCACACGGCGTTACCCACCGACAAGACCTGGGCAGGGGACAAGAACGCGTCATCACCACCAGTTGTCGATCACATGCGCCGCGTCATCGGGGGGACGGGATGAGGACGGCAGACAAGACCTTTTTCGGACATCCGTGGGGCTTGGCCACGCTGTTCGGCACCGAGATGTGGGAGCGCTTCAGCTTCTACGGCATGCGCGCCATCCTGGCCGCCTTCCTCATGGCCCCGCCCATCCGCAACGGCCTCGGCCTGCCCGAGGCCACGGCGTTCGCGATCCTCGGCGTCTACCAGGGCATGGTGTACCTGACCGCGCTGCCCGGTGGCTGGGTGGCCGACCGGGTGCTCGGCGCGCGCAGGGCCGTGCTGCTGGGCGGCGTCATCATCATGTGCGGCCACATCAGCATGGCCCTGCCGGTGAAGGGCCCCTTCTTCGTCTATCTCGGCCTGCTGCTCATCGTCTCCGGCACCGGCCTGCTCAAGCCGAACGTCTCCGGCATGGTCGGCTACCTCTACCGGGAGGACGAGGACGCCCGCCGCGACTCGGGCTTCTCGCTGTTCTACATGGGCATCAACATCGGCGCGCTGGCGGGCATCAGCCTCACCCCCGTCCTGGCCGGCGACTCCCACTGGCACCTGGCCTTCGGCGCGGCCGCGGTCGGCATGGCCTTCGGCCTGACCTGGTACGTCCTGGGCAAGCGGAGCCTGCACGGCGCGGGCGAGCGGGTGCCGCAGCCGCTGACGCCGGCCGAGCGGCGGGTGGCCGTCAGGTGGGTGCTGGCCGCCGTCGCCGCGCTCGCCGTCATCGCCGCGCTGCTGAGCGCGGCGGGCCTGTTCACCGAGGACGGCATCACCTGGACGGTGACCGCGATCATCGCGTTGGTCACGATCTTCTACCTCAGCTACATCATCCACGGCGGCCACGGCATCACCCCGCTGGAGCGGCGCAGGTTCGGCGCCTACATCTGGCTGTTCTGCGCCGCCGTCATCTTCTGGATGATCTTCGACCTGGCCCCCGGGCCGGTGACCAACTTCGCCATGAAGAGCGTGGACCTGGAGTTCTTCGGGTTCACGATTCCCGCGGGCTGGACCCAGAACCTCAACTCGCTGTTCGTGATCGTCTTCTCACCGATCTTCGCGGCGCTCTGGCTGACCCGATGGGGAAGCAGGGTGAGCAGCCCGATGAAGTTCACCTTCGCCCTGTTCATGGCGGGCCTGAGCTTCGTGGTGCTCGCCTCGGCCGCCACCGTCGCCGCCACCGGGATCAAGGTCTCCATCCTGTGGCTGGTCGTCATGTACCTCATGCAGACGATCGGCGAGCTGACGCTAAGCCCGGTGGGCCTGTCGGTGTCCACCAAACTCGCCCCCCACCACTTCAAGGGCCAGATCCTCGGCGTGTGGTTCCTGGCGGCCGCGCTCGGCGACGCCATCGGCGGCCAGACCTACCGGCTGACCGCCTTCCTGACGCTCCCGCAGTACTACCTGGTGCTGGGCGGCATCGCCCTGGCCGCCGGCCTGTTCCTGCTGATGTTCGTGGGCAGGCTGAAGGCGTTGATGGGTGACGAGGACGTGGCACCGGGGCAGGCACTGACACACTGACCTTTGTGTCTGAACTGCTCGATCTCGCCGGAATCTTTGTCTTCGCCCTGTCCGGCGCGCTCATGGGCGTCCGCAAGCGCCTCGACGTCGTCGGCATGGCGGTGCTGGCGTCGATGACCGCACTGGGCGGCGGGATCATGCGCGACCTGATCCTCAACGTCCCGCCCGCCGCCTTCCAGAGTCTCGGGTACGTGCTGGTGCCCATCGCCGCGACCGTGATCGTCTTCTTCTGGCATCCGCAGGTCACCCGGATCATGCCGGTCCTGCTGGTGCTCGACGCGGCGGGCCTCGGCCTGTTCTGCGCCGTCGGCACGGAGAAGGCGCTGCTGTACGACCTGTCGCCGCTGCACGCGACCCTGCTCGGCGTCACCACCGCCGTCGGCGGGGGCGTGCTGCGCGACATGCTGGCCGGCGAGATCCCCACCCTGCTCTACGACCGCCAGCTGTACGCCGTGCCCGCGACGCTCGGCTCGGCCGTGATGGCCGCGCTGTTCGAGCTCGACCTGCACGGCTGGCCCGCCGTGCTGGCCTCCGCCGTACTGGCCTTCGGGCTGCGGATGCTGGCCATGAAGTACGGCTGGCGGGCGCCGCTGGCCAGCGGCGTCAAACCATCCGAATGAGCGGGTCCCTCGGACGGGCGCCGACCGGTCCCCTGGCCCTGGCCGTCGCCAGCCTGGCGACCGCCTCGGTGATCACCTGCGGCGGCTGGGTGTACGGCAGGCGCAGGTAGCCCTCGAGGGTGCCGCTCACGCCGAACCACGGGCCGGGCGCGAGCCTGACCCCGTGGCAGGCGGCGCTCTCGGCCAGCGGGGTGGCGCCCTCGCCGGCCAGCCGTACCCACAGGGTGCCGCCGCCGCGCGGCACGGTGAAGCTCCACTCGGGCAGATGCTCGCGCAGCGCGGTGACCAGCGCCGCGCGGGAGGCGCCGAGCGAGCGGCGGCGCTCGGCGCGGGCCTCCTCGATGCGGTCGAACAGCCGGGCGACGATGAGCTGCTCGAGGACGGGGCTGGCGATGTCGACGGCCGCGCGGTGCACGGCCAGGCCGCGCGCCAGGGCCGCGCTGGCGCGGATCCAGCCGATGCGCAGCCCGCCCCACCACAGCTTGGACGCGGAGCCGATGGTGATCACCCTGCTGTCGGTGTCGAAGGCGGCCATCGGCGCGGCTCTCGGCACCTCGTCGACCGCCAGCTCCGCCCATGTCTCGTCGACCAGCAGTGTGGTGTCCATACGCCTGGCGTGGCCGACGACGGCGGCACGGGTGGCGTCGTCCATGAGCGCGCCCGTCGGGTTGTGGAAGTCGGGCATGAGGTAGGCCAGCCGGGCCGCTGACTGCCGCATGGCGCCTGCCAGCAGGTCCACCTGCCAGCCCTCGGCCGAGACGCCGACGGGCACGATGCGGGCCGACCTGTGGCGGGCGGCGTCGATGGCGTGCGGGTAGGTGGGCGACTCGACCACGACCGGGTCGCCGGCACCGACCAGCAGGCTCATGACGAGCTGGAGGGCGTGCTGGGAGCCGGTCGTCACCAGGATCTGCTCGGGGCGGGTGGCCAGGCCGCGGGCGGTGTAGTGGGCGGCGATGCGCTCACGCAGCTCGGGCAGGCCCATCGGGTCGTAGCCGGTGCCCATGCCGTACCTGGGCAGGTCCTGGACGGCCTCGGCGACGGCCTCCGGCAGCAGCGTGGTGGCGGCGGGGGCGGCGCAGTGCAGCTGGAGCAGGCCGTCGTCGTCCACCGACAGCCAGGGGTTGTCGGCGCACACCGAGGGGTCGGGCAGCGCCGTCCAGCTGCCCGCGCCCTGGCGGCTGTCGAGGTAGCCCTGCTCGCGCAGCAGGTCGTAGGCGGCGGTCACGGTGGTACGGCTGACGCCGAGCTCCTGGGCCAGGTGCCGTTCGGCGGGCATCCGCATCCGCACCGGCACCCTGCCGTCCCGCACCAGGGCGCGCACCTCCTGGGCCAGCGCCCGGTAGTACGGCCGGGCCGACCGGTCGGCGTCGAGGAGGCGTCCGAGCTGATGGGCGGACAGGTGGCGATCCGACATAAGGCCACTTTCGCCGATTGGCCCTTTTGGCGCAAGCCATTGGCCTTGGAGGATAGCGGCCATTATGAGCGAGATATCCGTACCGTCCCTTGGCTCTCTTCCGTCCCGCCTGGTCCGCCTCTACGGCGGCCTGGCCCTGTACGGCATCGGCATCGGCCTGCAGGTCGAGTCGAACCTCGGCAACGACCCCTGGGACGTCTTCCACGAGGGCCTGGCGATCAGGACCGGCCTGACCATCGGCACCTGGATCATCGCGGTCGGCGCGCTGGTCATGCTGCTGTGGATCCCGCTGCGGCAGAAGCCCGGCATCGGCACGATCAGCAACATCGTCTTCCTGGGCCTGTTCGCCGACGCGGCGATGTTCGTGCTGCCGGCACCCGGCCACTGGGCCCTGGCGTGGACCTACCTGCTGGTGGCGATCGTGGCCGTCGCGCTGGCGACCGTCCTGTACATCGGCGCGGGGATGGGCCCGGGGCCGCGCGACGGCATCATGACCGGCCTGATCAGGCTCGGCCTGTCGGTCCGGCTGTCCCGCTTCCTCATCGAGATCACCGTCGTGGCCGTCGGCTGGCTGCTCGGCGGGACCGTCGGCATCGGCACGCTGCTCTTCGCCGTGGCGATCGGCCCGATCACGCAGTTGTTCACCCGGCGCTTCCCGCTGCCGTCCTGAGCACAAAGCGGGCCGGCACCACGAAATCCACCTGTCCGCCCATGCCTGGCGGTCAAGGTCGCTGTACCGTCGGGTTCATGCGGATCGAGGACTACGCCCTCATCGGAGACATGCAGTCGGCGGCGCTGGTGGCTCGCGACGGGTCGATCGACTGGCTCTGCCTGCCCAGGTTCGACTCGCCGGCCTGCTTCGCGGCGCTGCTCGGCAAGGAGAGCAACGGGCACTGGTGGCTCGGACCCACCGGCCGGCCGGCGGCCGACCGGCGCCGCTACCGGGGCGAGACCCTGATCCTGGAATCGGAGTACGACACCCCCACCGGCACCGTCAGGGTGATCGACTTCATGCCGCCCCGCGACCGCAACCCCGACGTGGTGCGCATCGTCGAGGGTGTGTCCGGCACGGTGGAGATGTCCACCCAGATCAGGATCCGCTTCGACTACGGGAGGATCGTCCCGTGGGTGCGCCGCAGCGACGGCCACCTGCAGGCGATCGGCGGCCCCGACTCCATCTGGCTGCACTCCCCCGTCCCGCTCAAGGGCGGCGACTACGCCCACCGCGCCACCTTCCACGTCAAGGAAGGCGAGCGGCACGCCTTCGTCTTCACCTGGCACCCCTCCCACCAGCCGATGCCGCGGCTGATCTCGGCCGACGAGCACCTCACGCAGACCGAGGAGCTGTGGGCCGAGTGGGTGAGCCAGTGCACCTACAAGGGCCCGTGGCGCGACGCCGTGATCCGCTCGCTCATCACCCTCAAGGCGCTGACCTACGACCCCACCGGCGGCATCGTCGCCGCCCCCACCACCTCGCTGCCCGAGGACCTGGGCGGCGTGCGCAACTGGGACTACCGCTACTGCTGGCTGCGCGACGCCACCATGACGCTCGACGCGCTCATCGGCTCCGGGTACCTCGACGAGGCGGCCTCCTGGCGGGCCTGGCTGCTGCGGGCCATCGCGGGCAGGCCGCAGGACCTGCAGATCATGTACGGCGTGGCGGGCGAGCGCCGCCTGCCCGAGATGGAGCTCGGCTGGCTCGACGGCTACGAGGACTCCCGCCCGGTGCGCATCGGCAACGGCGCGGTCAACCAGCTGCAGCTCGACGTCTACGGCGAGGTGCTCAACTGCCTCTACCACTCGCGCACCTCGGGCCTGGCCCCCAGCGACAGGGCGTGGTCCATCCAGCGGGAGCTGCTCGACTACGTCGAGGAGCACTGGGACGAGCCCGACGAGGGCCTGTGGGAGGTGCGCGGCCCGCGCCGGCACTTCACGCACTCCAAGGTGATGTGCTGGGTGGCGATGGACCGGGCGATCAAGCAGGTGGAGAACTTCGGCCGCACCGGCCCCGTCGAGCGGTGGCGCGAGGTGCGACAGCGCATCCACGACGAGATCTGCTCCAAGGGTTACGACCCGGTCCGCAACACCTTCACCCAGTCCTACGGCTCCGTCGAGGTCGACGCGTCGCTGCTGCTGATCCCGGTCGTCGGCTTCCTGCCGGTCGACGACCCCAGGGTGAGCGGCACGGTGAGCGCGATCGAGCGGGAACTGCTGACGGACGGGTTCGTGCTGCGCTACCCGGTCGCCGCCGACAACGACATCGACGGCCTGCCGGGCGGCGAGGGCGCGTTCCTGGCGTGCAGCTTCTGGCTGGTGGAGGTCATGGCCATGCAGGGCCGTACCGAGGAGGCGCGCGAGTTGTTCGAACGGCTGCTGACCCTGCGCAACGACGTGGGGCTGCTGGCCGAGGAGTACGACCCGCGCTACGGCCGCCTGGTCGGCAACTTCCCCCAGGCCTTCTCCCACGTGCCCCTCGTCCACGCGGCCCGCGCCCTGTCGTAGCCCGTCCTGGGCTTGCCTGGGGCCGTCCTGAGGCCCGTTCTGGGTGCTGCCGGGCGCGCTCCCCCGGTCAGGCGGCCAGGCGGGCCAGCACCCTGGCGAACTCGGGTGGCGGGGCCACGACGAGCCGGGTCTGGCCGTCCTGCAGGACGATGTCGGCGCGGATCAGCGTCAGCATGCCGGCGTGCCACCAGTAGACCTGCTGGCTCAGCCCCCCGGCGCGCTCGGCGTGCAGGCGCAGCCGCTCGATGGCGCGCACGACGCCGATGCCGTCGACCGGGTAGAGCAGCAGCGTGGCGGGGTCGGGCAGGATGACCAGCACCCCGTCCTCCGGCACGGCGACGTACTGCTCGAGCCAGCGCAGGTGCGCGGCCGCGGCCACGGTACGGCCCGACAGCCGCCAGGCCTGCAGCCCGGCGAGGTCGAGATGCGAGAGCGTCAGCCGCTCGTCCTGCCGGACGTTGCCCAGCGCCAGGTCCAGCGCCTGGCCCGACGGGATGGGCCAGCATCCGGCCTCCTCGGGACGCACGAAGCGGGTCCCGACGGTCAGCAGCTCGACCAGGTCGCCGTTGAGCGAGCGGCCGACCACCCTGGTGAGGTCCTCGACCGCGTCGACCGACTCGACCCTGGTGCGCAGCAGCGGCCTGACCTGGTCGAGGTCGCACACGTCGAGCAGGTCGTCGGCGGCGGCCACCGCGTTGGTCAGGTGCTCGGAGACCAGCACGGGCCAGTCCTCGCGGGAGCGGCGGCCCGCCTCGCGGCGCAGGCCCGCCAGCCGTACCAGGATCTCCCTGCCGCCGCCGAGGGTGAGCGAGCCGCCGTCAGGGGCGAACGTGCAGGTGTAGCCGAGGGAGTCGGCGACGAGCGCGAGGAGGGAGTCGAGATCGATGTCCTCGACGGATCTCCGGGAGGGCTCCCGGTCGCGCCTGAAGAACTTCACGCGTCCCCGACCTCCGGAATCGTCGCTTTTCTCCCTATGCGTCTTACACTGCCTGCTCCATGCCACCATGCAGACCAGTAAGGGAGCACGATTCGGTATCGATAACACCAAGCGCTCCGAGCCACACAGACCTCTGTGGTGTGCCGTGCCCCACGGTCAACCCCGCGATGATCGGCACGCCCAGCGGCCCGAGCCGTTCGGCCAGCACCGGGTAGGGGTCGCCGCACTCCACCCACGAGCCGAGCGCGATCCCGCGCACGCCGTCGAAGGCGCCGGCCTGCAGCAGCTGGGTGAGCATCCGGTCGATCCGGTACGGCTGCTCGCCGACGTCCTCCAGCAGCACCAGCCTGCCCGCGAAGGACGGCTGGTAGCGGGTGCCGCACAGCGAGGCCAGCAGCGCCAGGTTCCCGCCCGCGAGCACGCCCTGGGCGCGGCCCTCGCGCAGGACCCTGTCGCCCGTGACGGGCGGCGGGGTCGTGGCGAAGAGCGCGGCCCGCAGGTGGTCCCACGTCACCGGCTCCGGCTCGGCCTCGAAGGAGAGCGGACGGCAGGCGGGCATCGGACCGTGGAGCGTGGGCAGGCCGAGCTCGACGCCGAAGACGTGGTGCAGGGCGGTGATGTCGCTGGAGCCGAGCAGGATCTTGGGACCCGCGGCGCGCATCTCCCGCCAGTCGAGCAGGTCGAGGATCCTGGCCGCGCCGTACCCTCCGCGCGAGCAGAACACCGCCGAGACGGCCGGGTCGCACCAGGCGGCCTGCAGGTCGGCGGCGCGGTCGGCGTCGGTGCCTGCCAGGTAGCCCTCGCGATCGAGCACGTGCCGGCCCAGGACGACCTTCAGCCCCAGCCCTTCCAGCAGCTTCACCCCCCGCTGCAGCAGCGTCGCGTTCGGCGGCCCTGACGGCGAGACGATGGCGACCGTGTCACCCGCGCCCAGGCGGAGCGGTCCTGATCCGGAGCCGGCGCCCGCTCCCGGGGTCGCCGTGGCCGATGTTGGCGTGGCCGGTTCGTTCACCCGGCAAACGGTGTCACACTTACCTGACGTATGCGACCTCCGCCCCACATTCTCGTGGTCAACGGCATCAAGGTCCGCAGGCCGGTCTTCCTGCTGGGAGCTCCTCATTCCGGCGCGGACCTGCTCGCGCGTGCCCTGAAGCGCTCCCCCGGCTTCCACATGACCATGGGCCGCCAGTCGGTGGCGCACGTGGTGCACGCCTTCGCCCGCCGCCCGTCCATCGGGCGCAGCTCGGGCGCGGTCAGGGTGCTGCGCGACTCCCTCGCCGAGTCGTGGCAGGTGCTGCCCGGCTCGTGCGGCCAGTGCGCGCTGCCGTGCCGGGAGGCGGGCGGCGTGACCGGCAGCGGTCCCTGCGTCGCCACCGCCACCGTGACACGCTTCGGCGACGCGAGCCCCGACCTGCTCTACAGCGCCGAGGTCCTGCTGCGGGCCTTCCCCGACGCCCGCTTCGTGCAGCTGATCCGCGACGGCCGCGACGTCACCTGCGACATGGCCGCCGACCCCGACTGCCTGGCCTGGTTCAAGCCGCCGATGATGGCCGACGACACCGAGTTCCCCAACACCTTCCTCGGGATCAACCGCGACGAGCACCGCGACCGGTGGAAGACCATGCCGACGGCGGGCAAGTGCGCCCTCCGCTGGCGCAGCGCGGTGCGGCTCAGCGCCGCCCTGCGCCGGCAGCTGCCTGCCGAGCAGCTGCTCACCGTCCGCTACGAGGACCTGGTCCACTCCACCGGCGAGAGCGTCGCGACGCTGTCGGGCTTCCTGGAGACGCGGGTGTCGAAGGTCGCGCTGTACGGCACGCGCATCCCGGAGGTGGGCGGGTGGCACACCCGGCTGCGTCCCGACGACCGCGAGCTGGTGGAGAAGGTCGCCCGCGAGGAGCTGACCAGGCTCGGCTACCTGTAGGGGCCCGGCTCGGCTGCCTGTAGGGGCCGGGCTCGGCTGCCTGTAGGGGCCGGCTCGGCGCGGTGCGGGCGGCTCGACCGGTGGTCGCGGGGCGCGGGGTTCAGGACCGCTCGCGCGCCTCGGCGGCGAACTGGGTGCGGTAGAGCTCGGCGTAGGCGCCGCCGCGGGCCAGCAGCTCCTCGTGCCTGCCGCGCTCGGCGATCGTGCCGTCCTGGACGACGAGGATCTCGTCGGCCTCGCGGATCGTCGACAGCCGGTGCGCGATGACCAGCGAGGTGCGCCCCGCCAGCGCCGTCTTCAGCGCCCGCTGCACCGCCGCCTCCGACTCGGAGTCGAGGTGGGCGGTGGCCTCGTCGAGCACGACCACGCTGGGCGCCTTCAGCAGCAGCCGGGCCAGGGCGAGCCGCTGCTTCTCCCCTCCCGACAGCCGGTAGCCGCGGTCGCCGACCACGGTGTCGAGCCGGTCGGGCAGGCCCTCGACCAGGTCGGCGATCTGCGCGGCGCGCAGCGCCTCCCAGATCTCCTCGTCGTCGGCGCCGGGCTTGGCGTAGCGCAGGTTGGCGCCGATGGTGTCGTGGAACAGGTGGGCGTCCTGCATGACGACGCCCACGGTGTCGCGGATGGAGGCGAGAGTGGCGTCGCGCACGTCGAGCCCGTTGAGCCGGACCGCACCCTCACCGACGTCGTACAGGCGCGAGACCAGCGAGGTGATGGTGGTCTTGCCCGCCCCTGACGGCCCGACGAGCGCCACCAGCCGCCCCGGCCGGGCGGCGAACGAGACGCCCTTGAGGACGGGATGCGAGGGGCTCGTGTCCTGCCTGGCCACCGACTCCAGGGAGGCCAGCGAGACCTCCTCGGCGGCGGGGTAGCGGAAGTGCACGTCGTCGAACTCGATCGTCACCGGGCCGGCCGGCACCGGACGCGCTTCCTCCTTCTCGGCGACCATGGGCCGCAGGTCGAGCACCTCGAAGACGCGGTCGAAGCTGACCAGCGCGGTCATCACGTCGACGTGGACGTTCGACAGCGAGGTCAGCGGGCCGTACAGGCGCATCAGCAGCGCCGTGAGGGCGACCAGGGTGCCGAGCTCGAAGTAGTCGCCCACGGCCAGGACCCCGCCGATGCCGTAGACCAGGGCCGTGGCCAGGGCGGCGACCAGGCCGAGCGCGACCCTGAAGACGGTGCCGTACATGCCCACGGTGACGCCCACGTCGCGGACCCGGGCGGCGCGCCTGCCGAAGGTGTCGGCCTCCTCCTCCGGCCTGCCGTACAGCTTGGCGACCATGGCGCCGGCCACGTTGAAGCGCTCGGTCATCACCGAGCTCATCTCGGCGTCGAGCTGCATCTGCTCGCGCGTGAGCGCGGACATGCGCCGCCCCACCCATTTGGCGGGGAAAATAAAGATCGGCAGCAGGACCAGGGCGACCAGCGTGACCTGCCACGAGAGCACGAACATCGCGCCCAGCACGAGGACCAGGCTGATGACGTTGGAGACGACCGACGACAGCGTGCTGGTCAGCGCGCGCTGCGCGCCGATGACGTCGGTGTTGAGCCTGGAGACCAGCGCGCCCGTCTGGGCGCGCATGAAGAAGGCCACCGGCATGCGCTGGACGTGGTCGAAGACCTCGGTGCGCAGGTTGTAGATGAGGCCCTCGCCGATGCGGGCGGAGAACCACCGCTGGGCCAGCGTCAGCCCGGCGTCCAGCGCGGCAAGCGCCGCGATCGCGACGGCGAGCCAGACGACGACGTCCGGCCGCTTGGGCAGGATGCCGTCGTCGATGATGGCCTTCATCAGCAGCGGGTTGGCGACCACGATGACCGCGCCGGCGACCACCAGCACCAGGAAGGCGGTGATCAGACCGCCGAAAGGCCGGGCATGGCCGGCTATCCGCCTGACCGTGCCAGGCCGGAGCCGCTGCTTCATGACCGACTCGTCACGGCGCAGCGATCGCATCGTCTGGGGCGCGAAGCCCCCACCCATCATCGTCATCGGCAATCTCAGCACCCGTTGGGCGGCACCGATTCCCTGATCAGCTCCCGGCGAACAGTGTCCTGATCCTGACCTGCTGCTCGGCCCGCTCGGCCGCCGCCTGCTCCTCCAGGGTGCGCCCCGCCGCGCCCTGGAGCAGCCGCTTGGTGGCCGTGGCCGCGTCGCGGTTGGTCGAAAGCAACTCGGCCGCCTTGTCCTGTACGGCCTGCGCCAGCCCTTCCCTGCTGACGACCCGTTCGGCCAGCCCGATCCTGAACGCCTCCTCGGCGCCCACGACCCTGGCCGTGAGACAGATGTCGATCGCCTTGGCCGTGCCGACCAGATCGACAAGGGGCTTGGTCCCCGTCAGGTCGGGCACGAGCCCGAGCGCGGGTTCCTTCATGCAGAACTTGACGTCTTCGGCCACGATCCGCAGGTCACAGGCGAGCGCCAGCTGGAATCCGGCGCCGATGGCGTGACCGTGAACCGCGGCGATGGAGACGATCTCCGGACGGCGCAGCCACAGGAAACCCTGCTGGGCCTGTTCGATCCGCTGCTCGAAAGACTTCTCGTCGAGTTGTGCCGTCGAGCTGAACGAGCCCTGTCCTGGCACCCCCTCGGGTGTGAACATCCGCAGGTCGATCCCTGCTGAGAAGGACGGTCCCTCACCTTGGACCACGACGATTCGAACCTGCTCGGGCAGGTCGTCACCGATCCGAGCCAGAGCCGACCAGGTAGCGAACGTCTGTGCGTTCCGCTTGTCCGGCCGATCCAGCGTGATCGTCGCGATCTCACCGTCCACCTCGTAGCGCAGACCGGCCTCCTCGAAGGAGACGTCCGCCGCACTCCCCCCAAGCGTCGCTTCCGCCATCGCTCACTCCCGCGTGGTCACGGGTAGCGTCCCGACCTATGACGGTCGGGTCCGCTCCCTCGCTGGTCCGTCGCGCCCGAGCCTACCGATTCCCTAGAATGAGGTTCTAGTAGGGCCCGGGCGGGACGGCACGCTGACTGGGAGACGAGCGGCTGCGGTCGCGCGTATCCGAGGCGGCCTCAGCGCTTGGACTTGCCTCGGGTGGCCCCGCCGCGTCCGCGCAGAGTCACACCGGACTCGCTGAGGATGCGGTGGATGAACCCGTATGACCGGCCGGTCGAAGCGGCCAGGGCGCGGATGCTCTCACCCGCGGCGTAGCGCTTCTTCAGATCGCCGGCCAGTTTCTCACGGTCGGCCCCGGTGACCCGGGTGCCTTTCTTCAGAGTCTCGGCCACGAGTACCTCCTGTAGTGCCAGACTTCCGCAGCGTTACTCCGCCATGATCAGTCATTTCAGCGGGATCGGCTACCTACTCCAGGGGAAAAGATCCCTACCCGCTCAAATTAAGATCAGGCAAGTGCCACAAGATCGGAAAATTCAGCGCTCCAAGCGTCTTCAGTTCCGTCAGGTAGCAAGATCACCCTATCGGGTTGCAGCGCCTCAACAGCACCCTCGTCGTGCGTAACCAGGACGATCGCCCCAGAATAGGACCTAAGTGCCGAAAGTACCTGCTCTCTGCTGACGGGGTCGAGGTTGTTCGTGGGCTCGTCGAGAAGGAGGACGTTGGCGCTCGAGAGCACCAGGATGGCCAGGGCGAGACGGGTCTTCTCGCCGCCCGACAGCACGCCGGCCGGCTTGTCGACGTCGTCGCCGGTGAACAGGAACGAGCCGAGCACCTTGCGCAACTCGGTGTCGGTGAACGTGCCGCCCGCCGACTGCATGTTCTCCAGCAGCGTGCGATCGCCGTCGAGGGTCTCGTGCTCCTGGGCGTAGTAGCCGACCTTGAGGCCGTGACCCGGCTTGACCTCGCCGGTGTCGGGCTTCTCGATGCCGCCGAGCAGCCGTAGCAGCGTGGTCTTGCCGGCGCCGTTCAGGCCGAGGATGACGACCCTGCTGCCCCGGTCGACGGCCATGCTGACATCGGTGAAGATCTCCAGCGAGCCGTACGACTTGGACAGGTCCTCGGCCGTCAGCGGCGTCTTGCCGCAGGGCAGCGGTTCGGGGAAGCGCAGCTTGGCGACCTTGTCGCTCTTGCGCACCTCCTCGGTGCCCGACAGCAGCCGGTTGGCGCGGCGCATCATGTCCTGGGCGGCCTTGGCCTTGGTGGCCTTGGCGCGCATCTTGTCGGCCTGCGACAGCAGGGCGTTGGCCTGCTTCTCGGCGTTGGCGCGCTCGCGCTTGCGACGCTTCTCGTCGGTCTCGCGCTGGGCGAGATAGGCCGTCCAGCCGACGTTGTAGATGTCGATCACGCTGCGGTTGGCGTCGAGGTGGAGGACCTTGTTGACCGTCGCTTCAAGTAGACCAACGTCGTGGCTGATGATCACCAAGCCTCCCTGATGGGAGCGCAAAAAATCCCGAAGCCACCCAATTGAGTCGGCATCTAGGTGGTTTGTCGGTTCGTCCAGAAGGAGAGTTTCTGCACCGCTGAAGAGAATTCGGGAGAGTTCGACCCTTCTGCGCTGGCCGCCGGACAGGGTCTCCAGCGGCTGCTTGAGCACCCGGTCGGGCAGCCCGAGGCTGGAGGCGATGGAGGCCGCCTCCGACTCGGCCGCGTAGCCGCCGAGGACGTGCATCTGGTCCTCGAGCCTGCCGTAGCGCTTGACCGCCCGGTCGCGCACCTTCGGGTCGTCGCTGGTCATGCCCTCCTCGGCGGCGCGCAGCTTGCGCAGCACCTCGTCGAGGCCGCGGGCCGACAGGATGCGGTCGCGGGCCAGCACCTGGAGGTCGCCCGCACGGGGGTCCTGGGGGAGGTAGCCGATGCTGCCGGAGGCGGTGACCGTGCCCGCGGCGGGGACGCCCTCACCCGCGAGCACCTTGGTCAGGGTGGTCTTGCCCGCACCGTTGCGGCCGACGAGGCCGATCTTGTCACCGGGGTTGACGCGGAACGTCGCGTTCTCGATGAGCAGGCGCGCTCCCGCGCGCAGCTCGATATCACTGGCGATGATCATGGTTAGGAGGACACTCCCGGGCTAGGAAAGTCGGTCAGGCGGCGGGGGCCGGTCAATCGGGAGTGTGCATGGGGATCAGTGTACGGGCCGGGGCACGCCTCCTCCCCTTGTTAACGGGCTGGGCGGGGCAGGGCTTCCCGTGACGGCGAGAAGGGCGGCCCGCGGGCCGCCCTTCTCCTCGATCTTCGGTTCTCCCCTGAGGGGACTCAGCGGGCCGGACCGGCCGCCCGTCCATGGACCGGAGACAGGTCCGGATCCCCGCCACCCGGCTTCCGCCGCTTCGCGGTCCGGTGACCTGGGACACAGCGCCCCGTGAGCCGGGTCAGGGCCCGGGGTTGGGGTCCGGGGGCGGGGCAGCCGGGTCCGGGTCCGGGTCCGGGGCAGCCGGGCCGGGGGCGTTTCGGTGGTGGTCGGTCAGAGGCGGGTGATGCGGACGGCGTCGGCTATGACGTAGCCGGTGCCGGAGGTCCAGCGGCTGACGCCGACGACGTCGCGATCACCGGCGTTGAGCGTGAAGGTGCCGATGCTGCGCCAGCCGCCACCGCCCGACCGCTGGTCGACGTAGACCGTCTGGTTGCCGCTGGAGGTGGCCACGATGTAGGGGGCCGAGCTGTTGTAGCCCGGGTCGGAGGGGTACCAGACCTCGACCCGGTAGCTGCCCGTGCTGGGCAGGTTGGCCCGGTACCAGGCGGGGTCGCTGGCCGCCACGGGGTTGGCGAAGCGGTAGTCGGCGCCGTAGCGCTGGGCGGAGTAGCTGGAGGTGCCCCAGTTGCCGCTGGCCGTGAACGCGCCGGTGTTGTCGATCGTGGTGGACCACGAGCCGCCGCCACCGCCGGTCACGTACGACATATAGGTGGTCCAGTTCCAGTACTGGCCCGGGTCGGTGTGCGTGGCGCCGGGGACCTCGTTGTGGCCGATGATGTGGGCGCGGTCCTTGGGGATGCCGTACTTGTCGCAGATGTTGCGGGTCAGGGCGGCCGAGGCCCGGTACATCGCGTCGGTGAACCACGAGGCGTCGCTGATGAAGCCCTCGTGCTCGATGCCGATGGAGCGGGTGTTGTAGGACCAGTTGCCCGCGTGCCAGGCGACGTCCTTCTCGCGGACCATCTGGGTGATGGCGCCGTCGGAGGAGCGGACCACGTAGTGCGCCGAGACCTGGGCGCTCGGGTTCTGGAACCAGGAGATCGTCCCGGCGTAGGAGCCCTGGGTCACGTGGATGACCACCCGGTCGATGGCGTAGCTCGACGGACGGCTCGACGCGGTGTAGTTGCTGGAACTGGCGGGCACCCAACTGGCGTTCGGGTAGTCGGGGCTGGCGGCGGCGGCCACGGCGTTCGTGTCCTTGGCGTTCAGGTCCTTGACCGTGGCGTACCGTCCGCGCTCGGCGGTGATCTCTCGGGGCGCCACGCGCAGGCCCTTGGCCTTGAAGCCGAGGCCGAGCATCTCGTAGACGGCGTCGGCGTAGAGGCGGGCGAGCTCGGGCGAGGTGGCGTTGCCGTACGCGGCGACGGCCTCGTACCAGCGGCCCTCCTCCTTCCTGGCGGCCTCGTCGAGGCCGAGGCCGTCGGCGAGGGAGCGCAGGACCGCGGCGCCGCCGAGGATGTTGGCCTCGGTGTCGGCGCGCAGCTTCTCCACCGGCAGGCCGGTGAGTTCGGCGGCCTTCTCCAGCGTGTGCGTGGTGGGGTTGCTGACCAGGTGCATCACGCCGTAGCCGCCGCTGGCGCTCGGCTCGCCGTTGTGGCCGTCGAGGTGGGTCTCGGCGTAGGCGATGGCGGCGAGCAGGTCGCGGGGGACGTCGTGGGCGGCGGCGGCCTTGTCGAAGGCGGCGCCGAGGGGTGTCGCCCGGTCGGCGACGGCAGGCTGACCGGTAAGGACGAGGAGGGCGGAGAGGGCAGAGGCGACAAGAGCGGCTAATCGGGTCATGAGCGCTCCTCGAGCAGGGGGTGTGGCTGCACATTAAGGGCTCTTCATGACAGATGTCGATAATTGACATTACCGCGATTGTGGATGAAAATTTCCGTCCTTCGCCGAGGAGGCGATGACCGCCGGGCGCCGGCCACGCGCCACCCGTCGCCGCGTCGCCCGGCGATCGGGATGAAGACTATTGCGTTCGTCGGCATCTTGGATGAAAAATTCCTTCTGTGACCCGATTAGCGGCGCTCTTCGCCCTCGTGCTCACCTTCCTCGTCAACCCAGCCGCCGTCCCGACAGCCGCCTCCGCAGCCGCCGCTCCCGCCACGGCGGCCTGCGTCCCCGATCCCGCCACGCCCAAGCGGCAGCTCAGGGCCATGTGGATCTCCTCGGTCGCCAACATCGACTGGCCCAGCAGGACGGGCCTGTCCGTCTCCGCCCAGCAGGCCGAGTTCCGCTCGTGGCTCGACCTGGCCGTCCAGAAGCGCCTGAACGCCGTCGTCGTCCAGGTGCGCCCCACCGCCGACGCGTTCTGGCCCTCGCCGTACGAGCCGTGGTCGCAGTGGCTGACCGGCACCCAGGGCACCGACCCCGGCTACGACCCGCTCGCGTTCATGGTCGCCGAGGCGCACGCCCGCAACCTGGAGTTCCACGCGTGGTTCAACCCCTACCGGGTGGCCAACCACGACGACCCCACCAAGCTCGTCGCGACCCATCCCGCCCGCCAGAACCCCGGCTGGCGCTTCGCCTACGGCGGCAAGCTGTACTACAACCCGGGCATTCCCGCCGTCCGCGCCTTCATCCAGGACGCCATCATGGACGCCGTCACCCGCTACGACGTGGACGGCGTGCACCTCGACGACTACTTCTACCCCTATCCGGTCAGCGGCCAGACCATCCCCGACGCGGCCACCTTCGCCCAGTACGGCGGCGCCTTCACCGACATCGCCGACTGGCGCCGCGACAACGTCAACCTCCTGGTGCGCGAGCTCGGCCAGCGCATCCACGCCGCCAAGGCGCACGTCGCCTTCGGCATCAGCCCGTTCGGCATCTGGCGCAACGCCTCCACCGACCCGCTCGGCTCGCGCACGTCGGGCCTGCAGTCCTACGACGCCATCTACGCCGACAGCCGGCGCTGGGTGAAGCAGGGCTGGATCGACTACCTGACGCCGCAGCTCTACTGGCACATCGGCTTCGCCGCCGCCGACTACGCGGTGCTCACCGCCTGGTGGTCGGAGGTGGTGCGAGGCACGAACGTGCAGCTCTCCGTCGGACAGGCCGCCTACCGCGCGGGCGCCTCCGGCCAGGATCCCGCCTGGCAGGACCCCGCCGAGCTCAGCGACCACCTGCGCGACAACCGCGGCCACCCCGAGGTGCAGGGCGACGTCTACTTCAGCGCCAAGGACGTGCGGGCCGACAGGATCGGCTCCTTCTCCCTGGTCGTCTCCGACCACTACCGCAGGCCCGCCCTGATCCCGCCCAGAGGTACGGCGTCCGCCCCGCCGTCCCCGACCGGCGTCTCGGCGACCCCGGTGTCCGGCGGGGTGAAGGTGTCGTGGCAGGGCAGCGGCGCCGCCTACGCCGTCTACCGGGGCGACCCCGCCGACCCCTGCCTGTTCACCGACGCCCGCAACCTGATCGGCACCACCCGGGGCACCTCCTTCATCGACACCTCGCCCGGGCCCGGCACGTACCACGTGACCGCGCTCGGCAGAACCCACCAGGAGAGCGCCGCGAGCTCGGGCGGCGGCGGCGGCCCGTTCAGCGTGATCGTCGACGGGCCGGCCGCCGGGTCGGCGTGGGGCACCTCGGCGTACTCCACGCAGCGCTACGGGGCCGACTACCGGTTCGCCGACCCCGTCGCCGCCAGTGACCCGGCCTGGTTCAGGACCACCGTCCCCCAGGCGGGCGCCTACCGGGTGGAGGTCTGGTATCCGGCCAACGCCGGGTACAACAGCGCGACCCCGCACCTCGTGGCCGCCGCGAGCGGGACCCAGACCGTGACGGTCGACCAGCGCGCGGGCGGCGGGCAATGGCGCTCGCTGGGCACCTTCACGCTGAACGCGGGCACGTACAACGTGGTCGGGGTGAGCAGATGGACCTCGGCCACCGGCTACGTCATCGCCGACGCCGTCCGGATCACGGCGACCGGCTGAGGCGGCCGTGCGGAGTGGCCCGCATCTCCGGACGGCAGGTCACTCCGGATCATGGATCCGGACGGCAGGTCACTCCGGATCGGTGACGTGGATCCGGACGGCGCGGAACAGCGCGGGGGTCTCCCGCAGGACGGCGAGTCTGGGGTCGGGCACGGTGAGGAACGGCTCGGTCTCCAGCGCGAACAACGGCGCGAGGCGCCGGTCGGCACGCATCGCGTCGACCGCCTTCCTGTCGCCGCCGAACACCACCCCCGCCAGCGCCTCCAGGTGCGGCGACAGCACCTGGAGCGCGGTGTCGGCGGCGGCCTGCCAGACCTGGTCGGCCTGGTTCTGCCTGCGCCTGGCGAAGCGCTGCTGGGACCAGCCGCCGGCCGCCGTGCGGCCCTGCACGTAGCGGGAGCCGACCTTGGAGGCGACCAGTTCCGAGCCGTGGAAGACGCCCGCCGCGTAGCCGCCCAGGCGGACGAGCACCACCCCGACGAGCCGGTCGGCGCGGGCGTGCGTCACCAGCCGGGCCACCCTCGGCGGGCCCTGCGGCAGCGGCGGGAACGGGGCGTGGCACGCGGCGATCGCGCCGTCGGCGGCGGCCAGCCGTACGACATGAGTGTCACCTGTCGCCTCGAAGGGGCCGTGCCGGTCGGCGAAGCCGTCGATCCAGCGCTGGACGCGCTCGGGGGGCACCGACACCCACCGTCCCCCGCCCTTCGCCGGTCGCGCCTTCACCCTGGCAGCGTACCGGTGCCGGGGTGAAGATCCGCGAAGTCGGCCGGCGAAGATCATCCAGTGGCTACGCTGGTTGGCTTCACGACCCAGGGGGACGCATGGCAACAGTCGTGGCATTCCACGCGCATCCGGACGACGAGGCCATCCTGACCGGCGGCACGCTGGCCCGTGCCGCCGCCGAAGGCCACCGCGTGGTGATCGTCGTCGCCACCGACCACATGGGGGCCGCCGCCGACGGCGACACGACGCGCATGGACGAGCTGCGCGCGAGCGCCGCCGTCCTGGGCGTCCACCGGGTCGTCCACCTCGGCTACGCCGACAGCGGCCACGGCGCGATCCTCTACCCCGATCCGCCGGACCGCGCCCGTTTCGTCGCCGCCGACCCGGCCGAGGCCGCGGGCAGGCTCGCGGCGATCCTCACCGAGGAGCGGGCCGACATCCTGCTCAGCTACGACGCCAACGGCGGGTACGGCCACCGCGACCACGTCAGGGTGCACGAGGTCGGCAAGCTCGCCGCCGCCGAGGCGGGGGTGCCGCGCCTGCTGGAGGCGACCCTCCCCCGCGACATCGTCGCCCGGCTGATGACCGCGGCGCGCGTCCTGCGGCTGCCGCTCCGCTACGACCCCGACGCGCTCAGCCGCGCCTACAGCCCCCGCGAGGCCATCACCCACCGCATCGACGTACGCCGCTTCGCCCGGCAGAAGCGCGACGCGATCGCCGCCCACCATTCGCAGGTGGCGGGCCGCGGCAGGCCGGCGCCCGTCATGCGGGCGCTCCTCCGGCTTCCTGTCCCCGTCTTCGGGTGGGTGCTCGGCAGGGAGTGGTACGCCGAACCCGCCGCGGGAGCGGGACCGGGGCGCGTCCTCGACGACCTGTTCACCCCGGCCGCGCCGCGCTGACCCTTCGGCGGCCGCCCTCGATCACCGGCTTGACGTCGATGACCGGCGGGGGACGCGATGTCCGTCACCCGTGCGGATGAGGGCGGGGATCATCCGCCTGCGCGACGCGCCCGGCGCGGTCCCCGGCCGACCATGGCGGGCATGAATCGTCTTCTCCTCCTGATGCTCACCGCGCTGTCGGCCGTCCTGCTGGCGTTCGGGACGGGGCTCACGCCGGTGTGGTGGTGCGCGTGGATCGCGGCCCTTCCCGTGCTGGCCGTGGCCGTCAGATCGGGCCCATGGACCCGCACGGCCGCGGGCACGGCCGCCTGGCTCGGCGGCCAGACGCCGATGTGGGGCTACTACCTCGATGTGCTCGAGCTGCCGCCCGCGCTCGGGGCGGCGCTGATCGTCGGGACCTCGCTGCTGTTCGGTCTGGCGGTGCTCGCCTTCGGGGCGATCGCACGGCGCGGCAGGCCGCTCGTCGCCGCGCTGGCGTTCGGCTCGTCCTGGGTGGCGGCGGAGTTCGCCGTGTCGCTCACGCTGCCGCACGGCGCCTGGTGGAGCATGGTCTACTCGCAGGCCGACGTCCTGCCGGTGCTCCAGCTGGTGTCGCTGACCGGCCCGTGGGGCGTCACCTTCCTGCTGCTGGGCGTCCAGGCCGTCCTGGCCGGCCTGCCGTGGACGGCGGGCGGGCTGCTGCGGGCCGCCGGAGCGGCGGTCGTCGTGGCACTCGTGACCGGCTACGGCGCCGCACGGCTGGCCGCCGCGCCCGGCGCGGCCGGCGGTACGACGCGGGTGGCGCTGCTGGCCACCGACGAGCCGAACGACACCGTCCCCGTCGGCACCCCGCAGGGCAGGACGCTGGTCGCGCGCTACGTCGGCGCGCTGCGCAAGCTGCGCGCCGACGTCGTCGTCCTGCCCGAGAACACCTTCGCCGCCGACGCCGCCACCCTGCCGGCGCTCGCCCGGCCGCTGGGCGCGCTGGCCGCCGAGCGCCACGCCACCATCCTGGTCGGCCTCACCCTCGCCGACGGCGACGTACGCGGCAACAGCGCGCTCGCCTTCTCCGGCAAGGCCGCCCCGGTCCGCTACGACAAGCGACATCTCATCCCCGGCATCGAGTCGGCGTACGAGCCGGGACCCGCGGACGCGGTGGCCTTCCTCCCGGGATCAGGCGGCCGGTGGGCCATCGCCATCTGCAAGGACCTCGACTTCACCGCGCTCGTGCGCGACTACCGGCGGCGCGGCGCGACCGCCGTCTTCGCCCCCGCGTGGGACTTCCCCGGCGACGCGTGGATCCACAGCAGGATGGCGCTGGTGCGCGGGGTGGAGAACGGCATGACCGTCGTGCGCGCGCCCAGGGCGGGCATCCTGCTGGCCAGCGACGCCTACGGGCGGGTGCTCGCCGAGGCCCGCACCGGGCCGGGCTTCGCCTCCGCCGTCTTCACGCTGCCCGCGCCCGTGGCGGCCACGCCGTACAGCGTGCTCGGCGATTGGCTAGGCTGGGCCGGCCTCCTGCTGCTGCCCCCGACCCTGCTCGTCGGGCTGCGGGCCGCAGGGGACGGAAGGGATGGCGATGGTGCGCGCGGCCGGCTCGGCTCCGACCGTTCCGCGAAGCGGGCTCATGCGGTTCGCCCGTAGCCTGCCCACACCGCCCGCCGGGCTGGTCGACGCCGTGCTGGCAGGGGCGGTCACCGTCGCGACCGTGGCGCCCACGCTCCTGCCCACGCCCGCGCCGTGGTGGGTGGTCCTGTCCGCGGTGGCCTCCGGCGTGCCGCTCCTGTGGCGGCGGCGCGCCCCCGTGCCGGTCTCCGTCGTCTCCGGACTGGCCATGACCGCGATGGTGCTGTGGGAGAAGCCGTTCCTGCCGTGGGGGCCGCTGCTGGGCGTCTACACCGTCGCCGAGCTGAGCGGCACCACCGTACGGCTGCTCGCCGCGCCCGTCGTCGGGATCGCCGTCTACGTGTCGCTGGCCGTACCGCACGAGGAGAGCGAGGTCTACCGGATGGTCGGCACCGCGTTCGTGGCCGCCTGGGCGCTCGGCGCCGGGGCGCGGGCGCGGGCCGCGCGGCTGGCCGAGCGGGCCGAGCGCGGCAGGAGGGTGGAGCTGGAACGCGCCGCCGCGGCCGCGCTGGAGCGCACCCGCATCGCCCGCGACGTGCACGACGTCGTCACCCACTCGGTCGGGCTCATGGTCGTGCAGGCCGAGGCGGGCTCGGCCGTCCTCGGCTCGGACCCGCGGCAGGCGCAGGCGGCGCTCGACGCGGTCGCCGACACCGGCAGGACCGCGCTGGTCCAGCTGCGCGGCCTGCTCGACACGCTGCGCCGCGACGACCGCCACGACGCCGACCCGCCGGGACACCCGCCCCCCGGCCTCGACACCCTTCCCGGCCTGATCGACAGGACCCGCCGGGCGGGCCTCGAGGTGACGCTGGAGACCGGCGACGGTCCTCACCCGGTGCCCCGCGAGACGGCCGTCGCCGCCTACCGGATCGTCCAGGAGGCGCTGACCAACGTCATCAGGCACGCCCGAGCCCGCCATGCCCACGTGGCGGTGACCTGCGCGGACGACCTGCTGACCGTCACCGTCACCGACGACGGCGCGGGCGCGGGCCCCGGCGGGCCCGGCGGCCACGGCCTGGCAGGGATGCGGGAGCGGGTCGCCGCCTGCGGCGGCACGCTGCGGGCGGGAACCGCGCCCGGCGGTACCGGGTTCGTCGTCCACGCCGAGCTTCCCCTCCCCTAGGAGTCGCGTGATCAGCGTCCTCATCGCCGACGACCAGGATCTGTTCCGCGCCGGCTTCGCCATGATCCTGGGCGTCCACCCCGACATCACCGTGGTCGGCGAGGCCGCCGACGGCGCCGCCGCCGTCGCGGCGGCCGAACGGCTGCGGCCCGACGTGGTGCTCATGGACGTGCGGATGCCCGGCATGGACGGCCTGGAGGCCACCGCGCGCATCTGCGCCGCCACGAGCGCCAAGGTCCTCGTGCTGACCATGTTCGACCTGGACGACTACGTCTACGACGCGCTGCGGGCCGGGGCGAGCGGATTCCTGCTGAAGGACATCCGCCGCCAGGAGCTGGCCGAGGCGGTCAGGGTCGTGGCCGCCGGAGAGGCGCTGCTGGCGCCCTCCGTGACCCGACGGCTGGTGGAGAGCCTGGTCCGCCGCCCTGGGTCCGGCGTCGCCCCGCGGCTGGCGGCCAGGCTGGAGCGGCTGACCGACCGCGAGAGCCAGACGCTGAGACTGCTGGCGCGTGGGCTGTCCAACGTGGAGCTGGCCGCCGAGCTCGTCGTCAGCGAGAACACCGCCAAGACGCACGTCAGCCGGATCCTCACCAAGCTGGGGCTGCGCGACCGGGCCCAGGCAGTGGTGTTCGCCTACGAGTCGGGGCTGGTCGTCCCCGGCGCCCCTGCCGACGGCGGCGGGTGGCCGCTCTAGACGGGCCCAGGGCCGCGCCGGGCTGGAGACCCGGTGTGGCGTCCCAGGAACCGGGAGCGAAATGTCGGTGAATTTCCCCGCACCGGGCTTCTGGGCTGCCAGGAGCGGCCCCAGAATTTGGACGTGTCTCCCCAGACTCCCCTGCTTCCCCAGTACGACCAGGAAGCTTCCGCCGCGGTCTCCCCTGTGGTCGACCTCGAGACCGGCGGTGTCATCGCGTTGCACGTGTCCCCTGACGCCGCCGAGATCGGCGCAGGAACCCTTCCCGTCATCCTCGATCTTCCCACCCACATGGTCATCGGCGGCTCGGCCGCGCTCTCGCCGCTGCACGAGGCCCTCAGGAGGTCCGGCAGGCGGCCGAGGGAGGTGATCCTCCAGGTGCACGGCCCGTGCGTGGACGCGGACAGGAAGGCGCTGCTCGTCGGGCTGGACGGCCTGCGGGCGATCGGCTACCTGGTCGCCTTCGGCGGCCTGGGCGTCGGCAGCCTCCCGATGGAGCTGATCATCGAGGCCGCGCCGTACCTCATCGTGCTCGCCCCCGAGCTGGTCGCCCGCGTTCCGCAGGATCCCAGGAGGTCGGCGGCGGGCGAGGCGCTGGCGACGCTGGCGCGCGGCATCGGCGCGCACGTGCTGGCCCCCGCCATCGCGCAGGAGGCCCAGCTGGCGGCCGTGCGCTCGTGGGGCACCCGGCTGGCGGAGGGACCGCTGCTGCGGCCGGGACCGGACGGCCGGGTGCGGGTGCCGCTGCCGGTGCGCAAGCCGTCGCAGGCCGACCTGATGCTCGGCCCGCGCGTGCACGAGCTGCTGATGCCGGCCGTGTCGCTGCCCGCCGGGGCGACGGCCGAGGAGGCGGTGGAGGCGTTCGGCACCGAGCCCTCGATCACCAGCGTCATCCTGGTGGACGAGTACCAACGTCCCGAAGGCAGCCTGGACCGCAGCAGGTTTCTGCTGTCGATCGCGGGGAGGTACGGCCACGCCCTGCACGCCAAGAAACCGGCGCTGCGGCTGGCCGACCCGCCCAGGACCGTTCCCAAGACCACCCCTGCCATCGCCGCGATGCAGGTCGCGGGGCGCGACACCGCCCGCGTCTACGACGACCTGGTGGTGACCGACGAGGTGGGCAGGTGCATGGGGATCGTCAGGGTCAGCGACCTCATGCGGGTGGCCAGCGGGCCGTACCGGTGACCCGCGCGGGGCCGGCCGCGCTCGTCTCAGAGATCCTTCTCCAGGATGACGGCCAGGGCGGCCACCTCGGCCAGCCGTACGGCCGCATCCGGTACGGCCCGCCCCTCGAGCACGTGCCGCCGCGCGGCAGCCACGGGCACGTCGACGAGCGCGAACGTGACCCGCTCCAGCCCGTCGGCGCCCGGCACCCGCTCCGCCAGCTCGCGCAGCGCCGCCATGACGTCGGTGTTGAGCGCGTCGAGCTGCGCCCCCAGCTCGGCCGGCCAGCGCTCGCGCAGTTCGGCCACGTTGTGCGCGAGCAGCAGCCGCGCCTCGTCGGGGTGCTCGGCCGACCAGCGCACCACGTGCGCGGCCGCGGCGCGCACCGCCTCGGCCAGGTCGGGCCTGCGCACGGCGCGCAGGAAGCCCTCCTGGAAACGCCGCACGGCCCTGATCCACAGGTGTGCCAGCAGCAGGTCGCGCGAGCCGTAGCGGTGGTAGATGGATCCGCTCGGCGCGCCCAGGCGCGCGGCGACGGCGGTGACGGTGACGGCCTCGTGGCCGCCCTCCGCGGCGAGCGCCGCGGCGGTGTCGAGGATCTGGTCGGCGCCGAACTTGGCTGGTCTTCCCACATCGGCACGTTAGCGTGCTAGGAAGGAAGTCGTGCTGAACAGGCGGACGTTGCTGGTGGGCGGAGCGGGCGCGACGCTGGCGGGCTGCACCGCGCCCGCCGAGGGCCCGAGGCCGGTGACGGACGACTGGGCCTCGGTGCGCGCGCAGTTCGCCCTCGACGCGAAGGTGGCCAACTTCGCCGCGTACGTGCTGGCCGCCCACCCGGCCGTGGTGCGCGCGGCGATCCAGCGCCACCGCGACGGGCTCGACGGCGACACCGCCGGATACCTGGAGGCCGATGACCGCGACGCCGCGGTCCGGGCGGCCGCCGAGCGCTACCTCGGCGCCGAGGCGGGCCAGGTCGCGCTCACCGACAGCACGACGATGGGCCTGAGCGTGATCTACTCGGGCTTCCGCCTGCGCCCAGGCCAGCACGTGCTGACCACCGAGCACGACTTCTACGCCACGCACGAGAACCTCAGGATGCTGGCCGAGCGCACCGGCGCCCGGGTCACGCGCGTGCGGCTGTACGACGACCCGGCCAAGGCCGACGCCGGGCGGATCGTGGCGGCGCTGAAGGCGGGGCTCACCCCGCGCACCCGGATCGTCGCGGTCACCTGGGTCCACTCCGGCACCGGCGTCAGGCTGCCGATCCGCGCCATCGCCGACATGCTCGCCGAGGCCAACCGCGACCGCGACGAGGCCGACAGGGCGCTGCTGTGCGTCGACGGCGTCCACGGCTTCGGCGCGCTGGCCGACTCCGTCACCGACCTCGGCTGCGACTTCCTGGCCTCCGGCACCCACAAGTGGCTGTTCGGCCCGCGCGGCACCGGCATCGTGTACGGCAGGGCCTGGGAGCACGTCGCCCCCATCATCCCGAGCTTCAGCGGCCCGGGTTTCAGGGCCTGGTTCGGCCGTACCGCGCCCACCGGGCCTGGCGGTCTGGTCAACACCCCCGGCGGCTACCAGACCTTCGAGCATCGCTGGGCGATGGCCGAGGCCTTCGCCTTCCAGACCTCGATCGGCAAGCAGCGCGTGCACGAACGGACGATCGAGCTGGCCACCCGCCTCAAGCAGGGCCTGGCCGCCGACCGGCGGGTGCGGCTCATCACGCCGATGGATCCGGCGCTGTCGGCGGGGCTGGTGTGCTGCGAAATCGACGGCGTGACGCCCTTCCAGGCGACGGAACGCCTGCGCGCCCGGCGCATCCTGACCAGCACCACCCCCTACCAGCAGGTCTACCTGCGCTTCGGCACCTCGATCCTGGTCAGCCCCGAGCAGGTCGACCAGGCCGTCAAGGCGGTCGCCGCGCTCTAGCGCGGCCTCACAGCCACCCCTGCTCCCTGGCCCGCCGGACGGCCTCGATGCGGTTGCGGGCGTGGGTCTTGCCGATGGCCGACGACAGGTAGTTGCGCACCGTGCCCTCCGACAGGTGCAGGCGGCGGGCGATGTCGCCGATCGTGGCGCCGTCGACGGCCGCCGCCAGGACGTCGCGTTCGCGGGGCGACAGCGGGTTGGGCCCCGCGCTGAGCGCGGCGGCGGCCAGAGCCGGGTCGATGACCCGCTCCCCCTCGTGGACCCGGCGGATGGCGGCCGCCAGCTCGCGCGCGGGGCTGTCCTTCACCAGGAACGCCACGGCGCCCGCCTCCATGGCCCTGCGCAGGTAACCCGGTCTGCCGAAGGTGGTCAGGATCATCACCCTGCATCCGGTGGCGGCGATGGTCGCGCCCGCGGTGATGCCGTCCACACCGCCCGGCATCTCGATGTCCAGCAGGGCGATGTCGGGCCGTACGGCTGCCGCCACGGCGACGGCCTCCTGCCCGTTGGCCGCCTCCCCCACCACCTCGATGTCGGGCTCCAGGTTGAGCAGCGAGGCCAGGGCGCCGCGGACCATGCTCTGGTCCTCCGCCAGCATGACCCTGATCATGCGGGTACCGCCACCCACAGCCGGAAGCCGCCCGCCTCGCGGGGGCCCGCCTCGATCGAGCCGCCCGCCGCCCTGACCCGTTCGGCCAGGCCGGCCAGGCCGCTGCCGGTCAACTCGGGCGGACCGCCACGCCCGTTGTCCACGATCTCCAGCGTGGCCGCCGTCCCGTCGTAGGTGACGTCGATCTGGCAGCGGGTGGCGTCCGCGTGCCGTACGACGTTGGTGACGCCCTCGCGGGCCGCCCACCCGAGCAGGCCGTCCAGGGCCTCGGGCAGCGGGGTGCCCGTGACGCGCACCACCGGCTCGGCCCCCGCGGCCCGCAGCACGGCGCGCGCGTTGTCCAGCTCCTCCGACAGCTCACGCTGGCGGTACCCGGTGACGGCCTCGCGCACCTCCGTGAGCGCCTGCCTGGCCACCTTCTCGATGTCGCCCACCTCCTCCTGGACCCGGCCCTCGGCCAGACGCCCCGCCAGCTCGCTCTTGAGCACGATCAGCGACAGGCTGTGGCCGAGCAGGTCGTGCAGGTCGCGGGCGATGCGCAGCCGCTCGTCGGCCGCGGCCAGCCTGGCCACCTCGTCCTGCGCGGTGCGCAGGCGCTGGGCCAGCAACCGGGTCCTACGCACGCCCATGAACAGGATGCCGAGCGTGACGACCTGCAGGCCGAGGATCACGATGGTGGCGGCGTCGCTGCCGGACAGCAGGCCGCAGCCGACGACGGCCGCCAGCATGCCCGCGATGCCCGCCGCGGCGGGACGCGGGGACAGGATGAAGGAGTACAGGACGGTCGTGTAGACGGGCAGGGTCAGCCAGCCCTCGCCGAAGACGGCCGCTCCGGCGACCGCGACGACGGTGGTGAGCGCGAGCAGCGGGTAGGTCCAGGGGCTGCGCTCCTCGAAGGTGCGGGGGCCCAGCGTGGTGGCGATGTAGGAGGCGGCGAAGACGACGAGGGTCACGCCGCCCCACGCCGCCCTGGCGCCGGTCACCGCGCCGGTCGCGATCTCCGAGGCGGGGAAGAAGAGATAGACGAGCCCGACCGACATGCCCGCCAGGCGCCTGCCGCGGGAGGGGACGTCGCCGGCGCCGAAGGTCATCAACGACTGGCCCGAGGTCATCCCCGTACGGTAGCCCTCCGGTACGACCATGTCGCCACCAGACCCATGGCCACCGCCCAGCCGAGCACGACCAGCGCGTCCCCGAGAGGCAGGCCGTGGCCCTCGGTGATGCTCCACCCCATCTCGGCGTAGTGGTAGGAGGGCATGAGGTGGGCGATGGTCCTCATCGCGCCGCCCATGACGTCGGCGGGGAACCACAGGCCGCCGAGGATCGCGAAGGCGAACATGCCGATCATGGAGGCGGGCTGGGCCACCTCGGGCGGCAGCAGCGAGCCGATGGTCAGGCCGAGCGCCACGAACGGAACCGCGCCGAGCCACAGCGACAGCACGAGCGGGATCCACTGCCCGGGGGGCAGCGACACGTGCCTGACCAGGATCGCCGCGAGAGCCACCAGGGTGAGCGCGGGAAGGACCAGGGTCATGGCGGCGGCCAGCTTGGTCACGATGATCATCCAGCCGGGCAGCGGGGTGATCTGCAGCTGGCGCAGCCAGCCCGACTGCCGCTCCTGCGCCCACGGCATCGCGGTGCTGACCAGGGCGGCGGCCATCGCGCCGTAGGCGGCCATCGAGACCATCAGGTAGACGTTGGCGGTGACCCCGCCGCTCGCCACCTGGTCGCCGTAGATGCCGGCGTTGATCAGGTAGATCACCACGGGGAAGGCGACGACGAAGATGATGTAGCGCCGGTTGCGCAGCATCCTGACGATGTCGGTTCTGGCGTAGTGGAGCATGCTCAGGACTCCTTGGTGAGGGCGAGGAAGGCGTCTTCGAGGTCGGCACCGTCGAGCCGGAGGTCGCGGACGTCGAGCGTGGTGCCCCGGTAGAGCGCCGCCACCGTCGCGTCGGCGTCGGTGGTGCGCAGCGTGGCCGTGCCGTACGCGATCTCCACGGCGGTGACGCCGGGCAGCGCCGCCAGGCCCGCCGCCGGCTGGGCGCCGATCGAGAAGCGCACGCTCTGGCCGCCCACGGCGGCCTTGATCTGGGCCGCGGTCCCGTCGGCCACCACCCTGCCCCTGGCCACGACGACCACCCGGTCGGCGTGCTCGTCGGCCTCCTCCAGGTAGTGGGTGGCGAACAGCACGGTACGGCCACCGGCCGCGTAGTCACGCATCCCGGCCCAGAAGCGCAGCCGCGACTCCACGTCCATGGCCGCCGTGGGCTCGTCGAGCAGCAGGACCCTGGGCGCCCCTGCGATGGCCAGGGCGAACCTGACGCGCTGCGTCTGCCCGCCGGACAGCCGGTCCGCGCGCCGCTTCGCCAGGTCGGTGAGGTCGGCGAGCTCGAGGGTCTCCTCGAGCCCCATGGGGTCGGGGTACAGCCGCCTGACGAGGTCGACCAGCTCTCTGACGGTCAGCTCGGGGATGAGCGCGCCGTCCTGGAGCATCGCGCCGAGCTCGCCCGCGGCCACGGCCGCGTCGGGGGTCCGGCCTAAGATCCCGATCGTGCCCGAGGTGGGGCGCAGCAGGCCGAGCAGCATGCCGATGGTGGTCGACTTGCCCGCCCCGTTGGGGCCGAGCAGCGCGACCGTCGTGCCCTGCCCGATGGTGAGGGACAGCTCCTCGACGGCGCGGACATCCCCGTACGCCTTGCTGACCTGGTGGAATTCGATGGCGTTCATGGAGACGACGCTAGAGGCGGCTCCGGCGCGGGGGCAGTGCCGTCTGTCCGGCGCTCGCCATGACATTTGTCAGACGCCACCGGCGCCGCCGCTTCGCCCGCTTTCCGGAGCCACCCCCGGCCGTCGGCCACGGGTCTCCTCAGCGCGGTGACGTCACGGGCCGGATCTCCCGGACGACCAGGAGATCGGCGTCGTGGCCTGGCCTGATGCGGCCTTCCTTGCCCGCCAGGCCGCACACGTCGGCGGCGAGCGAGGTGGCGGCGCTCAGCGCGGACGTCCCCGTGACGGATGGCGGCGCCGCCGGATCCCGCCGCGCGGCTTCGTCGTGAATCCGCGCGGCGGCGGCCTGTCGCCGGTCAGCCGGCCGTCACCGGCGCCGTGACCGATCCCGCCAGATCCGTGACCGGTCCCGCCAGGCCCGTGACCGATCCCGCCAGGCCCGTGACCGATCCCGCTTGATCCGTGACCTGTTCCGCTAGATGCGGCAGGCGTAGATGTCGGTGACCAGGATGGCGCGCGCGCCGATCTGCCAGAGCTGGTCCATCACCTGCTGGTGGCCCTTGCGCGGCACCATCGTGCGGACGGCGACCCAGCCCTCGCGGTGCAGCGGCGAGATGGTGGGCCCCTCCATGCCGGGCGTGATCGCGCTGGCCTGCTCGATCTGCTCGGCGCGGATGTCGTAGTCCATCATCACGTAGTCGCGGGCGTGGATGACGCCCTGCAGCCGGCGCACGAGCTGCTGCATGCCCTGCGTCTCCGCCGAGCCCTCGCGCCTGATCAGCACCGCCTCCGAGCGCATGATCGGCTCGCCGAAGACCTCGAGGCCGACGTTGCGCAGCGTGGTGCCGGTCTCGACCACGTCGGCGACGGCGTCGGCGACGCCCAGCCGGATGGCGGTCTCGACGGCGCCGTCGAGCTTGATGACGCGGGCGTCGACGCCGCTGTCGGACAGGTACTTCTCCAGCAACCCCGCGTAGGAGGTGGCGATGCGCAGGCCGTTGAGGTCCTGCACGGCCGCCATGGTGCCCGACTTCGCCGCCAGGCGGAAGGTCGAGCCGCCGAAGCCCAGCGGCAGCACCTCCTCCACCGGCGCGCCCGAGTCGAACAGCATGTCGCGACCGGTGATCCCGGCGTCGAGCGTGCCCTCGCCGACGTAGACGGCGATGTCGCGCGGACGCAGGAAGAACAGCTCGCAGGAGTTGTCGGCGTCGACGACGACCAGCTCCTTGCTGTCCTTCCTGGTGCGGTATCCGGCTTCCTTCAGCATGGTGGCGGCGGCCTCGTTGAGGGCGCCCTTGTTGGGTACGGCCAGCCGTAGCATCGTGGACGAACCTTTCAGAGGTACTTGTAGACCTGGTCAAGCCCGATGCCGCGGGCGATCATGAGGCACTGCACGTGGTAGAGCAGCTGCGAGATCTCCTCGGCGGCACGGTCGTCGGATTCGTGCTCGGCGGCCATCCAGCTCTCGGCGGCCTCCTCGACGACCTTCTTGCCGATGGCATGGACCCCGGCGTCCAGCGCGGCCACGGTCCCCGACCCCGCGGGCCGGGTGCGCGCCTTCTCGGACAGCTCGGCGAACAGCTCATCGAAGGTCTTCATGATCTCTCTCGGTGCTCGGTCGATGTGGTCTTCCAGCCTATCGGCCCTCAGACACCGGTAGCGGGGGCGTCCGCCTCCCGAGACGGCTGCGCCCAGAAGACGGTGCCGGAGCCGCGCACCTGGACGGCGGCCTGGGAACCCGGCACGAACGCGGACTCGCCCGGCCGCAGCGTCCGCCCGTCGACGGCGACCTCGCCCTCGACGCAGACGAACACGCGCGGCACACCGCCCTCCAGCGTGACGTCGGGCGCCTGCGCGCGGCCCAGCGCGAACTCGGGGACGGGCACGGCGTAGAGCCCGTCCACCGGCTCCACCCGCAGCGGCTGGGCGGCGAAGTCGGTGATGCGCAGCAGCTCGTCGACGTCGATCGGCTTGGGGGTCAGCCCCGCGCGCAGCACGTTGTCCGAGCCGCCCATGATCTCCACCCCGAACCCGCTCAGGTAGCAGTGGAGCACCCCCGCACCAAGGAACAGCGCCTCGCCCGGCATCAGGTCGTGCCGGTTCATCAGCAGCGGCGCCAGCACGGCGGGGTCGTCGGGATACTGCTCGGCCAGGTGCGTGACGAGGTCGTGGCCACGCCGCCCGGCCGCCGCCGCGACGGCCTCGACCAGCGCCTTGCGCTCCGGCCACTCCAGCAGCAGCCGCAGCGCGCCGGCCGAGTCGCCCGCCTCCAGCAGGCCGACGACCGGCCGGAGCTCCGGCAGTTCGAGCTCGGCCAGCAGCCGCGCCGCCTCACCCGGCGCCCGGAAGCCCGCCAGGCCGCTGAACGGGGTCAGCGCGCAGACCAGCTCCGGCTTGGGGTGGGCGTCGACGTAGGCGCCGCGCGCGTGGCCCGCCTCGGCCTGCTCGGCCGAGGGATGCACCTGCAGCGACAGCACCCGCTCGACCGCGATCAGCTTCAGCAGGTACGGCAGGCGCGCCCCGAACCTGGCCACCGTCCCGGCGCCGAGCTCCGCCTGCGGGTCGGCGGCGATCGCCTGGTCGAGGGTGATGCCGCGCTCCACGAGCAGGGAGGGCCCTGACGGGTGGGCGCCGAGCCACATCTCCGCCTCGGGGTCGGGCGAGGGCGACGGCCGGCCCGTCAACGTGGCGATGGCGGTGCGGGAACCCCAGTCGTAGTGCTTGACGGGGTTGGAAAGCAGCTCAGTCACGAGATCTCCGATGATGCCCAGAATGCGGCCTGATCGAGACTATCGCGCCCGCGTGAACGGCGACGGAACCCCAGGAAACGGCACCACCCGCGCACGTCGCCCACCTCGCGGAACGACACCGCGGGCACTCCTGCGCGTCCCACCGGCCCTCCCCCGTGCTTCCGGACGAGGGTGCCGCTGTACTCCCGAACGAGCGCGCCGCCCTCCGGACGAGACTGCCGCCGTGCCCCCGAACGAGCACGCCACCGCCCTCCGGACGAGACTGCCGCCGCGCCCCTCAACGAAGGTGGCGTCGTGCTTCTGGACGGGGTGCCGCGGTGCTCCTGAACGAAGGTGGCGTCGTGCTTCTGGACGGGGGTTCCGTCGTCATTTGGGGACCTGGTGAACGTCACAGGGGACCGCGTGAAACGGCGCTGCCCGCCGTACCGCGCCAGCAGGCGGGTACGGCGGGCAGCCGGGAAGGTGGGTCAGCGGCCGAAGCGACGGCCCGGGTTGCCGCGGTCGGAGCGGTAGCCGCCGTTGCCGCGCTCGTCGGAACGGTAGCCGCCGGAGCGGGGGCCCCGGTCGTCACGTCCGGCCGAGAACGGGCGGCCCCGGTGCTCGCCGCGGTCGTCCGAGCGGTAGCCGCCGGAGCGGGGACCCCGGTCGCCGGAGAAGGGACGGCCGCGGTCGTCCGAGCGGAACCCGCCGCGGGAGCCCCTGTCGTCGCGGTAGCCGCCGGAACGGGGCGCGCGGTCGTCGGTACCGAAGCCGCCGGAACGGGGCGCGCGGTCGTCGGAGCCGAAGCCGCCGGAGCGGAACCCGCCACGGGCACCACGGTCGTCGGAGCGGAACCCGCCGCGCGGCCCGCGGTCGTCCGACCGGTTGCCGCCGCGCTCGCCGGAGCGGAAGTCGCCGCGGTCGTCGGAGCGGTAGCCGCCCTGGCGCCGGTCGCGGTAGGGCGCCCTGTCCTCGCCGAACGTGCGCGGCTCGGTCGAGCCGCCCTCGTGCTGGCGGGACCGGCGCTCGCCGTCGAAGGAGCGGTGCGGGCGCCGCTCGCCACCGAAGTCGCCACGGGAGCCGCGGTCGCCGCCGAAGTCACGCTGGGGGCGGCGGTCCTCGTCGTCGTGGCGGCGGGGGCGGCGGTCGTCGCCGAACCCGTCGGCCGTACGGCGCGGGCGCCGGTCGTCGCCGAAGTCGCGGCGGCGTCCACGGCGCTCACCGCCATGTCCCGCGCCCTCGCGGCGCGGACGCAGCGGCTTGCGCACGTCGGGCTCCCACACCGGGATGGACTCCCCGCTGGGGGCGCGGGCGCCCGTCACCTCGGCGACACGGTCGTTGCCCGGCGCGGCCTTGAGCCGGAACGGGTGGATGCCCGCCCGGCGGGTCAGCGCGTCGGTGGAGCGGCGCTCGTTCGGCAGGACCAGGGTCACCACGGTGCCCTTCTCCCCCGCGCGGGCCGTGCGGCCGCCCCTGTGCAGGTAGCTCTTGTGGTCCTGCGGCGGGTCGACGTGCAGCACCAGGCTGATGCCGTCGACGTGGATGCCGCGGGCCGCGACGTCGGTGCAGACCAGGACGTCGACCTGGCCCTCCTTGAACTCCGACAGGATGCGGGTGCGCTGGTTCTGGCGCTTGCCGCCGTGCAGGCCGCCGGCCTTGACGCCGACGCGGGCCAGCTGCTTGCACAGCCGGTCGACGCCGTGCTGGGTGCGCACGAAGATGATCGTGCGGCCCTCGCGGTTGGCGATCTCGGCGGTGACGTCGAACTTGTCGTCCCGGCTCACCTGGATCACGTGGTGCTCCATCGTGTCGACCGGCGAGGTCGCGGGCGCGATGGAGTGGGTGATCGGGTCCTTGAGGAAGCGCTGCACCAGCTTGTCGACGTCGCCGTCGAGGGTGGCGGAGAACAGCAGCCGCTGGCCGTCGGCGGGGGTCTGGGCGAGCAGGTCCGACACGACGGGGAAGAAGCCGAGGTCACACATGTGGTCGGCCTCGTCGAGCACGCTGACCTCGACGGCGTCCAGCGAGCACTCGCCCTGGCGCATCAGGTCGCCCAGGCGGCCGGGCGTGGCGATGATGACGTCGACGCCGCGGCGCAGCGCCTCGATCTGCTTGCCCATGGACATGCCGCCGACGACGACCTTCATGCGCAGGCCGAGGCCGCGGCCGAGGGGCTCGAGCGCGTCGTGCACCTGCAGGGCCAGCTCGCGGGTGGGGACGAGGATCATCGCGCGCGGGCGCTTGGGGGCCGGCTTGACGCCGGCGATGCGCGCCATCGTGGGCAGGCCGAAGGCGAGGGTCTTGCCGGAGCCGGTCTGGCCGCGGCCGAGAACGTCAGCGCCGGTCAGCACGTCGGGGATGGTGGCGCGCTGGATGGGGAACGGGCTGTCGATGCCCTGCCGGGACAGGCCGGTCACGAGCGGCTTGGGCAGGCCAAGCAGTTCGAACTCCGGAATGCCGTGCTCCTCGGTGGAGGTTTCGGGCATGGCAGCGTCGAGCATGGTCACGAAGTCGTGCCTTTCAGTCAGAGTGGCCGCGTCACTTCTGCGAAAGGACGAGCCATGTGCGCGGGCGTCTCTCACGCCCGCCTGGGAAGGACGGGGCCGCTGTGTCCGGCCCGTCTACGCGCATCCCATCTGCCGGCCGCAGGCGGCGTTCACGCACAGTGGTGCGTCAGATGCACGTGTTGCCTAACACGCGAGAGGATTGGGGTATTCCCGCGCGGGACGCCGGACCTTCCGGAGCCCTGGCATGCTGAAACGGTCGGCGCCGATATTCGCCGACCGTCGCAGCAAAAAAGATCAGACGTTGAATCCTAGCATACGCAGCTGGTCACGCCCGTCGTCGGTGATCTTGTCGGGGCCCCATGGCGGCAGCCACACCCAGTTGATCTTCACGTCGGAGACCATGCCGTCGAGGGCCGAGTGAGCCTGGTCCTCGATGACGTCGGTCAGCGGGCAGGCCGCGCTGGTCAGCGTCATGTCGATGGTGGCCACCGGCTGGCCGCCCTCGACCGGGTCGAGGTTGAGGCCGTAGACCAGGCCCAGGTCGACGACGTTGATCCCGAGCTCGGGGTCGACGACGTCCCTGAGCGCCTCCATGACCTCCTCGACGGTCGCCTCGCCGTCGAACGCCGACGTAGGCGTCTCCACCGGCTTGCTCATATCTATGCGCTCCTCACAACAGCGTCCTTGTAGGCCATCCAGGACAGCAGCGCGCACTTGACACGCGCGGGGAACTTGGCCACGCCCGCGAAGGCCACCGCGTCGCCGAGCACGTCCTCGTCGGCCTCCACCTGGCCCCTGCCCTGCATCAGCCGGGTGAACTCGTCCACCACCGACAGCGACTCCTCGACCGTCGAGCCGGTGGCCAGCTCGTGGAGCACCGAGGCCGCGGCCTGGCTGATGGAGCAGCCCTGCCCGTCGTAGGAGACGTCCTCGATCTTGCCGCCGTCGCCGAGCTTGACCCTGAGCGTGATCTCGTCGCCACAGGTCGGGTTCACGTGGTGGACCTCGGCGTCGTACGGCTCACGCAGCCCCCGCCCCTGCGGGTGCTTGTAGTGCTCCAGGATCAGCTCCTGGTACATCGACTCGGCGATCATCTCAGGCGAACACCTTCTGCACGTGGTGGAGACCCCTGACCAGGGCGTCTATCTCGCTCGTGGTGTTGTACAGGTAGAACGACGCCCGCGTGGTCGCGGGTATTCCGAACCTCAGGTGGAGCGGCCGCGCGCAGTGGTGCCCCACCCGGACGGCGACGCCGAACCGGTCGTCAAGGATCTGCCCCACGTCGTGCGGATGTATGCCGTCGAGGGTGAACGACACCGTGGCGCCCCTGCCCTCGGTGGAGGCGGGACCGATGATCCGCAGCGTCGGCACCTCGGCGAGGGCCTGCAGCGCGTAGGCCGCCAGCTCCCGCTCGTGCGCCTCGATGGCCGCCATGCCGACGCCCTCGAGGTAGTCGACCGCCGCGCCGAGCCCGATGGCCTCGACGATCGGCGGCGTGCCCGCCTCGAACTTGTGCGGGATGGGCGCGTAGGTCGAGCGGTCCATCCAGACCGCCTCGATCATCTCGCCGCCGCCGAGGAACGGCGGCATGGCCTCGAGCAGCTCCGCGCGCCCCCACAGCACGCCGATCCCCGAAGGGCCGAGCATCTTGTGGCCGGTGAAGGCCACGAAGTCGGCCCCGAGCCCGGCCAGGTCGACCGGGTGGTGCGGCACCGACTGGGAGGCGTCGAGCATCAGCAGCGCCCCTGCCGCGTGGGCGCGGCGGGCGATCTCGGCGACCGGGTTGACGGTGCCGAGCACGTTCGACTGGTGGGCGACGGAGACGATCTTCGTGCGCTCGGTGATGACGTCGTCGGCCAGGTCGAGCCGGCCGTCGTCGGTGACGCCGAACCACTTGAGCGTCGCGCCCGTCCGCTGCACCAGCATCTGCCACGGCACGATGTTGGAGTGGTGCTCCATCTCCGAGATGACGATCTCGTCGCCGGGGCCGAGCGTGAAACGGGGGTCGGTGTTGGTGCGGTTGCCGAAGGAGTAGGCCACCAGGTTGAGCGCCTCGGAGGCGTTCTTGGTGAACACGATCTCGTCACGGCTCGGCGCCCTGACGAAGGCGGCGACCTTGTCACGCGCCGCCTCGTACGCCTCGGTCGACTCGGTGCCGAGCGCGTGGTGAGCCCGCCCCACGTTGCTGTAGTGCATCGCGAAGTGCTCACGCATGGTCTCGATGACCTGCGCCGGCTTCTGCGAGGAGTTGCCCGAGTCGAGGTAGACGAGCGGGCGCCCGCCGGACAGCTCGCGGGACAGGACAGGGAAGTCTTTCCTGACCCTCTCCACGTCGAATGCTCCGTTCATCGGTCGCTCACCCCTCTCCGCTCACTACGCCGGGCTCGCTCCGTGCCCATCGGTCGCTCACCACTTCTCAGGCCGAGGCCTTGGTGTACTGCTCGTAGCCCTCGGCTTCGAGCTTCTCGGCCAGCTCAGGCCCACCCTCCTCGACGATCCTGCCGCCCGCGAAGACGTGCACGAAGTCAGGCTTCACGTAGCGCAGGATGCGGGTGTAGTGGGTGATCAGCAGGACGCCGGTCTCGCCCGAGGCCCGGAAGCGGTTGATGCCCTCGGAGACGACGCGCAGGGCGTCGACGTCGAGGCCGGAGTCGGTCTCGTCGAGGACGGCGATCTTCGGCTTGAGCAGCTCGAGCTGGAGGATCTCGTGGCGCTTCTTCTCACCGCCGGAGAAGCCCTCGTTGACGTTGCGGGTGGCGAAGGCCGGGTCGATGGCCAGGGAGTCCATGCCCGTCTTGAGGTCCTTGCTGAACTCGCGCAGCTTCGGCGCCTCGCCGCGGACGGCGGTGACGGCCGAGCGCAGGAAGTTGGAGACGCTGACGCCCGGCACCTCGACCGGGTACTGCATGGCGAGGAACAGACCGGCGCGGGCGCGCTCGTCGACCGACATCTCCAGCAGGTCGACGCCGTCGAGCAGGACCTGCCCGCCGGTGATCGTGTACTTGGGGTGACCGGCGATCGCGTAGGCGAGGGTGGACTTGCCCGAGCCGTTCGGACCCATGATGGCGTGGGTCTCGCCGGCCTTCACGGTCAGGTTGACCCCGCGCAGGATCTCCTTGTCGGCGACGGAGACCTGCAGGTCACGAATCTCAAGGGTGGACACTGTTATGACTCCTTCGAGAGCGAGACGAGGACGTCGTCGCCGTCGATCTTCACTCGGTAAACGTTCACGGGCTTGGTGGCGGGCGGGCCGGTGGGCTTGCCCGAGCGCACGTCGAAGCACGAGCCGTGCAGCCAGCACTCGAGGGTCCCGTCGTAGACCTCACCCTCGCTGAGCCTGACTTCCGCGTGCGAGCAGACGTCGTGCAGGGCGAAGACCTCCTCGCCCTTGCGGACCAGCGCCACGGGGGTCTCGTCGACCTCGAGGCCGACGACCCCGCCGTCGGGGATGTCGCTGACCTTGCAGACCTTCTGGAATGTCACTTCTCGAGCTCCGCCTCCACCTTGGCGAACACGCGCTCGCGCAGCTCGGGCACGGAGATCTTCTCCACCAGCTGGCCGAGGAAGCCCCTGATGACCAGGCGGCGGGCCTCGTCGTAGGGGATGCCGCGAGCCTGGAGGTAGAAGATGTGCTCGTCGTCCAGACGGCCCGAGGCGGAGGCGTGGCCCGCGCCGGCCACCTCGCCGGTGAGGATCTCGAGGTTGGGCACCGAGTCGGCGCGCGCGCCGTCGGTGAGGATGAGGTTGCGGTTGAGCTCGTAGGTGTCGGTGCCCTCGGCCTCGACCCTGATGATCACGTCGCCGATCCAGACGGCGTGCGCGTCCTCGCCCTGCAGCGCGCCGCGGTAGTCGACGTTGCTCTTGCAGTTGGGCTGCGAGTGGTCGACCAGCAGGCGGTGCTCCAGGTGCTGGCCGGCGTCGACGAAGTAGATGCCGGACAGGTCGGCGTCGCCGCCGGGGGCGGTGTAGGCGACGCTGGGCGACAGCCGGACGAGGTCGCCGCCCAGGGTGACCACGAAGCTGCGGAAGGTCGCGTCCTTGGCGAGCTGGGCGTGGTGGTGGGAGACGTGGACGGCGTCGTCGGCCCAGTCCTGCAGGCTGATGACCTTGAGGGTGGCGCCGTCGCCCACGACGAACTCGACGTTGTCGGCGTAGACCGCGCTGCCCTGGTGGTCGATGACGACCACGGCCTCGGCCATCGGCTCGACCTTGACCACGATGTGGCCGTAGGCCGCGCCCGCCAGGCCGCCGCCGCGGACCTCGATCTGGATCGGCTCGCCGGGGACGGCCTCCTGCGGCACGGTGACGACCAGCGCCTTCTCGAAGGAGGTGTAGGCCTGGGCGCTGACCCTGTCGACGGGCGCGTAGGCCTTGCCGACCCGCGCGTCGTCACGGCCGACCCACTCGACGGTGACGCCGGCGGGCGTGTAGGCCTGGGTGACGACCTGCCCGGTCACCTCGGCGGCGCCGTTGTGCAGGCCCTTCAGCCGCGAGATCGGCGTGAAGCGCCAGGCCTCCTCGCGCCCGGTCGGCACCGGGAAGTCGGCCAGGTCGTAGGACGACTTCTCGTGCAGGGTCGACAGGGGCTTCTCGTTCAGGCCCATCAGCCGACGGCTCCTTCCATCTGCAGCTCGATCAGGCGGTTCAGCTCGAGGGCGTACTCCATGGGCAGCTCGCGAGCGATCGGCTCGACGAAGCCGCGCACGATCATCGCCATCGCCTCGTCCTCGTCGAGCCCGCGGCTCATGAGGTAGAACAGCTGGTCCTCGCTGACCTTGGAGACCGTGGCCTCGTGCCCCATCGAGACGTCGTCCTCGCGGACGTCGACGTAGGGGTAGGTGTCGGACCGGCTGATCTGGTCGACCAGGAGCGCGTCGCACTTGACGGTCGAGGCCGAGCCGTGGGCGCCCTCCTCGATCTGGACCAGGCCGCGGTAGGAGGTGCGGCCGCCGCCGCGCGCCACCGACTTGGAGATGACGCTGGAGGAGGTGTTGGGCGCCAGGTGGACCATCTTGGACCCGGCGTCCTGGTGCTGGCCCTCGCCGGCGAAGGCGACGCTCAGCGTCTCGCCCTTGGCGTGCTCGCCCATCAGGTAGACGGCCGGGTACTTCATCGTGACCTTGGAGCCGATGTTGCCGTCGATCCACTCCATGGTCGCGCCCTCGTAGGCCACGGCGCGCTTGGTGACCAGGTTGTAGACGTTGTTCGACCAGTTCTGGATGGTCGTGTAACGGCAGCGGGCGTTCTTCTTCACGATGATCTCGACGACCGCCGAGTGGAGCGAGTCGCTGGAGTAGATCGGCGCGGTGCAGCCCTCGACGTAGTGGACGTAGCTGTTCTCGTCCACGACGATCAGGGTCCGCTCGAACTGGCCCATGTTCTCGGTGTTGATCCGGAAGTAGGCCTGCAGCGGGATCTCGACCTCGACGTTCGGCGGCACGTAGATGAACGAGCCACCGGACCACACGGCGGTGTTGAGCGCGGCGAACTTGTTGTCGCCCACGGGGATGACCGAGCCGAAGTACTCCTTGAAGAGCTCCTCGTGCTCCTTCAGGCCCGTGTCGGTGTCGACGAAGATGACGCCCTTCTCCTCGAGGTCCTCACGGATCTTGTGGTAGACGACCTCGGACTCGTACTGGGCGGCGACACCGGCGATGAGGCGCTGCTTCTCCGCCTCCGGGATGCCGAGCTTGTCGTAGGTGTTCTTGATGTCGGCGGGCAGCTCGTCCCAGGAAGCGGCCTGCTTCTCGGTCGAGCGCACGAAGTACTTGATGTTGTCGAAGTCGATGCCCGAGAGGTCGGAACCCCAGGTGGGCAGCGGCTTCTTGGCGAACAGCCGGAGGCCCTTCAGGCGAAGGTCGAGCATCCACTCCGGCTCGTTCTTGAGCGCGGAGATGTTGCGGACGACCTCCTCGGACAGGCCGCGCTTGGCCGCCGCTCCCGCGGCGTCAGGGTCGGACCAGCCGAACTTGTAATTCCCGAGGCCTTCCAGCTCCGGGCGGTCGGTGACAGTCACCTTCCGGTCTCCTTGCTTTCTCTTATCCGAACGGGGCTCACGTGGGTGGTACAGACCCCGTCGCCGTGTGCGATGGTGGCCAGGCGTTGCACGGGGACACCGAGCAGTTGCCCGAAGGCCTCTGTCTCGGCTTCGCACAGCTGCGGGAACTCCGCCGCCGCGTGTGCCACCGGGCAGTGATGCTGGCAGAGCTGGTCGCCGCCGGACTTGGCCTTGCTGGCCGAGGCGGCGTAACCGTCCGCCGACAGCGCCTCGGCCAGCACCTGGACGCGCTGGTCTTCGGGCACTGTCCGCATGACCGGCTCGAGCCGCTGCAACAGGCCCTTGACCTGCGAGCGGGCGAACTCGGTCACCGCTTCCTCGCCCATGCGCTCGGCCAGGAAGCGCAGCGCGCTGCCCGCGAGATCGTCATAGGCGTGCTCGAAAGCACTGCGCCCCGCATCGGTGATGGCGAACAGCTTGGCCGGTCGTCCACGGCCGCGCTGACCCCGGGGCCGGGTCGTGCGCGGCTCGATCATCCCGTCGGCCAGCAGCGCGTCGAGGTGACGGCGGACGGCTGCGGGGGTGAGCCCGAGCCGCTCGCCGAGAGCCGCGGCCGCGACGGGACCGTGCTCCAGGATCAGCCGGGCCACGCGGGCGCGGGTGCTGCGCTCGTGTCCAGGCTCAATCGAAGGGGGCACGTTTTTCACAACATCAGTGTGCCGTAATTCCTTCCCGGTTCTCAAATGAACGGGGATGCAATTTCTCACGCAGGCAAGGCTTACCTAACTGCGAAGACGCGTCCGCGGCCGAGGAGCACGAAGACCAGGAAGGAGGTGATGACGAGCGCCAGCATGACGACGGCCATCGGCACCGCCGTACCGGAGCCGGCCAGGCCCACGAGAGGCGCGGCGACCGCGCCGAAGGCGAACTGCAGGACGCCGAGCAACGCCGAGGCGCTTCCGGCCACCTGCGGGGGCTGCCCGGCCAGCGCCAGCGCGCCGGTGCCCGGCAGGACCAGACCCGCGCCGCACATCATGACGAACAGTGCGGCCACCACGCCGCCCAGGCCCGCGCCCGTGCCGGGCGAGCCGGCGGTCGTGGCGGTGACCAGCAGCGCCGCGCCCACGAGGCTGACGAGCATGCCGGCCAGCACCAGGCGGGCGGGCGAGACGCGACCCGAGAGCCTGCCGCCGAGCTGGGCCATGACCGTGAGGCCGAGGGCGTTGAGCCCGAAGATGAGCGAGAACTGCTGCGGCGAGGCGCCGTACACCTCCTGCAGCACGAACGGCGAGCCGGAGATGTAGGCGAACATGCCGGCGAAGGCCAGCCCCGCGGCCAGCGAGCAGGCCATGAACGACCGGTCGCCGAGCAGCCGCCAGAAGGTGGCGACGGTGTTCCCGAGCCCGCCGCGCTCCCTCTGGTCGGCGGGGAGGGTCTCCTTGACGCCCGGCAGGACGGCCAGCAGCAGCACCACGCCGGCCACGCTGAGCGCGACGAAGATGCCGCGCCAGGAGGTGAAGGACAGCAGCTGGGCGCCCGCGATGGGGGCCAGGATCGGCGCCAGGCCGCTGACCAGCATGAGGGTGGCGAAGATGCGGGCGATGGCGGCGCCTTCGTACAGGTCGCGGACCACCGCCCGGACGATCACCAGCGCGGCGCCGCCCATGACGCCCTGGGCCAGCCGCGTGGCGATGAGCGCGGGTACGGAGGGCGCGAAGGCGCACAGCAGTGAGGCCAGCGCGTAGCCGGCGACGCCGACGATGAGCGGGAACCTGCGTCCTCTGACGTCGCTCAGCGGGCCCGCCAGGACCTGGCCGAGGCTGATGCCGACGAGACACGCGGTCAGCGTGAGCTGGACCTGCGCGGGCGCCGAGAGCATCTCCCCGGTGATGGCGGGCAGCGCGGGCAGGTACATGTCGATCGAGAGCGGACCGATGGCCGAGAGCGCGCCCAGGATCAGCAGCAACAGCCCGCGGCGGCCGCTCCCGGTCCCCCCTGCCTCCCCGGCGACGTCCGGCGCGGCGGCTGCCACGGACATGGTGAACCCCTCTCCCTCGTAGGCCGTGGCCCACGAGGGCCGAGGGGTCAAACCACGATCTGGTACGCCGAATTCCCAAATTTCGGCCTAATTTTCACGCAGTTTGGTTCAGCTGGATCACCGAGAACGCGGCGCCCTGCGGGTCGACGAGCATCCCGAACCTGCCGGGCGGGGCGTCCATCGACTCGACCAGGACCGTGGCGCCCAGCGACCTGGCCGTGGCGACCGTGGCGTCGAGGTCGGCGACCGCGAAGTAGATCCCCCAGTGGGAGGGGGTGCCCTCGGGGTACTGGGGCGGCATCTCCATCATGCCCGCGACGCTCCTGTCGCCGACCAGCCATTCGGTGTAGGCCATGCCGTCCATCTGCTAAGTCCTGGGGGTCCAGGGCAGAACGGTGCCGTAGAAGCTCGTGGCCGCCTGCGGATCCCTGGTCACCAGCTCGTTCCAGCAGAACGCGCCGGGCTCGTTGACCAGCTCGGCGCCCTTGTGGTTGCCGGCCTGCCAGACCGAGAAGAAGGAGCCGTCCGTGGCCTGGAAGACGGCCATCGAGCCTTCCTCGAAGATCCGCATGGGCTCGACGACCACGGTCCCGCCCGCGTTCTTGACCCGGTCGGCGGTGACGGCCGCGTCGTCGGTGGCCACGTACGTGTTCCAGACCGGCGGCATGCCCTCCGCCATGATGGGGCCGACGCCCGCGACCCGCTTGCCGTCGCGGACGAACTGCCCGTATCCCCCCGCGGCCGGGTCGTCGATCATCTCGGCCGTCCAGCCGAAGATCTCGCCGTAGAAGCGGACCGACGCCTGCACGTCAGGAGTCGACAGATCAACCCAGCACGGGACGCCCGCCTCGTAACCACTTCGAACCGACATCGCGCTACCTCCTGTCGGTACACCACACAATCACGTGACTAACCTCACATCCCTGGAGTTGGCTGCCTTTTTAGCTTTTTGTCGCCCACGGGTGTCGCCGGCGCCGCCTGGCGCGCTGACCGCGCGTAGGGGTCCCTAAACTCGTGGCCATGAGCTCCCCTGCCGTCGAGGTCGTCGATCTGGTGAAACGCTACGGCGGCACCACCGCCGTCGACGGGCTGACCCTTGCCGCCGAGCGCGGCGCCGTCACCGCGATCCTCGGCCCCAACGGCGCGGGCAAGACCTCCACCATCGAGATCTGCGAGGGGTTCCGCGACGCCGACGGCGGCACCGTGCGGGTGCTCGACCGCGCGCCCGCCGACCCCGCGCTGCGCGCCAGGGTGGGCGTGATGCCGCAGGCGGGGGGCGTGCCGCCGGCGATGCGCTGCGGGGAGTGGCTGCGGCTGATGTCGCGCTTCCACGCCCGTCCCCTCGACCCCCAGGCCCTTCTGGTACGGCTCGGCCTGGCCGAGCACGCGCGCACGCCGTACCGGAGGATGTCGGGCGGGCAGCAGCAGCGGCTCTCGCTGGCCGGTGCCGTCATCGGCCGGCCCGAGCTGGTCTTCCTCGACGAGCCGACGGCGGGCCTCGACCCGCAGGCCAGGCGGGCCTGCTGGGAGCTGGTCGCGGACCTGCGGACGGCGGGCGTGGCGGTCGTGCTGACCACCCACTACATGGACGAGGCCGAGCGGCTGGCCGACCACGTGGTGATCATCGACAGGGGCCGGGTGGTGGCCGAGGGCACCCCCTCCTCGCTCACCGGCGCCGAGCGGCAGCTGCGCTTCCGGGCCCGGCCCGGCCTCGGGCTCGAGGAGCTGCTGAGCGCGCTGCCCTCCGGATCGGCGGCCAAGGAGTCGCCGGCCGGCCATTACATCATCGAAGGGTATGTCGGGCCGGAGATGCTGGCCACCGTGACGGCCTGGTGCGCCGCCGAGGGCGTCATGGCCGACGATCTGTCCATCGAGCGCAGGACGCTGGAGGATGTCTTCCTCGAGCTGACCGGCAGGGAGCTGCGATGACCGCCCTCGACCTCACCCCCGCGCCCGGGGCGGCGCCCTTCCACCGGATGGTGCTGGCGCAGGCGGGCGCCGAGGCCAAGGCCATCCTGCGCAACGGCGAGCAGCTGCTGCTCACGCTGATCATCCCGGTGCTGCTGCTGGTCGGCTTCTCGCTGGCGCCGCTGGTGGACGTCGGCGGGGGCTCGCGCGTCGGCTTCCTGGCCCCCGGCGTGCTCGCGCTGGCGGTCATGTCGACGGCCTTCACCGGCCAGGCGATCGCGACGGGTTTCGAGCGCCGCTACGGCGTGCTGAAGCGCCTGGGCGCCACCCCGCTGTCGAGGGCCGGGCTGTTGCTGGCCAAGACCGCGGCCGTCGTCGCGGTGGAGCTGCTGCAGGCCGTGGCCATCGTGGTGGTGGCGCTCCTGCTCGGCTGGCAGCCGCGCGGCTCGCTGGCCGCGGCCGTGCTGCTGGTGCTGCTCGGCACGGCCGCCTTCAGCGGGCTCGGGCTGCTCATGGCCGGGCTGCTGCGCGCCGAGGCGACGCTGGCCGCGGCCAACCTGGTCTACCTGGTGCTGCTGGGCTGCGGCGGCGTGGTGTTCCCGCTGGCCGCCTTCCCCGACGCCGTCGAGCCGGTGCTGGCCATGCTGCCGATCTCGGCGCTGACCGGCGGCCTGCGCGCGGTGCTGACCGAGGGCGCGGCGCTGCCGCTCGGCGCGGTGGCGGTGCTGGTGGCGTGGGCCGCGCTCACGCTGGGACTGGCCTCCAGGACGTTCCGCTGGGAGTAGGCCGCCCACCGCCGGGGGATGTCGGACCCGCCCAGTAGGCTCGGGGCTTGCCGTACGTTTTCTCCCCGAGGAGCCCTGTTGACCGCCTTTGCCCTTGACGGGCCCGCCGACCGCTTCAAGTCAGCCCTGCCGCGCACGGGCGGTCTGTTCCGCACGGCCGCCGACTCGATGCCGCCGTCGGGGTTGATCATGCTGGCCATCGTCTCGGTGCAGCTGGGCGCGGGCTTCGCCAAGGAGCTGTTCGCGGCGCTGCCTCCGGCCGCCGTGGTGTTCATGCGCATCGTGGCGGGCGCGCTGATCCTGGGTGCGTTCGCGCGGCCGAAGCTCAAGGGGCTGTCGTGGCGTGACTGGGCGGTCGGCATCGGCTTCGGCCTCACGCTGGCCGTGATGAACCTGTCGTTCTACGAGGCGCTGGCCAGGCTGCCGATCGGCATCGCGGTGGCGATCGAGTTCCTCGGCCCGCTCGGCGTGGCCATCGCCGCTTCGCGCCGGCGCCTCGACCTGCTGTGGGCGCTGCTGGCCGCGGTGGGCATCGCGCTCATCGCGCCCTGGACCGAGTCTGCCGCCGTCAGCTGGCTGGGCATCGGCTTCGCGCTGGTGGCGGGGGTCTGCTGGGCGGCCTACATCCTGCTGTCGGCCGCCGCGGGCAGCCGGTTCCCCGGGACCACGGGGCTGTCGTTCGCCATGATCGTCTCGGCGGTGGCCATCGCGCCGGTGGGCGTGATGACGGGCGGCGCCGACCTGCTGCAGCCCTCGGTGATCCTCATCGGGCTCGGGGTGGGGCTGCTGTCGTCGGTGATCCCCTACTCGCTCGAGCTGCAGGCGCTGCGGCGGATGCCCAAGCACGTGTTCGGCATCCTGATGAGCCTGGAGCCCGCGGTGGCGGCGATGATCGGGCTGGTGCTGCTGGGCGAGATCCTGCACGTGCAGCAGTGGGCGGCCATCATCTGCATCGTGGCCGCCAGCCTGGGCGCCACCCGCGCCGCCAGGGCCTGACCTCCGCGAGACAGCCGCTCACCCGGTGACCTGGGATGAGCGGCTTTCGTCTTGCGGCGGACCCGAAGCCTCGCGGGGCTCAGGTCGTGGGCTCGGCCCAGATGTCGCGGACGTGGTGGATGTGCTCGCCCATGATGCGCTCGGCCGCCTGCCTGTCGCCCGCCTTGAGCGCGTCGAGCAGCGCCAGGTGCTCGCGCGCCGAGTCGGGCAGCATGCCGCGCTCCGACAGCTGCGACAACCCGTACAGCCTGGCCCTGTTGCGCAGGTCACGCACCACCTCGACCAGGTGCGCGTTGCCCGACAGCGACAGCAGCTCGATGTGGAAGCGCAGGTCGGCGTCGATGTAGGCGAGCAGGTCGGCGCGCTCGGCGGCGTCGACGATCTGCTGGGCGATCGGCCGCAGCCGCTCGAACTCCTCGGCCCTCGACGCGTCGGCCAGCCGGGCGATCGTCGGCACCTCGATCAGCTGGCGGATCTCGGTCAGCTCGTCGAGGTCGCGGTCGGACAGCTCCGTGACCCGGAAGCCCTTGTTGCGCACCGCCTCGACCAGGCCCTCCTTGGCCAGGTCGAGCATGGCCTCGCGGACCGGCGTGGCCGAGACGCCGAACTGGGCGGCGAGCACGGGCGCGGAGTAGACCACGCCAGGGCGCATCTCGCCGGTGACGAGCGCGGCGCGCAACGCGTGCGCGACCTGCTCGCGCAGGCTCTGCCGCTCTCCCACCATCGGAAGGTCGAGCCGATCCTCCGCAGCCATCCCGGCTTCCCTACTTTCGTCCGTTCATGTGAGCCCACGCCTCGTATGCGGCCGCCGCGACCACCAGGTCCTCCCACGCCATGCCGACACTTTTGAAGACCCGCGGCCCCTCGCCCACGTCGACGCGACCGTTGACCAGGTCGGCGAGGTTGCCGGCGAGATGACCACTGGTGATCGTACCGCCGCGCAAAGGGAGGATCACATCTCCAGCCTCGGACAATGCCGCCTTCCTCGCCTCGACGACCAGGGTGGCGCGGGCGACGAGATCATCGTCGATCTCTCTGGCGTCGGGCTCGTGCGACCCGACGGCAGTCACGGTGACGTTGTTGCCGGTGAGCTTACCGGGGAACAAGGGATCCCTGGCGGTGGTACAGCAGGCGACCAGGTCGGCCTGCTCGAGCGGCACCAGCGCGTCGGACGGCGGCGCGCCGACGGCGGCCGAGGCGGCCAGGCCGATGTCGGCGCAGCGCAGGGCCAGCGCGGCGGCCCGCTCGTGGTCCCGGCCGACGATCGTGACCCTGTCCACGGGACGCACCTCGCGCAGCGCCCGCACGTGGCCCCACGCCTGCGGCCCGGTGCCGTACACCAGCAGGCTGCGGGCGTCGGGCGGCGCCAGATGCCTGACGGCGAGGGCGGAGACGGCGGGCGTGCGCAGCGCGGTGAGCGCCAAGCCGTCCATGGCCGCCAGCGGCGCCATGGTGTCGCCGTCGAACAGCAGGTAGGTGCCCTGGATTCGGGGCAGCCCGCGGGCGGGGTTGCCCGGCGCGACGGTGACCACCTTGACGCCCGCGTACCGGCCCGCCGAGGCGGGCATGAGCAGGAACTCCCCCTGCCCGGCCGGCACGGCGGCACGGGCGGGCGCGGTCTCGGGGTCGAACCCCGAGACCAGCGTCTCCTCCAGGACCGCGACGGCCCGTGCCATCGGCACCAGCCTCTCCAGGTCCTCGATGTACGGCAGGCCGCTCATCGGCGCGCTCCGGCCAGAGGGTGGCCGGCCGGGACCGGAGGCGCGGATCCAGCCCCGGCCGACATGCTCGCGAGGCGGCTCATCGCAGCGTGAACCCCGTTCCGATCGGGTCCCGCGGATCGAGTTCGAAGCTGTGCCGCCCGGTACGGTAGGCCATGCCCTCGATCTCCGGAATCACGCCTTCCGGGGTGGATTCGGCCACCCAGGCGCGGAACGACGAGCCGACGATGCTGTCGTGCGTGAGCGTGAACCCGGCCGGCAGTTCCTCGGCCAGCAGCGCCAGCCTGGCCGCGGTGCCCGAGCCGCACGGCGACCGGTCCACCTCCCCGTCGGCGAAGACGGTGACGTTGCGCTGGTGGGCGGGCCCGACCTCGTCGTAGAAGATCACGCCGTAGATGCCCGACAGCCGCTCGTCCGACGGGTGCCTGGCGGCGGGGTGGTCGGCGAGCGCCGCCTTGATCCGCCGCCCGTGGGCGATCAGCTCGGTCAGGTCCTCGGGCCGCACCGACAGCCCCAGCGAGGCGGCGGGCAGCGAGGCGTAGATGGCCCCGCCGTACGACACGTCGACCTGGACGCCGTCCGCGGGCACGGACCGGGCGATCACGTACGACGGGACGTTCCTGAAGGTCACCGAGGTGATCTCACCGCCGGTCATGGCCACCCTGGCCGTCACCCTCCCGGAGGGCACGTCGATGACCACGTCGGTGGTGCCGTCGGGGTCGGCCTCGACCAGCCCCTCCTGGACGGCGTGCACGCCGAGCGCGATCGTCCCGTGCCCGCAGGCGGTGGAGTAGCCGTCCTTGTGCCAGAACAGCACGCCCAGGTCGGCGCCGGGAGAGTCGGGCGGCACCAGGAAGCAGCCGTACATGTCGGCGTGCCCGCGCGGCTCGTGGCACAGCAGCCGCCGCACCTTGTCGATCTCCTCGTCCGCGAAGGCCGTGGCACGGCGTTCGAGGACGGACGAGCCCTTGATCTCGCCGACCCCGCCGACGACGATCCTGAACGGCTCGCCGCCGGTGTGGTAGTCGATGGTCTGGATCATGCCCCTCCCAGGTAGGCCTCGACGACGCGCGGGTCGGAGCGGAGCGCGTCCGCGCTGCCCGACAGCGTCCCTTGTCCGCTCTCCAGCACGTAACCCCGGTGCGCGATCTTCAGCGCCGCGGAGGCGTTCTGCTCGACGAGCAGCACGGCGGTGCCGGAGGCGTTGATGTCGGCGATGAGGTCCATGACCTGGGCGACGATCAGCGGCGCCAGGCCCATGGACGGCTCGTCGAGCAGCAGCAGGCGCGGCCCGGTCACCAGCGCGCGGCCGATGGCGAGCATCTGCTGCTCGCCGCCGGACAGCGTGCCGCCCTGCTGGGCGCGACGCTCGGCCAGACGGGGCAGCAGGCTGTACACGTGGTCGACCCGCCGCCTGATCTCCGCCTGGTCGCGCACGAGGTAGCCGCCGAGCAGCAGGTTGTCGTGCACGGTCAGGGTGCTGAAGACCCTGCGCCCCTCGGGGCAGTGGACCAGGCCGAGGTTGGTGATCTTGTGCGCGGCCACGCCGGTGATGTCCTGGCCCTCGAAGACGACCTTGCCGCCGCTGGGCCGTACCAGGCCCGAGATGGCCGACATGGTGGTCGTCTTGCCTGCGCCGTTGTTGCCGAGCAGGGTGACGATCTCGCCCTCGCCGACGGTCAGCGACAGGCCGCGCAGCGCGTGCACGCCGTCGTAGTGGACGTCGAGGTCGCTGATCTCAAGCATGGGCGTCGCTCCCCAGGTAGGCCTCGATGACGGCGGGGTCGCGGCGCACCTCTTCGGGGCGGCCGTCGGCGATCTCCTTGCCGAAGTTGAGGACCACGATGCGTTCGGAGACCTGCATGACCAGGCCCATGTCGTGCTCGATCAGCACGATCGCGATGCCCAGCTCGCGGATACGCCTGATCAGGTCGAGCATCTCGGCCTTCTCGGCGTGGTTGAGACCGGCGGCGGGCTCGTCGAGCAGCAGCAGGCGCGGCTTGCGGGCGAGGGCACGGGCGATCTCGACGCGGCGCTGCTCGCCGTAGGGCAGGTTGCGGGCGGCCGAGTAGCGGTCGCCGCGCAGGCCCACGAAGTCGAGCCAGTGGTTGGCCGCGTCGGTGCACTCGCGCTCGGTGCGGCGGTAGCGCGGGGTGTGCAGCAGCGCGTCGAACACGTTCTGCTTGAGCCACAGGTGGCTGCCCGCGCGGACGTTCTCCAGCACCGACAGCTCGCCGAACAGCCGCAGGTTCTGGAAGGTACGGCTGATGCCCGCCCCCGCCACGGCCGAGGGCCGCAGGCCCAGCAGCGAACGCCCGTCGAAGGTGATCTGGCCGGCCGTGGGCCGGTAGAAGCCGGTCACGCAGTTGAAGGCGGAGGTCTTGCCGGCACCGTTCGGGCCGATGACCGAGACGATCTCGGCCTCGTTCACCGAGAAGCTGAGCCCGTCGATGGCCACCAGGCCGCCGAAGGCCAGGCGCAGCTCGCTCACCTGGAGGAGTGTCACTTGAGCGCCTCCCTCGAACGGGCGGGCCACAGACCCTGCGGCCGGACGATCATCACGATGATCAGCAGCACGCCGAAGATGAAGAACCGGTAGTCGGCGGCGTCGCGCAGCAGCTCGGGCAGCAGGCTGATGATGATCGCGCCGAGCACGACGCCGGGCACCGAGCCCATGCCGCCGAGCACCACGGCCATCAGGACCGTCGCCGAGTACAGGAAGGTGAAGCTGTTGGGCGAGATGGCCGACACCTGGCCGGCGAACAGCACGCCCGCCAGCCCGCCCCACACCGCGCCCGCGATGTAGGCGGCCAGCTTGACCCGGTAGGTGTGCACGCCGGTCGCCTCGGCGGCGTCCTCGTCCTCGCGCACGAAGCGCATGGCCCGGCCGAGCCGCGACCTGCCCAGGCGGGAGGCGCCGATCACGGCGATCGCGACGATCAGCACCGTGACGAAGTACAGGCTCACCGGTCCGTCGGTCAGACCGGGGATGCCGTAGATGCCCGAGGGGCCGCCGGTGATGGGCAGGTTGTTGGCGGTGATACGGATGATCTCGCCGAAGCCCAGCGTGACGATGGCCAGGTAGTCGCTGCGCAGCCGCAGCGTCGGCGCGCCGATGATGACGCCGGCGATGACGGTGACCACGATGACGGCGGGCACGGTGGCGACCAGCGGCAGGTCGAACCGGGTCGACAGGATGCCGCTGGTGTAGGCGCCCACCGCGAAGAAGGCGGCGTAGCCCAGGTCGAGCAGGCCGGTGAACCCGACCACGATGTTCAGTCCCGAGGCCAGCATCACGAAGATGGCGGCCGTGGTCATGATGGACATCGTGTAGTCGGTCGCGTTGACGAACGGCACGAGCAACGCGATCAGCAGGCCCGCCAGGCCGACCCAGCGGTTGTCGAACAGCTTGGACAGGCGCGTCTGCGGTTGCTTGGCGCCGATCTTGCGAGGGGCTTCGGGGGCTTTGGTCTGGTTCACACCCGCTCCGTCACACGTTCGCCGAGCAGACCGGTGGGTCTCACGGTCAGGAACAGGATCAGCACGCCGAAGGCGAACACGTCACGCCACTCACCCCCGAGCCAGTAGGTGCCGAACGACTCCAGCAGGCCGAGCACGAGGCCGCCGAGCATGGTGCCGGGGATGTTGCCGATGCCGCCGATGACGGCCGCGGTGAAGGCCTTCAGCCCGATGAGGAAGCCCATCAGGAAGTCGATCTTCCCGTAGTACGCGCCGGCCATCACGCCGGCGGCGCCGGCCAGGGCCGAGCCCAGGAAGAAGGTCCTGGAGATGACGGCGTTGACGTCGATGCCCATCAGCGAGCTGGTGCTCGGGTCGAGGGCGATGGCCCGCATGGCCCTGCCCTCGCGCGTCTTGGTCACCAGCAGGTTGAGGCCGACCATGAGGACCACGGCGACCCCGATGAGCACGAGCTGCTGCAGGGTGAGCCGGGCGCCGAACACCTCCAGCGTGGTGCCGCTGAGCCGGACGGGGTAGACCCGGGGGTCGGGACCGGAGACGGCCCGCATGCCGTACTCGATGGCGAAGGACGCGCCGACGGCGGTGATGAGCAGCGACAGGCGGGGGGCGCCGCGGAGCGGGCGGTAGGCCACCCGCTCCAGGACCACGCCCGCCAGGCCGGTGCTCACCATGGTCAGCAGCAGGACGGCCAGCAGCACCGGCAGCGTCATCGCCGCGGAGACCCCGCCCAGAGCGGACAGGACGGCGAAGCCGCTGAACGCGCCGAGCATGTAGAGGTCACCGTGGGCGAAGTTGAGCAGCTTGATGATGCCGTAGACCATGCTGTAGCCCAGCGCCACCAGAGCGTAGAACGAGCCGACGAACAGGCCGTTCCAGACGAGCTGTGTCATGAGAGAGCATCCTGTAGGGCGAACTTGTCACCCTTCCACACGAGGATCTGGAAACCGCCGGTGGACAGGGTGTGCTCGGGGGTGAACTTCAGCGGGCCGGAGAACATCTGGAACCCGTTGATGCCCTCGAGCGCGGTGATGACCTTGGCGCCGTCGGTGGAGCCCGCCTTGGTGATCGCCTCGGCGGCCAGGCGCACGGCGTCGTAGGCCTGGTTGGAGTAGGGGCCGGGAGCGGACCCGAACTTCTTGGTGTAGTTGTCGATCCAGCCCTTGGCGTTGGGCAGCGTGTCGGGGATCGGGGTCATGGTGGCGAAGACGCCCTCGGCCTCGGCGCCGGCGATCTCGCCGAGCTTGGCGGAGACCGAACCGTCGGCGACCATGATCGCGCCCTTGTAGCCCGCCTGGCGCAGCTGCCTGGTGATCAGGCCGCCCTCCTGGAAGTAGCCCGTCCAGTAGACGAAGTCGGGCTTCTTCTCCAGGACGTTGTGGATGTTGGCGCTGTAGTCGCTCTCCTTGGGCGTGACCGCCTCGGTGATGACCGCCTTGTCGCCCAGCAGCGGCTGGGTGCGGACCGCGATGTCCTTGGAGTAGCTGGTGTTGTCGTGCATCAGCGCGACCCTGGTGGCACCCTGCTTGGTGATCCACTGGCTGGCCGACTCGGCCTGCTGGGTGCCGGTGCCGTTGATCAGGAAGACGTGCTTGAGCTTCTGGTCGACCAGTTCCTGCGAGTTGGCGGCAGGGATGATCATGGGTATGTTCGACTTGCCGAACACCGGCAGCGTGGGCAGCGTGGCGCCAGAGCAGTAGCCGCCGATGGACACCTCGACGCCCTCGGTGACCACCTTGTTGGCGGCGGCGACGGCCGTCTGGGCGTCACAGGCGTCGTCGGCGGCCTTGAGCTCGAGCTGCCGGCCGAGGACGCCACCCTTGGCGTTGATCTCGTCGATGGCGAGCTGGGCCGCGTTGGTCATGTAGGGGCCGATCGCGGCCTCGCTGCCCGACTGGGGGACGAGCATGCCCAGGCGGATGGGGCCCTTGGCCTCCTGCTGGGCGCCACCTCCATCGCCAAGGAGGCCCTGTCCGCAACCCGCCAGCATCATTGCGGTCGCGACCAGGGAGACGACGTGCGTCTTGCGCATTGAGACTCTCCTCACGTGAGTGATGTGTGACATCACACCGACGCGCTCAGGGGCAGGTCAAGCGCCGAGACCAGACCGTTAGCGTCCTAACACGCAGGTGGAACGTCAAGAGAGATCGCGGTGTGCATCCCGGACCTCACATCGAAGAGGCGGTGATTTCGGGCGCGCCGAAACCGCCTTTCAGTTGTACGGCTGACCGCCGCGGGAAGGCCGCGCCCCGGCCACACGCGCAGCGGGACGGAAAGGGCGCGCGGTACCGCTCCCGGCCGAAAATCGGGCGGAAGGCCACGCGACGCCACCCGGGCGGAAACCGGGCGCAAGGCCGCGCGACGCCACCCCGGCTGGAATCCGGGCGGAAGGCCGCGTGGCGCCGCCCCGGGCGGAAACCGGGCGCAAGGCCACGCGACGCCACCCGGGCGGAAACCGGGCGGAAGGCCGCGCGACGCCGCTCCCCTGCGGAAACGGGCGAAGGGCGCGTGGCGCCGCTCCCCCCACCGGGAAGCGGCGCGGCGGGCGCGTCAGAGGATGAAACCCTCGGGGAACGGGTCACGAGGGTCGAGGAAGTACTGCGCGGTCCCGGTGACCCACGCTCTGCCGGTGATGGTCGGCACCACGGCGGGCCGCCCGCCGACGCTCGTCTCCTCCACCAGCCGCCCCACGAAGCGCGTGCCGATGAAGGACTCGTTGACGAAGTCGGCGCCCAGCGCCAGCTCGCCTCTGGCGTGCAGCTGGGCCATCCTGGCGCTGGTACCGGTACCGCACGGCGACCGGTCGAACCAGCCGGGGTAGATCGCCATGGCGTGCCTGGAGTGGGCGGCCGTCGAGCCGGGAGCCGCGAAGTACACGTGGTGGCAGCCCCTGATCCGGTCGTCCTCCCGGTGCACCGGCTCGTCGGACTCGTTGATCGCCGCCATCGTGGCCAGGCCCGCGGCCAGGATCTCGTTCTTCGCGGCCCGGTCGAAGGGCAGCTTGTAGGAGTCGAGGTCGACGACGGCGTAGAAGTTGCCGCCGTAGGCCAGGTCGTAGCGGACCTCGCCGAAGCCAGGTACCTCCACCACCGCGTCCAGCCGTTCGCTGTAGGCCGGCACGTTGCGCAGCGTCACCGACTCGGCGGCGCCGTCCTTGACGGCCACGTCCACGACGACCAGGCCCGCGGGCACCTCGAGGCGGACGGTGGTCACCGGTTCGACGACCTCCACCATCCCCGTCTCCACCAGCACGGTGGCCACGCCGATCGTGCCGTGGCCGCACATCGGCAGGTAGCCGGAGACCTCGATGAACAGCACCCCCCAGTCCGCGTCGGGCCTGGTGGGCGGCTGCAGGATGGCGCCACTCATGGCCGAGTGGCCGCGCGGCTCGTTCATCAGCAGCTGCTTGATCGGGTCGAGATGCTCGCGGAAGTACACGCGCCGCTCGGCCATGCTGTTGCCGGGGATCACGCCGACGCCGCCGACGATGACCCTGGTCGGCATGCCCTCGGTGTGGGAGTCGACGGCGTGGAAGACGCGCTTGGATCTCATGGTGGTCCAGCCTCTCTCATCGCACCTTCTCTCTCAGCGCAGGCCCTCGGCGAGCGCCTTTTCGGTGGCGGCCCTGATCACGGCGGCCTGCTCGTCGGTCAGCGGCAGCCTGGGCGCCCTGCAGGGACCGCCGTGGCGGCCCGCCACGTCCATGGACAGCTTGATGGCCTGCACGAACTCGGTCTTGGAGTCCCAGCGCAGCAGCGGGTGCAGCTGGCGGTACAGCGGCAGCGCGGTCTCCAGGTCGTGGGCCATGGCGGCGCGGTAGAGGGCGACGCTGGCGACGGGCAGCGCGTTGGGGTAGCCGGCGACCCAGCCCTTCGCGCCGGCCAGCGCCAGCTCGAGCACCACGTCGTCGGAGCCGATGAGCACGTCGAGCTCCGGCGCGAGCTCGGCGATCTCGTAGGCGCGCCGCACGTCGCCGGTGAACTCCTTGACGCCCACGATCAGGCCCTCGTCGAACAGCTTCGCCAGCAGCGCGGGCGTGAGGTCGACCTTGGTGTCGTAGGGGTTGTTGTAGGCCACGATCGGCAGGCCGGCCTTGGCGACCTCCCGGTAGTGGTCGATCACGATCCGCTCGTCGGCCCGGTAGGCGTTGGGCGGCAGCAGCATCACGCTCTCGCAGCCGGCCTCACGCGCCTGCTCGGCCCACCGGCGCGACTCGGCGGCGCCGTAGGCGGCGATGCCGGGCATCACGTTCCGGCCGCCGATGGCCTTCACCGCCGTCTCGACGGCCTTGGCACGCTCCTCCGCCGTCAGCGTCTGGTACTCGCCGAGCGAGCCGTTGACGGCCACGCCGTCACAGCCGTTCTCGACCAGCCAGCGGCAGTGCTCGGCGAACCCGTCGAAGTCGACCGACAGGTCCTCGCGCAGGGGCAGGGCCGTGGCGACCATGATTCCGTGCCAAGGCTCAACGCGGTTGCTCATCATCAATCCTCTCCAGACAGCCGAGGGGGATCGGCTGGGCAATGGGACGGCGGGGGGCTTGGGTGGTCGGCTCGCCCGACAGGCATGAGACGGCGTAGCCGCAGACGCGGCCCTGGCACCAGCCCATGCCCGGGCGGGCGAGCAGCTTGACCGACCGCGCGTCGGTCGCCCCCAGCGTCATGGCCTCGCGGACCGCGGCCAGGGGCACCTCCTCGCAGCGGCAGATGAGGGTGTCGTCGGCCAGCCAGTCCTGCCAGCCGGGTTGGACGGGATAGGCGTGCTGGAGCGCCTCGCCGAAGGCCCGCAGGCGTTCGGCGCGCCGACGCAGCACGCCCGGCACATGGTCGAGGGACCCGCCGGGGGCGGTCAGGTCGCGGGCGATGGTGAGGCCGGCGATGCGGCCCTCCAGCTCCGACAGGGCGGCGCCGCCGACGCCGGTGGGCTCGCCCGCGGCGTACACGCCTGCGACGGTGGTGCGCTGGGCGGCGTCGACGGCCACGACGGGGCTGCCGTCGGGCGAGTGGGCCGTGGCGCAGCCGAGCTGGACGGCCAGCTCGATCTGCGGGACGAAGCCGTAACCCGCCGCGACGGCGTCGCACTCGACGGTACGGGTCGACAGGATCCGCCAGGCGGGGTCCAGGCGGGCGACCGTCACGTGCGTGACGGAGGTGGTGCCGTGCGCGGCCACGACCGCGTGCCGCGTCCGGTACGGCACGCGCCGCCTGGCCAGCGCGGCCCCGTAGCCCACCGCCTCCCCCGCCTTGCCGGCCGCCAGCAGCGGGTGGCGGGCCAGCCCGAACAGGCCGTTGGCCTCGAAGACCCCGGCGACCGAGGCGCCCGCCCCGGCCAGCCCCGCGGCCACGGGCAGCAGGAAGGGCCCGGTGCCGGAGACCACCACGCGCCGCCCCGCCGTCACGCCGTTGCCCTTGAGCAGCGCCTGCGCGCCACCGGCGGTGAAGACGCCCGGCAGGTCCCATCCGGGGAAGGGCAGCGGCCTGTCGTGGGCGCCGGTGGCGACGAGCACGGCGCGGGCGGTGACGGAGACGGGCCGCTCGTCCCGCCCCTCCAGGCAGTGGACGGTGATCGAGCCGTCGCCGTCCTGCTCGACGGCCCACACCTTGTGGCCGAGCAGGAGGGTGGCCCTGGACTCCAGGGCACGGCACTGCCGGGCGAACCGGTCGGCGCCATGGCCGGTGGGCCGCCCGCCCGCCTGGTGGCGGAAGTACTGGCCGCCCAGGCGCGCGGCCGCGTCGATCAGGACGACGGACGCTCCGGCCTGGGCGGCGCTCAGCGCGCCGGCGACGCCCGCGGGGCCGCCGCCGATCACGACGACGTCGTAGCCGGAGTCGTGACGGGTGTCGTGAGCGGTGTCGTGGGTGGTCTCGTGGGTCATGAGGTCGTCACCTCGTCTCCCGGCATGGCCTCGACCAGGCAGGCGCGCTGGGATTCGCGTCCGTTGACGGTGACGAGGCAGTCGAAGCACACCCCGATCCCGCAGAACAGGCCGCGCGGCCGCCCGCCGTGCCTGGTGGTGCGCCAGGAGGTGATCCCGGCCGCGTGCAGGGCGGCGCCGACGGACTGGCCGGGGGTGACCCTCACCGGCCTGCCGTCGACGGTGATCTCGAAGCTCACGCGAATCTCCCTGGGCTGAACGGGGTGAGGTCGAGGTCGGTGCGCTCGCCGGCCAGCAGCTGGGAGAGCAGGTGTCCGGTGGCCGGCGCCAGTCCGATGCCCGCGCCCTCGTGACCGCAGGCGTGCAGCAGGCCGGGCACGCGCGGGTCGGCGCCGATGACGGGCAGGTGGTCCGGGCAGTACGGCCGGAAGCCGCAGTAGGACCTGATCACCCGCTTGTCCCGCAGCACGGGGAAGAGCGCGGTGGCCTGGGCGGCCAGCCTGCGCAGCACGGGGATCGAGATGGTGCGGTCGAAGCCGACGCGCTCCCTGCTGGCCCCGATGAGGACGGTGCCCGACGGCGTGCCCTCGACCACGCCTGAGGTCTCCAGGTCGGCCGAGTCGCTCGCGACGTTCGTCACGTAGGCGGCCGTGTAGACCTTGTGCCTGATCAGCGGCTCGGCGATGGGCTCGGTGACCAGGATGAATCCGCGCCTGGGCAGGATCGGCAGCTCGATGCCCGCCATGGCGGCGATCTCACCGCCCCACGTGCCCGCCGCGTTGACCACCGCGCCGCCGATGATGTCGCCGTGGTCGGTGCGCACGCCCGTGACCCTGCCGCCGTCGCCGCCCTCGCGCAGGAAGCCGGTGACGGTGACGCCCGTGCGCAGGCGCAGCGCTCCGTGCCCGAAGCTCTCGGCGCCGTGCCTGATGAGACGGGCGGCGGCCAGCATGGGCTGCACCTGGGCGTCCTGCGGGTAGAACACGCCGCCGGCCAGGCCCTGGGCCAGGTGCGGCTCGTAGTCGTGCAGCGCGCCGCCGGGCACCACCGTGTGCTCCACGCCCTGCTTGCCGGCCAGCGCGACCAGCTGCCGCTGGATCTGCTCGGTCTCGGCGACGACGAGGCCGCCCTTGGCCTCGTACTCGAACCCGCCGTGCGCGGCCAGTTCCCGCCACAGGCGGTTGGACAGCAGCGCCAGGTCGAGCTCGGGGCCCGGCTCCTTGTCGGAGACCAGCACGTTCCCCTCGCCCGCGCCCGTGGTGCCGCCCGCCACGGGGCCGCGGTCCAGGACTGTCACGTCCATGCCCGCGGCGGCCGCGTAGTAGGCGCACGCCGCGCCGACGACGCCGGCGCCGATGACGATCACGTCGGACATCGTCCGCTCTCACCTCCGGTCAGTAATATGTCACATAGCTATTAGCGCCGTCCAGCGGCCCCTCCAGTGGATCACTACCCCGACCTGCGCGTCGACTCGATGGAGGGACCGCGCACCCCGCCCCATACCATCGATGGCGTGAAATCTCTCTGGCCGCCGACCGCCCGCTCCATGACCCTGTGGGCCCTGCTCGGCGTGATCGCCAACGCCGGCATCACCGTCACGGGCGTGGCCGTGCGGGTCACGGGCTCCGGGCTCGGCTGCCCGACCTGGCCCAGGTGCACGCCGGACAGCTTCATCCCCGTCGCGCATCCCGAGCACAACTGGTTCAACATGTCGGTGGAGTTCGGCAACCGGCTGTTCACCTTCGCCGTGCTCGCGGTGGGCGCCATGTGCCTGGTGACAGCCTGGCGGCTGCGGCCGCACCGCCCCGACCTGGTGAAGCTGGCGTGGCTGCAGCCCGCCGGGGTCCTCGCCCAGGCGCTGTGGGGCGGCCTGGTGGTGCGCAGCATGCTCCACCCCGTCACGGTCAGCGTGCACTTCCTGATCTCCGTCGGCCTGATGGCGGGCTGCTGGGCCCTCTACGCCCGCTCCCGCGAGGGCCGGGGCCCGGCCAGGACCGTGGTGCACCGCGACATCCGCAGGCTCGGCAACGTGCTGGTGGCCGCCGTGGCCGTGCTGCTGGTGGCCGGCGTCGTGGTCACGGGCACCGGCCCCCACTCGGGCGACGAGCTGGCCAGCCGCTTCGCCTTCGACATCGAGGCCGTGGCGCGGCTGCACGCCGACGTCGTCTACGTCGTCGTCGGCCTCACCTTCGCCCTGCTGTTCGCGCTCCACGTCACCCGCGCGCCCCAGCCGGCCCGCAGGGCGGCGCTCGCGCTGCTGCTGATCGAGCTGGCCCAGGGCGCCATCGGCTACATCCAGTACTTCCTCGCCGTGCCCGCCGCCCTCGTCGCCCTCCACGTGCTCGGCTCGACGCTGGTGTGGATCGGCGCGCTGCGGGTGGTCACCAGCCTCCGCGTCCGCGAGGAGCTGCCCGCCGGCGTCCCGGCGCGGCCGGTTCCCCTCCCCCACTGACCGCCCGCCCCCGACGTGAGGCGTATGGCACGATAAGTCCGCCACTCCCCCACCGGTGGAAGGTGGACTTTCGTGCCGTTTGCCAGGAACATCCGCTTCTCCCGTACGGCGCTGCGCCGCGCCTACCAGGTCGCGGTGGCGCTGAGCGTGCTGGCGATCACCCCCTTGACGTGGGTGTGGCTGAGCAGCGACCACCGCCGCGTGGTCGCCGGCCCGCCGGGATGGCTCGACGAGGTGCCCTCCTCCGGCGCCGCGCTGGTCCTGGGCGCCGGCCTCTTCTCCGGCCGGCCCAGCCCGTTCCTGGCCAAGCGGCTGGACATCGCCGCCGAGCTCTACCGGGCGGGCAAGGTCAAGGCGCTGCTGCTGTCGGGCGACAACAGCCGCAAGGACTACGACGAGCCCTCGGCGATGCGCGACTACCTGCTGGCCAGGGGCGTGCCCGACGCCGTCATCGTGCGCGACTACGCCGGCTTCGACACCTGGGACTCCTGCGTGCGGGCCCGCGAGGTCTTCGGCGCGAGGGACGTCACCGTGGTCACGCAGGTCTTCCACCTGCCGCGGGCCGTCACGCTGTGCCGTACGGCCGGCCTGGAGACCTTCGGCGTGGGCGACGACTCCTCCCGGCAGTGGGCGGTGACCACCTACGCCTCGGCCGGCCGGGAGTTCTTCGCCGCGGCGAAGGCGCTCGGCGACGTCGTGCTCGGCACGAAGCCGGTCTTCCCCGGGCCGCGGGAGACCTCACTCCACGAGGCTCAGAGCGGCCACTGACCCTCGCTGGACGGAGCGGGCGCGCCGGGCGCGTAGCCGGGCGGCGGGGTGCCCTGGGCGGCGGCCCTGGCGTGACGCTCGGGGATCGGGAACCGCGCCCTGGCCGCGCTCATGCATTCCAGCAGCGCCCGCTGCTCCTCGTGGAAGGTCTGGTCGTCGACGATGTGGCGGGCCGCCCGCTCGTGCAGCAGCCCCAGCTCGGTGGCGGCCAGCTGGTAGTCGCTCATCGCGCGCAGCCCCTCCTTGCCGCCGTGCGCCTTGGCCCACTGCCGGGCCTGCCTGCGCCGCGACAGCGCCGACAGCATGTAGATGTCGGCCACGTCGACCAGCCTGGTCGGCTCGTAGGGCGGAAGGTAGCGCTGCAGCAGCGCCACGATGCGGCGCCGGTCGCGGACCACCACCCCGATGAGGACCAGCAGCACGACCATCAGCACCAGGTAGGCGGTCACCAGCCCGGCGAAGCCGCCGTAGGAGGCCAGGCCGTTCCACATGCCGTGCAGGAGCATGGCGGCGATCCAGCCGGCCAGGATGACCAGGGCCCGGTCGGGACCCGTCCGGCGGGCGGCGTAGGCGACGGCCACGCCCGTCATCGAGGTGAACAGCGGGTGGGCGAACGGCGACAGGATGCCGCGCAGCACGACCGTCACGGCCAGCCCCTGCACGCCGAGCTGGTCCTGGGCGGCGATGTAGTAGCTGACGTTCTCGGACATCGCGAAGCCGAGCCCGACCATGCTGGCGTAGATGACGCCGTCGGTGGGCCCGTCGAGCTCGGCGCGCCTGAACCTGAGCAGGCCGAGCAGCACCAGGCCCTTCATGGTCTCCTCGACCACGGGCGCGCCGAAGGTGGCGGCGATGTTGCGCGCGCTGGCCGCCGACAGGCCGACGGTGTCGGTGATGTAGTGCAGGTTGAGCGAGTTGATCACACCGGCCACCAGCACGGCGATGCCCGCGCCCCAGGCGTAGGCGAAGATCAGGTTGCTGCGCGGCTCCGGCTCCATCCGGTCGAGGGCGAGCACGGCCGCCAGCAGCAGCGGCACCGGCGCCATGGCCAGGACGAGCGCGACGAGGAACTGCACGGGCGCGCCGTTGAGCACATCGAAGGAGAACGACACCAGGGCGCAGATGCCCGCCAGCACCAGGCCCGCGATCAACGCGAAGGACGGCCGGTCCTTGAACACCCAGCGTGGATCACGGGTCTTCATACGGTGACTGTAACGGATGCCCATGGCGCTGTCCTTCCCCCGCGGGGAGCGGGTCAGGCCAGCAGCGGATCGATCGCGACCGCGAGGAACAGCAGCGCCAGGTAGGCGTTGGACCAGTGGAAGAAGCGCATCGGCCGCAGGTCGACGCCGCTCTTGCCGGCGTTGAGCCGGCCGAGCAGACGGTAGATCTCCACCAGGCAGAACGCGCCGAGCACCACCGCGACGATCGGGTAGAGCAGCGTGGTGTCCGCCACCGGCCACAGCAGCAGCGAGCAGGCCACCGTCGCCCAGGTGTAGGCGATGGACTCCAGCACGACCCTGCGCTCGGTGGCCACGACGGGCAGCATGGGGATCGAGGCCGCCGCGTAGTCCTCCTTGTAGCGCATCGCCAGCGTCCAGGTGTGCGGCGGCGTCCAGAAGAACACCACGCCGAACAGGACCAGCGGCGTCCAGTCGAGGCCGCCGGTGATGCCGGCCCAGCCGATGACGACGGGCATGCAGCCGGCCAGGCCGCCCCACACGATGTTCTGCGACGTGCGCCGCTTGAGGATCATCGAGTAGACGAAGACGTAGAACAGGATCGCCGACAGGTTGAGCGCCGCCGCCACCAGGTTGGTGGTGATCCACATGCCCGCGACGGACAGGACGCCGAGGACGATGCCGAAGACCAGCGCAGCGCGTGGCGTGACCTGGTGCCTGGCCAGCGGCCGCTTGCGCGTGCGGCGCATCTTCACGTCGATGTCGCGGTCGATGTAGCAGTTGAGCGCGTTGGCGCTGCCCGCCGACAGCGTGCCGAACACCATGACCGACAGGGCCTTCCACAGCGGCGGCAGGCCGTCGGCGGCCAGGAACATGACCGGCAGCGTCGTGATCAGGAGCAGCTCGATGACCCGCGGCTTGGTCAGCGCGACGTACGCCTTGACGACCGCGGCGAAGGAGCGCGTCCCCCGTTGCGGCGCCGCGGCCGCCACGGGGGCCGCGGCCGGCGATTGCCTGTTCGTGAGCACCGTCAAGGCGCTTCCAGCGAGTGCGGAGTCAACGCGTAACCTCTGAAGAGAGCGGAACCGTGGACGCCGGGCACCAGACGTCCTTGCGAACAAACAAACTGTAGTCGCAGGGTGAGCCGGTCCGGCCAATGGGGGCACCGGGGGGCGGGTTGGTCCTCTTCACCAAGGTCCACTCAGTTAGGGTCGGTGTGGGCGGAAAAAGCCACCAGCACCGCCATGACAACGAGATTCCGGAGATCGAGCAGTTGAGCACCTTTGAATGGACCGACCTCGACAAGAAGGCGGTCGACGTCGTCCGAGCTTTGGCCATGGACGCGGTCGAGAAGGCGGGCTCCGGGCACCCGGGCACCGCGATGAGCCTTGCGCCGGCGGCGTACCTGCTCTTCCAGCGGACGATGCGCCACGACCCGACGGACGCGACCTGGGTGGGCCGTGACCGTTTCGTCCTGTCGTGCGGCCACTCCAGCCTGACGCTCTACATCCAGCTCTTCCTGTCGGGCTACGGCCTGACCCTCGAGGACATCGAGCGGCTGCGCAGCTGGGGCAGCCGCACGCCCGGTCACCCCGAGCACGGCCACACCGTCGGCGTGGAGACCACCACCGGCCCGCTCGGCCAGGGCGTCGGCAACGCGGTCGGCATGGCGATGGCCGCCCGCCGCGAGCGCGGCCTGTTCGACCCGGACGCCGCGCCCGGCACCAGCCCCTTCGACCACCACATCTGGTGCTTCGCCTCCGAGGGCGACATCGAGGAGGGCATCAGCCACGAGGTCAGCGCCCTGGCCGCGCACCAGAAGCTGGGCAACCTGACGGTGCTGTTCGACTCCAACCACATCTCCATCGAGGACGACACCCAGATCGCCCTGTCGGAGGACGTGGTCAGGCGCTACGAGGCCTACGGCTGGCACGTCCAGACCGTCGACTGGACCCAGACCGGCGAGTACGTCGAGGACGTCAAGGCGCTGCACGAGGCGCTCGAGGCGACCCGCGCCGAGACCGAGCGGCCGTCGTTCATCAGGCTGCGCACGATCATCGGCTGGCCGGCGCCCAACAAGCAGAACACCGGCAAGATCCACGGGGCCGCCCTCGGCGAGGCGGAGGTGGCCGCCACCAAGACGATCCTCGGGATGGATCCCTCCAGGACCTTCGACGTGCCCGCCGAGGTGCTGGAGCACGCCCGCCAGGTGGCCGAGCGCGGCCGCGCCACCCATGCCGAGTGGGAGAAGTCCTACGTCGACTGGCGCCAGGCCAACCCGGAGCGGGCCGCCGAGTTCGACCGCATCTCCGAGCGGGAGCTGCCCAACGGCTGGGCCCAGGCGCTGCCGACCTTCGAGACCGGCGCGTCGATCTCGACCCGCAAGGCCTCGGGCGAGGTGCTCGGCGCGCTGGCCAGGGTGCTGCCCGAGCTGTGGGGCGGCTCGGCCGACCTGGCCGAGTCGAACAACACCACGATGAAGGGCGAGCCGTCCTTCATCCCGGAGGAGTACCAGACCAAGGAGTTCCCCGGTAACCCCTACGGCCGCACGCTCCACTTCGGCATCCGCGAGCACGGCATGGGCGCCATCCTCAACGGCATCGCCCTGCACGGCGGCACCCGCCCCTACGGCGGCACCTTCCTGGTGTTCTCCGACTACATGCGGCCCGCCGTACGGCTGGCGGCGCTGATGAAGCTGCCGGTCATCTACGTCTGGACGCACGACTCCATCGGCCTGGGCGAGGACGGCCCCACGCACCAGCCGGTCGAGCACCTGTGGTCGCTGCGCGCCATCCCCGGCCTCGACATCGTCCGGCCCGCCGACGCCAACGAGACCGCGGCGGCCTGGAAGACGGTGCTCAAGCACACCGACCGCCCTGCCGGGCTGGCCCTGACGCGGCAGAACCTGCCGGTGTTCGAGGGCACCAGCGCCGAGGGCGTGGCCAGGGGCGGCTACGTGCTGCGCGAGGCCTCCACCCGGCAGCCGCAGGCGGTGCTGATCGCCACCGGCAGCGAGGTCGAGATCGCCGTCGCGGCGCGCGACTTGCTGGAGTCCGAGGGAATTCCGACGCGGGTTGTCTCGATGCCGTGTGTCGAATGGTTCAACGGGCAGGATTCCGCTTACCGGGAGCGGGTGCTGCCGCCGACGGTCAAGGCCCGCGTCGCCGTCGAAGCGGGAATCGCGCTGGGCTGGCGGGAGTTCGTTGGAGAGGCAGGCGAAGTGGTCAGCCTTGAGCACTTCGGCGCGTCGGCGCCGTACCGGACGCTGTACCAGCAGTTCGGACTCACCGCCGAGCGGGTCGCGGCCGCGGCCAAGGCCAGCCTCGCCAAGCTGGGGTACGACAAGGGCGAGACGACGGGAAACTAGGAAATGTCGGAAATCCTGAAGAAGCTCACGAGCCAGGGCGTCTCCATCTGGCTCGATGACATCAGCCGCGAGCGCCTGCGCAGCGGCAACCTGGAGCAGCTGATCCGCGAGAAGAGCGTCGTGGGTGTGACCTCCAACCCGACGATCTTCGCCAACGCGCTCAGCAAGGGCGACGCCTACGACGCCCAGCTGCACGACCTCGCCGTGCGCGGGGTCGACGTCGGCGAGGCCGTACGCGCCATCACCACCTACGACATCCGCTGGGCCGCCGACGTGCTGCGCCCGATCCACGACGCCACGGGCGGCGTGGACGGCCGGGTGTCGCTCGAGGTCGACCCGCGCCTGGCGCGGGAGACGGACAAGACGGTCGCCGAGGCTCGCTTCCTGTGGTGGGCGGTCGACCGGCCCAACCTGCTCATCAAGATCCCCGCGACGGTCGAGGGCCTGCCCGCGATCACGCAGGCGATCTCCGAGGGCATCAGCGTCAACGTCACGCTGATCTTCTCCCTCGAGCGCTACCGCGCGGTCATGGACGCCTGGCTGGCCGGCCTCGAGGCCGCGCAGGCCAAGGGCCTGGACCTGGCGGGCATCGAGTCGGTGGCCTCCTTCTTCGTCAGCCGCGTCGACACCGAGATCGACAAGCGGCTCGACAAGCTGGGCAGGCCGGAGCTCAAGGGCAAGGCGGGCGTGGCCAACGCGCGCCTGGCCTACGCCGCCTTCGAGGAGGTCACGAGCTCCGAGCGCTGGCAGCGGCTGCGCGCCGCGGGCGCCCGCCCGCAGCGCCCGCTGTGGGCCTCCACCGGCGTCAAGGACCCCAACTACGCCGACACGATGTACGTCGACGAGCTGGTGGCCCCCGGCACGGTCAACACCATGCCGGAGAAGACGCTCGACGCCGTCGCCGACCACGGCCGCATCACGGGTGACACCATCCGTCCCTTCTACGAGCAGGCCTGGAACACCATGGCCGCGCTCAAGGACGCGGGCATCGACTACGACGACGTCGTGAAGGTGCTGGAGGACGAAGGCGTCGACAAGTTCGAGGCCTCCTGGAACGACCTGCTCGACAGCGTCAAGAAGAAGCTGGCCGGCTGACGATGGAGGTGACCTACCGCGAGGAGGGGGTGGCCGAGGCCGCCGCCTCCGTCGCGGAGCGGCTGGCCGGCGTGCCCGCCCGCCTCGCGGCGGGCGACGCTGCTCTGTGGGGGCCGGCGGCCGAGGCCGAGGCGGCCGCGCGCCTCGGCTGGCTCACCCTGCCGCGCACCTCGCGCGAGCTGCTCCCCGAGCTCGGCAAGCTCGTGGAGCGGGCTCGCGCGGAGGAGCTCGACCACGTGGTGCTGGCCGGCATGGGCGGCTCCTCGCTGGCCCCCGAAGTCATCTGCAATACCGCCGACGTGGCGCTGACCGTCCTCGACACCACCGACCCCCAGCAGGTACGGCGGGCGCTCGACGACCGGCTCGACCGCACGATCGTGGTGGTGGCCAGCAAGAGCGGCTCGACCGTCGAGACCGACAGCCACCGCAGGATCTACGAGGAGGCCTTCCGGGCGGCGGGCATCGACCCGGCCGGGCGGATCGTGGTCGTCACCGACCCCGGCTCGCCCCTTGAGCAGGCCGCGATCGAGGCGGGTTACCCGGTCTTCCTGGGCGATCCCGACGTCGGCGGCCGCTACTCGGCGCTGTCGGCCTTCGGCCTGGTGCCGAGCGCGCTGGCGGGAGCCGACGTCGAGTACCTGCTCGACGAGGCCGAGGACGTGCTGCCCCTGCTGGGGCGGGTGGAGGGCAATCCCGGCCTCGCGCTGGGCGCCGCGCTCGGCGGCGCCGCCCTGGCCGGGCAGGACAAGCTGATCCTCGAGGACCAGCTCAGCGAGATCAACGGCCTGCCCGACTGGATCGAGCAGCTGGTGGCCGAGTCCACCGGCAAGCACGGCAAGGGCATCCTGCCGGTCGTCGCCGAGCCGACGGGCGCGCGCGACGAGCTGGTCGTCACGATCGCCTCCGACGACGGCGACATCAGGGTCGACGGTTCGCTCGGCGCGCAGTTCCTGGTGTGGGAGTACGCCACGGCCGTGGCCGGGCTGCTGCTGGAGGTCAACCCCTTCGACCAGCCCGACGTGGCCGAGGCGAAGGACAACACCGCGCGCGTCCTGGCCGAGGGGCCGGCCCTCGCCGCCCCGGCGCTGGTCGACGGGCCCGTCGAGGTGTACGGCGAGACCCACGCCAAGGACCTGTCGGGGGTGTTCACCGAGCTGCTGCACGCCGTCCCCGCCGACGGCTACCTGGCCGTCATGGCCTACCTCGACCGGCTGGCCGCCTTCGACGCGCCGGTGCCCGAGAACGCCGACTTCGAGCAGATGACCGAGGCGTGGATGGCGGCCGACGCCCACACGCTGCGGGCGCAGCTGGCCGTACGGACCGAGCGGCCCGTGACGTTCGGCTGGGGCCCCCGCTTCCTGCACTCGACGGGGCAGTACCACAAGGGCGGCCCGCCGAACGGGGTGTTCCTGCAGATCACCGGCGCCGTGACGGCCGACGTCCAGGTCCCCGGCAAGCCGTACACGCTGGGTGAGCTGCAGCTCGCCCAGGCACTGGGCGACCAGCGGGCCCTCGCCGGGCGAGGACGGCCCGCCATACGACTGCATTTGACCGACCGCGTAGCGGGAATCGCCCACCTGCTCGCGGCCGCACAGGAGGTCTGAGATGACTGATCCGGCAGCGCCCGTGGAGGAGGCCGCCACCGCGGCGGCCGCCGCCGCGAGCACGGCCACCACCCTCGAGGCGGCCGCCGCCAACCCGCTGCGTGACCTGCGGGACAAGCGGCTGCCCAGGGTCGCGGGCCCATGCGTGCTGGTACTTTTCGGCGTGACCGGAGACCTGGCCAAGCGCAAGCTGCTGCCGGCGATTTACGACCTGGGCAACAGGGGGCTGCTGCCACCCGGTTTCTCCCTCGTCGGTTTCGCCCGCCGCGACTGGGCAAACCAGGATTTCGCGCAGCTCACCCATGACGCGGTGAAGGAGCACGCGCGCACGCCGTTCCGTGAGGAGGTCTGGAAGCAGCTGGCCGAGGGCATCCACTTCGTGCCCGGCGAGTTCTCCGACGACGGCGCCTTCGACGCGCTGGCGATGGCGTTGAAGGAGATCGACCAGACCAGGGGCACCGGGGGCAACTACGCGTTCTACCTGTCGGTGCCGCCGAAGTTCTTCCCCACCGTGGTGAAGCAGCTCAAGCGCACGGGCCTGGCCGAGGCGCCCGAGGGCTCGTGGCGGCGCGTGGTGATCGAGAAGCCGTTCGGGCACGACCTGCGCAGCGCCCACGAGCTGAACGAGATCACCACCGAGGCCTTCCCGGAGAGCTCGATCTTCAGGATCGACCACTACCTGGGCAAGGAGACGGTCCAGAACATCATGGCGCTGAGGTTCGCCAACAACCTCTACGAGCCGATCTGGAACCGCGGCTACGTCGACCACGTGCAGATCACCATGGCCGAGGACATCGGCCTGGCCGGCCGCGCCGGCTACTACGACGGCATCGGCGCGGCCCGCGACGTGATCCAGAACCACCTGCTCCAGCTGCTGGCGCTGGTGGCGATGGAGGACCCGACCTCCTTCGAGGCCAACTCCCTGCGCAGGGAGAAGGAGAAGGTCCTCAAGGCGGTACGGCTGCCCGCCGACCTGGCCCACTACACCGCGCGCGGCCAGTACGCGGCCGGCTGGCAGGGCGGCGAGAAGGTGGTCGGATACCTCGAGGAGGACGGCATCTCGCCGACCTCGACGACCGAGACCTACGCGGCCATCAAGCTGGAGATCGCCAACAGGCGCTGGGCGGGCGTGCCGTTCTACCTGCGCACGGGCAAGCGGCTGGGCCGCCGCGTCACCGAGGTGGCGGTCGTCTTCCAGAAGGCGCCGCACCTGCCCTTCAGCAAGGACGACACCGAGATCCTCGGCCACAACGCCCTGGTCATCAGGGTGCAGCCGGACGAGGGCATCACCGTGCGGTTCGGCTCGAAGGTGCCGGGCACCGCGATGGAGGTGCGCGACGTGTCCATGGACTTCGCCTACGGCGAGTCGTTCCTGGAGTCGTCGCCCGAGGCGTACGAGCGGTTGCTGCTGGACGTGATGATCGGCGACCCGCCGCTCTTCCCGCACCAGCGCGAGGTGGAGCTGTCGTGGATGATCCTCGACCCGATCGAGGAGCACTGGGCCACCCAGGGCCAGCCCGAGCCGTATCCGTCCGGCACCTGGGGCCCGCCGTCGGCGGACGAGATGATGGCCCGTGACGGCCGGGTGTGGAGGCGACTGTGAACGAGCGTAGGCGGGATGCCATGAGACCGGCGAAGGAGGGCTCATGACGTCGTTCATGCTGACGGACACCACGGCCGGGAAGATCTCAGGACAGCTCACCCGGCTGCGTCACCAGATGGGCGTGCCGGCGATCGGCATGGTGCTGACGCTGGTGGTGATCTGCGACGAGCGCGACCAGTACGACAGCGTACGGGCCGCCACCGAGGCCGCCCGCGAGCACCCCTCGCGGATCCTGGTGGTGATCAACCGGGAGCGCGACGAGTCCAACAGGCTCGACGCGGAGCTGCGCGTCGGTGAGTCGGCGCCCGGAGAGGTCGTGGTGCTGCGCCTGTACGGCGAGCTGACCGAGCACGCCGACTCGGTGGTCAGCCCGCTGCTGCTGCCCGACACCCCGGTGGTGGCCTGGTGGCCGGGTGAGGCGCCCGACGTGCCCGCCGAGGACTCGATCGGGACGCTGGCCCAGCGCCGGATCACCGACGCCAAGGCGGCCCGCGAGGGCATCAGGGCGCTGGCCGGCCGGGCCAAGGGCTACGCGCCGGGCGACACCGACCTGGCGTGGGCGCGGCTGACGCCGTGGCGCAGCCTGCTGGCCGCCGCCTTCGACCAGCCGGTGGGCAGGGTGAAGAAGGGCTTCGTCGACGGGGCGGCCGGCAACACCAGCGCGCCGCTGCTGGCGGCGTGGCTGGCCGACCGGCTGGGCGCGCCAGTGAAGACGGCCGACTCGGCGGGTCCCGGCCTGACCTCGGTACGGCTGTCGCTCGACGGCGGGGAGGTCGCCGTCACCCGCAGCGACGCCCGCCTGGCCACGCTCTCGCGTCCGGGGCAGCCGGACCGGCACGTGGCGCTGGCCCGGCGGAGCACGGCCGAGCTGCTGGCCGAGGAGCTGCGCAGGCTCGACCCCGACGAGATCTACGAGGCGGCGCTGAAGCGGCTGGCCCGCACGCACAAGGGCTGAGGCCAGCGTCCGAGGGCCCCGGGTTCGACGGAACCCGGGGCCCTCGGCGTCGGCGTCCCTTCGGGGATCTCCCCCGGCCTGGCCCGCCGGGAGCCGGTCGGCGGCCGGACGCCCGCGCCTCGATAGGGTGTGATCGTGAGCGTTCCCAACGTAGTCGTGCACCGCAACGCCGACGTGCTGGCCAAGGCCGTCGCCGCGCGGATCATCACCCGCCTGGTCGACGTGCAGTCGGCGCGGGGTTCCGCGTCGCTGGTCCTGACCGGCGGCACGGTCGGCATCGCCACCCTGGCCGCGATCGCCGAGACGCCCGCGCGTGACGCGGTCGACTGGCGCAGGCTGGACATCTGGTGGGGTGACGAGCGTTTCCTGCCCACCGGTGACGACGAGCGCAACGAGACCGGTGCCCGCAAGGCGCTGCTCGACCAGGTCGACGTCGACCCCGAGCGGGTCCACGTCATGCGGGGGCCCGACTCCGGCATGTCGCCGGAGGAGTCGGCCGCGGCCTACGCCGAGGAGCTGCGCCAGGCGGCCCGCCCCGAGGATCACGGTCCCGTCCCGTCGTTCGACGTCATGCTGCTCGGCATGGGGCCCGACTCCCACGTCGCCTCGCTGTTCCCCGGCAACCCGGCCGTGTACGACACCCGCTCGGTGGTGGCCGTGCACGGCTCGCCGAAGCCGCCGCCGGTGCGGATCTCGCTCACCTTCCCGTCGATCCGGTCCGCGCGCGAGGTGTGGGTGGTGGCGGCCGGCGAGGAGAAGGCGGGTGCCGTACGGCTGGCGCTGGCCGAGGACTCGGGCCCGGTGCAGGTGCCCGCGGCGGGTGCCAGAGGGCGGCAGCGCACGCTCTTCCTGCTCGACAGGGCGGCCGCGGCGAAGATCCCGCCGGAGCTGGGCAGGATCGCTTCACCCTGACGCGGGCGGTCATCCCGGAGATCCACCGGTCCATAAGCGGATTTGACACCAAATCTTAGGCCTTGTCAGCCCGGGGTGTGTTTTTTACCTTCTTGGTCATCGACCTACGAAGGGACAACCCCCCATGGCCTTACGCCGCTGGGCCGCGGTCATCGCCGCGGCCGTCGCCGTAGTCGCGAGCTCCACTCCCGCCCTCGCCGACCCCGAGCCGTCCGGCAAGCTGATCATCCCCACCGCCGAGCCGCAGGATCTCGTCCCCGGCACCTACATCGTGGTGCTGAAGAACCGGCCCGAGGTGTCGCGGGCCGCCACCGACCTGACCGCCAGGCACGGCGGCACGACGTTCAGGGAGTACCGGCACGCGCTGCGCGGCTTCGCCGTCCACGCCAGCGAACGGCAGGCCAGGCGGCTGGCCGGCGACCCGTCGGTCGAGTACGTGCAGCAGGTGGTGGTGCACCGCGCCTCCGACACCCAGCCGAACCCGCCCTCGTGGGGCCTTGACCGCATCGACCAGCGCAACCTGCCGCTGAACAGCTCCTACACCTACGGGCCCACCGGTGCGGGCGTGCACGCCTACATCGTCGACACCGGCATCAGGCCCTCCCACAGCGACTTCGGCGGGCGCGCCTCCATCGGGTTCGACGCGATCGGCGACGGCCAGAACGGCAACGACTGCCACGGCCACGGCACGCACGTCGCCGGGACCACCGGCGGCACGGCCCACGGCGTGGCCAAGGGCGTGACGCTGGTGGGTGTCAGGGTGCTCAACTGCGAAGGGTCGGGCACCACCGACCAGGTCGTGGCGGGCATCGACTGGGTGACCGCGAATGCGGTCAAGCCGGCCGTCGCCAACATGAGCCTCGGCGGCAGCGCCGACGCCGCGCTCGACACCGCCGTCAAGAACTCCATCGCCTCGGGCGTCTCCTACGCGATCGCGGCGGGCAACGGCTTCCTCGGGCTGTTCGCGCTGGACGCCTGCACCCAGTCGCCGGCCCGCGTCCCCGAGGCGATCACCGTCTCGATCACCAACAACTCCGACGCCAAGCCGTCGTGGGGCAACCGCGGCCCCTGTGTCGACCTGTTCGCCCCCGGCTACAACATCACCTCGACCTGGAAGGACTCCGACACCTCGACGAACACCATCAGCGGCACGTCGATGTCCACCCCGCACGTGACCGGCGCCGCGGCCCTCTACCTGCAGGGCCACTCCGGTGCGACGCCGCAGCAGGTGCGCGACGCGATCGTGAACAACGCCACGACCGGCGTCGTCAAGAGCCCCGGCAGCGGCTCGCCCAACCGCCTGCTGTACATCCCGGGTCTGTAGCCTGCCCTGCATCTCCTGCCCCGCGGACGCTCTCCCCCGGTCCGCGGGGCGCCCCGGGCTCAGGCCAGGGCGTCGATCTCGGCCAGCAGCCCCCGCTTGCGGTCCTCGGCCAGGTACGAGGCCTGGACGGCGTTGCGCGCCAGTTGCGCCAGCTCGGCCTGCCCCATCCCGAACACGTGCGCGGCGACGCGGTACTCGGCGGCCAGCGTCGTGGCGAACATCGGCGGGTCGTCGCTGTTGAGCGTGACGAACAGCCCCTCCTCCAGCATGCGGGGCAGCGGGTGGTCCTCGATCCGCCCGACCTGCCCCGTGCAGACGTTGGAGGTCGGGCAGACGTCCAGCGGCAGCTGCGTCTCCCGCAGGTAGGCCACCAGGCGGGGGTCCTGGAGGGAGTTGATGCCGTGCCCGATCCGCTCGGCGCCGTAGCCCTCGATGACCTCCCACACCGTCTCGGGCCCCGTCATCTCCCCGCCGTGCGGGACGCTGTGCAGCCCGGCCGCCCGGGCGGCGCTGAAGGCGTCACGGTAGGCGTCGCGGTAGGCGAGCCGATCCTGTTCGATGCCACCGATGCCGAAACCTACCAACGCGGCGGGAGGTTCCTTCAGCGCGTGGTCCACGGTGACGCGGGCGGCCTCCTCCCCGAACTCGCCGGGGATGTCGAAGATGTAGGCCATCTCGACGCCGTGCTCGTCGAGCGAGCGGCGGGCGGCCACGTCGAGCGCCTCGGTGACGGCGCGCATCGGCAGGCCGCGCATCCAGTGCGCGTAGGGCGTCACCTGCAGTTCGACGTAGCGGCAGTTCTGCGGGGCGAGGTCGCGGGCCAGCCCGACCACCAGGGAGGCGACGTCCTCGGGCTCGCGCACCAGCTCGTTGACCGCCTGGTAGACCTGGGCGAAGTGCGGGAAGTCGCGGAAGGTGTAGAAGGCCCGCAGCTCCTCCTCGCTGCTGGGCACGCCGCTGCCGGGATGGCGGCGGGACAGTTCGAGCACGGTCGGCACCGAGGCGGAGCCGACCAGGTGCACGTGCAGTTCGACCTTGGGCAGCCGGTCGATGAACTCGTCGATCGTCATGGCGACGACCCTAGGCGGGCGTCATGGCCGCCAGAAAGGCTTTGGCCGCAAATCTGACAACAACCGGTGAGATTCAGCCCGCCCAGGCACGGGTGAGCGGCAGGAGGACGCCATCGACGGCCTGCGCGGCGAAGGCGTCGTCCAGCGGCGGCCCGATGAAGATCAGGCGGTGCCAGACGAGCGCCTCCACGACCTCGAACAGCCGTCCGGCATCGACGGCGGACGGCAGCTCGCCCCGCGCCACCGCCCGCTCCACGAGCAGCGTGGCGCCCGCCAGGTCGCGCACGGGCATGCGTTCGCGCAGGGTCCTGGCCAGCTCCTGGTGGGAGACGAGGGTCGAGGACAGGCCCATGATGAGCCCGTGCTTGCGTTCGGCCGCCGCCGCCAGCCCCCTGACCACCTCGACGAGATCGCCGCGCAGCGACCCGGTGTCGGGGACGGCAGGCACCTCCATGTCGAAGCGACGGCAGATGACCTCGACGACGAGCTCGGGCTTGCCCGCCCAGCGCCGGTAGATCGTCGCCTTGCTGGCCTTGGCCCGCCGGGCGATCTGGTCGACGGACATCCGGTCGTAGCCCATCTCCGACAGCAGGTCGAAGGTGGCGTCGAGGATGGCCTTCTCCCTGCCGGGATCCAGTGGTGCCACGCGGTGTCCTTACGTGTCGGCGAACTCACCGAATCGTACGCCGGTGAGCTCGGCCGAGACGTCCCACAACCGCGCGGCCAGCGCCTCGTCCCTGGCGTCCTTGCTGGGGGTCAGCGGCTGGGACCTGGGCCCGAGGTACTCCCCTCCCCTGATGAGCGGCGAGGTGGCGGCGTACAGGGAGGGCGCCGCGCCGTCCTCGGCACTGCGCAGGAACAGCTTCAGCAGCGGCTGGAAGGGGCCCACGGAGAAGAAGTTCGTGGCCGTGGCGCCCGGATGGGTGGCCACCGCGAGCAGGGCCGAGCCGGCCCGTCGGGCCCTGCGCTGCAGTTCGAAGGTGAACAGCAGGTTGGCCAGCTTGGAGCGGCCGTAGGAACTCGTCTTGCCGTAGCCGCGTTCGAGGGCGAGATCGTCGAAGTCGAGCCTGCCGACCTTGTGGGCGTCGCTGGCGACGGTGACCACGCGCGGGGCGGGAGCGGCCAGCAGGCGCGGCAGCAGCAGGCCGGTGAGCGCGAAGTGGCCCAGGTGGTTGGTGCCGAACTGCAGCTCGAAGCCGTCCTTGGTGAGCGCGCGCGGGATCATGCCGACGCCCGCGTTGTTGATCAGCAGGTCGACGCGGTCGACGCCCGCGGCGAACTCCCGTACCGAGGACAGGTCGGCCAGATCCAGCCGGCGGAAGACCACGTCGGCGCCCGGCACGTCGCGCAGGATGCCCGCCACGGCGGCGCCGCCGCGTTCCGGGTCGCGGGCGGCGACGGTCACCCGCGCACCGCGCCTGGCCAGTTCACGCGCCGTGGGCAGGCCGATCCCGCTGTTGGCGCCCGTGACGATCGCTGCGAGCTCGGGCATGGAGCCTCCTGTACGAAACCGTTTCGTACACCAATCTAGCGCCCCGGACCTGGGTCGCGGAACAGCGGTACCGCCCTCCTCGCCGAGAGCGACGGCAGGAGCTAGACGGCGCCGGTCTGGGCGCGGACCATCCGCGCGTACCACCCGTGCCGGTCGCCGAGCAGGTCGAGGCGAGCCCCGTGCTCCGCCACGCGGCCCCCGTCCAGGGCCACGACGGTGTCGAAGGACTCGAACACGCCGAACCGGTGAGTGATCATCACCGTGGTCTGTCCCGCCCGTTCGGCCAGGATCGCCTCGACGACCTCCAGCTCGGTCAGCGGGTCGAGCGCGGAGGTCGCCTCGTCGAGCACGAGCACGGACGCGTCGGCCAGGAGCGCGCGGGCCAGGGCGACGCGCTGCCGCTCGCCACCCGACAACAGCGCCCCCCGCTCTCCCACGAGCGAGTCGTAGCCGTCAGGGAGCGCCATGATCCGCTCGTGGATCCGGGTGATCCGGCAGGCGCGCACGAGATCGTCCAGCGACGCGTCGGAGGCGGCGTACCTGAGGTTGTCGGCGACCGACCCCTGGAAGAGGAAAGGCTCCTGCGTGGCGATGCAGACCCGCCCGGGAGACGGCTGCCCGACCTCCGCCCCGTCGATCCGGACCGACCCTTCGGTCGGCGGGTGCAGCCCGGCGAGCAGGTGGCCGAGCGTCGTCTTGCCCGAGCCGCTCGGGCCGACGACCAGCGTGGTGGACCCGGCCGGGATGGCGAGGCTCACGCCGGACAACGCCGGACGGTCCTGCCGCCCCGCGCCCGCGTACCTGAACGTGGCCCCGCGGACGGTGAGCGCGCCGGGCCCGGGGGCGGGACCCGGCCGCGGACCAGGCTCGGGCTCGGACTCCGGCTCCAGGTCGAGGTAGTCGAAGACCCTCTCGAAGGCTCCCTGGGCGGAGCGGAACTCGGTGGAGACGTGCAGGAACTGCCACAGAGGCTGGTAGAGCCTCGCCTGCAGCACGGTGAAGGCGACCAGCGTGCCAGGGGTGATCCCGTCGGTCAGGCCCGCCGCCACGAACACCAGGTAGGGGGTCAGCACGAAGAAGACGTGTCCCGCGCTCAGCACCCCCTGGGCCACCAGCCCGGAGCGTACCCCCAGCCGGGCCAGCCGCTCGCTCTCGGCGCCGAACCTGTTGGCCTCCTCCGCGCCCCTGCCGTGGACCCGGGCCAGGATGACGCCGCCCAGGCACAGACGCTCCGCCACGATGGACGACAGTTCCGCGCGAGAGCGCTGGCTGACCTCCGACAGGTTCTTGAGCGCTCGCCCCGACCGGGAGGCCACCCACACGACGATCGGCGCGAGGATCAGTGCGGCGCCCGCGAGCAGGGGTGACAGCATCACCATCGCACCGGCCGCCACCACGAATCCGATGACGCCGGAAAGCGTGCTGGGCAGGGTGTCCTTGACGGCGTGCTCGATCTGCGCGGTGTCGTTGGCCAGCCGCGACTGGATCTCACCGCCGCGCGTCGCGGCGAAGAAGGCCAGCGGCATGCGCTGGAGGCGGCCGAACAACTCCACGCGCAGCGCATGCACCACCCGCTGCGCGACGCGCGCCGACACCCACGTCTGCCCAAGGTCCACCACACCGACCGCGCAGGCGGTGGCCGCCGCCAGCCCGGCGATCAGGGCGAGCAGCGGCAGGTCGGGGCCGCCGGCGCCGAACAGCGCCCGATCGAAGACCAGCTGGGTCAGCAGCGGGACGGCGGCGTTCAGCGCGGAGTAGGCCGCGACGAGCAGGACGACGAAGCAGATGGCGAGCCGGTGCGGCATGAACAGCCGCGCGACCCTGCGCCAGGTCCCGGGCGCGGGAGGCTCCTCCGAAGCGGAGAGGGGGCGATCGTGCACGGGCCGGGCCTGTCCTTGTCTGGCGATCGGACATCCGTCCTGGTGGTCGAACGCCTGTCCTGGGATCGAAAAGAGCCCCGCCCGCCCGGGAACGGGCGGGCGGGTTTCGCTATCAGTTGTCGGTGCAGCCGAAGTGCTTGATGCAGTGGGTCAGCCGGAGCGCCTCGTTGGCACCGGGCTCAAGCTCCTGGAGCGCCTGCAGGTCCTGAACGTCGAAGGACATGGTCGTTCACCTCCTTGTGAATGCCGGGGCCGCCTGTGCCGCGGCCGCCTGTCATCGCCGTCCCCATGTGGGTACGGCGAGCCTGGGGTTCCCCTCCGGCATCCACAACCGGGCGGACCGGTCGCGCAGCCGGAGAAGGAAGGCGACGATCCCCGCCGTGCCGGCGAGGAAAGTCGGGGGGAAGTCTCCATGAGGGCCGGGGACCAGCAGGCGACCGCGATGTTCGGTCGCGCGGGTCTCCAGGCAGCCGGCCAGATCTCGCGCCCACCGCCGGTAGCGGTCGTCGCCGGTGAACTCGGCCATGTCGAGCAGGAACTCGCCGTCGCCCGGCAGCCCGTGACACGGCACCGGTCCCGACTGCCATCGGGTACGGTGCACGGCCGCCGCCGCCTTGCGCGCCAGGTCCAGCGCGGTCGGGTCGCCGGTGACACGCCAGTACCTCACGAGGAAGGAGCCGATCCCGGAGGAGCCGCTGCACCAGTGCGGCCGGCGTGGGCGCACCGTCCCCAGGTCGCCGCGCAGGGTCGGCCACCAGGCGGTGTCCCCGTCCACCTCGGCGTGTTCGTGGAGGGCGCGGGCGATCTCGTGGACGGTCGCCGTCCAGTCCGGCCGGTCGAGGGTCTGGCCGGCGTGGAGCAACGCGGTCCCGATCCCGGCGATGCCGTGCGCGAAACCGAAGTGGTTGGCCCCTGCCAGGCCGGAGTCGAACGTCTCCGGCGTCGGCCACTGCGGGTGGCCGTCGCGGTACGAGCGCGCCTCGTGCAGGTTCTGGAAGATACCGGCGGCGCGGTCTCGCAGCGCGAGGTCACCCGAGCCCAGCGCGATGTGCAGGACCGCCATGCCGCATCCGGCCAGCCCGTGCGTCACGTCGGAGCTGGGATGGTCCGTGGGCAGCAGCCGCGCCGCCCGCACCGCGAACCGTTCCAGGTCGGCGTCGCCCATGGCCGTCGCCGCGTCGTACAGCGCCCACACCGCGCCGGAGCGCCCGAAGTGAAGGCCGGGCCGCCAGACATCCTCCGCCACCAGCCGCTCCCGCAGCCAGCGGGCGAGTTCGGCGACCGCCCTCGCCTGCGGCGCGGCCCGCGTCAGGACGCCGAGGATCCCCGGCGCGCCACCGTTCACCGAGCACGGATCGACCTCCATGCCGTCGGCGACGTTGGGCCACGGCGACGGGGCGCCTTCGCCCGTGTCCGCCGTCTCCACCAGGTGGGCGATCCCGTCATCGATCAGCCGGTCGATCCGCTCCGGTGGCCGGTTCCCGCGGCCGGCGTCAGCACGCTCCGGTGACCTGACCCCCCGGTCGGCGGCGGCGCGCTCCGGCGGCGCGACCTCCCGGTCGACGGTGCGCTCCGGTGACCTGACCTCGAGGTGGGAGGCGGCGGGCTCCGGTGTGAGCGCGGCGAGGAACCGCTCGCACCTGCCCAGCGACCAGCGCCGCTCCGGTTCCTCCGCCAGCAGGCCTTCCACGAGCGGCCGCAGCAGCGCGAGCGTGGGGTTGGCCGCGGCCACCCCGGCCACGCCGGCCACCGCGGCGACCCGGCCGGGGCCCGCCGGGTCCAGGTGGGCGCCGACCGCCAGGAAGTACACCATCGCGCCAAGGCTGTAGAGATCGGCGACCGCCTCCGGCGCGGTCAGGAACTCCCCTGTGTGGCCCGCCAGCTCCGGGGCCAGGTAACCCGGGGTCCCGCCCACCATGACGGTGGTGCCCGGCACGGCCGTGTGCTCCAGGTCGATGAGCCGTAGGTCGCCGCCGGGCGAGACCATCACGTTGTTCGGCGAAAGGTCGCCGAACACGTAGCCTCGGCCGTGCAGCGCCTTCAGCACCGCGATCAGGCGGCTGACGAGGGGCAGGACCTCCGCCGCCCCGTTGCCGAACCCGTCCTCGCCCAGCGGCCCGGCGTTCCCGTCCGACCAGCGCTGCAGCGTGACACCCTGGACGAACTCCTCGACGAGGAAGGCGTGGCCGCCCTGCTCGAAGAAGTCCACCACGGCCGGCGCGATCCCGGCCGGCGCGAGAGCCTCCAGGCAGGAACGTTCCATCGCGATCCGATCCCGCGCGTCCCTGCCGCTCAGATCGGCGCACGCGTGCGGACGCCCCTCCTTGACGACCACGTCGTGACCGGTCTTGGTGTCCTCGGCGAGGTAGACGCCGCCGCGGTTCGCGTGCCGTACGGCTTCGCGGACGACGAACCGGTCGTTCAGCATGACCGCGGCCGCCCCGGGACGCCGGCTCGCCGCCGGAACCTCGAACGGGCAGGTCGCGAACGGCGGCGGGGAGAAGCGCGGCCGCCGCTCGTCGGGAACGAGCCGGCCCTCCGGCGAACGCAGCCGGATCTCGTAGAACCCGTCGTTGCCGAGCACGCGATGCCCGCTGAAGGCGCCGTAGCGGTAGTGCACGATCCCGCCTTGCCGGTACGGACGGTCGGAAAGGATCACCGGTCCGGGAAGCCCACGGGTGGCCTCGTCGAGCAGGGCCGCCAGGCGCACCGACTCGGCGTCGTCCAGCGGATAGACGGTGACGAACTTCCCGGCCTGCGCGCGGCCGCAGTGCGGTTCGAGGAACTTCCAGTAGTCGCCCAGCCGGGCGGGAAACTTGAAGGCGCAACCGGCCTCGGCGAGCACCCGCGAGACGCGGGAGAGCACCACCGGCGCGGAGAGCATCGTCGCGGAGACGTGCAGCTTCCATCCCTGTTCGGGCATCGCGTACGCGTCCGGCGTGACCTTGCACCAGAGGTCGTCCTCGGCGATCGACCAGTCCTGCGCGCCCGCGCGCCCGAGTTCGGCGGTCACGATGTCGCGCAGGACAGCCGGGTCTCCCGAACGCCCACCCACGTGATCCCCCTTCCAGCCGTCGCCGCTCTTCCCTGCGGAACCGACAGTGGTGGAGGGCTCTTGCAAATGAATGGGAAATCAATTGAATGCGAGGTTAACGCCGGTTTCCCACCCAGAAATGGCCACCATCCTCTTTATCGGCCATGTTTCACCGCGTTTTTTGTCCCACCCGTTGAATGGCAAGGACATCGGAACCACCTCACCTCCGGGCTCACCCTCGACGGACACGCGCCTGACGTGCACAGGCGCGTCTCGCAGGGATGTCATGGCGAGCCAAGCGGAAGGCGCGAGGGTCAGGCGACGCCGTGGAATTATCGAAACCTGTCGCGCAAGGGGATTGTGTCGACACGGAAGACAGCCTGGAACAGCGCGACGCCGACACAAATCCCCGTTAATCCCGATGCCCGGTATGGGAGGTGAGACCAGTGCCCGAACGTCAACGCCGAATGACGGCCGCGCCGGCGGACAGGCGGAGTTCCAGGACGTCCTCCTCGCCGAAGGTCTGCCCGGTGGGGACGAATCCGGCGGAGAGGTAGAGGGCCTTGGCCGCGACGTTGTCGGCGCGTACGCCCAGCCGCAGGACAGGGGCGCCGAGCTCGTCCCGCACATGTGTGATGATCTGCTCGAGAGCGGCTCGGCCCAGACCCTTGCCCTGGTGAGCCTGGTCGATCATCAACCGGTACAGCCACATCTGACCGTCGTCGGGATCGGGACCGTACATCGCGAAGCCCACGGGGCGCTCGTCGTGCACCACCGCCCGGGTCATGAAGCCCGGCAAGAAGCGACTCTCCGCGATCGAGTACAGGTTCGACGCGATGAGGTCACGCTGGTCGTCGGCCACCGTCAGCTCGGCCACCTCCTCCCAGGTCTCCGGGCACAGGTCGTCGAGGCGCACATGAATCGGCATGAGACATCCCTAGCCGATCTTCATGCGGGCCGTCATGCGAATATTCGCGCGACCATCTGGGAGCCATGCGCGCGACGGTTCCGCACAGCGTCGCCGGCCGCTGTTCCTCAATCCCGCAGTCGCGCCCGCGCGTGCGCCTCCTCCCGCCGGGCCACCTCGGCCCGCTGGTCGGCCTCGGCGAGCTTCCGGCGGGCCTTGGCCAGCTTCTTCTCCAGCGTCGCCACCTTGGCGGCCCGCTCGTCCCTCTCCCGTACGGCCTGCGCCAGCGTCTCGCGCCACTCCTCGTAGACCGCGGTCGCCTCGGCCAGCTGCCTGGCCTTGCGCTCCTCCGCCGCCCGCTGCTCCTCCTGCGAGGGTTTGCGCGCGGGAGGCGCCTTGGGCGCGGGCGCGGGGGCGAAGCCGCTGTAGCTGAGCGGCTTGGCCAGACGGCCGCGCCGTACCTGCTCGGCCGCCTCGGCGTTCACCGTCGCGGCGTCGAGCGTCTGTTCCACCTCGGGCCCCGCCGATGGGACCAGCCGGAGCAGCCGCTGGGAGAGCCTGGCGCGCCGGTCGGTGAGCTCGCTCAACGCCGCCCTGTCCTGCGCCGCCCACGCGGCGCGCAGGTCCTCGCCCAGCTCCAGCAGTTCGGCCAGCTCGTCAGGATGGGCGCGGGCGAGCTGGTTGACCGCCCACGCGGCGACCGTGGGCTTGCGCAGCGCGGCCACCTGGCGGGCGAGCTGCGGCTGCCCCGCCTGTTTGGCCGCACGGGCCTCCGCCTCACGCGCGGCCATGAACTCGGCCACGGGCAGCGCGTAGAGCCGGTCGGCGATCTCGTCAAGATCCACACTTGACACCTACCCCGCAGGGCGGGAGTTGTAGCGCATAGTGGAAGCAGCCCACTCGAACGGAGGCCCCGTGTTCGAGCGCTTCACCGACCATGCCCGCCGCGTGGTCGTCCTGGCCCAGGAAGAGGCGAGGACGCTCAACCACGACTACATCGGCACCGAGCATCTGCTCCTGGGCCTGCTCCGCGAGGACGACGGCCTCGCGGCGATGGTGCTGCGCGACTGCGGCGCCGACCTTCACGAGCTGCGGGCGGCGATCGAGGAGGTCGTCGAGCCGGGCCCCGCGCCGCCGGCCGGCCACATCCCCTTCACCCCGCGCGCCAAGAAAGTGCTCGAGCTGTCGCTGCGCGAGGCGCTGCAGCTCGGGCACCACCACATCGGCACCGAGCACATCCTGCTCGGGCTGATCCACGAGGGTGAGGGCGTGGCCGCCCAGGTGCTCGTCGGCCGGGGGCTCGACCTGAACAGGCTCAGGCACCGGGTGGTGCGGCGGCTCCGCCCGGGATCGCCGAGGGAACGGCTGCAGCTCGACCTCCGGCTCCGCCAGATCCAGGAGAGCCTCGAGCGGATCGAACGCCGCCTGGACGCCCTGGGCGCCGCTGCCGACCCGAAGGCCGCCGGCGATACCAGAGACACCCCCGGCGCCGACGAGGCGCAGGACGCCTAGACCAGGGCGCCCACCGCGAGCCGGGCCTCGACGACGCCGGGGTCCTCGGTGTAGCCGAGCGTGGCGCCCAGCGAGACCATCAGCCGCCGCATGCGCGTGTTGTCCGACAGCAGGGTGGCCCGGACCTCGGCGTAGCCGAGGTCCCGCGCCCCCTCCACCAGCATCCTGGCCAGTGCCGCGCCCAGACCGCGCCCCTGCCAGCGGTCCTCGACCAGCACGGCCATCTCGGCGATGCCCGGATCCGGGGTGAACATCAGGTTGGCCAGCGCCACGACCTGGCCGTCGTGACCCGCCACCAGGGAGTGCCCCCTGCCGCGGTCGCACAGCCGGTCGAACACCCGGGGAGGCAGCGCGGGCATGGAGGTGAAGTAGCGGAACCTGCGGCTCTCGGGCGAGCACCTGTCGTGCAGGTCCTTGACGGCCTCGCGGTAGATGGCGGTCAGCGGCCTGACCACGACCTCGGTGCCGTCGGACAGCCTGATCTCGCGCTCGCCGCCTGCCGGGTCGGCGGGCGGCTGGGCCAGCCGTACGAAGGAGGCGGCGCGGGCGGCCTCGGTGAGCGTGAACGGCAGCCGGCTCCTGCGCACCTTGATGGCCCGCTTGGCGGCCACGGGGACGACCAGGAGGGTCGGGTCGGGAAGATCGCGCACGGCGTCACCATAGACCCAGCGGGCGTCGTCCGCGCGCAGGAGCTCGACCAGCAGGTCGGGCAGCCGCCACGGCGCCGCGCGCAGTCGCGAGGCCAGCAGCAGCGCCCTGGTGGGCTCGTCGGTCAGCTCGTGCGCGTTGGCGGCGACGACCTGGACGCGGCGTCCGCCCGCCGACTCCAGCGCCGCCTTGACCACGTCGGGACTGGCGGGAATGTCCGCGACGAACTCGTCGACCGTGCCGTCGGTGTCGGGCTGGACGCTCAGCCCGAGGATGTTGCCACCCCGCTCGGCGAGCGCGGCGGCCAGCGAGGCCAGCCTTCCGGGCCGCTCGTCAACGGTGGTACGGATGCGCAGAAATCCCATGCCGCCAGGATGCGTCCCGTTTGTTACAACCAACGGCTGAAAGTGTTTCATCGCGAATTCCGTGGCGAGATGCATGGAGATATGCGGATATAGCAGGATGTGCCCCATGAGCACGCGTGTTCCTTCGTTCAGCGACGGCTTCGTCAACGGAGACGTCTCCTACTGGCATCGTTCCCTCGGTGAGCCGCCCATCGGACCCGCCCTCGACGGCGACCGCAAAGCGGACGTGGCGATCGTGGGCGCCGGCTACACCGGGCTCTGGACGGCGTACTACCTCAAGCGGGCCAGACCCTCGCTCGACGTCGTGGTGCTGGAGAAGGAGTTCGCCGGATTCGGCGCCTCCGGGCGCAACGGCGGCTGGCTGACCGGCGACCTGGCCGGCAGCCACGAGCGCTACGCCAAGACGCACGGCGCGGAGGCCACCAGGCGGCTGCAGCGCGAGATGTACTCCTCCATCGACGAGGTGATCGCCGTCTGCGACAAGGAGGGCATCGACGCCGACATCGTCAAGGGCGGCGTGCTCAACGTGGCCAGGGGCAGCGCGCAGGCGGCCAGGCTGCGCGCCTCGGTCGCCGCGGGCGCCGCATGGGGCGTCGAGGCGACCCTGCTGAGCGCCGAGGAGCGCGAGGCCAGGTTGCGCGTGGCGGGCGCGGTCCAGGCCTCGTGGAGCCCGCACTGTGCCAGGATCCATCCGGGCAAGCTGGTGCGGGGGCTGGCGAGGGCGGTGAGGGAGGCGGGGGTCGAGATCTTCGAACGCACACCGGTCGAGGAGATCGCGCCGCACCGGGCCGTCACGCCGTACGGCACGGTCCGCGCCGACTACGTGATCAGGGCCACCGAGGGCTTCACCGCCACCATCAAGGGGCTGCGGCGGCAGTGGCTGCCCATGAACAGCTCCATGATCGTCACCGAGCCGCTTCCCGACGCCTTCTGGGACCAGGTCGGCTGGGAGGGCGCCGAACTGCTCGGCGACCTGGCCCACTACTACATGTACGCCCAGCGCACCGCCGACGGCCGCATCGCCTTCGGCGGCCGGGGCAGGCCCTACCTGTACGGCTCGCGCGTCGACGCCAGGGGGCACACCCACGAGTGGACCGTCGAGGCGCTGTGGGCGCTGCTGGTCGACTTCTTCCCCGCCGCCGCCTCCGCCAGGATCGCCCACGCCTGGTCGGGCGTCCTGGGCGTGCCGCGCGACTGGTGCTCGACCGTCCACGTGGACCACGCCACGGGCCTCGGCTGGGCCGGCGGCTACACCGGGCACGGCGTCACCACGACCAACCTGGCCGGCCGTACCCTCAGGGACCTGATCCTGGACGAGCCCGGCGAGCTCACGGCCCTGCCGTGGGTGGGCCGTGAGGTGCGCGCGTGGGAGCCCGAGCCGCTGCGCTGGCTCGGCGTCCACTCCATGTACCGCCTGTACCGCGCGGCCGACGCCCGCGAGCGCTCCACGTCCCGCACGTCCGCTCTGGCGCGCTTCGCCGATCTCATCACCGGTCACTAAGGAGTCCCGTTGCACACCCTCTTCCGCGGCGGACGCGTCTTCACCGCCACCGGATCCGCCCCCACCGACGACGCCGTGCTCGTGCGCGACGGTGTGATCGTCGCCGTCGGCGCCGAGGCCGACCTGGTACGGCAGGCGCCCGCGCACGAGACGGTCGACCTCGACGGCGGCCTGCTCATGCCCGGCGTCACGGACGCGCACATCCATCCGGTCCAGGCGGGGCTCGAGCACGCCAAGTGCGACCTGTCGGAGATCTACGGGCTGGAGGCCTACCTGGCGAGGATCGCCGAGTACGCGGCGGGCTGCGACAAGGAGTGGATCGACGGCGGCGGCTGGGACATGTCCGCCTTCCCCGGCGGCCTGCCGCACCGCTCCCAGCTCGACTTCCTCGACCGGCCCGCCTACCTGATCCAGCGCGACCACCACGCGGCCTGGGTCAACACGCGCGCGCTGGAACTGGCCGGCATCACCCGCGACACCCCCGACCCTGCCGACGGCCGGATCGAGCGTGACGCCGACGGTACCCCGAGCGGCGTGCTGCACGAGGGCGCGATGGACCTGGTGGGCCTGCTCACGCCGCGCCCGACCGCCGACGACCTCGACGCGGCGCTGCTGACCGCCCAGCGGCACCTGTTCTCCCTGGGCATCACCGGCTGGCAGGACGCGATCGTCGGCTCCTACGCCGGCTCCGACGACCAGCTGCCCACCTACCTGTCGGCGGCCAAGGCGGGGCGGCTGAAGGCCCGCGTGGTCGGCGCGCTGTGGTGGGACCGCACCCAGGGCGCCGAGCAGATCGAGTCGCTGATCGAGCGCCGGGCCATGGCCGAGGGCCTGGACAGGTTCCGCGCCGGCGCGGTGAAGATCATGCAGGACGGCATCACCGAGAACTTCACCGCCGCGGTGATCGAGCCGTACTGCAGGTGCGGCGGGACCGGGCTGTCCTACATCGACCCCGTCAAGCTGCGCGGTCACGTCGCCGAGCTCGACCGGCACGGCTTCCAGGTGCACTTCCACGCCATCGGCGAGCGGGCCGTACGGGAGGCCCTGGACAGCCTCGAGGGGACCGCGCCGGCCAACCGGCACCACATCGCGCACCTGCAGATCATCGAGCCCTCCGACGTGCCGCGCTTCGCCGCGCTCGGCGTGACCGCGAACCTGCAGCCGCTGTGGGCCACCCACCACGCGCAGATGGACGAGCTGACGCTGCCCTTCCTCGGCGAGGAGCGCTCGGCCTGGCAGTACCCGTTCGCGGCGCTGCTGTCGCACGGCACCCGGCTGTGCGCGGGCAGCGACTGGCCGGTCTCGAACGCCGACCCGATCCAGGGCATGCACGTGGCGGTCAACCGTACCGAGCCGGGCGGGTCCGTCCACGCGGACTACCCGACCGCGCAGACGCCGTTCCTGCCAGGCGAGCGGATCGACCTGGCCACCGTCATGACCGCCTACACGGCCGGCTCGGCGTGGGTCAACCGGTCGCCGGCGGGCTCCATCGAGCCGGGCCGTCCCGCCGACCTGGTCGTGCTCGACCGCGACCCGTTCGCCCTGCCCGCCGCGGAGATCTGGACCACACGGGTGCGGCTGACCTTCGTCGACGGAGAACCGGTCTACCAGCGCTGACTTGTTCGGGCCCGTCCGGGGCGCGAGCCCCGGACGCGCCGCTTCCGCGCTTCCCGCCGAGGGGAAGGTCGCCCTCTTCCGCGCGAGGCCCGCAGCAGGGCGCTCAGCCCCGCGCAACGCGAAGACCCCGGCCCGTACGGGCCGGGGTCTTCGCGTTCACCGAAGTTCTACCAGGGGGACCTGTTGGCGCGCAGGCGCTCGAGGGCCTCCTCGAGGATCGCCTTGCCGTCCTTGTCGCTCCTGCGCTCCTTCACGTAGGCCAGGTGCGTCTTGTACGGCTCGTTCTTCGGGGGAGCCGGCGGCGCCGCCTCATCCTGGCCGGCAGGGAGCCCGCAACGGGGGCAGTCCCACGTCTCGGGGACCGCCGCGTCACTGGCGAAGCTGGGGCGCGTCTCATGCATGTTGGCGCACCAGAACGAGACCCGCACTCTCGGAGCTGCCTCGCCGCGCTCGGCCTCCCCCATAGGGCCGGCGCCGACTCGGCTGCCACGGATCGCGTTGCCACTACCCACGGATGAACTCCTCGCTCGATCGCCCCGCGTGCGGCGGGGGGAGAATCACTGTCACGCGTTGACGTGCTGTCAGGGTTTGAGCAGCAGGCCAAGGGCGATGATGCAGACGAACCAGACGATGCCGGTGATGATTGTCAGCCGGTCGAGGTTGCGCTCCACCACCGAGGAACCGCCGAAGCTCGACGAGAAGCCGCCGCCGAACATGTCGGACAGACCTCCGCCCTTACCCTTGTGGAGCAGCACCAGCAGGATCATCAGGCAGCTCGCCAGGATGAGGGCGATGGAGATTCCGATAATCACCGTAGACCCGTTCTTTCAATGCTCAGTTCGCGCGACGATTCAAACTTGCTTCTAGAGGGTACGACCTGCTGTCAAGTCGCACCCTCCGAACGCTCCAGTTAGCCAGACATTTCGCCGAAACGGCAGATCTTGACGTACTCCCCTGCATCGATGCTGGCGCCGCCCACGAGGGCGCCGTCGATGTCGGGCTGAGCCATGATCCCGGCGATGTTGTCAGACTTGACCGAGCCTCCGTAAAGGATACGGATGCCGGCGGCCACTTCGGGCGTGTAGAGCGCGGCGAGTCGTGCTCGGAGCGCGCTGCACACCTCCTGGGCGTCCTGCGGGGTGGCCACCTCGCCGGTACCGATCGCCCAGACCGGCTCGTAGGCCACCACTATCGATTTTGCCTGCTCTTCGGTGACTCTGCGCAGAGCGGCTTCAAGTTGTGACACGCAGTGGGCCACCTGGCCCTGCGCGTGCCGTACCCCGAGGTCCTCGCCGACGCACAGGATCGGCGTCAGTGAGTGCCGGTAGGCGGCCAGGACCTTGGCGTTGACGACGCCGTCGCCCTCGTCGTGGTACTGGCGGCGCTCGGAGTGGCCGACCGTCACGTACGTGCAGCCGAGCTTGGCCAGCATCGCGCCGGACACGTCGCCGGTGTAGGCGCCGGCCTCATGCTGGGAGAGGTCCTGCGCGCCGTACACGATGCGCAGCTTGTCGCCGTCGACCAGCGTCTGCACGCTGCGCAGGTCGGTGAACGGCGGCAGCACCGCCACCTCGACCTTGTCGAAGTCCTTGTCGTTCAGCGCGAAGGCGAGCTTCTGGACCAGCGCGATGGCCTCGAGGTGGTTGAGGTTCATCTTCCAGTTGCCGGCGATGAGCGGCTTGCGTGTGGTCAACGCCCGCTCACCACGCATCCGCTCTCGGCGCGTCGGTTTCGCTGCACGTCAGTCCTCCAGGACGGCCAGACCGGGCAGGGTCTTGCCTTCGAGATACTCGAGGCTAGCCCCACCACCGGTGGAAATGTGGGAGAAGCCGTCCTCCGGCAAGCCGAGCCGGCGTACGGCTGCCGCCGAGTCGCCGCCGCCCACCACGGTGAAGGCCTCGGAAGCGACCAACGCCTCGGCCACCGCACGAGTTCCGCCGGCGAACGCGTCGAACTCGAACACGCCCATGGGGCCGTTCCAGAAGACGGTGCGCGCGTCGGCCAGCCTGCTCGCGAACAGCTCGCGGCTGCGCGGGCCGATGTCGAGCCCCTGCCGGTCGGCGGGGATCTTGTCGGCGTCGACCACCTCGTGGCCGGCGTCCTCGGCGAAGTGGGTGGCGGCCAGCACGTCGACGGGCAGCAGCAGCTCGACGCCGCGCTTGGCCGCCTCGTCGAGGAAGCCGCGCACCTGGTCGAGCTGGTCCTCCTGCAGCAGCGACGCCCCGACCTCGTGACCCTGGGCCTTGAGGAAGGTGTAGGCCATGCCGCCGCCGATGAGCAGCCTGTCGACCTTGGTGAGCAGGTTGGCGATGACGCCGAGCTTGTCGGAGACCTTCGCGCCGCCCAGCACGACCACGTAGGGCCGCGCCACGTCCTCGGTGAGCCTCCTGAGCACCTCGACCTCGGCCACGATGAGCCTGCCCGCCGCGTGCGGCAGCAGCTGCGGCACGTCGTAGACGCTGGCGTGCTCGCGGTGCACGGCGCCGAAGCCGTCGCCGACGTACAGCTCGGCCAGGGCGGCCAGCCGCTCGGCGAAGGCGCGCCTGACCGCGTCGTCCTTGGACTCCTCGCCCGGGTCGAAGCGGAGGTTCTCCAGCAGGGCCACCTGGCCGTCCTGGAGTCGCTCGACCGTCTCGGTGCCGATCACCTCGGGCGAGAAGGCGACCTCCTGGCCCAGCAGCTCGCCCAGGCGCTTGGCGACCGGCCCGAGGGAGTACTTCGGGTTCGGCTCACCCTTCGGACGGCCCAGGTGGGCGCAGACGACGACCTTCGCGCCGCGCTCCACCAGAGTGCTGATCGTCGGCACCGACGCGCGGATGCGGCCGTCGTCGGTGATCGTCTCCCCGTCGAGGGGGACGTTGAGGTCGGCGCGCACCAGGACGCGCCGGCCCTTCACGTCGAGATCGTCGAGCGTGCGCATCAGAGGTCAGCGCCCACCAGCTGGATCAGGTCGGCGAGGCGGTTGGAGTAGCCCCACTCGTTGTCGTACCAGCCGACGACCTTCACCTGGTTGCCGATGACCTTGGTCAGGCCGGCGTCGAAGATGCAGGAGGCCGGGTCGGTGACGATGTCGCTGGAGACGATCTCGTCCTCGGTGTAGGTCAGGATGCCCTTGAGCGGGCCCTCGGCGGCGGCCTTGACGGCGGCGTTGACCTCCTCGACGGTGACCTCGCGAGCCAGGTCGACGGTCAGGTCGGTGGCCGAGCCCGTGGGGATCGGCACGCGCATCGCGAAACCGTCGAGCTTGCCCTTCAGCTCGGGCAGCACCAGGCCGATGGCCTTGGCGGCGCCGGTCGAGGTCGGGACCACGTTGAGCGCGGCGGCGCGGGCGCGGCGCAGGTCCTTGTGCGGGCCGTCCTGCAGGTTCTGGTCCTGCGTGTAGGCGTGGATGGTGGTCATCAGCCCCTTCTCGATGGTGAAGGCGTCGTGGATGACCTTGGCCATCGGGGCCAGGCAGTTGGTGGTGCAGGAGGCGTTGGAGATGATCGCGTGCGCGGCGGGGTCGTACTTGTCGTGGTTGACACCCATCACGATGGTGATGTCCTCGCCCTTGGCGGGCGCGGAGATGATCACCTTCTTGGCGCCGTTGTCGGCGTGCACCTTGGCCTTGGCGGCGTCGGTGAACAGGCCGGTCGACTCCACCACGACGTCGACGCCAAGGTCGCCCCAGGGCAGCTTGGCGGGGTCGCGCTCCTCGAAGACCTTGATGGCCTTGCCGTCAACGGTGATCTCGTCACTGCTGGCCTTCACCTCGTACGGCAGGCGGCCCAGGATGCTGTCGTACTTCAGCAGGTGGGCGAGCGTCGCGTTGTCGGTCAGGTCGTTGACCGCGACGATCTCGATGTCCTTGCCGCTGGCGGCGACCGCTCGCCAGAAATTGCGGCCGATGCGACCGAAGCCGTTGACGCCTACGCGGATGCTCACGGAACCGTCTCCTCGTACATGAATGGCGGGCTGAAACCTCTGCAAACACTATCGGACCCAAATTGGTTTAGACCACGTGAGGTCCCGTCCGGTTTTTCCTCGATCACCACACGTCATTTGCCCCGGTCGAGTAAAGTGCCCGACTCGTTACCGTCAAATCCCCTCATTTCCTAGGACCTCATCACCATGAGCCAGCAGAAGTCAGGTCTGGTACCCGGCACCCTCATGGGCCTGGTGGCCATGCTCGTCGGCGCCGGTCTCCACGGGACGGTCATCGGCATCACCGAATACAACCTCGGCGTCGTCGCGGTGCTGGTAGGCGTGCTCGTCGGGCTCGGCATGACGGCCGTCCAACCGTCCAGCGCGGTCCTGCCCGTCCTGGCCGCCCTGTACGGCGCCGCCGGAGCCGCCCTCGGCACCACGATCGGCGTGACCGTGCTCACCGTGAAGGCCGCCCCCGGCACCGGCTACCTGGCCGCCGCCCGCACGGTCGTCACGCGGTTCGACCAGGTGATCCAGAAGGACCCGGTGATCGCGCTGTTCTGGGTGATCAGCGCGGTGGCGGCCTTCGCGTTCGTGAACAAGCGGGTCAGAGCGGTCAGGGCGGCCCGGGAGGCCGCCGCGTCGCAGCCGCCCGCCGTACCCGCCGAGGAGCCGGTCGACCTGTTCACGCCGCGGAACCGCTGAGCTCCCCCGCCCGGTTTCGCCCCGGTCCGGGGAGGCTCCGCCCGCTTCACCCCAGAACCGCCGAAGTCACCCCGGATCGCGAAGCTCCACCCGAAGCCCCCACACCACCGGCCACCGCCGCCCCACTCCGAACCCGCTGACCTGCACGTGAGCGGCTCCACTCCGAAGCCCGCGGGCCTATGTGCGTGGCCCCAGCCCGTTCCCAGGCCCGGCATGCCTGACCCCGACGCACGGCCCTCCAGCGCGGACAGGAGGCGCTTTCAAGCTGGGCATCCTGCGCCGCGGCCACAGTGCCGCACGTCCACACGGCCATCGGCGGCTCTCGACCCGTGACCTGAGAGCCCCCGCGACACCCTCTACGCGACCTGGCACCTCACACGTCGCCTCCGGACCGGCAGGTCACGCCCAGCGAGCAGTCTCACCGCGCCGTGGAGACCGGCAAACCGCGGACGCCGACCCGCGGCGCCCCCGGGTCACGGAGCCATCATCTCCACCGTGAGGTTGGCCTCGGTGTTGGGGATCCCCAGGTCGGAGGCGCGCTTGTCGGCCATCGCCAGCAACCGCCTGATGCGGCCCGCGATGGCGTCCTTGGTCAGCGGCGGGTCGGCGATCTGGCCCAGTTCCTCGAGCGAGGCCTGCTTGTGCTCGACGCGGAGCCGTCCCGCGACGACCAGGTGCTCGGGGGCGTCGTCACCGAGGATCTCCAGCGCCCGCTGCACCCGCGCGCCGGCGGCCACGGCCGCGCGCGCCGAACGCCGCAGGTTGGCGTCGTCGAAGTTGGCGAGCCGGTTGGCGGTGGCCCGCACCTCGCGGCGCATCCGCCGCTCCTCCCACGCCAGCACGCTGTCGTGGGCGCCCAGCCTGGTCAGCAGCGCGCTGATCGCGTCGCCGTCCCGCACCACCACCCTGTCGACACCGCGCACCTCGCGCGCCTTGGCGTGGATCTTGAGCCGTCGCGCCGAGCCTACCAGCGCGAGCGCCGCCTCGGGCCCCGGGCAGGTGACCTCCAGCGACATCGAACGGCCGGGCTCGGTCAGCGAGCCGTGGGCGAGGAAGGCCCCGCGCCAGGCCGCCTCCGCGTCGCAGGAGGCACCGGCCACCACCTGGCGCGGCAGACCCCGTACCGGGCGGCCGTGGTTGTCGATCAGGCCGGTCTGCCTGGCCAGCGCCTCGCCGTCGCGGTAGACGCGCACGACGTAGCGCGAGCCCTTGCGCAGCCCGGCGGGGGCGAGCACCAGCACCTCGGCCTTGTGGCCGAAGACCTCGCCGATGTCCTTGATCAGCCGGCGTGCGGTGGCGTTGGTGTCGAGCTCGGCCTCGATCACGATGCGCCCGCCCACGAGGTGCAGCCCGCTCGCGAAGCGCAGCAGCGTGGACACCTCGGCCTTGCGGCAGCAGGGCTTGAGCACCGGCAGTCGGCTCAGCTCGTCCTTCACCACACCTGTCATTGCCATAAGCGTTAGTCCTCCCCCATACAGACCGGCTCCCAAGAAGTCTCTCGCACCTTCGCACGGCGCCGACCAGGATCAACGCTTCTGGAGGAAAATCTCGTCCAGGACGGAGGCAAGACGTCGTGGGTCATGCCTCGGCGAGCCGTCCTCGGCCGCCACGACGGCCGTCACGAGCCTGCCGCCGAGCGCGGCCGCGGCCTTCTCCAACGCGTCGCGGTCGTCGACCACGCCCGTGTCGGCCAGGACCACGTCCACCGTGAGGTCGGGCGCGTGCTGCCTGAGCACCTCCAGGTGCTGCTGGGGGGAGAAGTCGTCGGTCTCACCGGGCTGCGGCGCCAGGTTGAGCGTCACCAGCCGCTTGGCCCTGGTCACGTGGAGCGCCTCGGCCAGCTCGGGGACCTTCAGGTGCGGCAGCACGCTGGTGAACCACGATCCCGGGCCGAAGACCACCCAGTCGGCCTCGCGGATCGCCTGGACGGCCTCGGGACGCGCGGGAGGATCCTCGGGGACCAGCGAGATGGCCTGGACCCTGCCGGGCGTGAGCGCGCACGCCACCTGGCCGCGGACGGTCGAGATCACACCGTCGAGCTCGACCTCGGCGACGATGTCGAGCGGTACCGAGGCCATCGGCAGCACCCTGCCGTGCGCGCCGAGCAGCCGCCCCACCCAGTCGAGGCCCGCCACGGGGTCGCCGAGCAGTTCCCACAGCGCCACGATCAGCAGGTTGCCGACGGCGTGCCCGTGCAGCTCGCCCTCGCTCCTGAACCGGTGCTGGACGACCTCGCTCCAGGTGCTGCCCCACTCGTCGTCGCCGCACAGCGCGGCCAGCGCCATGCGCAGGTCTCCGGGCGGCAGCACGCCGAGCTCACGCCTGAGCCTGCCGCTGGAGCCGCCGTCGTCGGCGACGGTCACGACGGCGGTCAGCTCGTCGGTCACGCTCCGCAGCGCCGAGAGCGAGGCGTAGAGGCCGTGCCCGCCGCCGAGTGCCACCACCTTCGGCCCGCGGCCCGCCCGCCCGGCGGCGGGAGCCCACGGGTCCTCTCGAAGGTCACCATCCGGACCGCGCATATCCGCCCGAACCTCGCCATCAGTACCTTGCGCCGCCAACCGCACCTCACTACCCGGACCTCGCAGGGACAACCACACCCGACCACCGTGCTCCCGTAAGGACCATCGGGCCCGGCCACCGGGATCCTGCCGGGACGACCACACCCGGCCGCCGGGATCCCCTACGCACCGCCTTGTCCAGCCACCGGGCCCCCACCCGGACGACCGCACCCGGCCGGCGGAATCCCGGGCAGGCCACCGCACCCGGCCACCGGAGCCCCAGCAGGACGACCACGCCTGCCCACCGGAATCACGCACGGACGCCCCCGTCCCAGCACCGCGATCCCGCAGGGGCGGCGACGCCAGGTCGCCCTCACCCCGTGCCGACACCCCCGCACGGCCACCCGGCCCCCGCGAGGACGGCCGGGCCCCGGCATCCGGGGCCCTGGTCTCGCGACCGGCTACGCTCGCCTGCCCATCCGTCACTCCCGGCCCACATCCCGGTGACTCACCTGGACCTCCATGCCGCGGTCACGCAACCGGGCGCCGAACTGCTCGGCCATGGCCACGCTGCGGTGCTTGCCGCCCGTGCAGCCCACCGCCAGCGTCGCGTAGCTCTTGCCCTCACGCGCGTATCCGGCCGCGACGATCTTGAAGGCCTCCTCGTAGGCGTCGAGGAACTCCTTGGCGCCCGCCTGCCCGAGGACGTAGTCGCGTACCGGGACGTCGAGGCCGTTCATCGGCCGCAGTTCGGGCACCCAGTGCGGGTTGGGCAGGAAGCGGCAGTCGACGACGAGATCGGCGTCGACCGGCAGGCCGTACTTGAAACCGAAGGAGACGACGTTCACCCGCAGCCCCGGCCGGTCGTCGCCGCCGAAGTAGGCGACGATCTTGTTGCGCAGCTCGTGGACGTTGTGGGCGGAGGTGTCGATCACCAGGTCGGCGTTGGCGCGCACCTCGCGTAGGATGCCGCGCTCGCGCGCGATGCCGTCGACCAGCCGGCCCTCGCCCTGCAGCGGGTGCGGCCTGCGGACGTTCTCGAACCTGCGCACCAGCTCCTCGTCACTGGCCTCGAGGAAGACGACCCGGACGCGCACGCCGCGGGCCTCCAGTTCCTCGATCGCGGCGTTGAGGTCGGTGGTGAAAGCGAGGCTCCGCACATCGACCACGGCCGCCACCTTGTCGGCGGCCAGCTTCACCCTGCCCGCCTCCTCCGCCATGGCGAACAGCAGACCAGGCGGCAGGTTGTCGATGACGAACCAGCCCAAATCCTCCAGCGCCTTGGCCGCGGTGCTACGTCCGGCGCCTGACATGCCGGTCACGATGACGAACGCGGTCTCGGCGCGTCCTTGATGTTCTGGGCTGCTCATAACCCTCACTCCTGGGCAAACCTTGACACGATCACCTCTGCGGTCGCGCGGCCGATGCCGGGGACCTCGCAGATCTCGGCCACGGTGGCCTCACGTAGCCGCTTCACGGAGCCGAAATGCTTGAGCAACGCCTGCCTGCGCGCCGGGCCGAGGCCAGGCACTCCGTCGAGCGCGCTCTCCTTCACCGTCTTGGACCGCTTGGATCGATGGTAGGTGATGGCGAAGCGATGCGCCTCGTCACGCACCCGTTGCAGCAGGTAGAGACCCTGGCTGGCGCGCGGCAGGATGACCGGCTGGTCGTCTCCGGGCAGCCAGACCTCCTCGAGCCGCTTGGCGAGGCCGCACACCGCGACGTCGTCGATGCCGAGCTCGTCGAGCGCCCGCTGCGCCGCCGCGGCCTGCGGTCCCGCGCCGTCGACCACGACCAGGTTGGGCGGGTAGGCGAACTTGCGCGGCTTGCCGGTCTCGGGGTCGATCGGCCCGTGCCCGTGATCGTCCTCCGCCGTCAGCTCACCGGTGGCCGAACGCTCCTCCAGGTAGCGCTTGAACCTGCGGGTGATCACCTCGTGGATCGAGGCGACGTCGCCCTCCTTGGTCCGTACGGCGAAGCGGCGGTACTCGCTCTTGCGGACCAGGCCGTCCTCGAACACCACCATCGACGCCACGACGTTCTCCCCCTGCAGGTGGGAGACGTCGTAGCACTCGATGCGCAGCGGCGCCTGGTCGAGGTCGAGCGCGTCGGCGATCTCCTGCAGCGCCTGGCTGCGCGTCGTCAGGTCGCCGGCCCTGCGCAGCTTGTGCTGGGCCAGCGCCTCCTTGGCGTTGCGCTCGACGGTCTCCATCAGCGACTTCTTGTCGCCCCGCTGCGGCACCCGCAGCTCCACCCTGGCGCCGCGCTGCTCGCCCAGCAGCTCGGTGACGGCCGCGGCGTCCGGCGGCAGCGCCGGCACCAGCACCTCCCTGGGGATGTCGCCCTCGGCGTAGATCTGCAGCAGGAAGTGCTCGACCAGCTCGCCTGGCGTGGTCTCCTCGACCTTGTCGACGACCCAGCCGCGCTGACCCTTGATGCGCCCGCCGCGTACGTAGAACACCTGGACGGCCGCCTCCAGGGGATCCTCGGCCAGGGCGATCACGTCGGCGTCGGTGGCGTCGCCGAGCACGACGGCCTGCTTCTCCAGCGCGCGTTGCAGCGCCTGGATGTCGTCGCGGATGCGGGCGGCGCGCTCGTACTCCTGCTCGGCGGCCGCGGCGCGCATCTCCTGTTCGAGCCGTTTGATGAAGCGCCCGGTGTTGCCGGCCATGAAGTCGCAGAAGTCCTCGGCCAGATCGCGGTGCTCCTGCGGGCTCACCCTGCCGACGCAGGGGGCCGAGCACTTGTCGATGTAGCCGAGCAGGCACGGCCTGCCGATCTGACCGGCCCGCTTGAAGACCCCGGCCGAGCAGGTGCGCACGGGGAAGACCCGCAGCAGCAGGTCGACGGTCTCGCGGATGGCCCAGGCGTGGGAGTAGGGGCCGAAGTAGCGGGTGCCCTTCTTCTTCGCGCCGCGCATCACCTGCACGCGCGGGAAGTCCTCGCCCATGGTGACCGCGAGATAGGGGTAGGACTTGTCGTCGCGGTACTTGACGTTGAAGCGCGGGTCGAACTCCTTGATCCAGGAGTATTCGAGCTGGAGAGCCTCGACCTCGGTGCCGACGATGGTCCAGTCGACGCTCGCCGCGGTGGTGAGCATGGTCTGCGTGCGCGGATGGAGCCCGGCGAAGTCGGCGAAGTAGGAGTTGAGCCGCTGGCGCAGGCTCTTGGCCTTGCCCACGTAGATCACCCGGGCGTTGGCGTCCCGGAACCGGTAGACCCCGGGGGAATCGGGGATCGATCCCGGCTTGGGACGGAAACTCAAGGTGCTCGCCACGTTCAAGAGCCTATAGGCCGCCACCGACAACCAAGCGCGATCCAGCCTCCGCCCAGCGGACGGTCAACCGCGGCCGTCGACGGCGCGGTCTCGGGGCCTAACATCCAGCCGCCCCGCCGAGGGAGCGGCCCGGTCCGCCGCGCCCCGAGCGTGCCGCTCACCGTCGTAATGGCACCGCGCGCCCGCCGTACCCGAAGGCCCTTCGGGCACGGCGGGCGACACCTCACGCCAGCGCGATCGAGTCCCCGTCGACCTTGATCGGCACCTCGCCCAGCGGCTCGGTCGCCGGACCGTTCTTGACCGACCCGTCCTCGATGCTGAACTTGCTCCCGTGGCAGGCGCAGTCGATCGTCCCGTTGCCCACCGACGTCACCGGGCACCCCTTGTGGGTGCAGATCGCGCTGAAGCACTTGAACTGCCCGGCGGCCGGCTGGGTGACGACGACCTTCTGCTCCTTGAAGATCGCCCCTCCGCCGACCGGGACGTCGGCGGCCGTCGTGAGGGCACCGCCGCCCGAGCCGGTCGACGCCGGTGCCGCTGACGAGGCCGACGCCGACGGGGCCGCCGAGCTTTCCTGCGCCTGGGGCGCCGCGCTGGTCGCGCCGCCGTCGCCGCCGCACGCGGCGAGCACCATGGTGAGGCCGCCCGCTCCCACGCCGGCGATGACGGTCCTGCGGCTGTGAAGGTCTTCTGCCATGCGGCCCAACCAACCGCAGACTGCTGAGAAAATTGTGAAAGAAGGTGCGTTATGCCAACGAGATGCTGCCGCCGTCGACGGTGATCTTCTTCTCGGCCAGAGGCTTGGTCGCCGGGCCGTTGGCGACCGAGCCGTCGGCGATGTTGTACCTGCTGCCGTGACACGGGCAGTTGATCGTGCCGTCCGAGACGTCGTCGACCGTGCATCCCTGGTGGGTGCACACGGCCGTGAAGCACTTGAACTCGCCTGCCGTGGGCTGCGTGACCACGACCTTCTTGTCGGCGAAGACCTTGCCGCCGCCCTCGGGGATGTCGGCCGTGCCGGTCAGCTCGCCACCGCCCGCCTTCTTGCCGGGCGAGGCGGCCGATCCCGGCTCGGCCGACTGCTCCTGACCCGCTCCGCTCGCCGCGGGTTCGGCCACCACGTCGCCCGAGGGCTGGCCGTATCCCGCGCACGCGGTGAGCAACACCCCCAGGCCGGCCCCTCCGGCTCCCAGCACCACCGCGCGGCGTGTCGTCTCTGCCATGGTCACCCTCCCGGGAATCGCTGTCTCTGTCAGGTACGGCCGGCGCGACCGCACCGGTTCAGCCTCTCCTCAACCAGCGCTCGGGTCCATGCACATTTACCGTTTTCCCCTACAGAATGACGATGCCGTCACCCTCGACCTTGACCGCGAACTCCGCCAGCGGGCCCGTCGCGGGGCCCTTCAGGCACTTGCCCGTGTCGGCGGCGAACTCGCTGCCGTGGCAGGGGCAGGTCATGACGCCGTCCTGGGGCCGGTTCACCGAGCAGCCGCGGTGCGGGCACCTGGCGGTGAACGCCTTGAACACCCCCGACGTGGGCTGGGTGATCACGATCTTCCACTCCTGGATCACCTTGCCGCTGCCCACGGGCACGTCGGCCTTCTTGGCGATGACCTTGCCCTTGATACCCGGCGGCACCACCGCCTTCGCGGACCCGTCGGAGGTGCCGCAGCCCGCCAGCGCGACGCCGCACACGGCCACGCCCGTCGCGCCCAGCATCTCGCGCCGCCCGATCGCGGGCATGCCGCCGCCCTGCTCCTCGCCTGCCATGTGCCCCCTCCACCTTCCCCCGTCGCCCATGTCAGGCCGGGCCTTTACCTGTTCTTAAGCCTATTGAGACCACCCCTCGGTCCCGCATCCGGCCCCGCCGCGGGCAGGCGGCACTGCGGTCAGCGGTCAGCGGATGGTGCGCCGATGGTCAGCGGCTGCCCGGATGGTGTGGCCATGACGATCACAACCACTCCCCGCCCGCGCGGGGAGCACGCCTCCCGGCCGCGCTGGTGGCGGCGTCCCTGGGTGGCGCCGCTCGGCGTCGTGGCCCTCACGTTCGTCGCGTTCTCGCTGCCGCCGTACGTCTCGCTCGATCCCGCGCTCTCCCGGGTGCCCTCACCGCATCTCTGGTACTACGCCGTGCTGTCCGTGCACGTGCTGCTCGGATCGATCGCGATGCTGGCCTGCTGCCTACAGGTGTGGCCGTGGTTCCGGCAGCGGTACCGGCGCGCGCACCGTATCGTCGGCCGCGTGTACGTGCTGGCCCAGCTGCCGGCGGGCGTGCTGGCGCTGGTGCTGGCGTGGGCGACACCGTTCGGGCCGGTGGCGATGGCCAGCTCCCTGCTCATGGCGCCGCTGTGGCTGGCCTGCACGATCGCCGGATGGCGGATGGCCAGGCAGCGCCGGTTCGCCGAGCATCGGCGCTGGATGATCCGCAGCTTCGCCCTCACCATGTCGATCATCACGAACCGGATCTGGGGACTCGTCGCGATGGTGCTGCTGCTCCCCTCGGCCCCCGCGGGCGGTGAGGAGCAGCTCATGCAGACGGTCGCGGGCCTGAGCACGTGGCTGGGCTGGACCATCCCGCTGCTGGTCGCCGAATGGTGGCTGCAGCGCGGCCGCACCGCCCGCTGAGAGGAGGGGGGCGGCGCCCCGCCGCCCCCCTCGCCTCGCCGTCCCGTCAGACGGACAGGATCTTCCGCAGGAAGCGGCCGGTGTGGCTCTCGTCCACCAGCGCCACCTCTTCTGGCGTGCCCGACGCGACCAGCGTGCCGCCGCGGGAGCCGCCCTCGGGGCCCATGTCGATGATCCAGTCGGCGGTCTTGATGACGTCGAGGTTGTGCTCGATCACGATCACCGTGTTGCCGCCGTCGACCAGTCGCCCGAGCACGCCGAGCAGCCGCCTGATGTCCTCGAAGTGCAGGCCCGTGGTCGGCTCGTCGAGGACGTAGATCGTGCGGCCCGTCTGGCGCCGCTGCAGCTCGGAGGCGAGCTTGACGCGCTGCGCCTCACCGCCCGACAGCGTGGTGGCCGGCTGGCCGAGCCGTACGTAGCCCAGGCCCACGTCGTTGAGCGTCTGCAGGTGCCGCTTGATCGCCGGGATGGCCTCGAAGAACGACAGCGCCTCCTCGATCGGCATGTCGAGGACCTCGGAGATGGTCTTGCCCTTGTAGTGGACCTCCAGCGTCTCCCTGTTGTAGCGGGCGCCGTGGCAGACCTCGCAGGGGACGTAGACGTCCGGCAGGAAGTTCATCTCGATCTTGATGGTGCCGTCGCCGGCGCACGCCTCGCAGCGGCCGCCCTTGACGTTGAAGCTGAAGCGGCCGGGCTGGTAGCCGCGCACCTTCGCCTCGGTGGTGGCCGCGAACAGCTTGCGGATGTGGTCGAAGACGCCCGTGTAGGTCGCCGGGTTGGAGCGGGGCGTACGGCCGATCGGCGACTGGTCGACGTGGACGACCTTGTCGACCAGGTCCATGCCGTTGACCCTGGAGTGGCGGCCGGGCACCGTGCGGGCGCCGTTGAGCTCCTTGGCCAGGGCGTTGTAGAGGATGTCGTTGACCAGCGTCGACTTGCCCGAGCCCGACACGCCGGTGACGGCGGTGAACACGCCGAGAGGGAAGTCGATGTCGACGCCCTTCAGGTTGTGCTCGCGCGCGCCCTTCACGGTGATCTGCCGCTTCTTGTCGCGCTGGCGGCGCTTGCCGGGGATCGCGATCGACCTGCGGCCCGACAGGTAGGCGCCGGTCAGCGACTCCTCGTTGGCGAGCAGGTCCTGGACGGTGCCCGAGACGACGACCTGGCCGCCGTGCTCGCCCGCGCCGGGGCCGATGTCGACCACCCAGTCGGCGGCGGCGATCGTGTCCTCGTCGTGCTCGACCACGATCAGCGTGTTGCCCATGTCGCGCAGCCTGATGAGGGTGTCGAGCAGCCGCATGTTGTCGCGCTGGTGCAGGCCGATGGACGGCTCGTCGAGGACGTAGAGCACGCCGACCAGGCCCGAGCCGATCTGCGTGGCCAGGCGGATGCGCTGCGCCTCACCGCCGGCCAGCGTGCCGGCGGCGCGGTCCATGGTGAGGTAGTCGAGGCCGACGTCGAGCAGGAAGCCCATGCGGGCGTTGATCTCCTTGACCACCTGCTCGGCGATGTGCATGTCGCGCTCGGACAGCCGCAGCCCCGCCAGGAACTTGGCGCACTCGCCGATCGACATGCGCGAGACCTCGGCGATGGACCTGTCGGCGACCGTGACGGCCAGCGAGACGGGCTTGAGCCTGGCGCCCTTGCAGGCCGGGCACGGGATCTCCCGCATGTAGCCCTCGAAGCGCTCGCGCATGGAGTCGCTCTCGGCCTCGGCGTGCCGGCGCTGCACCCACGGGATGACGCCCTCGTAGGTGGTGTAGTACGAGCGCTGCCGGCCGTACCTGTTGCTGTAGCGGACGTGGACCTGCTCGTCGTGGCCGTACAGCAGCGCCTTCTGCGCCTTCTTCGGCAGCCGCTCCCACGGGGTGTCGAGGTTGAAGCCCATGGCCAGCCCGAGCGCCTCGATGAGGCGGATGAAGTACTCGCTGGTGTGGCCGCCCGCCCACGGGTTGAGCGCGCCGTCACCCAGCGTCTTCTCCGGGTCGGGCACGACGAGGTCGGGGTCGACCTCCATCTTCGTGCCGAGCCCCGTGCACTCGGGGCAGGCGCCGAAGGGCGAGTTGAAGGAGAACGAGCGCGGCTCGAGCTCCTCGAACGACAGGTCGTCGTAAGGGCAGTAGAGGTGCTCGGAGTAGAAGCGCTCGCGACCAGGGTCGTCGTCGGGCAGGTCGACGAACTCCAGCGTGATCGTGCCGCCGGACAGCTGCAGCGCCGTCTCCACCGAGTCGGTGAGCCGCCGGCGCGCGGACTCCTTCACCGACAGCCGGTCGACGATGACCTCGATGTCGTGCTTCTCGTACTTCTTCAGCGTCGGCGGCTCCTCCAGGCGGATCACCGTGCCGTCGACCCTGGCCCTGGCGTACCCCTTGGTCTGCAGCTCGCGGAACAGCTCGGCGTACTCGCCCTTGCGGCCCCTGACGACCGGAGCGAGCACCTGGAAGCGGGTGCCCTCTTCCAGTTCCATCACCCTGTCGACGATCTGCTGCGGCGTCTGCCTGGCGATCGGGCGGGCGCAGGCCGGACAGTGGGGCTTGCCGATGCGCGCCCACAGCAGTCGCAGATAGTCGTAGACCTCGGTGATCGTGCCGACCGTGGAGCGGGGGTTACGGCTGGTGGACTTCTGGTCGATGGAGACCGCGGGGGAAAGGCCCTCGATGAAGTCGACGTCGGGCTTGTCCATCTGGCCCAGGAACTGGCGGGCGTAGGAGGACAGGGACTCCACGTAGCGGCGCTGACCCTCGGCGAAGATCGTGTCGAAGGCCAGGCTCGACTTGCCCGAGCCGGACAACCCGGTGAAGACGATCAGGGAGTCTCGCGGAAGGTCGAGCGAGACGTCCTTGAGGTTGTGTTCTCGTGCGCCACGCACGATCAAACGGTCTGCCACGGTGATCCCGACGTCGAAGGTGTTGATAGGTCCACGGGGGATGGTAGAGGGAGGGTCCGACAATTTTCGGGGGCCCGCTCTGCCCCGCCGGAAACTTCCCTCACCAGGGTACGGCTTTCTGCCGAGCCGGTACCGGTCCTTGCATGGTCAACCACGGGAGCTGCGGCATTATGCCCGCATGACCGTTCTCGCCGCGCTGCGCGCGGAGCTCGCCGCCGCCACGGACCGCCTGCTCGCCACGGTCGGCGCGCTCGACGACGCCGAGGTCGCCGCGCCGTCCCTGCTGCCCGGTTGGAGCAGGGGCCACGTCATCACCCATGTCGCCCGCAACGCCGACGGCCTCGGCAACCTGCTGACCTGGGCCAGAACCGGCGTCGAGACACCGCAGTACCCCGATCGCGCCAGGCGGACGGCCGACATCGAGGCGGGTGCCGGCCGCCCCGCCGCCGAGCAGCGCGCCGACCTGGCCGCCGGCGCCGCGCGGCTGGCCGCCGCCATCGAGGAGCTGCCCGAGCAGGCGTGGTCGGCGCGGGTCTCGGCGCTCATGCCGCCCCCGCACCCCACCTGGTACGTCCTGGTACGGCGGGTGCGAGAGCTGGAGCTCCACCATGTGGACCTGGGGGCGGGATACACCCCCGCCGACTGGCCGGACGCGTTCGTGCGCAGGGAACTGCACGACAGTCTGGCCTGCTGGCCGTACGGCGAGAGCACGGTCGGCGGCATCGTGGTGACCGCCCCCGTGGGTGAGTGGAGCGACCTGGGGAAGGGGCCGGTGGTGCGAGGCGAGGCGCGTGATGTGCTCGCCTGGCTGACCGGCCGGTCGGCGGGGCAGGGCATTAGGGTGGTGCCGGAGGAGCCGGGCGCCGCCCCCGCGGAGGTACCTCCGCCGCCGCCGTGGCTGACCATGCCCGCTCCGGCGGATCTGCCTTCGGCGCCTCCTGACACCTATCCAGAGGAGAGCCCATGAGCTACACCGGCGATGTCCAGGTCGGCGGCCCAGCCGACGTACGTGAGCTGTCCGGGCTGACCATCACCAAGCTCGCCGTGGGTCCGTTCGACAACAACGCCTACCTGCTGCGGTGCACGCGTACCGGCGACGGGCTGATCATCGACGCGGCGGCCGACGCCGACCGGATCCTGGCGCTGATGTCGGACCAGCCGATCTCGGCCGTGGTCACCACGCACCAGCACGGCGACCACTGGCAGGCGCTGGAGCAGGTGGTCAAGGTGACGGGCGCGACGACGATCGCCCATCCGCTCGACGCGCCCGTGCTGCCGGTGCCCGTCGACCGGCTGGTGGAGCACGGTGACCGCATCTCCGTGGGCGTGCTCACGCTCGAGGTGATCCACCTGCGCGGCCACACGCCTGGCTCGGTCGCGTTGCTGTACGACGGGGGCGAGGAGGACGGCCACCACCTGTTCACCGGCGACTCGCTGTTCCCCGGCGGCGTGGGCAACACGGGGAAGGACCCGGTGCGCTTCGAGCAGCTCTACACCGACGTCGTGGAGCGCCTGTTCGACCGGCTGCCCGACGAGACGTGGGTGTACCCGGGCCACGGCAAGGACACCACGCTCGGCGCCGAGCGCCCCTCGCTGCCGGAGTGGAAGGCCCGCGGCTGGTGAGCTCTCCCGGTACGGCAAGCATCCGCCGTACCGGGGCGGCCGCCGCACGGCCGGAGCCCGCGCTCGGGAGCGAGGTCACGGAGAGCCGGCGTCGGGTGTGGCCAGGATGCGGACGACCTTGTCGGCCGCCGCGGCCGGGTCGGCGGTGCTGGCCAGCACCTCGCCCCACGACCACCGGTAGAACCAGCCCTCCGCCAGCGCGACGCAGTCGACGGTCTCGGTCAGCAGACCCGGGCCCTGCTCCCCGCCGACCCGCAGGGACGGCGGGTCGGCGCGCAGGCGCGCCGTCAGGCCGCGCCGCTCCAGCTCCCTGGCCAGCCGGCCGAGAAAATAGGTGCGGGTGTGCTCGCGCATGGTTCCAGTAAACCCGGGCGAGCCCACCCGCAGGAGGGACAGACCTTGATCAGTCGCCGACGCGGGCGGCTTCCTTGCGCTCCTTGCGCTGTTCCCGCTTGAACAGCAGCACCCGGAGCGGGATCGCGGCGACCAGCGCGATCTGCATGGTGGCGCCGACCTGGATCAGCGTGTCGCCACCCTGCGGCCAGGCGGCCCACGCGGTGAGGCAGGCCACGTTGATCATGATCCAGGCGAGCACCACGGCCGCGAGCTGGCCCTTGGGCTTGGGGTACTCGATGCGGCTGACCATCAGCCACGCGACGCCGAGCACGGCGGCCAGCGAGAACCAGTTGGGCTGGAACAGCAGCACGATCGAGACGACCGTCATCGCGCCCATCGGGATCGGCAGGCCCATGAAGTCGCCGCTCTTGGTCTTGACGCAGGCGAAGCGGGCCAGCCGTACGCATCCGGCGATGAGCACCGACGCCGCCGCCAGGATGACGGCCGTCAGCGGCAGCTTGCCGGTGAAGCCGCCCCAGATCACCACCATGAAGGCGGGCGCGAAGCCGAAGCTGATCACGTCGGCCAGGTTGTCGAGCTCGGCGCCCATCGCGGAGGCGCGGAAGCGCCGCGCGACCAGGCCGTCGAACAGGTCGCACGTGGCGCCGATCAGCAGCAGCACCACGGCGGTGGCGAAGTAGCGCGGGTCGGGCACGAAGCCGGCGCCCGCCTTCAGCGCCTGGATCGCCGACGAGGCGAGGACGCAGACGGCCAGGAAGCCGCACAGCGCGTTGCCCAGGGACAGGGAGTCGGCCGCCGACAGCCTGAAGGCCTTGCCCACAGGGCCGCGCGGCTCCTCTTCTTCGGCCTGCCAGCCACCAGCCTCAGCCGCGGTCAATTCGAGTCACCCCCGCCACCGTCTTCTCGCCGACGCGCACGGCGGGCGAGATCCCTTCGGGAAGGTAGATGTCCACCCGCGAACCGAACCTGATGAGACCGACTCGCTCGGCCTGCGAGACCTTTTCGCCGGAGGTCATGTACGGCACGATCCTGCGCGCCACCGCGCCCGCGATCTGCACCATCTCGATGTCACCGAGCGCGGTCTCGAAATGCCACACCACGCGTTCGTTCTGGTCGCTGTCCTTGTTGAAAGCCGGCAGGAACCCACCCGCCACATGCTGCACGGAGGTGATGGTTCCCGCAAGGGGCGCGCGGTTGACGTGCACGTTGAGGGGGCTCATGAAGATCGCCACCCTGGTGCGGCCGTCCGGCCACGGGTCGATGCTCTGGACGACCCCGTCGGCGGGCGAGAGGATCCTGCCCTCCCCGGGCTCGCGGTCGGGATCGCGGAAGAACCAGAGCATCGCGCCCGTGAGGGCGGTCAGCGGCACGGCCGCGAAACCCCAGCGCCGGTCACGGCTGCTGAGGAAGGTCGTGGCCGTCGCGGCGGCCACGGTCGGGAAGAGCCACGGAGAGACGCCACGGGCCAGCCTGACGCGGCGGCCCTCCTGGCGACTTGCGGAATCGTCTGACACTGACAACCTTTGATGGTGACTACGGACGGGCGCTTTGCCGAGATGTTACAGACTTCGCCTCTGTTACACGAAGCAAAGCGCCTGGGCCACCCTCGCGCTAGCCCTCGTTGGCGCTCGCGGAGGTGGGAATTTCCTTCCCCTTCCGAGCGTCGCTGCGAGACTTCAGCAGACTTGCCACGGTGGTGACGACCATCGTGACTCCGATCACGGTCAGGGACATCCAGATGGGCACTTCAGGAGCCCACGAGACCCCGCTGGCATGCATGGCCTCGAGAATCAGCTTAACCCCGATGAAGCCAAGGATGAACGCCAGGCCGTAGCTGATGTAGACCAGGCGCTGCAGCAGACCACCGAGCAGGAAGTACAGCTGACGCAGGCCCATCAGGGCGAACGCGTTGGCGGTGAAGACGATGAAGGGGTCCTGCGTGAGACCGAAGATCGCGGGGATCGAGTCGAGCGCGAACAGCAGGTCGGTCGTGCCGATCGCCACCATGACGATGAGCATCGGGGTGACCATGCGCTTGCCGTCGATCTTGACGATCACCTTGTGGCCGACGTAGTCGGGCGTGGTGGGGAAGGCCTTGCGCACCCAGCGCAGCAGCGCGTTCTCCTTGAACTCGTCCTCGTCGTCGTGGCCGTGCTGACGGATCAGGTTGATGGCGGTGTAGACGAGGAAGGCGCCGAAGACGTAGAAGAGCCAGCTGAACCGCTGCAGGGCCGCCGCGCCGAGCGCGATGAAGATGCCGCGCATCACCAGCGCCATCAGGATGCCGACGAGCAGCACCCGGTGCTGGTAGACCTTGGGCACGGCGAAACGGCCCATGATGATGAAGAAGATGAAGAGGTTGTCGACGCTCAGGCTGTACTCGGTGATGTACCCGGCGAAGAACTCTCCCGCCGACGAGACGCCCATGGTGAGCCAGAGCACCACCCCGAAGATCATCGCCAGGATGACGTAGAAGGAGACCCAGAAGCCCGCCTGCTTCATGGTGAACTCCCGGGCCTCACCCCGGTCGACGATCCACAGGTCTACGGCGATGACGACCAACAAGCCCACGATGACGGCGATCCAGGCCCACGCAGGTACAACCATACTGATACCAAACCCTCCGGCGCGCATGACAGACGACCGGAGGTCTCTCCCGCCCACTCACCGAGCCGGACCGGCAGCCCCGGGAGCCCCGTGGAGCGGGGCGAACCGTGATGACGAGGCTGTCGCGAAGGGATACTCCCCTCCCTTAACGCAAGCAGTATAGGAGAACGACTTAGCGCCGCCTAATCATCCCGTCACCGCTGTGATGTCTGCCGGTAGGCGGCCAGCGCCGCCTCGACCGCCTCGTCGGCCCCGGGAAGCGCCGCTCCCCTCCGTGCGGCGGCGACCGCCAGCCGCTCCCGCGCGCCGGGATCGTCGATGAGCTCGCGTACGGCTTCGCGCATCGCCGCCAGATCCCCGTACGGCACCAGCCTGCCCGCCCCGTCGACCAGGTCGGGGATCCCGCCGACCGCGGTGGCGACGACGGGCTTGCCCGCCATGAGCGCCTCGCTCAGGCTGAGCGGCTGGCCCTCCCAATGGCTCGGCCACAGCACGAGGGTGGCGGCGGCGAGCAGGTCGGGGATGTCGTCGCGGTTGCCCAGCAGCAGGACGGGCAGCTTCTCCGCGTCGATCCTGGCCTGCAGCGCCTGCCGGAGCGGCCCCTCCCCGGCGACGGCGAACAACGGCCCACCCGTTTCCCGGGACGACGTTTCCCGGGACGACGCTCCATCGCGAACGCCCGAGCCCGACGTCACGCCGCGGCCACCGTGACTCGCTCCGTTGTGGACATGGGGGCTTGTCCCACTGTGGACGTCAGGACTCGTCCCACCGACAACCCCGGCGCCCGTTCGGCTGGGGGCATGGGGGCTCGTCCCACTGTGGACGTCGGGGCCCGTCCCACCGCGGAGATCGGCGTTCGTCCCACCGGTAACCCCAGCGCTCGTCCCAGTGCGCACATCAGGACTCGTCTCACCGGCGACCCCGGCGCTCGTCCCACCGCCGACATCAGGGCTCGTCCCGTCGGAAGCATCGGGGCTCGACGTGCTGAAGGACGCGGCGAGGTCGAGCAGGGTCTCCAGGCCCTTCTGCTGCGCGAGCCTGGCGACGGTCAGCACCAGAGGCCGCTCCCCCGCCCCCAGTTCCTCCCGCACCGCCGGCTCGGGCCTGGTCGCCGGCCGCAGCGGCGGGGCGGGCACCACGGCGGGCACCACGTCGCGCGCCCCGAGCGCCCGCATCCGGTCACCAAGGTCGGGCGAGACGACGATCACCTTGTCGGCTCTCCTTGCCACGATGCGCTCGAGCACGCCGTAGACCGCGCCGACCAGCCCTCCGGCGGTGAGCGCGTTGTGGAGCGTCACCACCAGCGGCGCCCGCGGCCCGGCGAGCGCCGCGAGCGCGCCCGCCCGCAGCCCGTGGGCGTGCGCGACGTCCGCCCCGCGCAGGTGGCGCCTGATCCGCAGCACCGCTGTGGCGTCGTTGACCGGATGCGGGCGGTCGGCGACGGGCACCGGCGCGAACCCCGCCCCGGCCGCGCGGAAGCCGAACTGCTCCTCCACGCTGGGCGGGCCGATCACCACGACCCGGTGGCCACGCCGCAGCAGCCCCTCGGCCAGCATCCTGACGTGCCTGCCGGTGCCGCCCGAGGTCGTGCCGAGCACGAAGGCCACCCGCATCACTCACCATCCGTCCGTGAACCGGCGCGACCCCGCCGCGCTCCCTTACCTGTCACCCTGCCGACCAGCCTGCCCGCGACCGTGCCCGCCGCCCGGCCCGCCAACCTGCCTCCCGCCCGGCCCGCCACCATGGACGCCAGCGCCGCCGCGTCGGGCCTGTCCAGCGCGGCGACGGCCAGACCGCCGGTGACCAGGGCGACGCCGCCGGCCAGAACGGCCAGCCCCACCTGCGCGATCATGCTCCCGGCCGGCAGCAGCGCCACCACGCCCGAACCGGCCAGGAAGCCGAGCCCGCCCCCGGCCACGGCCGCCAGCGCCGCGCGCGCCACCCGGTCAGCGGGCCCAACGGCATCGAGGGCCCGGGCCTCGCCGCTGACGGCTGCCGCGCCGGTTCCACCGGCACCGGTACCGAAGGTGCCCGCGCCGGGCCGCCCCGCGCGTCGTCCCGGCCCTCGCCGCACCGCGACGAGCAGCCACACGCCTCCTGCCGTCATGCCCACCGTCATGCCGAGCGCGAGCCCGCCGACCTTCCAGTCATCGGGCAGGGCCAGCACGAAGACCGTCTGCGCCAGCATCGCCACCACCCAGCCCGCGACGGTGCCCGCGGCCGCCGCCCGGCTCCTCCCCTCGGCATAGAGCACCCTGCTCAGCTGCGCGATCATCCCGTAGCCGATCAGCCCGGGTGCGAAGAGCGCCACCGCGCGCGCCATCTCGATCGGCGGCACCCGGGTCTGCGCGCCGAGGAAGACGACCGATCCGGGCCCCGCCGCCGCGGCCAGCGCGCCCGCGGCCAGCCCCACGATCAGCACCACCGCGCGCGTCGTGCGCGCGGCCAGGCGCGAGAAGTCCTCCCAGGACCCGTCGGCCGCGTGGGCCGACAGCCCGGGAAAGGCGCTCGTCGCGATGGGTACGGCCAGCACCGCGTAGGGCACCAGGTAGATCGCCCACGCGTAGTTGTAGATGAGCAGCCCGCGCTCGCCGATCCAGTGGTTCGACAGCAGCATCACCACGATCATCGTGGCCTGCTGGGCGATCAGCGCCGCCACGCCCGCCAGGGCGAGGGTGCGAACCTTGGCGGCCACGCCGTCGGGGAAGCGCAGCGTCGGCCGGAACCTCAGGCCGAGGCCGAGGGCAGGCCCGACCACGGTGAGGACCAGCGAGAGGACGCCCAGGCTGGTGCCGACCGACAGGGCGAGCTCGGCGGCGGAGGGGATCTCGTCGAGCGCGGTCCTGCCGCCGCTGAGCGGGACGAACAGCAGGTAGGCGACGATCACCACGATGCTGGACACCAGCGGCGCCACCGCGGGCCCGGCGAAGCGGTGGTGCGACTGCAGGACGCCGTAGAGGACGACGGCCAGGCCGTACAGGGGGATCTGGGGGGCGAAGACCACCAGCATGCGGGTGGCGATCGCGCCGAACGCCGGCCCGCACTCCGCGACGGGAAACAGCCCGATGATCGGCCCGGCCAGCAGGGCGGTGAGCGCGCCGAGCGGCACGAGGACGACCAGCACCCACGTCAGCAGGGCTGAGGCGATCCGGCCGACGTCGAGCCGGCCCGCCGCACCCGCGATCACGGGCACGACCATGCCCGCCAGCGCGCCGCCCGCCACCATCTCGAAGACGATGTTGGGGATCTGGTTGGCGGTCATGTAGGCCGAGCCCAGGCAGACGTTGGTGTCGCCGACCGTCTGGGCGAACACGTACTGCTTGGCGAAACCGGTGATCCTGGCCAGGATCGTGATCGCGCCGATGAGCACGGCCGCGCCCGCCACGCCCCGAGCCACCGTCTCCCCTCTCCCCGTCGGACTCAAGGGGGCCATCATGGCAGAGCGCACCGACAACGCTACGCCGGGCGGCGGCCCAGCATGTCGATCCGGTTGAGGACCGGGTTTCCGGCGATGACCTTGGTGAAGCTGACCTTCTCCGAGGCGGCGGTGAGCGCGGCGACGGTGCCGAGCAGCGTGAGCCGCCCCCGCCTGCCGAGCGTGGTCACCGCGGCGAGCCCGAGCAGGGCGCCGAGCGCGTTGGCGCCCGCGTCGCCGAGCATGGCCTCCTCGCCGAGGTCCTCCGGCAGCAGCGCGGCGCCCGCGCCGAGCGGCACGGCCACCAGCGCGGCGGTCACCGGGTCGCGCCTGAGCAGCGAGAGCGCCAGCAGCGGCCCGCCGGCCATGAGCCCCACCTTGATGGCGCGTCCGGGGCGCAGGTCGAACAGGTTGGCCAGGTTCGCGCTGCCCGCGATCGCCGCGCCGTTGACGAGCGTGTCGAGCGCGCCACGGGAGACCAGCGTGGCGGCGGCCAGGCCGGAGCCACCGATGCCGAGGATCTTGATCGCGCCGCTGGTCACCTGTCCCTTGGCCAGCGCCGACAGGTGTCCTTTGAAGCCCTTGGAGGACGTCGCGCCGTAGAGGTCGTCGTAGGCGCCGAGCGCGCCGCTGCCCGCGCCCGCCAGCACGGCGGCCAGCCGTACCTGGAGGGGCAGGCCAGGGGTGAGCGCGAGCGCGCCGGTCGCTCCCGCGACGAAGGCGGGCCCCTCCAGCAGGGTGAGCGTCTCGCCGCGGTGGTTGGTGCGCTCCCACTCCTTCGACCTGGGCTTGGCGGTGAGGGCGGTGTAGGCGGCCCTGGCCGCGACGACGCCGAGGGCGGCGCCGGCGAGGGCGGCCAGCAGAGCACGGGCCATGGTCAGCTCCCTGAGGTGGAGGGGGACGGGGTGGCGGCCGACGAGGCGGGCTGGAACTCGGTGGCGTCGGCGCCGGTGCCGTACTGGCCGGAGCGCCCGCCGAGCTGCTCGCGCAGCGCGAAGACGACGACACCGCGGCCCGCCGGCATGTCGAGGGTGTCGACGGAGGAGACCTTCGCCGCGGCGTCGCTGGTGCCGCGAAGAGCGGCGATGACGCCGCCCTGCTGGGTCGAGGTGAGGGTGCCGGCGAGGGCGGAGCCCTGGGCGCCGGCGTCGAGCCCTGCGGCCAGCGAGACGAGCGCGGCCGTCTGCGCCTGGGCCTTCTCGCCGGTGTAAACCGCCTCGGGGGCGAAGACGAGCGCCAGCGTGGCCCGTTTGGCGGGGGCGCCGTCGACGGTCAGCAGGCCGCCTTCCGCGAAGCCCTCGAGCACGCCGCGGGTGGCGGTGTTCTCGGTGCCGGCCTGGGCGTCGTCGGCCGTGACGAGCGTGGCGGCCAGCAGCGCCGCGGCGTTCTTGTACGGGTCGGTGCCCGGCAGCGTGAGGCCGGTGGCCAGCCCGGTGCTCAGCTGGTCGACGAATCCGGCCTGGCCGGGCTCGAGGAACTTCTCGGACAGCGTCACCTGCCCGCTGATCGTGGCGCCCGCCTGCAGCAGCACCTGCTCGGTCTGCTCGCGCAGGGTTCCCGAGCTGCCCGGGGCGGCCACCAGCAGCACGCTCTCGCCGGTCAGCTGGCCGCGGATGATCGCGGGCATCTCGGCGGTGACGAAGGAGTCGTTGCCTCGTTCCCTGACCTGCAGCGCGGCCAGCTGCTCGCGGTAGTCCTCGTTGGACTTCTGCAGGTCCTGCGACGCCCGCCGCGCCGACTCGATCGCCGGGTTCGACAGCAGGGTGGTGCCCATCACGATGCCGACGGCGAGCGCCAGGAAGATCGCGACGATGGAGACGAGGTGATAGCGGAAATCGATCACGAGAAGAGTCCGACCAACCAGAAGATGAAGGAGTTCCAAGCGTCCTGCAGGCTGATCAGCCAGGTCTGGCCGATGGGCGACATGAAGATCGCCACGCCCATGGTGATCATCGCGGTGACCACCAGCAGGATCAGCTGCGGGGTGGAGATGCGGCTGCGGTACAGGCGGCTGACGCCCTTGGCGTCGATCAGCTTGCCGCCGACCCTGAGCCTGGTCAGGAAGGTGCTGGCCATGCCCGAGCGGCCCTTGTCGAGGAACTCCACGAGCGTGGCGTGGGTGCCGACCGCGACGATCAGCTCGGCGCCCATGTCGTCGGCCAGCAGCATGGCGATGTCCTCGCTGGTGCCGGTGGCCGGGAAGATCACCGCGTCGCGGCCCAGCTGGTGGACCCGCTCGAGCCCGGGCGCGCGGCCGTCGCGGTAGGCGTGGACGACCAGTTCGGCGCCGCAGGTCAGCGCCTTGGCCGAGACGGAGTCGAAGTCGCCGACGATCAGGTCGGGCAGGTAGCCGGCCTCCAGCAGCGCGTCGGCGCCGCCGTCGACGCCGACGAGCACCGGGCGGTACTCCCTGATGTACGGCCGGAGCGTGGCGATGTCCTCCTTGTAGTGGTAGCCGCGCACCACGATGAGAACGTGCCGGTCCTCCATGACCGTGCGGATGTCGGGCACGCCCACACCGTCGATGAGGAGCTTGCCCTCGCCCCTGACGTACTCCATGGTGTTGACGGCGAAGGCCTCGATCTGCACCGACAGGCCCGCACGCGCCTCGGCCATGGCCGCCTCGATGGTCTCGAGGTTCTGCACGTCGCCCTTGCCGACCACCTCCTCGTCGAGGTAGACGACCCCGTCGTGGAGCCTGACGATGTCGCCGTCCCTGACGCGCTCGAAGAGCTCGGGGGTGGCGTTGTCGATGAACGGGACGCCGGACTCGACGATGATCTGCGGTCCGAGGTTGGGATATCGGCCGCTGATGCCCGCGGCCACGTCGACCACGGCCGCCGCGCCACACGCGACCAGCGCCTCCGCGCTCACCCGGTCGACATCGACGTGATCGATAATCGCGATTTCACCGGACTGGAGGCGCTTTGTCAGCCTCTTCGTCCTGCGGTCGATCCTCGCCACTGCCGTGACACCGGGAAGGTCACTGACCTTCTTTCCGCGGAGGCCCGGAATCTTGTTCGCCGGAACCTTCATCAAGACCATCCTGCCAGAGCCAACGGGCGGGGTGGTCGTGGACTGCACGGCGTGTCAGATTTGTCACGGAGGATCACCGATCAGCCGCGGCCATTCCCAGCAGTTCCTCGGCGTGTGCTCTGCCCAGTTCGGAATCTTCCAATCCGGCCAGCATCCGCGACAGCTCACGCACTCTGCCGTCGTGGTCGAGGGTGACCACGCCGCTGCGCACCACGCTCCCATCGCTCGCCTTCTCGACCACCAGGTGCTGGTCGGCGAAGGCGGCCACCTGCGGCAGGTGAGTGACGACTATCACCTGCGCCGTGCGGGCCAGCCTGGCCAGCCGGCGGCCGATCTCGACCGCGGCCTTGCCGCCGACGCCCGCGTCGACCTCGTCGAACACGAACGTCGGGACGGGGTCGGCCCCGGCGAAGACCACCTCGATGGCCAGCATGACGCGGCTCAGCTCGCCGCCGGACGCCCCCTTGTTGAGCGGCAGCGGGGGCGCGGCCGGATGCGCGGCCATGCGCAGTTCGACCTCGTCGACGCCCTCGGGCCCGAACTCCTCGCTCTGCGAGATCTGCACGACGACCCTGGCGTGGGGCATGGCCAGCGCGGTCAGCTCCGCGGTGACCGCCGCGCCGAACCGCTCGGCGGCGACCGTCCTCACCCTGGTCAGCTCGGCGGCCAGCTCGGTCAGCCGCTTGGTGAGCTCCTCGTACTCCTTGGTGAGCTCCTCGATCCGGTCGTCGTCGCCCTCGAGCTCGGTCAGGCGGCCCGCCGAGGCCTGCGCCCAGGCCAGCACGCCCGCGCTGTCCTCGGCGTACTTCCTGATCAGCGCGCCCAGGGCGGCGCGCCGTTCCTGCACCACGGCAAGCCTGGCCGGGTCGGCCTCGATCGACTCGGCGTAGGCGGCCAGGTCGGTGGCGACGTCGGAGATCAGGTAGCCGGCCTCGGCCAGCCGGTCGGCCACACCGGCCAGCTGCGCGTCGTAGTCGCGCACCGCCTCGACCGCCGAGCGGGCCTCGCCCAGCAGCGAGATCACGTCGCGGGCGCCGCCCGACGGGTCCATGGGGTCGCCCAGCAGCGCGGTGTGCGCCGTGGTGGCGGCCCCGCGCAGCGCGTCGGCGTGGGACAGCCGCTCCTCCTCGGCGCGCAGCTCGACGTCCTCGCCCTCCTTGGGGTCGACCTTCTCGATCTCCTCCAGGCCGAAGCGCAGCAGGTCGGCCTCCTGCGCGCGTTCCCTCGCCTTGGTGGTCAGCTCCTCCAGCAGCGCGGCGACCTGCTTGTGGCGCTTGTAGGCCTGGGAGTAGGCGCGCAGCGGCTTGACCAGGTCGTCACCCGCGTAGCGGTCGAGAGCGGCCCGCTGCCTGCCAGGCTGGAGCAGCCGCTGCTGGTCCATCTGGCCGTGGACGGCCACCAGGTCGTCGGCCAGGTAGGTGAGCGTGCCGACGGGGACGGTGCGGCCGCCGAGCCACGCCCTGGAGCGTCCCTCGGCCGAGACGGTGCGGGAGATGATCAGCTCGCCGTCCTCGACCTCGCCGCCGACGTCCTCCACCTGCTGGGCCACCCTGCCACCCGTCTCGACGACGAGCGTGCCCTCGACCATGGCCTTGTCGGCGCCCGGGCGGACCCTCGACGGATCGGCCCGACCGCCGAACAGCAGGCCGAGCCCGGTCACGACCATCGTCTTGCCGGCACCCGTCTCGCCCGTGACGACGTTGAAGCCGGGTGAGAGCTCGAGGACGGCCTCGTCGATGACGCCGAGCCCCTGGATGCGGACCTCCTCGACCCTTGGTCGCACTGGTCACTCCCGTTCCATCGACTAGCCGAACACCTGTGCGCACGCGATCCTACGCGCTCCCGCCCCTATTGACTCAGGGACGCACCCTTCCGCGCCAGCCCTGTACAGGCAATTCGAACTTGGCGACCAGCCTGTCGGTGAAGGGCGCGCCGGTCACCTCCAGGCCGTGCAGGCGGACCAGCCGTACCGGCAGGCCGGACCTGCGGACCTCGACCCTGGTGCCGGCCGGCAGGTCGAACCTGCGCCGCCCGTCGCACCACAGCACGCCGCCCGGCGTGCGGGGCAGGATCTCCACCGCCAGCGTGGAGCGCGGCGAGACCACCAGCGGTTTGGCGAACAGGGCGTGGGCGCTGATCGGCACCAGCAGCAGCGCCTCCACCTCGGGCCAGACCACCGGGCCGCCCGCCGAGAAGGCGTAGGCCGTCGAACCGGTCGGCGTCGCGCAGATCACCCCGTCGCATCCCCAGCGCGACAGCGGACGGCCGTCGATCTCGGCGACGACCTCCAGCATGCGGTCGCGCTTCTCCACCGTGGCCTCGTTGAGCGCCCACGTGTCGGCCATGATCTGCCCGTTCTGGCGGGCCGTGACGTCGATCGTCATGCGCTCCTCGACGTCGTAGCGGCCCTGCACCACCGCGTCGACGGCCGCGGCCAGGTCGTCGACCTCGGCCTCGGCCAGGAACCCGACATGGCCGAGGTTGACGCCGAACAGCGGGGTGCCCGCGGGCCTGGCGATCTCGGCCGAGCGCAGCAGCGAGCCGTCGCCGCCGAGCACGATCATCATCTCGGCGTCCTTGGCGGCGTTGGGGTCGGACGGCATGACCTCGACGCCCTGGCAGCCGATGTCTTCTGCCTCCGACTCCAGCACCCTGACGCAGAGACCCGCCTCGACCAGCCTCTCGATCACCAAATGGGCGCTCTCGATCGCGGCCTCGCGCCCGGTGTGGGCGGTGACGAGCACGGTGCGCTTCATTGCGGCCCCTCCGACACGGCACGTTCGATCGCGGTCTCCAGATCGTCGACCCCGGGCTCGCCCTCTCCCTTGCCCAGCCACAGCAGGTACTCGACATTGCCCGAGGGCCCCGGCAGCGGGCTCGCGGTGACACCGCGCACGGTCAGCCCCAGCTCCAGGGCCTTGGCAGCGGCGTCGCGCACCGCCCCGGCGCGCAGCTCAGGGTCGCGGACCACGCCGCCCGCGCCCACCCGTTCCTTGCCCACCTCGAACTGCGGCTTGACCAGCATCACGAAGTCGGCCCGCGGCGCCGCCACCGCCGCCAGCGCTGGCAGCACCAGGCGCAGCGAGATGAACGACAGGTCGCCCACGATGAGCGAGGGCGCCTCGCCGACCAGCTCGGGCGTCAGGTCACGGACGTTGACGCGCTCCATCACCGTGACCCGCTCGTCGGTGCGCAGCGACCAGGCCAGCTGGCCGTAGCCGACGTCGACGGCCAGCACGTGGCCCACGCCGTGACGGAGCAGGACGTCGGTGAACCCGCCGGTCGAGGCGCCCGCGTCGAGCGCCCGACGGCCGGCCACGCGCAGCTTGGGGAACGCCTCCAGGGCGCCGAGCAGCTTGTGGGCGCCGCGCGAGACGTAGTCGGGCCCCTCGGACGACTCGGCCACGACGATCGCCGCGGCGGTGTCGACCTGCGTGGCCGGCTTGGCCGCCACCTGACCGCCGACGCTGACCCGCCCGTCGGTGATGAGCTGGGTGGCCTGCTCGCGCGACCGGGCCAGGCCGCGCCGGACGAGCTCGCTGTCGAGCCTGACGCGACGGCTCACTGGTCGTCCACGGAGGCCAGCGTCTGCTCCAGGGCCGAGAACGCCTCCTCGAACAGCGCGACATGATCGCGCACGGGCAACGCTCCCGTCGCGGCCAGGCCTCCCACGACCGCGTCCACCCGCTCGTCACCGGTCTCCACCGGCAGCTCACTCATGTTCTCGAAGGTATCGGACACCGCCGACACTATGCCGACCCCCTGGCGCGTTAGGCAGTGTGAGAGCGGCTTTCCGGCGCGCCGGAATTCATATGCTCCCCATATGGAACGCTACCGTCCGTAGAAACGGCGAGAACGGGAGGACGACCAGCATGGCTACCCTCGAGGAGTGCAGGGCGGCGCTTGACAAGCTCGTCGAGCAGTTCGACGAGATCGACGAGGAGTCCCGGGCCAAGCACGTGGTCGAGCGGACGCTCAGCTGCCGCATCTCCGACCTCGACGTCATGTTCTACGGCCGGATCCACCACGACGGTCTCGACCCGTTCCATGACGAACCACCCGCCGGTGGCAGGCCCGCCGACGTCAAACTGACCATCAGGAGCGACGACCTCATCGCGCTGGTCGACGGGGAGCTCGACCTGGCGCGCGCCCTGCTGGGCGGCCGCGTCAAGATCGACGCCAGCTTCGGCGACCTGCTGCGCCTGCGCCGCCTGCTCTGACCCCCTCCGCGCGGGTGCGCTCCCCCTGGACTCCGCGCGTACGGCAAGCCGGGCCACGGCCACCGTGGTCACCGGTGGCCGCCCGTCCATCACGCGTACTCCAGCAGGACTCCGGTCCTCGGCCGGACGATCAGGCTCGCAGCATGTCGAGGGCGGGTTTGAGTGCCTCCTCGTCGAGGCGTCCCTCACCCGCCGCCGCCCACGCCGCCGCGCAGGCCGTCCTGAGCCCCTCGATCCACTCGCCGTCGCCCTCGAGGTGCAGCCGCCCGTCCGACCACCAGGCCCGCCAGCCCTGCCGTACGGACGGGTAGGGCAGGTGGAGCGCCGACAGGTCCTCGGCCACGTACGTCGGCCTGTGCTGGGGGGCGGCCGTCAGGAGCTCCCGGGGGGTGGCGACGCCCGTCAGCACGAGCAGGCTGTCGACGCCCGCGTTCGTCGCGCCCTCGATGTCGGTGTCGAGCCGGTCGCCCACCACCAGCGGACGCCGCGCGCCGGTACGGATCATCGACTCGCGGTGCAGTGGCGGTGCGGGTTTGCCCGCGTAGACGGGCTCGACGCCGGTCGCCGTGGCGATCACCCGCACCATGGCGCCGTTGCCCGGCAGCTCGCCGTGCGCGGTGGGCATCGTGGCGTCACCGTTGGCGGCCACGAACCACGCGCCACGCCGTACGGCCAGCGCGCCCTCCGACAGCAGGCCGTAGGACAGGTCCGGCGCGATGCCCTGCACCACCGCCACGGGGTTGTCGGCGGCCACGGTCACCGGGCGCAACCCGCGGTCCCTCACCGCCATCCGCAGCCCCATGCCGCCCACGACCAGCACGGGCGCGCCCGGCTCCACCTGCTCGGCGATCAGCCTGGCGGCGGCCTGCGCGGAGGTGACCACGTCGGACGCCGTCGCAGGAACGCCGAGATGGCTGAGATGGCCGGCGATCGCGGCAGGGGTCCTCGAGGCGTTGTTCGTCACGTACGCCAGCCTCGCCCGCCCCGCCGCCTCCGCCAGCGCCTGCGGGGCGCCGGGGACGGCCTGCCTGCCCAGGTAGACGACGCCGTCGAGGTCCAGCAGCAACGTGTCGTATCCGTCGATCAGCACCGCGTCTCTTCTCCCGGGTTGACTCTCACGCCGCGTGAGACTTTAGCGTCACGTCCGCACCTACCCATGAGCGAAGGATGTGAGCTCCCATGACCCTGACCCCTGCGGAGAAAACCGAACTGTTCGGCGATTTCGACGTCGACGGGCACGCCGAGGAGGCCGAGTCCCGCTGGAGCGGGTCCCCGGCGTGGACCGAGTCACAGCGCAGGACGTCCTCCTACGGCAAGCAGGAGTGGAGGAGGTGCTTCGCGGAGTCGGCGGACATCTCCGGCAGGCTGGCGGTGCTGATGACCTCCGGGGTCGCCGCCTCCAGCGCGGAGGCGATGGACCTGGCCGAGGAGCACCGCCGGCACATCAGCCGCTGGTTCTACGACTGCACGAGCGAGATCCACCAGGGGCTCGGGGAGTTGTACGTCAGCGACGCGCGCTTCACCGACTCCATCGACCGGGCGGCGCCGGGGCTGGCGGGCTACCTCCGCGACGCCATCCAGGCCAACGCCGCCCGCTCGCTGTAGCCCCTGAGGCGCCCGCTCGCTGTAGCCCCCGATCCGGGCATACCGCCCGCTTGACCCCACCCACAGCGTCCGGCGGGGAGCCGGGACCTCTTCCGCGAAGGATCAGCCGCACTCGTGGCGGGCGCAGCGAACGCTTCTCGCCTCCCTACGCTGCCTCGCCACCCGGCACGCCTTCCCACCGGCATCGGTGGGCCCCGCCCCTCCGGGGACCTACCACGCGGCACCCCGTGACGCGTCACCCTGACGCCCGCCGCACTCCCCCGGAATCCGGGACACCCGCCAGCCGGCGTTTGCCGCCCGTCGTCCAGCAAGGGAGGCAGGCCCGCCGTACCGCTTGCCTCCCGACGAACCGCTGGTCACGCCTCCCGCCAGGCACACAAGACAGCGACCCGCCTCCCGGCGAACCCCTGGTCACGCCTCCCGCCAGGCGCACAGGCCAGCGGCCCGCCTCCCGACGAGCCGCCTGGTCACGCCTCCCGCCAGGCACGCAAGACAGCGGCCCGCCTCCCAGCGAACCCCTGGTCAGGCATCCCGCCTGGCGCGCAGGGTGGCGCGCACGCTCTTCAACGCCGATACGTAATGACGCTCGTCGGGCCGCATGGCCACCGCGATGGCCAGCGGTTCCTGGGCCCCTTCCATGTCTCCTGTCCGCCACAAGGACAACCCCAGCCCGAAATACGCATAGTCCTCGGCCGGGTTCGCGTCGACGATCCACCTGAAGGTGTCCGCCGCCTCCGCGTACTGCCTGGAATTGAACTGCGCCCTCGCCAGCGCCTCTCGAATGCTGCGCGACTCGGGTTCCGCCTCGGCGGCCCGCTCCAGCAGCGCCGCCGCGGCAGCGGGACTGCCGTCCTTCAACAGGCCGACACCGCGCTGGTACCAGTCGTACACATCCCCTGCGGGAGCCCCCTGACCAGGGGATGGGGAATCTTCGGGGTCGCTTTTCCCTTGGGTCATGTGTGAGGCCTCCTCAATCGACAGACGACAGATCCGACCGATTCCCTGATGAACCGGGCACCGCTGCGCCCTTGGAGCAGTCCCTTGGTGATTCAGGCCTTTATGGGAACATGCCCGATATGGCGAGTCCTGAACTGCCGGTGCCTGATGGGCTGGTGCTACGCCCCTTCCATGGTGTCCGCTTCACTGTCGACGATCCCGCGAAGGTGACCTCTCCCCCCTATGACCTGATCTCCGACGGGGACGTGCAGGCGCTGCTGGACCTTCACCCCAACAACGTCGTCCGCCTCACCCTTCCCCGCCCCCCACGGCACCCGAGGCATCCCGCCGGTCCCGGCCACCCCGTGGGTCACGCCAACCACCACCCCAGGCGTCCCTCCGACGCGCTCGAGACCGCGACCGGAACGCTCAGCACCCCCGCCCCACCGACCTCGGGCTCCCGCCCGGCCGCCCAGCCGATCGACGGCGCGGCGGCCCCCGCACGGTACGGCCAGGCCAGGGACACCCTGCGCGCCTGGCTCGACGCAGGCGTCCTCGCCCGTGACGCCGAGCCCGCGCTCTACGTCTACGAGCAGTCCGGTCCGGGCGTCATGCAGCGCGGACTCATCGGCGACGTCGGCCTGGCCGCTCCCGAACAGCGCATCATCCTGCCGCACGAGGACGTCATGCCGGGCCCGGTCGCCGACCGCCTCGCCCTGATGAGTACCACCCAGGCCAACCTGGAGCCGATCTTCCTGCTCTACGACGGCGGCGGCCCTGCCACCCACCTCGTCGACACCGTGGCCACCACCCGGCCTCCGCTCGTCGAGGCCAACACCGGCGACGGCGTACGGCACCGCCTGTGGGCCGTCACCGCCACCGAGGAGATCGCCCGCATCAACGCCGACCTGCGCCACCGGCAGGCGCTGATCGCCGACGGCCACCACCGCTACGCCACCTACCGTGTCCTGCAACGCCAGGAACACGCCGCCCGCCACTCCGACGGTCCGTGGGACTTCGGCCTGGCGCTGCTGGTCGACTCGACCGCCTACCCGCCGGACCTGAAGGCGATCCACCGCGTCATCCCTTCCCTGCCGCTGGTCGAGGCCGTCACCAAGGCCAGGGGAGCGTGGCAGATCCGCGACTTCCCCACCCTCGACGCAGGCCTTGCCGCTCTCGACACCGCCCCCGAACCCGCCTTCCTGCTCGCCGGCACCGGCGAGACCAGCCATCTGCTCATCGACCCCGACCCTGTACAGCTCGCCCGTGCCATGCCCACCGACCGCTCCGAACGGTGGAACTCGCTCAACACCTCCGTTCTGGCCGAGTTCGTCCTTCCGCGGGTCTGGGGCATGCGGGACGACGAGCAGGCCGTCCGCATCGTCCACCACGACGCCCGCGCCGCGGTACGGCAAGCCGCCGACGCCGGTGGAACCGCCGTCATCCTCAAGCCCTTGGCCGTCGAAGCGGTGCTGGCGGTGGCCGCCGAGGGAGAACGCGTCCCCCGCAAGTCCACCTCCTTCGGCCCCAAACCCCGCACCGGCCTCATCCTGCGCACCTTCGTCTGATCGACCAGGCGATCTACCCGGTTACGCGGACGCTCAGAGCGTTCCGCCCCACTCCAGAAGGGACACGCGCAGCGTTCCCCCACTCCACGAGGGACACGCGCAGCGTTCCGCCCTGCTACACAAGGGACGGTCTTAGCGTTCCGCCCTGTTACACAGTGAGCACTCATGGCGTCTGCTCTCCTACACAGACGCTCATAACGTTTCGCCCGCTACACGGACGCGAGCGAGCTTCTCTCCCGCTACGGCGAAACGCACAGTAGTCCGCCCGCTACACGGAAACGTGTAGCGCGGCCTCGCTCGAGCTCGTCACTCGAGGCTGGACGGACATGTCCCGAAGCCGCCTCTCTCTGACGTGCCCCTGCCCCGCCGACGTACCGACGGCCGCGCACTGCTTCCAAAAGGCCTGGCTTGTGCCGACTGCAGAGAGACCGCTGAACACCGAACACCTCGTCCACCCTTTGGGCGTTCCTGGCGCATCTGCGCGTCCATGCCGACTCTGGCCTGGACGGGACCGGACTTCGTCTCTTCCCTGCCAGATGCGGCGATGAGCGCGATCCTGGTTCATCGCATCCAGGAAGGGTGTGCACGGCCTCCTGGTTCACCGCTTTTCGTGCCGCCAGAGCACCCGACCCCGTTCGCGCCTCACGACCCGCCCTGCCGATCGTCCAGCGCTTACTCCCCCGAGACCGAGAGCCTCACGACACTCACGCCCGCACCGTCAAGCCGCCCAAGCCACCGTCTCTCCGCGACTGAGGAAGCCGACATCCGGACTGGCACGTGCCTGCTCATCGGCGAGAAGACCCACACGGCGGGCCGACGCACAGCGAGGGCCCCCTTCGCCCGCGACGACTCACCCGGCGGCGGCGAGGTATGCCACCGGACGCGGTTCCGCGCCCGCGCGATCGGACGGCAGCAGCACCTCAGGGACCTCCATCGCCCGCGACTCCTCCGAACCGGCAACGGGCTCGGCGGACATCGGGACCACCGAGTGCGCCTCCACCTCGTACCGCCAGTTCTTGCCGGCCTGCGGCCCGTAGATCCGGCAGCGGAGCGCTCCCCGCACCTCCATTTCCGCCCGTGGCGCCATCCCCGCCACCAGGCTCGCCACCTCCGGATCGAAGGTCACGCACTGGATCGTGTCGACGAGGCCGCCCCGCCGTCCCCGAGGGCGGCGGCGGACGATGACCCGCCACTTGGTCAGGGTGTCGCCGCTGGGCATCGGCCGCTCTTCCGGCGCGGCGGACAGCCGCCCCACCAGCGTCACCTCGTTGCGGTCCACGGGGTCCTCCTCCTCACTCGGGCCCGGCCATGCGGGGCCTGCGCCTGTCGGGGGACCACTCTTTACGATGTGGGGAAGGCCGGAGCGGACAGAATGCCGTTCTGGGGACAGCGGTTCGGCTCGGGAGTGTGCCTGTGGACAACATCACCGCCCTCGGCGGCGACGTCTATGAGATCGACACGCGGATGGCGGGCTATGCCGGGATCACGGCTGGCTATCTCATCCTCGGCGACCGGCCGTGCCTGGTGGAGACAGGCACGTCGACCTCGGCTCCGGTGGTGCGAGACGCCCTCGCGTCGCTCGGCGTCGGGCCGAACGACCTGGCCACCGTCGTGGTCACGCACATCCACCTCGACCACGCGGGCGGAGTGGGCGACATGGCGGAGTTCTTCCCCCAGGCGCAGATCGTCGTGCACGAGAAGGGGGCGCGCCATCTGGCCGACCCGTCCAGGCTCATGAAGAGCGCCAGGATGGTGTGGGGTGACCAGCTCGACACGCTGTTCGGCGAACTGTCGCCCACCGCCGCCGAACGCATCGTCGCCCTCGGCGACACCGGCGCCATCGACCTCGGCAACGGCCGTACGCTCGCCAGCCACTACTCTCCCGGCCACGCCAAGCACCACGTGGGGCTGATCGACTCCGGTACCGGCGACCTGTACGTCGGCGACGCGGCCGGCGTCTACCTGCCGCAGACCGGCGACCTGCGCCCCGCCACTCCGCCGCCGGACTTCGACCTCCAGACGGCGCTCGACTCGATCGCGCTGTTCCAGTCGCTGGGCCCGCAGCGGCTGCTGTTCAGCCACTACGGCCCGGTCGACGCCGTCCAGGAGACCCTCGAGCGGTCCGCCGAGGAGCTTCGGGTCTGGGTCGACCTCACCAAACAGGCCCACCAGCAGGGCATGGACCTCGACCATGCCATCGCGATGGTCCGCGACCGCACGCGCGAGCGCTACACGGCGCTGAAGGGGGACGACGAGACGGCCGAGCAGTTCGAACTGCTCAGTGGCGCGCCGTCCAACGTCGCCGGCATCCTGCACTGGCTCGACAAGGTCTCCCCCTGACCGGCGCGAGCACGCCCGAGCCGTGCCGGCGTGAGCCGCGCGGCTCCTGACATGCGAACGGCCCCGCGATGGTGACGCGGGGCCTGAGCGCGAGCCACACCATGGCGTGCCGTACCGGCAAGAGCTCTCCGGTACGGCACGGCGGCGCTTACTTCTTGTCGTCGGGCTCCTGGCGGTCGTCGAGAATGTCGCCGAAGTCGGGCTCGATGAACGCCGGGCCGATACCAGGCTTGGTGGTGCCGGTCGAGGAGGAGGCCAGCTCGGCGTCGATGTCCTCCTCGGTCTCGCCGGCCGGCGCTTCCCGGGAGTCACGCTCGCCCTGAACGCCCTCGTCGTCCGCTGCGGCCAGGCGGTCGTCCGCGGCCAGGTCGCGCGCCGCGTCGAGGTCGTCCGCCGACTCCTCGTCCTCGCCGGACGCGGCCTCGTCGGACTCCGCCTCGCCGGACTCCGCCTCGCCGGACTGCGCCACGTCGGACGAGTCCTCCTCGTCGTCCTCGTCCTCGTCCTCGGCGTCCAAGTCGTCCTCGAAGTCGAGGACGACGGCGGAAGACGCGACCTCCGGGTCACCCTCGGCGTCGTCGAGGACGTAGGACGGCTGGCCCGCCTCCGCGGCCTCCTCGGCGAGGTCCTCGTCGTCGTCGAGCACCGCCTCGCCGCGAGCCTCCTCCAGCTCGTCGTCAGCGTCGTCGAACTCGTCCTCGAGGTCGCCCCCGTCCACGACCGCGGCACCCGCCGTACCAGCGCGGGCGGTCTGCTCGTCCGCCTGCTCGTCGAGGTCCTCGAAGTCCTCCTCGATGTCCTCGATCACGGCACCGGTCAGCTCGGCGTACCGCTCGGCGGCGTCCGTCTCACCGTCCTCGTCGAAGGCCACGGCCCGCCCGAACCAATCGGTGGCCGCCTCCTGGTGCCCCGCGTCGGCCAGCGCGTCGGCGTAGGCGAAGGCCAGACGTGCCGACCACGGACGCGGGTTCGGGTCGCGGAGCTCGGGCAGCCGCTGCAGCGTGATGACGGCAGCGTCGTGCTGGCCGAGGTCACGGCGAGCGCCGGACTCGACGATGGCCAGCTCGATGTGTCCAGCCCGGTCGAGGCGCTCGGCCTCGCGCGATCGGACGAGGTCAAGCGCACGCTCAGGACGGCCCATCCCACGCTCGCAGTCCGCCATGATCGGCAGATAGGCGTCGGAACCGGTCATCCGGCGGGCGGCACGCAGGTCCGACAGCGCCTCGGAGTAGTTGCCCGCGCGGTAGGCGACGATGCCCGCGGCCTCGCGGACGACGCCGATACGCGCGGCGAACCTCCTGGCGACCTTGGTGTGCTCGTGCGCCCTGTCGGGGTCGTCCTCGACCAGCGCGCGCTCGGCGGCGACCAGGTGGCGCCCGACCAGCTCGGCCAGGTCGAGCGGGAGGGAGCGCAGCTCGTCACGGACGTCCTTGTCGAGCTCGTCCATGGTGATGTCCGGCGGAACGTCGGGAAGCGGCTCCCGGCGAGGGGCCTCCGCGTCGCCGTCCGGCCTGCCGTACCGCGCCCTGACGGGGCCGCCGGCGCGGTCGGCGTGACCGCGGTCGTCGCGGGAGAACGGCCTGTCCTCGCTCCTGCGGAACCCGCCGCCGCGAGGCCTGTCGTCCCTGTCACGGAACCCACGGTCATCCCGACCCTGGAAACCATCGCCCTGGGGACGGTCACCACGGTCGCGGAAGCCGCGCTCGTCGCGATCCCGGAAGCCGCCACCTTGGGGACGGTCACCACGGTCCCTGAACCCGCCGCCCTGCGGGCGATCACCCCGATCCCGGAACCCGCCACCCTGCGGCCGGTCACCGCGATCCCGGAACCCGCCACCCTGCGGCCGGTCACCGCGATCCCGGAACCCGCCGCCCTGGGGACGGTCACCGCGATCCCGGAACCCGCCGCCCTGGGGACGGTCACCGCGGTCGCGGTACCCACCCCGGTCCTCACGCCGCTCGAAGTCACGACGCGGACCGCGATCATCCCTGTCACGGAACCCACGGTCATCCCGATCCCGGAAGCCGCCACCCTGCGGGCGATCACCGCGATCCCGGAACCCGCCACCCTGGGGACGGTCACCACGGTCGCGGAAGCCGCGCTCGTCGCGGTCACGGAAGCCACCGCCCTGGGGACGGTCACCGCGGTCACGGTACCCACCCCGGTCCTCACGCCGCTCGAAGTCACGACGCGGACCACGATCATCCCGACCCTGGAACCCGCCACCCTGCGGGCGATCGCCACGATCCCTGAAACCACCGCCCTGCGGCCGGTCACCACGATCGCGGAACCCACCCTGCGGACGGTCACCCCGATCCCGGAACCCACCGCCCTGGGGACGGTCACCCCGATCCCGGAACCCACCGCCCTGGGGACGGTCACCGCGATCCCGGAACCCGCCACCCTGGGGACGGTCACCGCGGTCACGGAACCCGCCACCCTGCGGACGGTCACCACGGTCGCGGTACCCACCCCGGTCCTCACGCCGCTCGAAGTCACGACGCGGACCGCGATCATCTCTGTCACGGAACCCACGGTCATCCCGACCCCGGAAACCGCCACCCTGCGGACGGTCATCCCGACTCCGGAAACCGCCACCCTGCGGACGATCGTCCCGACTCCGGAAGCCACCGCCCTGCGGCCGGTCGCCACGATCGCGGAAGCCGCCACCCTGCGGCCGGTCACCCCGATCCCGGAACCCGCCACCCTGCGGCCGGTCACCACGATCCCTGAAGCCCTGGGGCCTGTCGTCACGGGAGGCATAGCCCCGCTCATCCCTGTTCTGGAACGGACGCGACGACCTCGGCCGCTCGTCCCGGTCGTCACGCCCCTGGTATCCGCCGCGCGACCGCTCACCGGACCTGAACGGACGCTCTCCGCGCGACTGTCCGCGCTCGCCGTACGAACGCCTCTCCCCGTAGCGAGGCGCGTCCTCGCTCTGTCGGCCTCGCTCGCGGCCCTCGTCGTCCGATCCGTTGTCTCTGTTCACTTCTGGTCCATTTCGTTGGCTCACTCAGCGGACGCGTGCTCCACCGAGACGGTCCACCGTGGCTGATCGCCGCCCACTCGGGTCTTACGCGACGAAGGCCACCCGAGGTTGAGGGTGGCCAGGCCTCCCCAGCCTAGCAAGAGCCCAGGTGTCCCCGGACCTCAAGCACCGTCGGAAAAGGCGATCACGCTGTGCCGGAACTCTCGCCGCCAAGGTCGATCCGATTCCGCGCAACCGCAGAATCCCGTCACCACATCCAGAGCCCGATCAACAACGCCAATCTCGACCTGCCGGGCACGAGCTGCCGCATCCAGCAGGGGCACCGCCGGCTCTCTCGCCTGCGGCCGGGTGAGACGCTCAGCCGCTGGGCGGCCCGCCTCTGCCCTACTGTAAGCGGACATCCCGCCGTCTGGCCGAGGCCCTCGCTGGAAAGGGCGTCGTTGCGTCTTCGAGTGTGATGCCGTGGTGGGTGTCGCGCACGACATCTACGCGAGCGATCGGGGGTGGGGCGATATCGCTCATATGCGCATGATCATAGGTCGGAAAGAGATCAAGTGCCCCTCTGCTTGACGGCCACGCTCAGGGCAGGTGCGGCGTAGGCGCAGAGCACCGCCAGCCCGGCCCAGGGTGGCAAGGGGTGGAAACCCGCGCGGCCGGCATGCAATTTCCGTCTATGTATGGGTATGCCGGGATGCTTTGCGGCATCGCCAACCCGGCCGCCGGAGTCAGCCGGAACACCCACTGCGCCACCGGGTCCGGCAGCACCGAGGCTGTCGATCGACCTCGATCCTGTGGCCATCCCCCACCCCCACCACGGCCATCCACCAGCAATTTCTACTGGCCGTCAGCCTGCAATGCCATGACCGCCCAGCAGCAGATCATCCTGACCGTTCACACCTACCGGCGCCGGCGCGGACCTCAACGAGATCCGCCTCGCCGCGCCCACAGGCCAGGCCGCCGAGACCGGGGTGGCAGAGCGACTACCGCCCAGACCTGGGGGAGTGGCTGACGTTCGTGTCAGTGTGAAGCGGACGAGCGGGCCGCGAGCCAGGTCGAAGGGGCCCACAGCGGCGCGAGCAACTGCCTAACCGAGCAGACCTTCGCCCGCGTCTTCTGTATCCGAGCGACTGTATGCGAGCGACCTGGATCGAGGTGGGCTGACGGGCCTGCTCGTCCGACCACCGCCGGCCGGTGGCGAGGCTCAGCGGCTTGTTGCGCAACAATCCCGAGTACCCGAGCTGGCCGAGGTCCCGCGAGTCCCGGCGGTGACACGCCGCCCTCATCAGAAGTACGGCAGGCAGCACCTGGACCGGGGCGTCATCCTCCGGCCAAGGGCCTGAATGTATGCCCTCGACGACGTGAAGCTGACGTGAAACCTCCCGACCGTGGTGCGCGCGGGAAGCCGGTAGGAAACGACGTTAGTTCCAGCGGTTGGGAACAAGGCGTCTGTCCAGCAGTGGTGCGGGCCGTCGCTCATTACCGTCGCCGGAGGCCCGTCCTGTCAACCGGGCCCCGGCACCCTGCCACCGCCAACGGGGCATCGGCACCATGTCGAAGACCGAGCACACCCAGCAAGCCCCGGCCACAACACCGCCGGAAAAGCAGAAAGGGCCATCCCAACCGGGATGGCCCTTACTGTAAAGATTGCGCGGCGGCGACCTACTCTCCCACACCCCTTCGAGTGCAGTACCATCGGCGCAGAGAAGCTTA